>CAZBGA010000036.1:0-35896 GCA_964491385.1 uncultured Treponemataceae bacterium | reverse complement strand
AATCCGGCCTGGTGCCGGTACGCGCGTCGGAAAGGGGGGAGGGCGATCCGATCGTCCTGGCGGGCGGGCCCGCCGCCACCAATCCTCATCCCCTCGCGGCTTTCATCGACGCGGCGTACATCGGAGAGGCCGAGGCCGGCTTCTTCGACCTCGCAGAAGAGCTGGCGGGCCTGAAGCGCGGGGGAATCGGGCGGGCCGATATGCTCGATCGCCTGCGGCGAGAGGATGCGATCTGGATGCCGGAACGCGACGGCGTCGGAGGAAAGCGGGCGCGCCGATCCGTATTCGGCGGCTTTTCGCTCGCCCCGGCGATGACTGCGCTGCCCCTGCCCACGCTGAAGACGGTCCAGGACCACGGCACGGTCGAAATAATGCGGGGATGCCCCAACGGATGCCGTTTCTGCCATGCCGGGTATTTCTATCGCCCACAGCGGATCAAGGGATACGATGTCATCAGGTCCGAGGTCGAGAATCTGGTCGACCGCGGCGGCTACCGCGAGATAACCCTCGCCTCCCTCTCCTCGGGGGATTATCCCGGCATAGGGGGTCTGCTCGACAGGTTGAATTCCGAATGGGGAAAGCGCAGAGTCTCTTTCCAGCTTCCCTCCCTGAAGATCAACAGTTTCACCCTCCCGATAGTGCGCAAGCTCGCGGAGGTCCGAAAGTCGGGCCTGACCTTCGCCGTGGAGACGCCCGTGGACGAATGGCAGCGCGCGATAAACAAGGACGTGTCCTTCGAAAGGACCTTGGCCATCCTCGAAGAGGCTCGCGCTGCCGGGTTCAGGCAGGCGAAGTTCTATTTCATGATCGGCCTGCCGGTCGCCGGTCGGGGAATCGGCGAAGCGCAGGCCATCATCGAGTTCCTCTCCCGGATCCGGTCGCGAACCGGCTTCCAGATAAACGTCAATGTCGGAACCTTCGTACCCAAGCCTCATACGCCCTTCCAATGGGCAGCCCAACTGAACGAGAGCGAAGCCCTCGAAGCGATGACCGCACTCCGCTCCGGCCTCAGGCAGTTCAAGAACGTGAAGCTATCCTGCCATTCTCCCTTCATCTCACAGCTCGAGGGGATACTCGCGCGAGGCGACGAGAGGGTAGGGGAACTCGTCCTCGCGGCTCACGCGAAGGGCGCCAGGCTCGACGCATGGGAAGAGCATTTCGATCGCGAGCTCTGGCGCTCCGTCATCGATGCGGCGGGTTGGCCCGTCATCGAGGATTGCTGCGGCGAAAGGAGGACGGCGGACCCTCTACCCTGGGATGACATCTCCATTCGCGTCTCCAAGCGGGCGCTAGTGCGCGAGCTGGAGCGCTCCCTTCGCCAGGAGACTACTTCGGCCTGTATAGATGAGTGCTCGGACCCCTGCGGAGCCTGCGGCGATGACGCGAGAATCGTTCAGAATATCATACAGGACGAAGTGCCGGCCGTCCCGAACGAGGAGCATCCCGCGCCGAAAAGGCCTTCCGGAAGGCTCGTGCTCCAGTATACGAAGACGGCCTCGGCGACCTTTCTTCAGCATTTGTCGATTGTCGAAGCCTTCGACAGGGCAATCCTGATGTCGGGTCTGGATGTCGCATATTCCGAGGGATTCAACCCGATGCCTCGATTCGAGACTGCGCAACCTCTTCCGATTGCCCTGACGTCGCGCTGCGAAATCGCATCCATTCTCCTCTGCTCGCCCATCGATCCCGCTGAAGCCCTTCACGCTCTTAATCTGCATCTACCCGGCGGGCTCCATATCGTTTCGAGCGCATATTATCCGATCGTCGCTGGGAAAAAGCAGAGGACGATCGGAAGTCTCGAGTGGGGCTCGACATATACGATACGCCGCAATGAAAAGGCTCATCTTGGGACCGAAATCGCATTGGATAGCGTCATATCCATAATTCAGAACCTTTCCATTCCCGAGTCCCGGCTCGAGCGGCAGGACGCGGATACGCTCTCGATCTCACTCCCCCTCCCGAAAAAAAAGGAATACTCGCTGCTTCGCCTTCTGGAGCTCTGCACGGATGCCAGGCCGATTCAGGGCGCCTTCGCCGTCACCAGAACTGATGCACTGGCGGATCCGGGCGATGGGATTCCCGTATCCTTCTTCCGGGCCTACGAAATGGTGAGCTGAAAGTCGTATATTCCCGCTCAAATAGTACAAGAGCTTTCTTGGAGCACTGGAGAGGCCCCTATTATATGGAAGATAAAAAGCGCCGATTGCGCCTAGCTTTTTCGACGATTGAAAAGATCTTGCGCGACAGTTGAAAACATCTTCTTTGACGATTAAAAACATCTTTTGCGACAGTTGAAAACATCTCTGGCGAAACTTGAAAACATCTTCAGCCACGATTGCGCGAGTCTTTAAACATTATTATAAACATTTGCAACGACGATTGAAAAAATCTTAAACGACGATTGAGATATTTTTTGCATTGCTGACCATTCCCACTATCAGTAGACAGAATACCTATTATGCGAAGTTGAGAGGATATCATGTATGATCCTTATTGCACAGGCGATGACAAGATGTATTGGATTGAAGTATATAGGCTCGTTGGAAAACTATACAAGAAACTAAAGGAGCCGGAGCTTGTATCCAAGCCATAGGCGACTGCGAAGAAAACAAAATACAAACTACTGCCCCCTCCTTGCCCAGGCCCATTGTAATCAACGTCGGTGGGGGCATACATTGATTCAAAACTCATTGGTGAACCGGACGTAGAAATCGAACGACTGATCGATACATGCCATGTCGTTGGTATGGCGACAGATCGAGTAAAATACCAGGATGAAAAACCGGTACTGTATAATGGAGAAGAGCCACCGCTCAAAGTCAACGTGACATTTGGAGATGAACTGGAACTACTATCGAGATATAGCTGGTAGGTAACGGCGGTCGTTATTTCAGAAGCAGAAACATAAAACAATGGCCTGGTCCCGTTAGCGCCATCATAGCCGTTGGCATCGTACATTCGCGTAAATCCGCTCGATACCATGAGCGCAAGGACCGTTTCGGGCGACGAGGTCGTCGTGGCCGTGGCTTGTTCGATGGCAGTACGTGCGGCGTCGGCATTCGTCTGCGTTTGAAAGGCCCGATAATAGATCTCGTAGCCTTTCAGGCTATTGCTGTCGCTGTTCGAGGTGTTGTGCGTTAGAGACAGTAAGTTATTGCTTGGATTGGTAAACAATGGCGGCTGGAGCGTCGTGACCGTCTCTATCCCGCAGGTAGTCAGCGAGAGGATCACTACTACGCTCGATACGACGAGGGCGAGAAGAGTTCCAAGCCTACCCAAAAGTCTCTCCCTGCCCTACCCCTTGGCGTGCCGTCCCGAGACCAAGTCCAGCTTCGGAGGGGCGATATCCTCAAAGCAGTCCACGAGCTCGTAGATGAGGACGGGCTTGTTCTTGCCCTTGACGCGGATATTGTCGAGCTCGCGCACCAGGAAGTGGTCCTTGACCAGGCCGTAGGTGAACTCGCTGATTATCACGTTCGTCCCGTACTCTTTGTTGGTGCCCTCGAGGCGGGCGCCGAGGTTGACGTTGTCGCCCATCAGCGTGTAGTTCATCCTCGTGGGGCTCCCCATGTTGCCCACCGTCATGATGCCCGAATTGAGGCCTATGCCTATGTTGATCCTGATCGCCTCGGGCCATTGGGCGTTGAGCTCCCGGAGCTTCTCCATCTGGCGCAGGGCGCACTTGCAGGCGCGGACGGCATGGTCGGCCTGCGGCAGGGGCGCTCCCCAGAAGCACATGACTTCGTCGCCGACGTACTTGTCCAGGTAGCCGCCGTATTCGAGGATGATGTCCGTCATGGCCGTCAGGTAGGTGTTCAGGTGGTTGACGAGCTCCTGGGGCGACATGCTCTCGGAGAGGGTCGTGAAGCTGCGGATGTCCGAGAAGAGGACGGTGAGGTCTTTGTCCACGCCGCCGAGCTCGGGCGGGTTCTCGACCAGCTGGTCGACGACCTTGGGCGACAGGTACTTGCCGAAGGTGTCGCGGATGGCCTTCTTGTCGCGCTCCTCGGTCATGGCCCTGTACACCACGATCGCGAGGAAGGTGAAGATCATGGCTATGGCGGGAGAGCTGAAATTGACGAGGGTCGAGCGGTAGTCGAAAATTATGGAAGTCGCGAAGAAGAAAGCCACGATGATCACTATCGTCCCGAAGAAGGATAGGATGGTCGAGAGCCTCGAGCTCATGAAGGCCACGAGGAAGACCAGGGCCGCGAGCAGGGCGAAATCGGCCCATCCGGGAACGGGGCGGAGGAAGTTGTCCATCAATATGGTATTGAGGGCATTGGCATGCATCTCGATGCCGAACATCAGCCCGAAGGGCGTCGTCTTCTGATCGGCGGCCATGCCGCTCGAGAAGGCGCCCACCATGATGATTTTGTTGCCGACCGCCATCGTATGATGCCAGGTCTTCGGATTCGGTCCCGGCGCCTTCTCCGAGTAGCCGACGTAGGGTCGGACGGTGTAGGTCTGGGCCGCCGGGTCGTCCGAAGGCCAGCCCATGAAGTTTATGATCATCTGGCCGTTCGCGTCGATGGGGATATCGAGGTTGTCGAGCACCCTTCTCTTCCCTTGCTTTACGACGTTGCCGTCCTTGTCGTACTGATCGGGCGTCACCACGAGCTCGTAGGGCTTGCGCTCGCCCGTATCGGGATCGTAGCGGGTCGGCGACGGGATGCGGATCCTGTCGCCGAGGATGACGTCGATATCGCCGAGCTTGACGCCGAAATAGTTCGCGGCCAGGGCGAGGGTGATCGCCGGGATGAACTGGTCCCTGTATTTGCGGACGATATAGTACTGATTGGCGGCGTCGCCTTTGGCGGGCGCCTCCTTGGCCATCCTGGCCTTGAGCGCCGCGAGCGAGCCGGCGGTCAAGGGCGTATCGATGTCGTGGAAAAGCCCGTTCTTGTCCATCCAGGCCAGGCGCTCGAACTTCGACGAATCGACGCTAAAGCCGGGGGCGAGGGAATCGAGCCGGGGCGTATCCACGAGCGTGCTCAGCCGAGCCACCAGGGGCTGCCTCCGGAAGATCGTATCGGGATCGGGGAGGTAATTCGCGTGGCCGTAGCCGGCCGCCGCGCGTCCGTATTCGGCGAGGGGCGACTCGGCGCTGAGGAATTCGCTGGTCTTTCGCCAATCGCCCTTGATCTTCGTGATCGTACCGAGCCTGTCCGCGAGGATCTGCGACCGCGCGGCGAAATCCTGCGCCGTGTCCGACTCGTTGGACTCGCCCTTCAGCTGGGTCTCCAGGAACACCCTGCCGGATTTCGCGATCGTGGACGCGAGGAGAGCGTCCTCGGCCGGGTGGTCCAGGTAGGGTTCGGTGAACAGTATGTCGAGGAGGAGGGCGTTCTCGCGCTCGCCTTGATCCTGGATGCGGGCGAAGGCGTTGATGAGGTCCGCGTGCCGGCTGCGCGGGAAGGGCCAGCGCCCGTATTTCGCGAGCGAGTTCGGGTCAATGCCCACGATCATTATGTCGTCGGATATGCGGCTCTCCTGTTCGGAATAGACCGCGCCTTCCTTGACTGCCGTGCTCCTCTGGGAATGCTTGATCCGGAAATTATTGTCGGTGACCTTGAGCTCGAGCACCTGGAGGAGTCCCGTTCCGTAGCTGACGGCCATGATTATCGCTATGACGACAGCCGCTATGACGAAGCCGAAGGTCCGGGTCTCGAAGAATTTCGCGCGCTTCCTGGCCATGTCCGGCCTCCTCTATTTCGCAAGACCCCGCGATTTAAGGAAGATTATACGATCGGTAGCGAGCTTTGTCCAATCGTCGTCCGGCCAGGACGAAACGATCTTCTGGTAGGAGGCCATGGCGGCCGCGTAGTCCTTCTGCTGCTCGGCCAGGCGGCCGAGCGCGAAATAGGCGTGGGGAATGCCGATGGCGTTCGCCGAGTACTTGTCGATCAGCCGCTTGTAGTCCGCCGTCGCCCTATCGACCGACCCGAGTTCCTCCGCGTCGACGGCCGCGCCTTGCAGCGCGACGGGAGCGAGATAGGATTCGGGGACGGCCGAGGCTATCGCGAGCCAATCCTTTTCCGCCTCCGTCCAGTCCTTCTTCGACTCCTCGATCTTGGCTTTATACACCATGGCCTTCTGGGCCGCGTAGAGGCGCGGGCCCCTCCTGGCGATGTCGTCCGCCGAGGCGAGCAGAGCCTTCTCGAGGGCGTCCTTCTTCGCGGCGTCCTGCTCGCTCGAGTACGCCGCGAAATCGGCGTCGAGCTTCTCGAGGCGGGCCGTGGAGGCTTTGACCGCGGAGTCCTTGATCGCGGTGCCTACGGCGACGCCGACCACGGCGAGGATCGCCGCGCCGAACAGCGCCAGGACCGCGTAGCGGTATTTGCGCAGGAAATCGGCGAACTTGACGTAGAAAGTCTTCTTCTTTTCCTCGGCCTTGGCCTTGGAGGAGCGGGCTGGATTATCCATCTATTACTCCTTGGGATTCGTGATGTCGAGCTCTTTGATGAGGCGCGATAGGTAGGTCCGCTGGATGTCCAACACCTTGGCGGTCTCGGTCTGGTTCCAATGATTGTCCTCGAGGGCCTTCATTATGAAATGGCGCTTGAAGATCGCGAGCGCTTCCTTGAGGCTCTTGCCCTTGTACTCGTCGTTGCCGGACGCGCCGGCGCCCAGCAGCAGGTCGCGGGCGCCGATCCGCGCATCCTTCGCGATGACGACGGCCCGCTCGACGGCGTTCTCCAGCTCGCGGACGTTGCCCGGCCAGGAATACGAGAGCATGAGCTCCATCGCCGCCTCGGTGAAGCCGGCGAAGCGCTTGTTCGTCTCGCGCGAGAATTTCTTGAGGAAGAAATCGGCCAGGGCCGGGATGTCCTCCTTGCGCTGCCGCAGCGGCGGCACGTTCAGCGGCAGGACGTTGAGCCGATAATACAGGTCGGAGCGGAACTCGCCCTTCTCGACCAGAGCCTCGATGTCCCTGTTGGTCGCGGCTACGATGCGCACGTCGACGCTCACGGGCTCGCTGGCCCCGACCTTCTCGAAGGTCCTTTGCTGGAGCACTCTCAGAAGCTTCGCCTGAAGCTTGATCGGCAAGTCCCCGATCTCGTCGAGGAATATGGTCCCCGTATCCGCGAGCTCGAATCGGCCCCGTCGATTCTGCACGGCGTCGGTGAAGGCGCCCTTGACGTGGCCGAAGAGCTCGCTCTCCAGCAATCCCTCGGGGAGAGCCGCGCAGTTCACCCGGACGAAGGGCTTCCCGGCCCTCGGGGACCTCAGGTGGACCTGCTCGGCGAAAAGCTCTTTGCCCACGCCGCTCTCGCCGAGGATGAGCACGGAGGAGTCGGTCTTGGCCACTCGATCTATCAGGTCCAGCTTTTCGACGATCAAAGGCGACTTGGCGACCAGATTGTGCCAGCCCTGGTCCGCCTGCACCTTGTCGCGCAGGTAATGGATCTCGTCCTGGGCCTTTTCAAGGTATCGCGCGTTCTCGATCGCCAAGGCGGCCTGGACCGCGAATATCTCGAGCCAGCGCAGGTCGTCGTGCGTAAAGTACTTCTTCTGCCTCTTGTTGAGAATTTCGATGACGCCCACGGTTACGTCCCGGACGCGCATAGGCACCGCGAGGATCGAATAGGTCGGATAGCCTATCGACTTCGCGATATCGGCATAGAAGCGCGAATCGGTATCGGTGTCGTTCACGATGAGGGACCGGCCGTGCATCGCGACCCAGCCGGCGATACCCTCGCCCGGATTGAGGAGGAATTTCTTGACGTCCCGGCCCTTAGGCCCGAGCGCTATCTCGAAGCGAAGCTTGCCGGAATCCCGATCGTGCAGGATGAGCGACGACGCCTCGCCTTCGGTGAGGCGCGTCGCCGACTCCAGTATCTGAGTGAGCAGCGACGTCGCGTCCGCGTAATTCGAGTTTATCAGGGCGCTTATCTCTATGAGCGTCCCGAATTTCGCGGGATCTATCGCCTCGAACATCGCCTTTGCCGCCATACCGATAGGGAGCCATCGCGTCGCGACAGGGGCCTAACCGTTCTTCTTCCCGTCGTCCTTCTCCTTGAGCAGGTCTCCGAGAGTGTATCCGTCCCTGGAGTCGTCCTGCATGAACCGCGACATCTCCTCGCGCTGCTGCCTGCGCACGAGATCGCGGATGGAGAGGCCGAGTTTCTGGCGCTCGGGACTGAGCTCGACGACCAGGGCCTTGACCGCCTGCCCCGCGTGGAAGCGCTTGAGCGCGTCGTCGTAGGGCTCATCCTTGTCCTCGGAAAGGTCCTGCTTCTTGATCAGGCCGTCTATATCGCCTTGGACCTTGACGAAGACGCCGAAATCGGTGACCGAGGAAACAACGCCTTCCACGGTCGAGCCCATGCGGAAGGCCTTGGAGAAGGAATGCCAGGGGTCCTCGGAGAGCTGCTTGACGCCGAGGCGGATATTCCTGTCCTGGGAATCGCTCTCGATCACCATGACCTCGATCTCCTTGCCGACTTCGAGCTCGGAGGAGGCGCCCTTGGCGTGCTTGGTCCAGGACAGGTCGTCGGAATGGAGGAAACCGTCGATCCCCTCCTCGAGCTCCACGAAGGCGCCTGCGGCGGTAAGCTTGACGACTTTACGGGTCAACCGGATGCCGACGGGATATTTCTCGGAGACCTGGTCCCAGGGGTTGTCCTGGACCTGCTTCAAGCCCAGGGAAACCTTGCCTGCCTGGAGATCATAGTTGAGGATCATGCAATCGACGGGATCCCCGACGTGGAGCATCTCTTCGGGCTTCCGGACCTTCCGCACCCACGAGAACTCGGATATATGGGCGAGGCCCTCGATGCCCTCCTCGACTTCTATGAAGGCGCCGTAATCGGTAAGCTTCGTGACCTTGCCGTGGACGACGTCGCCGATGTGGTAGCGCTCCTCGAAGGTCGACCACGGGTCGGGCGTGAAGTGCTTCAGGGAGAGATTTATGCGTCTCTCCTCGGGCTCCATCCTGATGACCTTGAGCTCGATCTCCTGCCCCTTCTTCACGAAATCCTTGGGGCGCGTGACGTGGCCCCAGCTCATGTCGTTGATATGGAGAAGGCCGTCGAAGCCGCCGAGATCTATGAACGCGCCGAAACTGGTGAAGCTCTTGACCTCGCCCTTCACCGAATCGCCGATCTGGGTCCGCTGGAAGAAATCCTCGCGGCGCTTCTCGATGTCCTCTTCCATCCACTTTCGGCGATTGAGGACGATGTTGACTTTCTTCTCGGAGTAGAGGCGCTCGAGATAGAACTGCGACTTGACGCCTATGAGCTTGTCGCCCTTCTCGACGCGCTGGACGTCGGCCTTGGAGGCCGGAAGGAAGCCGCGGAGACCGTGGCCCAGGTTTACCTCGAAGCCGCCCTTGATTTCCTTATCGATCACGCCGTCGACCGCGAGGTGATCCTTGAAGGCGTTGGAGACCGTCCTCCAATAAATCTTCTCGTCGGCCCGCTTCTTGGATACGACTATCTCTCCGGAATGCGTCTCTTTCTTGACGAGTATGACGCTCACTACCTCGCCGATCTTGGGAGGGGTCTCCCCGAATTCGGCGATAGGGATCTTGCCTTCCGATTTATAGCCCACGTCGACGAAAATAAAATCATCCGTGACTTGGATGACGTGGCCGTCGACGAGATCTCCCTCCTCCAGGCCCTCAAGACTCTTGAGGTACTGCTCCTGCAATTGTGTCTGGATGTCGTCCTTGGAGGGGACGACGGCACCCATCTCCACTTCCTTACCGCCCATGGTGTTCCCTTAGATGAAGAATTTTCCCGTATACTTTGTCATAAACTTGCTGTATGGTCAAGTGAGAGCTGTCCAAATACTCGGCGTCGGGCGCGATTTTAAGGGCTCCCGTCGACTTGGTCCTGTCGATCTCGTCCCGCATCGCGATGTTTTCCCTGATCTCATCGAACGACGCCGCATTGGATCCCTGCTCGTAGCGCCGCCTCGCCCTGGCATCGGCGCTCGCGTCCAGGTAGACTTTCACCTCGGCGTTCGGGAAGACCACCGTCGTCATGTCCCTGCCCTCGACGACCGCGTCGGTGGAGCCGGCGATCTTCCGCACGATGTCGTTGACGATCTCCCTGAGCTTGGGGATCGCCGACAATTGCGCCACGAAGGCGTCGACCCGCTCGGAGCGAAGCTCGGCCTCGGAGTCCGAGCCGTCGAGATAGAGCCTGCCGGCGCGATACTCGATAATCGCGCGCCTCGAGGACGCGATGATCGCTTCGGCGTCCCCGGTATCGACGCCTTGTCTCAGCGCGCGGAGGGTCATGGCGCGATAGATGCTCCCCGAGTTGACGTACGTGCAGCCGAAGCCCTCGGCGATCATCCGCGCAATCGTGCTCTTGCCGGATCCGGCGGGTCCGTCGATGGCTATTATCATGCGCCCTTCTTCCCGAAAGCGCGAAGCGCCGCTATTTCGCCTTCCCGAAGCTCCCGATAGGCCCCCTCGGCGAGGCCGTCTATCGTCAGAGGCCCGATCCTCACGCGGCGCAGGATCTTGGCTCTCCGGCCGAAATGCTCCAGCACGCGACGTATCTCCCGGTTCCTCCCCTCGAGGAGGACGACCCTCGCGGAGGCCGGACCGGTCCTGAAGAGCCCGTGGGCGCGATATGCGACGCCGCGTATCTCGAGGCCCGTCCTGAACGACGTGAAGAAATCATCGCCGAGGTCGGAATCGGCCAGGACCTCGTACTCCTTCTCTATCCCCCCGGAGGGGTGCACGAGCAGCGAGGCGAGGTCCCCGTCATTGGTGAACACGAGGAGGCCCGAGGACCATTGATCGAGCCGCCCCACGTTGTAGACTCGCTCCCGCACTCCCTCGAGCAAGTCCGCGGCGAGCGGGCGCCCCTCGGGATCGGACATGGCAGATATATAGCCCGCGGGCTTGTTCAGGAGCAGGTATCGCTTTCGGCCTTCGGGCCCAACGAGGCGGCCGTCGAGCCTCACCTCGTCGCCGGGCATCACCCGGACGCCCAGCTCGGACGAGACGATCCCGTTTATCGATACGCGGCCGTCGAGGATTATGCCCTCGCACGCGCGGCGCGACGCGACGCCGGCATGCGCGAGGTAGGCCTGGAGACGTATTCCCGCGCCCGAGGGAGAGGGATCAGCCATCGCGCGGACCGGCGGCGGAGGGAGGTGGGCCCCCCGGCTCGCCAGGGAGCGCGGCCGGCGAAGGCTCGGCGCTCCCGTCGTCGAAGCGGTTCCTCTCGAGATCGTCGAGGCGCGGCAGATCGGCGATGGACCCCAGCCGGAAGTACTTCAGGAACTCCTTGGTCGTCCCGTATTGGACGGGCCTGCCGGGCGCTTCCTTCTTGCCGACTTCCTTGATCAGATCCCGCTCGAGGAGGAATCGGATCATGCCGTCCGCGGAAACGCCTCTGATCGCCTCGACTTCGGCTCGCGTGATCGGCTGGGAATAGGCGACGATCGAGAGAGTCTCGAGGGCCGCCCTCGAGAGCCGGCTCTCGCTCTTCTTGCCGTAGCGATCCTTGAGCGATTCCCAAAGCTCCGTCTTGGGAGCGAGTATCCACCCTCCGCCTGCCTTGATCGGCTCGAGGCCTCGGCTCGAGGCGGAGCAATCTTCGCGCAATATCTCCAGGGCTCCTTCCACGACATCGCGGGAAAGGCCGGTTATCCGAGAAAGAGACGCCTCGTCCAAAGGCTCCGACTCCAGGAACAGGACGGTCTCTACGAGGGCCGCCTCTTTCTCAAGCCTGATTTCCATGCCCTACTCCTCCGCGTCCGCGCCCGCGCGCGAGCCCGCGTGAGCGCGGATCTCTATATCGCCGAACAGCCTGTGCTGGAAAATCGAGACGATATGATACTTCACGGCATCGAGGACGGCGAGGAAGGCGCACACGATGTCCATCGTCGACCGCGGCCGGGTGACGAGGTCGGTGAAGTTGAACGCGCCTTTCGACTCGAGGAATTCGTGTATGAGTGCCGTCTTCTCGTTGATCGATACTTCCTCATAGAGGTCCATGATGCGCTCGGAGGACAAGTTGGTCACGAGGGCCGAAAAGGAACGCAGGAGATCCCATACGTCGATCTCCGCCCACATGTCCCTTTCGTCGGCGAAGGGCAGCGGACGCTGGATCTTCCTGCGCTCGACCGACCATTCGACTTCCATCTCCTTGCGCTCCATGAGCTCGGAAAGGCGCTTGAATTTCTGATATTCGATGAGCTTCTCGATGAGCTCCCGGCGGGGATCCTCGAGTTCGTCGTCCAGCTCCGGGTCCAGAGGAAGAAGCATTCGGGATTTAATGTAAATGAGCGTCGCCGCCATCAAATAGAATTCGGTGAGATCGTCCAGGTCGCAGCCCTCGGCGCCGTCAAGGTAGCCGAGGTACTGCTCGGTGATCGAGGCGATGGGGATATCGTAGACGCTCACCTCGTTTTTCCGTACCAGGAACAGGAGCAGATCGAGGGGGCCCTCGAAGTCCTTGAGGCGGAAGAGCCTGCGCTGCCCGGCCTGGCTGTCGAGGCCCGGCTCGCCGTCGGCGCCGAGTGTTTCTGGTGTGAGCATCGAATAAGGGATGATAGCCGGCTTATTCCAGAAGGTAAATACCCTGGGGGGGGAGAGCCGCGGCTATCATCGAATAGGCTTCGCCGCTCAGAGGGTCGAGCAGGCCGCGATCGAGGTCCAATAGGGGCATGAGAGCGAAGCGACGCTCGTTGAGCCCCGCGTGAGGTATGGTCAGGCCGGCTTCGCTCAGCACCAGGGAGCCGTAGAGCAGGATATCGATGTCGAGCGTGCGCGGTCCTTTAGGAAGCTCTCGGCTCCGATCGCGCCCGAAGTCCGACTCTATCGCGTTGACCGCCGCGAGCAGCCCGCGAGGCGACAGCGTCGTCTCGCCCGCCACGGCGGCGTTGACGAAATCGGGCTGGTCTTCGCGGTACATGGCCCGCGAGCGCCAGAGCCGCGAAAGGCTCGCGTCTTCCAGCGTCCGCGAAAGCTCGAGGAAGGCGGCGCGGATAATCCCGGCCCCGTCCCCGATGTTGGAGCCGAGGCCGAGGAATACGCGCGCCATCGGCTAGAACAGCCCTTCGTCCTCGGCCGGCGCGCTCGGCTTCGCCGCCTGCTTCGGGGGACGCCCGGGACCGCGAGCGACGGCGGCGATATCCGCGACCGCTTCCGCTATCTTGCCCGATACGGCGCGGGCCGCGCTTCCCGAAGGGACCGCGTCGGCGGCCTTGGGATCGGCCGGCGCCGGATCGGGATGCTGCGCGGTGAAGATCAGGTCGCGTACCCGCTTCTCGATGCCGGCCGCCGCGTCGGGATTCTGCTCAAGATAGAGCCTGGCGTTGTCCCTGCCCTGCCCTACCTTTTCCTCGCCCCAGGTATACCAGGCTCCCTTCTTGTCGATGACATCGTATTTCACCGCGGCGTCGAGCAGGGATCCGGCCCAGGAAATGCCCTTCCCGAACATCAGCTCGAGCTCGACCTTGCGGAACGGCGGAGCGACCTTGTTCTTTACCACCTTGACGCGGACCTTGTTGCCGACGGCCTCCTCCTCGCCCTTCTCTATGGTCTCGATCTTACGGACCTCGAGTCTGACCGAAGCGTAAAATTTAAGCGCGTTGCCGCCGGTGGTCGTCTCGGGGTTGCCGAACATGACGCCGATCTTCATCCGGATCTGGTTGATGAAGACGAGGATGGTCTTGGACTTGGAGAGAGTCCCGGTAAGCTTGCGAAGCGCCTGGCTCATGAGGCGAGCCTGGAGGCCGACGTGGGCGTCCCCCATGTCTCCTTCGATCTCCGCCTGAGGAGTGAGGGCTGCCACCGAATCGATGACTATGATGTCGACGGCGCCCGATCGAACGAGCGATTCCGTTATGTCCAGCGCCTGCTCGCCCGAATCGGGCTGCGAAACCCACAGCTCGTCGATATTCACGCCGAGATTCTTGGCGTAGACGGGGTCGAGCGCGTGCTCGGCGTCGATAAAGGCGGCTATGCCGCCCTTTTTCTGCGCTTCGGCGATGGCATGGAGGGCGAGCGTCGTCTTGCCCGAGGACTCCGGACCGTATATCTCGATCACGCGACCGCGGGGATAGCCGCCTACTCCGAGAGCCTCGTCCAGGAGGATCGAGCCGGAAGGTATGAAATCGATGCCCTTCGTCGTATCGTGGGATCCGAGCTTCATTATGGAGCCCTGGCCGAACTGCTTCTCGATCTGCAGGCGGGCGGCATCGAGGGCCTTGAGCTTCTCGTCCATATCTGCCGGAGCGGCTCCGGCCTGAATGGCGTCTTTTTTGACCATACTCCCTCCGAATGAACACGCCGAATGTTTGGCGGGCGATTGAAATCCGAAGCACTATACATCCATTCGGCGGAAAAAAAAAGCCGAGGGGCGGGGCGGCGATTCGACTGCGCTAGGTTTTGCGGAATATCTCGAGCGGCGGCAGCCGGGATGCCCTTCCGGCGGGCCATAGGGACGCGATGAAGCACAACAGCAGACTGGTTCCCGCGACCGACGCCAGCTCCCCCCAATGGATATTCACCGGTATCCTTTCCAGGTAATAGGCGGGATCGAGAAGGCGGATGGCGGCGCGGGGCGGCGCGGCGCCGGAGACTGCGGCCCAGAGTCGCGACCCCGCGTTGACGAGCACCTCGATCGCGGAGACGATATCGTTGATCCTCCAGGCGATCAGGGATCCGACCCCAATTCCGATGAAGGTGCCGGCTCCTCCGATGGCGAGTCCGGTCAGGACGAAGATGCGGCCGACCAGGGCGGGCGAGGCGCCGGCGCTCTTCAGTATCGCTATGTCCCTGCGGCGCTCGAGCACGAGCATGACCAGGGCCGATCCGACGTTTATCGCCGCGACCGCCACTGCGAGGGCCATTACCAGTAGGAGAAGGCCCCTCGTCGTGGCGAAGGACTTGTAGACATTTCGCTCCGCCTCGGGCCAGGTCACCACCGCCCAATCGGAAGACAGCGCGGACCGGGCGGCCGAGCGAGAGGGCTCGAGATCGCCGAAGGGGCTCGCGACCTTTATGCCGATTATCGCCCGCGAGGCCCCGGGCCAGAAGATTCTCGAACCGGCGCGAAGGGAGATGAACGCCCAAAGGGCGTCGAGTTCGCGGTATCCCGCCGAAACTATCCCTTGCACGCGAAATACGGAGATTTTCGGGATGAAGGCCGCGGTCGCTCCGCCATATACCGGTCTCTCGGTCACGACGCTGACGGTGTCGCCCGCTTTGACGCCGAGGTCCTTGGCGAGAGGCTCGCCGAGCAGGATCTGATTGGTGGAATCGAGCTTCATCCGGCCGTCGACGAGTTCGAGGTAGGCAGCGGTTCCCGGATCTTCGAGGAACGCGGGATCGACCGCGCGCACCGCCACTCCTGCCGTCCTGGAGCCGGCTATCGCGACTCCGTAACCCTGCAGCTCCGGGAAGGCCTTCAGCCCATGCTTGGCCCGCAAGGCGGCGGAAGAAGCCTCGAGCGCGGCTTCGTCGACTGCGGCCAAGGCCTGGGCTTGAAGGTGGTAGGTGCCCGTTTCGATGTATCTCGCGGTAATTCCCTGTATCATGCCGTCGGCTACGATAAGGACGACGACCAGAGGAACGATGCTCAGGGCCACGCCGAGCACCGCGCCGCGCAAATAGCGCATGACCGGCGCCTCCCCGCGGCGGCGAGAGCGGAATCCGAGTATCCGCCCTGAGAAGAAAAAGGCGGGGCCCGGATTCATGAAACGCTCAGCTTTCCGCCGCGGAGCTCATAGCGCAGGTCGGCCTCGGAGGCGAGGACGGGATCGTGGGTCGCGAGGACGAGCGTCGTGCCGTACCGCCCCGAGAGGCCGAACAGGAGATCCTTCACCGACTTCGCGCTCGCGGCGTCCAGGTTGCCCGTCGGCTCGTCCGCCAGTACGAGGCTCGGCTCGTTGATGAGGGCGCGGGCGATCGCCGCCCTCTGGCGCTCGCCGCCCGACAGCTTGGACGGCACGTGGTCCATCCGCTCCTCCAGGCCCATGTCCGCGAGAAGGGCCGCGGCCCGCCTATATGCGTCCTTTCTCCTCTCGCCCCGCATGAAGGCCGGCAGGGCGACGTTCTCGAGAGCGGTGAAATCCTTCAGCAGGTAGTGGAACTGGAAGACGAAGCCCACCTCCTTACCTCGGAACTCGGTCAGGTCCCTTTCGGGGATGGTGTCGAGGCGCCATGCGCCGACGCGCGCGGATCCTCCGGTGACCCTGTCCAATCCTCCCAGCAGCGAGAGCAGGGTGCTCTTTCCGCAGCCGCTTGCGCCGGTGATCGCCACCCTGGAACCGGTCTCGACGGACAGGTCGAGACCGTAGATGACGCGCAGCTCCTCCGCCGCGTTCGCGAAGGTCTTCTCGAGCCCTCGGCATTCGACCAGGGGCTCACTCATAGCGCAGGACCTCCGCCGGCGCCAGACCGGATACGCGCGAGGCGGCCGAGGCGGCGGCGGCGACGGCCGAGGCGATGGCGGCGACGGTGACGAAGAATGTCTCGGGGAAGAGGACTCGCACGGGCACCTCCAGGAGATAGAAATACTGCGGCGAGAAAACCCTGAAATCGGAGACGCCGAGGCCGCCGATTATTCGCGCCGCGAGACCGGCGATCCCGTTTACCGCGGCCTCGACTATGGCGAATACCTCGTTGACGTTCACCGCGATCAGGAGACCGAGGGCGAGGCCGAAAATGGCGCCCCCGGCGCCGATGGCCAGGCCGTCGAGGATGAATACGCGCCTGAGCTCCACCGGGCCGGCCCCCATCGCCTTGAGGACCGCGATGTCTTCGGTCCTTTCCGCAACGGCTCGACGCATCGAATGGAAGATATTGACGCCCACCACCAGGAAGATCAATCCGACGAGAAGCATCATCACCGTCTTTTCGGTGCGAAGCGCGCCGAAGAAGGCGCGATTGTAGTCGCGCCAACCCTCGATCTTGTCGGGTCCGAGCCCGATATCGGTCCGCAGTCTGGCGGCCAGCTCGGCGTCGGAATACCTGTCGCGGAGCTTGACGCCGTATACGTAGCGAACGAGGTCGCCGGGAGGGAAGATGGAGGCGCAGGCGCTCGAGGAAAAGGGCAGGATCGCCATCCCAAAGTCGAAATCGAAGTATCCCGACCGGAACAGGCCGTCGACCCTCACCTTCACGGTCTTCGCCTCGACGCCTTCCTCTCCTCCCGCCGATACGACGAGGAGGTCGACCTCCGAGCCCGGGGCCAGGTCGAGATAGCGGGCCAGCTCTGTCCCAAGGATGATGCCCCCTCCGCTATTCCAGGATGAGGCCGTCTTCGGCCGCTCGATCCCCAGGGCTCTCAGCATTCCGGGGTCGCGGCTCTCCGAATCGCCGGGAATCGCGCGCAGAGCGAGCGGGAAGGTCCTTCCGTCGCGGGACGAGATGAGGCACCGCGTCTCCGCGAAGGGAAGGACGCTCTCGACTCCGCGCTCCGCCGCGATTCGCGCCGCGAGGGTCTCGTCGAAGCCGCCCCTTCGCTCGTCCTCCACTCTGACGTGAAAGCTCGACACCTGGAGGATGGATTCGATAAACCCCGATTGAAAACCGTTCATGACCCCGAGGACGACGACGAGGGCCGCGACGCCGATGGCGATGCCGGAGGCGGCGAGGACGGAAGAGGCCGAGCCGCCGCTCTCCCGCTTCGCCGCGAACCAGCGTCGCGAGACGAAGACTATCCACGGTGGGACTGCCATCAATACTCCCTCGTCCGGGAAAGTACGCCGTCGACGAAGAATTCGTCCTTCGTTTTCCGCCCGCCCGCATAGGTAGCCTTAACGAAGAGTCGGCCGTCGTCGTAGAGTTCGTCGACGCGGCCGTCCCCGATATGATCGACGATCAGGAGGAGCTCGCCGTCCCTGCGAGTCTCCTCCCTGATCAGCGTTCCGTCCTTGGAATACGCGAGCGCTTTTACGCTTCGGTGCCCTCCGCGCAGCAGGATCTCCTCGGTGAGCCTCCCCGAGTCATCGTAGCGGTACTCGGTCCTGGACTGCTGTCCTTTCAGCGGCGCTTCGATGCGGGATGAAACGCGTCCATCCTTTCCATAGAGAAGCTCGGTGACGAGACCCGAGGCCTTATCTTCCGTCCGAACGGCGGCCGGGAGTCCGGTATCGCCGTATCGTCTGCTCTCGACGGAGACTACGGCTCCGTCCTTCATCGTTTGGGCCGTCTCGACCCTGCCCGAATCGTCGTAGCCGAGGACCGTAGTCGTCTCGCCGGAGACCCATGAAGCCTCGGGCACCGCCTCGGTCGAAACCATGCCGACGGAAATGGCGCCGAGATCCCCATCCGAATCGACCCCCAGCAGGCGGCCGTACCTATCGTAGCGATAGCTCAATGAGCCCGCGATCTCGCCCGAAGCGTCCTCGTACTCGACCCGCTCGAGCCGCCCGTCGTGCCGGATATAGCTGCGCGTTTGGACCGGCAGCGACGAGGAGCCGAAAAAGACTTCTTTCCGGAGCGCGCCGTCCGCGTCGTAGGATATCGATTCCGCGAGCGTGCCGTCGCGGTAAACGAGCTCCTTGAAGGACTTGGCGGCTCCCATGCTCCGCGGATCGCTTATGCGCTCTATCCGATCCTCGCCGCTCGCCGCGCCCGAGGCAAGCAGGGCGAGAAGGGAAACGACGAACAGTCGGCGGATCCTCATGGCCCCGTCCCGATGAATTCGTCCAGGAATCGGCCGAGGGCGAATGGCGCGATGTCACCGTACCCCTCGCCCGTTCCGACGAAGGCCGTGGGCAGGCCGAGTTCCTTCGCGAGGCGGATCGTCATCCCGCCTTTAGCCGTCGAATCGTGCTTGGACAGGACTATCCCATCGATCTCCATGGCTTGGGAGAAAGTCTCGGCCTGCCTCAGCCCGTTCTGTCCCGTCGTCGAGTCGATGACGAGGAGGCGGCGATAATCCGCGCCTTCGGCCCTCGCGGCGACGATCCTGTCGATTTTCCCGAGTTCCTTGACGAGGTCGGCCCTGGTGTGCATCCTGCCCGCAGTATCGGCGAGTACCAGCCCGGCCCCGTCGGCGCGGGCGGCGTCGATGGCATCCCACAATACCGCGCCCGGGTCGGCCCCAGGCTTTTGCGCCACGACTCGAATCCCCAGCCTCTCTCCGTGGATCCTCAGCTGGTCGATCGCCGCGGCCCTGAAGGTGTCCCCTGCGGCGAGGATGACGCCATGAGCCAGGCCTTCGCGACGGAAGTAATCCGCCAGCTTCGCGCAGGTCGTCGTCTTGCCGACGCCATTCACACCCAGGACGAGGAATATGCTCATGGCGCCGGCGCGGGGCAGGATGCTCGTCTCCTTGCCTAGGCGCGCGAGGATCGATTTCAGCTCGAGCTTGATCGCCGCCGGTCCCGCGAGTCGCTTCGACTTGCAGGCGGCCTTCAGCTCCTCGGATACGGAGAGGGCGAGCGCCGCGCCGAGATCTCCCTCGACGAGGAGATCGACGAGTTCCTCGAAAAGAGAGTCGTCCGCAATCCCGATGCGAAAAAGACTCCTGATTCTATCCGCGAAGCTCATCCTGGAAAGTCTCCAATCGCTTCAATGCGCCGTCGAGAGATACTTGACGAGTCGGATGATCATGAATACCGCCGCCGTCCCCGTCGCGGCCGCGGCAGTCCAGAGAGCGTAGGTCGAAATTTGGGCGGAACCGTACAAGGAAGGCTCGCCCGACCGAGTGTAGGCCTCGTCGTAGGCGTTGTTTATCCCGTAGGTCAAGGCGGTCACGGGAATCGAGAGGACGAACCAGCCGAAGGTTTTGTAGAAACTATCCTTGGCGGCGAGGATCCTGCCTTTCGGCCCCAATCCGTCCGTGGGAGGGAGATCGAGGTTCAATTGAACATCGCCGGATTCGGGAAGGATGACGGTCTGCGATTCCCTGCCCTGCGCCTGAGCCAGGACGATGCGCCTGCTGCCGTCCAGCCCGATCGACAGGGGCGATAGACCGATCGGTACGGAATCCAGACTGATCGCGGCTCCGACGGGATCGGTCGTCAAGTCCGCATTCCCCGTCGCGAGGGGCTCGAGATTCAGATCCAGGGATTTCCTGTCACCGAGGGCCAGGTCGACGGCCGTTGCCCGAGAGGAAAAGCCGGCAGCGGAAGCGAAGAGGTGAAGACGCTCGTCGCTATACGCGTATATGACCGGATATGCGCCCTCGAAGGGCTCGCCGTCGACGCTAAGCTCCGCGGAAGCGGGGTTCAGGTTCACCTCAAGTCGCCCGAGAGGCCTTCCCGCCGTCCAATTTTCCAATCGCTCCGCGATATCCGCGGCGAGCGGGCCCGGATCGTCGATGGCGCAATAGCTTTTCCACGAGAAGACCTCGCGGTCCAGCGACGCATCGTAGCCTTGAACATTTATTACGGCATAGCCCGACTGGATGGCGACGCTCCCCGTGACGAGCAGGTCGACCTTCGCCGCCTTGGCTGCCTGACTGAGGCCGAGGGTCGGCGAATCGATGAGCTGCCCATTTTCGTGCCCGTCCCAAAGCTTCGCGACTAGGTCCTTCGGAGGCGGAGTAGAGGCGCTGTCTTTATTCTCCTTGGCCGCCTCGAGCTTCTCCTCGGCAGTAGACACTTGCTTATCCGCGGCCGATATCGCGTCCTTCCATGCGTCCATGTCCAGGATAGGGTCGAAGAAGCGAAGCGCGCGCGCGTCAAGCTTGGAGGCCAGATCCGTCCCCAAGGTAAAGCGAGAGCGCAGCTCCGCCAGGAAAGCCGCTTCGGCGGCCGCGGCATCGGGCGTATGCCTTTTCGGGAGCGACTTCAGGTCCGAAAGTATCAGGAGGGGTAGCGTATCCTCGAGGGAAGAGCGAGGATCCTCGGATCTCTCGACGCTGAAACGCGCGATGCCGAGCACCCACGGCGCCGGACCGGCCGGGACAGGAGTAGTGACCTGAGCGGCAGTACCTGTCGGTGCGGTACCGGCCGCAGGCGTCGCAGCGGCAGTACCGGCGGCGGTCGCCGCGGGAGCATCGGCGTGGAGACCCGCGCCCGCCAAGGCCAATGCGATGGCCAGAAAGCTCGCTGCGCGGGTTCGGGAGCTCAGCATCCTGCCTCTCCGGCTCGCTTATAGATCCTCGTCGTCGGCATCGCCATTCGAATCGACGCCGGATGCTCCGCCTTGCCAGCGCCAGCGCATGAAGGACTCGATAAAAGGGTCGATGTCGCCGTCCATCACCGATTGGACATTGCCGACGGAGAATTTATTCCTGTGGTCCTTTACCATCGTATACGGCTGGAACACGTACGACCTGATCTGCGAGCCCCAGGCTATTTCCTTCTTTTCGGATGCGAACTTGGCGTTCTCCTTCTCCTTCTCCTGCTTATAGTACTCGTAGAGCCGCGATTTCAGGACGCTCATCGCGACGTCCTTATTCTTGTACTGGCTGCGCTCGTTCTGGCACGTGACGACGATTCCCGTGGGCAAGTGGGTCATGCGGACGGCCGAATCGGTCTTATTGACCTTCTGGCCGCCGGCGCCGCCCGACCGATAGGTGTCGATGCGGAGGTCCTCCGGCTTTATATCTATTTCGATCGAGTCGTCGAGCACGGGGAATATGTAGACCGAGGCGAAGGACGTATGCCGGCGCGCGTTGGCGTCGAAGGGAGAGATTCGGACGAGCCGATGGACACCCGACTCGCCCTTGAGATAGCCATAAGCGTATTCGCCCTCGATCCGGAGAGTGGCCGATTTCACTCCGCCTTCCGCCTCGAGAAGATCGATGACCTCCGCCTTGAACTTCCTGCGCTCGGCCCATCGCGTATACATGCGAAGCAGCATTGACGCCCAATCGCAGGCCTCGGTCCCTCCGGTGCCCGCGTGGATGGAAAGAAAGGCCCCCGAGCGGTCGGCTTCGCCGGACAGCAGCTCGAGTATCGACGCCTTGCCGAAGCGATCGGCGACGTCCTTGAAAGAGGCCCGGATATCGGCCTCCATGGATTCGTCGCCTTCTTCCTTGGCCATCTTGAGAACGTCGTCCAGAGCCTCCGAGTCGGCTTTCAGCCTCGTCCAGGTCCCGAGCCTGTCCCTGAGCAACTTTATCTCGGTCATGATGCGGCCGGCCCGGGAACCGTCGTTCCAAAAACCCGGCTCGGAGGTCAAAGCCTCCCTTTCGGCTATCCTCTTCTCTATGGCTACGGCGTCAAAGACGCCCCCAGATATCGAGAATTTCCCCGCGAAGCGAAGAAACGGGAGCGGCGATGTCATCTAGCATTGCATCCTCCAGAAGCGGCCGCGCAAGTCTACTCTCGCGGCCGAGCCGGGTCGCGAACGATGATCCTGCGCCATTTATTGCCCTTGAGCACGGTCATGGCGAGTGTTCCGTCGACCGGGAATTGGTATAGCCGAACCGTATCATAGGAGTCGGTGATCTTGTCGATATCCCGCTTGAGGGCGGAAAGGTGCTTGTCCGAGATCGACGAGCATTCGAAGCATGCTTTCTGGACGCGCTCGAAGCCGTATTGCGGCAGCAGGTTATAGAGCGCGGCTCGCGAGTCCTCGCTCCCCATGTCGCAGACCACGGACACGAACATGCGGCAATGGTATAGGAAATCGGTCCAGCCGTCAATTCGAAGCCGATCTCGGAGCCGGCTTGCGCGGAAAGCTCCTAGAATCCGCCGGGATCATCCGATAATAATACTACCATGAAGCTCGGGAAAAGAAGCCTGCCTTTCGCCTTGTCCGCGGTCCTCGCCTTTACGGCCGTACCGGCGCAGCCCCAAGCCGCCGAGGGACCGGCGGCGCCGTCCACGGAGGCAGCTGCCGCCCCGAAGCCGGCCTCCCCCTCGGATCAAAACGAGACTCAGTCGGCTGCGCAGCCCTTCGTCTCCGCAATAGCGGCGAAGGCTAAAGGCGACGCGATCATCATCTCCTATAAGGCCTCGCCGAAGTCTCGCCTCGTCCTGTATCGCGGCACGGCTCCGATCGCCGAGGCGGCGGATCTGCTTGACGCGACGCTGGTCGCCGCTTTCACCGACAAAGACGGGAACTTCGCCGACTATCCCGTGCCCGGCGTGGACTACTTCTATGCCCTTCTGGGAGAAGAGGACTTGAAGGCGGGCAAGATCGTGCTCACCGCCGGCGTAAACACATTGTCCCAGCCAGCCCAGGTGAATGCGGGCTCCGTATCCTCCGGACTTTCGGAAACGCCCCCCGCTTCCAGGACCCCTCCCCTGCCCTACCTCCTTATGGAGGACGGGGCCGCGGGAGGTTTGGTGCTTGCCGAACAGGAAGGGCTTTCCCCGGCCCAGCCCGTTTCACCTGATACCGAGAAGGCTATCGCTTCGCTTCTCGCGAAGGCCCCGAAGATAAAGCCGGCCATGCCTGCGACGAGCCTGCTGCCCGAAGAGCTGTCGGCGCCGTCCGGAGGAGAGGACTATGCGCTCTCGCTGATCGTCTCGGACCGCATCGTCGCGAAGGATTGGCCGGCGGCCGCGGACCAGCTCCGCAAATACCTCTCGCTCAATCGAGGCCCGAAAGCTACCGCGCGGGCTCGCTTCTACCTGGGCGAGGCCCTCGCCTACACGGGTTCGGGACGCGACGCCTTTTTCGAATTCCTCTCGGCCCAGGAATTGTATCCATCCGAGACGAAGCCCTGGATCGAATACGTTCTCTCGACTTTGCGCGACTCTTCTCAGGGATAGAAGCGATATACCGTCTCATGAGCCCATATCTCTCCGGGGAGTAGCCGAGACGAAGGATAGGTAGGCTTGTTGGGCGAATCCGGGTAGAGCTCCGTCTCGAGGCAGAAGCCCCCATGCTTCCCGTAGACCGATCCCCGTTTCCCCTGGACGGCGGACAGGGAATTCCCTGAATAGAGCTGGACCCCGGGAAGCGTCGTCGAGACGGTCATACGCCTTCCGGTAACAGGCTCCCGAACCTCGGCGAAGTCGACCAGGCCCGCCGTCTTCCTGTCGAGTATGAAGCAATGATCGTAGCCCCCCGCCGCTTCGATATCCTGCCCGATAGGCTTGGCTTTCCTGAAATCGAAAGGGCCGCCCGCCACGCGAACCGGTTCTCCTGTCGGAATCAGCCCGGGCCCGACGGGGAGGTAGGTCGAGCAGGCCAGGGCCAGCTCGTGATCGAGGATGGAGCCGGTGCCCTCTCCCCTCAGATTGAAATAGGCATGGTTCGTGAGATTGACGATCGTCTCGGCGCTCGTGCTGGCTTCGTACGCGATCGAGAGCGCCCCGCCTCTCCGGAGGGTGAAGGTGACGCCGACGATAAGATTTCCCGGATAGCCTTCCTCGCCGTCCGGGCTCGTCCTCGAGAACCTCACGGCCGGTCCCGACGGACCTTCCGAGCCTTCAGCCTGCCATACGTAGGTATTGAAGCCCTTGAGGCCTCCGTGAAGATGGTTGACCCCATCGTTCGCGGCGAGGGAATAGCTCTTGGCGCCGAGGGAGAATCGGCTCCCGCCGATCCTATTGGCGTAGCGCCCGACGGTCACGCCGAAATACGGATGCTTGGCGGCATAGCCGCTCAACGTCGAGGAACCGAGGAGTATGTCGTCGCTCCCTCCCCTCCCGGCGGGAAGGAATATGGAGACGAGCGTCGCCCCGTAATCGGCGAGGGTCACCGATATGTCGTCCGCCTTCAGAATAAATAGGGAACATTCCTCGCCGCTCGCGAGCAGCCCGAAAGACTTCCGTTCGACAGACATGAGACGCTCCTTGCTAACCGAGTCTATAGTACTGACGCAACCTGCCCTCGAAAACGCCGGCGGGAAGCCAATGCCTGAGATTCGCGAGGAATCGGCGCTCGACGGGCCCCGCGGTCCTCCTCGGAGCCATGCGCTTTCCCTCCAGGTCCGCGTAGATGGCCCGCGCGGCGAGCAGGGGATCGGCGCCGCCCGCTTCGTCCCTCGAGAGGATGCCCAGCACGGACTCGAGCATCGGCTTATAAGGACTGGTCTCGGAAGCGGAGGCCGCAAGCTTGCGGTTCTGCCCGAAGGCCGTCCGAAAGGAACCGAGCGCGATGAAGCCCGCCTGGACCCCGAAGCCCGCGATCTCGATGCGGAGCGATTGCGCCAGTCCCTCCAGCGCGAATTCGCTGGCCGAGTAGAGTCCCTGATATGGGGTGGCGACTAGGCCCTCCAATCCGCCGATGATGAGGATGCGGCCCTTGCCCGCCTCGCGCATTCTCGGAAGGAAAGCCTTTATCGTTCGCAGCGTCCCGAAGTAATTGATGTCCATCACGGACTGGGCTTCTTCGATGCTCGAGTCCTCGATAGACCCGACGAGGCCCGATCCCGCGCAGCAGATCAAGGCGTCGACCTTGCCTTCCGCGGCGTATATCCTTTCCGCGGCCTTGACCGTAGAAGCCGTATCGGAGAGTTCCATCGGCAGCAACTCGAAGAATTCGTCGGCCTTTCGGGCATAGGAAGCGGGATTGCGGCAGGTGCCGTATACCCTGTGACCCTTTTTCGCGAGGAAGGTAGCGCAGGCGTTGCCGATGCCGCTCGACGCCCCGGTTACCACAACTACGCTCTCGCGATTCTCCATGGGCGATGGCTCCTTGAATCGCCATCCTACCGCGATTGTCCTCAACGGGCAAGGACCTTTGCTTGACAACCGGCATGCGGACAGGGTATAGGGGCGCATGAAAAGCCGAAACTCCGGAATTCCGGCGAGCGTCGCGCTCGCCTGCCTGTTTTCCGCTCTCTGCTGCGCCGGCGCCTATATTTCGGTCCCGCTTCCGGTCGGTCCGGTGCCTATCGTCCTGACGAATTTCTTCGCGGTCCTCGGCGGCCTCCTCTTGGGCCCGCTTTTCGGAGCCATCTCGTCGGTGACCTATTTGGTGATCGGAGCGCTGGGCTTCCCCGTGTTCTCGGGAGGCAGCGGTGGGCTTGCGCACCTGGCCGGCCCGACGGGCGGATACTTGGGAGGCTATGTCCTATCCTCCGTCCTTGCGGGAATCATCGCGCGCGGACGCGGTCCCGTCGCCACCCTCCTTGGCGCCGTAATCGGCTTCGCGTCCATCCTCGCTCTCGGGGCCGTCTGTCTCAAGCTCCAGAACGGCATTTCATGGGCGCGGGCGATGTCCGTAGGGATACTGCCCTTCCTAGTCGGCGACTCCATCAAGACGGCCTTGGCGGCCGCGGTGGCCTTCAGGCTCGGCCCGTTCGCAGATTCGCTTACCGGAAGGGATCATGCCCGCGGCTGAGCCCTCGGGGCGGGCAGGCGACGAAACGGCGCCTGCCCTGCGTGCGCACGGACTGGGATACCGCTTCGCCGACGGGGCTTGGGCGTATCGCGGTATCGATTTCACCTTATCGGCCGGTAAAATCGCGGTGCTCGCCGGGCGGAATGGCGCGGGGAAGACCTTTCTCGCCAAATGTCTCGCCGGTCTGCTCGATCCGACCGAGGGTTCCGTCTTCGTCTCGGGATCGGATATTCGACTCATCTCAGGAAGCAGGGCGCAAAGGATAGGCTACGTTTTTCAGGACGCTCGATTGCAGGCCGTCGGCGAAACCGTATTGGACGATGCGCTTTTCGGTCCGACGAATCTGGGCCTTCCCCCCGCAGAGGCTCGATCAAGGGCGGAGGATTCCCTCCTCGCCTGCGGCCTCTCGGGAATGAAGGACCGCTTCGTCCACAATTTGTCGGGGGGAGAGCTTCGGCGCCTCGCGATAGCCGGGGTGCTGGCGATGCTGCCCGATGCCGTAGTGCTGGACGAACCTTTCGTCAACCTGGATCCGGAGGGCGTCAGGGCCGTGCTGAGGATAGCCAGGGACATGGCCGGGAAAGGGATAGCCGTGCTTATAGTCACGCATGAGCTCGAGAAAGTGCTCGGCCTCGCCTGCAGCCTGTCGGTCATGGACGGCGGAAGGATAGTGATGTCCGGCGAACCGGCTTCGATCCTCGCGGCAGGTATAGAATCCTGCGGTCTGCGGAATCCCTTCCGCCAGATCAGCCGCATCGAGGACTTGCAGTGGCTCGATTAGGTCCGATTGCCTCGCTCGATCCCGCGGCGAGGCTCGTATGCCTCGTAGTTCTTTCGTCCGCGTCCCTGTTGGCCAGCGCCCCCGCGGCCGGGATCGTTTCGCTTGCCGCAGTCTGCCTGTTGATCAAAGGCGGGCAGTCCCTCGCGAGGATCCTGCGCGATGCGGCGATAGTCGGGGTATTCGCTCTTTTCGCCGCGGCCCTTCGATATGTAAATCTTATATGGTCGCGCGCTCCTTCGCTCGCGGCGTCCGAGGACATCGTAAGCTACGGAGCCAGGTTGCTCGCGGCCTTTCTCGTAGGAAAACTCTATTACGTCTCCACCGGCATATCGGAGCTGCGCGACGCGGCAACGCGGATCGCCCGGCTAGTGCCCATAATCCGCAGATTGGACATAGGTCTCATCCTATCGATGGTATTGGGGTTCATACCTCTCATATTCGAGGAATGGACGAAGTCTCTCGAAGCCGCCCGATCGAGGGGCATGCCTCGACGGCGGACCATGGCGGCTCAAGCGGTCTTCATCGTGGCTTTTCTTCGAAGGCTGATGCTGAGCGCCGTCGCGATCCCGGAAGCCCTTATGGCCCGGGGCTGGACGAGGAATCGCGGGATCGTCCCCCTGCGGTGGAGGAAGCGGGACAGCCTCTCCTTGCTGGCGTGCGCCCTATTGCTCTGCGCCGCCTTGCTTCGCATGGTCTGATAAATCATACATAAGGCTATGTAAGTCCTTGGCGTGTATACCTTATCCTGGAGGATTCCTCCGTTGCAGCGCCAGGGCCACGATCTCGACGATCGCGTCGGGCTTCCATTTTTCGGTGTTGATCACCAGATCCGCCGCGGAGAGATCATCGTTGTCGATACCGTAAATCTGCAGATAGCGTTTGTGGTCGCTTTCGTCGCGCTCTCGCGTGAAGACTAGCTTATCGGAAAGTTCCGCCCCTTCTCTCTCATGGATTCGCCCCGCGCGCACTTCCAGGCTTCCCGCCAGGAATACCCTGAGGGAAGCGTCGGGGAGTAGCCACATGGCCAGGCGCGATCCGATCACGCAATCGCGCTCGTGGGCGAGTTCCACCTGCTCGGCATCGAGGACCCGGTCGTAGGAATAATCGGGATCTTCGTTGGCGAGCCTCAGCATTTCCTCGAAGGTTACGCCTTTCTCCTCGGCCATCCTGCGGAAGGTATGGTTTATCAGTCTGACGCCCAAGCGTTCCGAGAGGAGCCGGCTCACGGTCGTGTTGCCGCAGCCGCTCTTCCCCGATATCGCTACGATGCGCGCTGCCATGTGCTCTCCTTTATTCAATGTTCCGAAGCTGCTCTCTGATGTTCTCGAGGGCGTCCTTCAGCTCGACCACCGCCCGGCTGACGGCGAGCAGCATGCTCTTCGAGCCGATCGTATTCACTTCGCGGTTCATTTCCTGGCAGAGGAAGTCCAGCTTCTTCCCGGGAGAAGCCTCGAATTCCATTATACGCGAGAAAGACTCGATATGCGCGGATAGGCGCGCGAGTTCCTCGTTGATCGTGTACTTCATCAGCGCGGCGGCGATTTCGGAGAGCACCCTGCCCTCGTCGATCGCGTCGCCCATGATCTCCCTGAATTTCGAGCCGAGCTGTGACCTGACCGCCAGGTCGATTTCCGGGACCCGCTCCTTGACTATTCCGAGGGAGATCGAGACGCGAGCCAGCTGGGCCGCGATATCGTCGCGCGTCGAGGACCCCTCCAGGATCCGGGACGACTCGTATTCCCCGAAGCAGGCCTCGAGCTCCGGGCCGACCCTGGCCCAGAGCGCCTCGTCGTCCACCTCCCGGTCGAAGGAGACCACTCCGTCGAATCCGATTACGGAGTCGAGGCTCAGGGGCCCCTCGATGTCGCAGGCCTCGGCGATCCTTCCGAGGACGGACGCGACCGCCTTCGCGGCGGCGAGATCGGAGCTCGCCTCGACGGGAGCGTCGAACTCGCGGATGCGGAGCGAAGCCTCGACCTTTCCGTGGACGATGCGCTCCGAGAGATAGCGCCGCAATCGCGGCTCGAGCTTGGAAAGGTACGGGGGGAGAGATACCGAGAGATCGAGGTAGCGGTTGTTGTAGGACTTGATCTCGAAGCTGCCGCGGAGGCCGGGCTGCGCGAAATCGCGGTGCGCGAAGCCCGTCATGCTTTTTATCATCCGCGCGCGCCTCCGCCCCTGAAACGCTCGAGCAGGGCCTCGCCGAGCTTCCAGTTGTCGCCGGCGCCCATCGTGAGGAAGAGGTCCCCCGGCCGGAGGGCCGCCTCTAGCGTCTCGACGCCCTCGAGCACGCCTTCGAAGAAATAAGCCGGTCGCGAAGGTCGCCTTCTTCTCGCTTCCTCGAAGAGGCCGCGTCCGCTGACGCCGGGATCGGGCTTCTCCCGCGCGGAGGCGTAGATGCCGTGAATGACGACCGCGTCCGCCCCGTCGAGACAGGCCGCGAAATCCCCGAACAGCGCCTTCGTCCGCGAAAAGGTATGGGACATGAAATCCACGACGATGCGCCTTTGCGGCCAGAACTCCCTGATTCCCCGGATAGTCTCGCGGATCGCGGTAGGGTGATGGCCGTAGTCGTCGACGAAGAGGACTCCTCCGGCTTCGCCGAGGACCTCGGAGCGGCGCTTGGAACCGGCGAAGCGCGCCAGGGCATCGCGCATGGCCGATATGTCCTCGGCCCCCGGCTTGCCGGCGAGGGACCCGCTCGCGCGCCTCTCCCGGGCGAGGATGGAGAGCGCGAGGGCCATGGCGGCGGTCGCATCGAGGGCGATATGCCTTCCCGGCACTCGGAGGCTGAACTCGAGGTCGAATCCCGCCAGGCGAAACGAAGCTTCTCCCTCGCCCGCGGCGTAGCCGCTCAGCCGATACGGTCCCTCGGCCGCCTCGCCGTAGGCGGTCATCGCGATGTCGGGACGCTCCGACGCCATCTCGCGCGCCGCCCGAAAGGATCCCGGGTCGTCGGCGCAATAGATGAGCTCGCCTCCGCGCGGAAGGAGGCGGATATAATCGAGGAAGGCGGCGTAGATGTCCGCGTAGGTAGGGAAAAAATCCTGATGATCGCTCTCGATGCTCGTCACGACTATCCGCGCGGGCCTGAACGAGAGGAAATGGCGCCTGTATTCGCAGGTCTCGGCGATGAAATAGCGCTCGCCTCGAATCATCGTCGAGCGGCCGCCGAAACTGGAGACGGCGGATCCCGCAAGTACGGTGGCGGGCAGATCCAAGGCGGATACGAGGCTGCCGGCGATGGCGGTCGTCGTAGTCTTGCCGTGCACGCCGGCTATGCCCGAAGAGTCGCAGCGCCGCGAGAGGGCGCCGAGGGCTTCGGGGTAGCTCATGATGGGGAGCCCCCGCCTGGCGGCTTCGAGAATCTCGGGATTCGCTTCGCGAGCGTACGCGGCGGAATGAACGACGAGCCGGGCTTCCTGGGGGACGTGGCCGGATTCGAATCCCTCGCTGACATGCAGGCCGATGGCTCTAAGGATCGCGTCGGTATAGAAGACGTCGGGAACGTCGCTGCCGGAAAGCTTGGCGCCTCGCGCCGACAGTATTTCCGCCAGGGCCGACATCCCCGTGCCTTTCGCTCCCACTAAATGGATAGGCAGCCCGGCGAGAGTGTCGGGAAGTCTCGGATCATCGGACATGAGCGCATTCTATCGGTAAGGCCGCATGAAGGCAAGCTTTGCGCCCGGCCCGGACGCGCATCAGGGTCTCAATTCAAGCGTGATCGAGACGCGCCGCGCCGAGTCGGCGGGGATATCCAGGTCCCACCCGAGAGTGATGACGCAGCCCTGGTAAGCGGGGGCCGGGAATCCGGCCGTCGCCTCATGAAGTATCGGCATGTGCGCGAGGGCGAAGGGAAGGTCGGACCTGACTTCTATTTTCTCGTCCTTGGCCAAGTTCGCGAGCCGGAGGCCGTTGAGATCCGCCTCGAGGCATCTGCGCCCGGTCTCGAGGTCGATTTCGTCTCTGGCGCGAATGCCCGCGAGCGCCACTGAATCGGCGCTGAATCCGGCGGCGAGATTGAAGTCCACCCCCAACCGCAGCGATAGAGGCGAGGATTCCCTGTTCGATATCTCGTAGTCGACGGAGAGGCCCGCCTTCCTGAAGGAGTAGGTCTTCATAATCGAGAGGGCTCGCTTCTTGCCGCCCAGCTCGACCTGGCCTTCGTGGAAAAGAGAGGCGACGCTCGCGGGCCGCTCGGCATCGACGAGGGAATAGCGCGAGTCCGCGAAAGCTCCCTTATCCTCGCCGAACGAGCCTTTATCGGAAAGGTGGTCCCGGAAGCAGAGTCGGCGCGGCCCGTTGAGGCGCAAGTCCATGACATTGACGTAATTCGTCCGAGTCTTGAAGGAATCGAGCTCGAAGAGGCACGCTCCGCGCAGCTGGACGTACGCATTCAGGTCCGCGCCCTGGTACATTATCTCCTTGGCGCCGTTGAAGTCGATGTCGGCCGAGATGATGCCGGGGGAGAACGAACCGCGCTGCCTGGTGATCTTCTCCGCCTCGATCAGGGCCGAGTAGGCCGCCGCGCGAACCGGCAGCCTGGCTATGCCGCCCTCGGATTCCGGCCAATAGGCGCCGCCGCATTGCCCTTTCCAGAGCTCTTCCTGCGCAGTCTTCTTTCGCGACTTGTCGCCGCGAAGCTGGCCGACGAGAATGCGCACGTAATGCATCTTCGCGTAAAGGGCGAGGCTCTCCTCGTGGCGCAGCAGGAGACGGCGGGGACTTCCGACGATCGCCGACGGACAATCATCGACCCGGGCGGAATCGGCGCTCGCGGGATGCTTCTTGGAACGAGAGGGCGAGGACCGCGCCTCGAGAGGCTTGCTGCGCTCCATGAGGAGGGCCGAGGCGCAACTGGGGAAATAGGCCCTGCCGAAATCGCGCACCCCCTTGAGAAAGCGGGAAGGGGTCGTAGTCTCGAATCGCAGTCCCTCGCGCTGGACGGCCGCGAAGGAGCGCTCGAAGAAGACGTCCGGAGACTCGAGCTTCGACGCGAGCCAGAGGGCCCTCGCGGACTCGCCCGGGAAGAGGACCGTATAGAGACTCTGGTCGCCGATCCTCGAAGCGAGGGAGGATAGGGACTCGGCGATCGGCATGGGCGAGGGGAAGCTCTCCAGGGCGTCGAAAACGGGAAAGACCAGGAGGCTTCTGCCCTGGTCCTCGGTCATGACCGGCGCGCCGAGGTCCTCGGGATCAGCGCCGGCGATGCGGAAGTGCTTCTCCGTGAGGAATGTATAATCGAACCCGCAAGACTGGAGCGACGAGGCGAGGCCCGGCTCCCAGGCGTAGTCGGGCAGCCAGCAGCCTCTGGGACGCTTCCCGAAGGATCGGCGTATATAGGTCGTGAGCAGCTCGACCTGGCCAAGGCGATCGGGACCGGGAATGAGAGGGAGAATCGGGGCGTAGAAACCGCCGCCGAGCAGCTCGACCTGCTTGCGGAGGACCATCTCTTCCAGAAGCATCAGGAATTCGGGATGCCGCGATTCGAGCCAGTGGAGAACCGTCCCCGAGTAATGAAGGACCGCGGCTAAATCCGGAAAGCGGTAGAGGACCGAAAGCAGTGGCCGCCAACAGACCTGGTACGTCTCCTCGAATGCCTGTTCTTCCGTACCTTCGGGCAGGAGATTATACGAGCCGATTATGACACTGCTTCTTTGCATTTATCGATTGTCCTCGGGATTACAAACGCGAGTATATACTAGCGCCCTTCCCTGGGCAAAGGGGAGCGGCGCCTTTTTTCGGCTCCCGCGAGCGCGATGGCTCCCGTCGGGCAACGTTCGGCGATGTCCTGCCACTTGCCGCCTACGGCATCGTGGTTTTCCCTCGCGAGCATGGCTTCCAGGAAGAATTCTGCGCGGCCCGAGAGGGCCGCGCACTCGCCGCACGCCGTGCACGCGGCGGCGCAATCCCCCGCCTTCGAGTCCGGCTCGCGCTTCGACGAACAGGCGACGTACCAGGACTGTCCCCTCGGTATCATCGAAATCACTCCCTTCGGGCAGATCCTCGAGCATTCGCCGCAGCCGGTACATAGCGTCGGGTCCACGGTCGCGAGACCGGATGCGACGCGTATCGCTCCGAGCGGGCAGGCTTCTATGCAGGAGCCGAAGCCGATGCATCCTTCCTTGCAGCGCTTGGGCCCCCCGTAAAGCTCAACGGCGGATCGGCAATCGCGGCGACCATCGTATGGGAAATCCTCCACGGCCACTCCGGCGCGGCCGCCGCAGCGTACCACGGCGCGAAGGGAGAGACCGCGTCGATCGCCCGGCCTCTCGGCGAGGCTGGAGCGAAGCCGCCTCTCGAGCCGGTCGCCTCCCGGAAGACAGAGCGCGGGATCCGCGCCGTCGAGGTCCATCGCGGCGGCGTAGGAGCGGCAGTCGAGGCGACCGCAGAGGCCGCAGTCGTAACCCGGTAGCATCGCCTCCAGCTTTATGGCCTCGGGTCCGACCTTCCTGCGCTTCCTCCAGGCGGAAGAGAGGAATGAAGCGCCGAAGGAAGAGGCCGCGGCCGCGACCACGACTATTGCCAGCTCAAGCCAAATCATGCGCCTAGCCCGTCAATCCCTTCACGAAGGCCGCGTCAACTCCCGAGAAGGCCAGGGCCATGAGGCCCGTTGAGATGAGCATCGCGGGCGCCCCCTTGAAAGGGCCGGGGACGTCGCTCAGCTCGAGCCTTTCCCGGATGGACTCGAGGAGCGATGATACAAGCCAATACCCGAGGCCGGCCGCCGAGCTCGCGACAAGCCCCTCCGGAAGCGTATATCCTCCGCGCGAAGCGATGAGGGCTACTCCGAAGACCAGGCTGCCGACGATCAGGTCGTCCGCCTGCGCGCCGACGCGCGAGAGCAAGCCGCCTCCGGGGACGGAAGCCGCCCTGGATAGGAATTTCAGCAGGGGTACCGCCAAGAGCGTAAAGAAGAGGATGTCGAGGGCGCCCAGGCCCAAAGGGTAGAGGACCAGGGTGTGGACCGCCCATAGGAAAAAGGAGGCCAGCGCGTTAACGCAGGTCAGGGCGAGGGCGGATGCGAGGGAGCCGGGGCGCTCGCGCCCTCGTCCGGGCACGGACCCGAGTCCATAGGTCAGGAGGGCGTTGGATACGAAGACCGATGTGACGACTACGCCTATATAGCTCACGGCAGCTTCCTTCCGCCTACGCGGGCGATGGCTCTGTACGCGGCGATGACGAATCCGAGCAGGATGAAGCCGCCCGCGGGAGAGACGAGGATGCGCAATGGGGCGAAATCGGCCAGGACGATGCGCGGGAGAGCCATGCCGGGCGCCGGCATGGTCAAGGTCCCGAGACCGATGAGTTCGCGAGCCGCGCCGACGAAGGCCGCCGAGAAGAGGAACATCAGTGCCTCCATGGACACTGCCCCCAAACGCGATTGGCCGTCGGGTCCGAATCGGCCTGGAGAGGCGGATCGACGAAGCGTTGAGAGGCTGAGCCCGCTCACGGCCAGGAGGGGCAGGTAGATCCAGAGACCGGCGGCGATTACGGGCGAGTAGACGCGAGCGCATAATCCGTAGATCAGAGCCAGCGCGGAGGATAGGGTCAACAGCGCCGGGACCTGGAGCCGATCCGCGATCACCGTTCTGAGGGGGGGGGCGAGCGCGCCCAGCGCGAAGGCGCAGAGCGCCGCCCCGAGACCGTAGACCGAGGCCTCCGCCAGACTTTTCGAGACGGCTATCAAGGGGCAGATACCTACGAGTCCGGCGAGGACCGGATTGGGAATGAAGCTATCCCTGCCTTCATTCATGATTCGGCCCCCTGGGAAGCTCTCGACAGGTAACGCACTCTGTCCGCCGCCCTGGCGAGCGCTTCGCCGGCGCCCGGGAACGCGCCGATCAGGTCCTGCGCCTTCTCGGGAAGGCGAGAGGCGCAGCTACCCAGCAGGCGGAGCTCCAGCAGATCTCCGTTGGGCGAGAATAGAGCCCCGACCAGGGCGGAGCCCCCGGGCGAGCGGAACGTCAGCACCGCGCCGAACGCGAGGCTCGAATCGGACTGTATCCGGAAGACGCGATCGAAGGCTGGATCGTCGGCATGGCCGGCCAGGGCGACTACCCGGCCGTCCTGGTCGAAGGCGGAGCGCTCGACCGCGATGGAATTCGAATCCGCGGCGAACGATAAAGCCCCTACGATGAATGCGAGGAACCCGAGGACCGAGGCGACGGCCAGGTTCTCCATCGCTCTCTCGCGCTTGTCTACCGCCATCGACGCCGGCTCCTTAGTACGTCGTTCCCGCCGACTTGAAAGCCCGGCGGCGGAACGCGACGACATCCAACTTGGCTATCATGGGTACGGCGCAGTTCATGATGACGACGGCGAAGGCGATCCCTTCGGCCGACGACCCGAAGTAGCGCAGCAGGAATGCGAGCGCGCCGATGCCGATGCCGTAAACCAGCATACCCGCGCGGGAAGAAGGGGAGGTAACGGGATCGGGCGCCATGAAGAAGGATACGATCAGGAAGGATCCGCCGAGGACGGAGAAGAGGACATCGCCGTCGAAGAAGCCTTTACCCAGGGGAAGGCCGCCGAAGGCCCAGGTGAGGACGGCGAAGGTCGAGACGATCGAAGCAGGTATCTCCCACCGGATCATCTTGCGGGAGATGAGCACGATGGAGCCGGCGAGGATCAATACCGCCGAGAGTTCGCCCAAGGATCCGGACTTGTTTCCGACGAGGAGATCGATATATCCGTTCGGCAGCTCGGCTCCGAGAGGAGCGAAGAAGAGCCGGTTTAGCGCCTCGGTTACGGAGGCGTCGAAGCCGCTGAATCTCATGCCGCCTGCGCCGAGAATCGCCGCCGGATCCGAGCCGGCGAACGCGACTCCCGCGTGCGAGCGCGCGAAGCCGAGGGGCGTCGCCCCGCTTACCCCGGCGAGACCCGCGAGCCGATGCGGCATCGTCCAGGCGCTCATCTCGCCCGGCCAGTTGAGGAAGGCGAAGACGATGCCGGCGAGGGCCGGATTCATCCAATTGGAGCCCAGGCCGCCG
>CAZBGA010000035.1:0-36044 GCA_964491385.1 uncultured Treponemataceae bacterium | reverse complement strand
AAACAGATTATACAAGAAAAAAGGGAGCCCCGTTACTTATTGTGAGAAATCCGGGTTAACTGTTTTAGTAATAACAAAATATTAAAAAATATTGCAAGAAATTTACTGGAGAAACTCTATTGTTGTGAGATAAATTGTACTGAAATGGACCCAAGTGTATTATTCGCTCATCACGCGCGTGGATGTACAATTGTCGCTTCGAAAATATGTGCAAATGTTGTAATATATCAAAATGTATCTATTGGAGCCAACTTAAAATATAATAAAGCAAGTAAAGAGTGGGAAAATGTTGGAACTCCAATTATTGATGAAAATGTTGTAATAGCGGATGGGGCAAAAATACTAGGACCAATAATAATTGGGAAAAACTCTGTTGTAGCTGCTGGTGCAATAATTACCAAAGATATACCTGAAGGCAGTATTGCATATGGTGTCAATAAATTTAGGCATAAAGACAATAATTATGATTTTGTATTTAATTCCAATATGATATCTTCTGGTAAAATTATCGAAGCTAACAAGAAATTGATAGCGAAATTTCGTGAAGCTTAATAAAAAAAATTGATAGCGGAATCCGTAGTCGGGGAAGATTGGCGATTCCTAGTGAATGTTGCGGTCGGTCTTAAGATGCCGGTAATTGTCAGATCAGACTGAAACCGGGAAACGAGATCGAACTTAACACTCGCCCAAACCTCGCAGACAGGGACCGTTATGTGCAATATCGATTCCGCGCTGTAGTTTGCATAAATCTCGCCCGCGCCTCCGGCCGTCAGGCCCGAACAAATATGGAGAGTAGTGTGGAAAATAAAACATCAATCAATAAATCGATTGCATTTATTGGCCAAATAATTGGTGAAATAAGTGTTTTAGCATGTATTTGCCATGCGATATTTGAAATAATAAAAGGTAATAAAAAGACAGTAAATATTGCACTTGAAATGGGTGCAATAAGCATTTTTTCTAACTATTTAGCATCCGGGATTGTAACATTAATTTTTAGTATTGTATTGGGGATATGGCTAGTATTCGGAATAAGAAAAAAATACGGAACGGTTATTATATTTTTTTTCGCTGCAATTCTGTTGATTTCAGGTGGTGGATTTGCGCCAATTTTTGGAATTGTTCTTTCATTATTTGTTTCCCTACTGGCAACAATAAAGACTGATAGGACAATTGGTAAAGTAAATACAATTATTGGAAGATTTTGGAAAATACTATTTGGAATTGGAATCGGGTTATTGGCTATAGGAATTGTATATTGGGTAATTATTATTCCACCAGGGAACGTACACTTGGTAAATATCAAAAATTATATAAATTGGATTTTATTGTTATTGGGGACATTGTTTCTTATATTTTCTATATATGCATCATTAATGTTCGATTTAGCAAACGAAAAAAAGGATTAGGGTACACTGCGCCTCTCCCTCTAGGCGTTCGGCGCGGAATAATTTGATCATTGTGGATCGTCGGGTTGCGCGAGGTGTTCATGCAGGCCGCCAGGACTGCGAGCAGCGCGGTACCGTGTTATTAAAGAAGGAGGATAGAAAAATGTACTTCAATTTACGACAAGAAGCAAATTAAATATCTCATTTGGAAGAGAATATAATTGAAAATTATGAATCGAAGTTTGTAGGAACTAATGATCATTGGACAATATTAGATACAATTAATCATGTTTGCTCATGGAAAGAGATTGCAATTAGTCGAACGGAAAATAGAATTAAGGCATTCCGGATAATATACTAGAAGGGGAAAATATTGATTCGATTAATGCTGAATTATATGAAAAGGCAAAAAATCAAGTAAATGGGATACAATTAATTTGGTAAAGAAGTGTATGGTTGCACTCCAAAATTTATATATAAAACTGGATGGCGAAGATACATCAAGTACTTATGCTCCATTAAATACTAAAGGAAAGCTTTTTGACTATCTAAAAGGAGATTTGGTATACCATCCTATTAGTCATTATTTGTATTATGCAATTAGGAATAATGAATACAATTTATTTTTGGAAATAAAAAAATATATTATCAAAACCAGTGATACAGTATATAGCGATTTAGGACCTATTGATCCTAAAGAAATAATTGAGCCATCAAAGTTTAATGAAGTGTTCACAAAAAACGATAAATGGGAAAATGATGACCTATTCAGGAAAAAATAAGAGAAATGACGGCATAACCAATGAACGCCTTACCCGCAGCTCCCTTGGAATATCATTGTGGCTCATAGGATTGCATTACGCTCGAATTCGCTCGCTCCGCTTCAGCCAAGGTTGGGCTCCCCCATGCTCGAGCAAACTTTGCAGGTGGCAACGGTTAGGCGGCCGATTTGCTCCGCACATTTGATGGTAAGCGATCAGGGCTCCGGTTTTCCGGTGTCCTTGACTAGAAAAAATAAGAATGAATAAAATATTGATAATATTTATTGTTGTTTTTGTAACATCATGTTCAACAATAAAATATGGAAATATTAAAATAGATAATGATATACTCATGATCTATAGAATGCTGGAGAAACGTATATATGAAATCGATAAAGCAAAAGTAGTTATCGATCGTGAGCTAATATTTAAGAAATTTAGTGAACATGAGACTTCAATTTTAATCAATGAATTACGGTACTATAATGTCGAAATTGAAAATACAATAATTAATTATAATCATAATGACAAAATGGAATCCCAAAAAGTTGTTGATGTAATGACAAACATAAATTCCAAATATGAGGTATCTCAAATAGGATTTAATAATATAAGAGATCATGCATTAGTATATGAAGATGATTCAACAATAGATGATTTAGCCCATAGATCATTTTTATTTTTTGAAAAGCATAATAGAAAATGGATGTTAAAACTGGAGGTAATTCAATTTGATGATACAAGTAATAACAATTACCAGCTTGCCCTCCGTGCGTTCGGTACTGATTTAATTTAGAGATGCGGAGCCGATCCAGCGCCTAGCCACTAAGCTGCGTTCCTCCCTTTGAAATCCTTGGGCTTTTCAGGCTTCACTAACGTTGTAATAACACAAACTCTAGCTCCCAAAAATAAAAAGAAATAATAGATTTATCGTATCACCCTCGATAGGGGCTTCGGCGATCAGGTGAATGATGGAATAGCTTTCTAAGCCATAATTCAAAAAAAATGAGATATACTATTTCTGGGAGGCGATATTATGGAAGAGACCGAGAGTTCAGACTTTGATCATAGATTGGAGATATATGAAAAATTAGTAAAATCCATTCCAGAAGTTGAAAGAAAGGGGAAAACAGTTCCATATACTTCTATAAATGGTAATATGTTTACATATTTAGATAAAAATGGGAATATTGCCATTCGATTAGACAAAGAAAATATTGAAGATATTATTAAAAAATACGGTGCTTCCATGATGATATCCTATGGAATAGTCCAAAAAGAATATATAAAAATACCAGATACATTATTTAAGAAAAAGAAAATATTAGAAGGTTATTTCGCCAAGAGTTATGAATACGCAAAATCACTTAAACCAAAACCAACAAAGCAGAAAAAGAATAAATAAATATTTTGAAAATGGCAAAAAAGCGTTTTAATAAGAAAATATGAAAGAGATCAAAAATATAGTGAATCGCCGGGCCTCGTTCAGCACGGGTTCGTTGGCTCCACTTCGGTCAGATTTGGGCTCGCCACAAATTGCTCTGAATACTAGGAAGGATGGTATATGATTACACAAAATGAGGAATATAGGAAATTAATTACTCACCGAATGGAAGAAAACATGAAGTCATTCAAGCTACTATTTAATATCAAACATTATGGTAACTGTATTTCCATAATGTGCCAAGAACTCGATCAATTGATAAGATTATTATTTTTGCTAAACAGTAATTCTGATGAAAAGAAACAATTCATGTATTCAGCTATAAACAGTCAAAGATGGTATATTATCAATAAGGAAAACAAAAAGGAGTATATTACAGATGATATACTTCTAAAATTTGCCGAAACACTGAGCAATTGGGATAGAAGTATTTATGAATTTGGATTTTCTTTTAATGATTTATCGACAAATTTCAATTATGGATCGAGAGATCCGATAAAAAGCATGAATGAGACGAATAGGACAAGACTATTTAATTATGTCAAAGAATATCATGTTAAGGAGTTCCCCTCTAGTTTTTCATTAGATGATTTAATCCCAGTACTTCCGATGATAATTGAGGAAATATCAAGTAAACTATATAAATATTTGGAGAGAATATGAATGCACGATAAAAATACGTGATTTGCTTGATGGCGGAAAATCGATTGGGGTAAATAATTTATATTTTTGATATAATGGCGCTGCATCAGCCAAAAACAAATATAATGACAATTACAAAAATGTCAAGCGTAGATTGTAAAAATATATTTTGACAATTGAGATACTCTTAAAATAAACTTATAAAATTCTTCTACGCAGATTGAGAATGTTTGTTGCGACGATTATGAGAGCTTGTTACGACGATTGAAAATGTTTGATGCGACGATTGAAAATGCTTGTTTCGACAATTGAAAATGTTTATTGTGACGATTGAGATTGATTTGGCAAATAGGAGTATACTCGCCCTCATAACCTGTGATATCCGGTGACTCGTGTACTTTGCTTCGCGCGGTACGTTCATGCGGTTTTCCCTGATTTCAGGCTGGTCAATATATATGCGCAGGGATATGAAAAGTATTTTATCTTGGTTCTATCTCATGACAAAAATATTATTAATGGAATAAAGGATCGCTATTAAAATCAAAAAGACAATCTCGGTCTGCCATTTTAAACTTGGTAAAAGCCTCGGGAATAGGCTTGGCTTTGGCGGCGAAAATCGACGAGGCCAAAGCATCCGTGTCCTGAGCCGTTGTGTACGTGCCTGCTTTTGGGCGGCAAATTATTTTAATAGAGTTTCTGTCTTGCGCCATGGCGGTTGCCCAGGGCCTGAGATAATAAATAGCTGAAGGCGATTCCGTATCGGTATTACGCGTTCCTCGTCCATGGATGTATAATCCGATATGATATTCAATATAATCTATTGCAACAATAACTTGAGCAAACACAAATTTGAAATAGCCACTAACGAGTTCAAGAAGCGTCCTGCTCGGAGTGAAAATGCTCGCGACTTCGAAAAGCCACAATAAAACAACAAAGATTGATAAAAATCTATTCACCCTTGGCCTCCATTTGCGATGCTTCTATCATAAGCGCATATTTCTCGACATTGATTGAAGGCAAAGGCCGAAAAGAGAGTATGAGATATAAAAATGCTTTACTTCCATTGGCCTAGCCAAAAGGAGAACGAGATGGATGACTTATATATAGTGTGGACGAATTCCGATGAAATTGTCTTCGATAAAATGGTCGCAATGTACGCAAGAACGGCAAAGATCGAAAACCATTGGAAGGAAATAACGATTATAATATGGGGATCGACCCCGAGATTGACGGCAGAATCGGAAATAGTCGGTCAGAGAATACGCGAGCTGCTTCAAGTCGGGGTAAAGGTATCCGCGTGCAAATCATGCTGCGATTCTTTCGGCGTAACGGAGAAAATCATCAATATGGGAGTGGAAGTCAGGTATTGGGTTGAGGATTTTACCAAACTGGTAAAAGAAGATAAAAAGATCTTAACGATTTGAAGCCTATTATTTTTAGGCGGCGTAAAATTATGACAAAGACCGATGACGAGTATATGGAAATCGCTTATAAAGAGGCATGTCGAAGTCTTCGGGAAGGCAATTACGGATTCGGCGCGGTAATAATCGATGACGATGGAGAAGTAGTTTGCAGTAGTCATGATACCGAAAAGACCGAGGCCGATTCGACCTTGCATGCGGAACTCACCGCGATACGTACAGCATCGAAAAAACGTGGTCATGATTTATCGAATTGCAAGATATTTTGCACTCATGAACCATGTCCGATGTGCTCGACTGCCATTTATTGGTCGGGAATACGAGAAATTGCATATAGCTTCACTATACAAGAGGCTCTACACGAGAACAGAAAGCGGCTGGATATAGGCTGCAGAGAGATTTTCCGAAGAGCCGGCTGCGATGTCGAAATTGCCGAGCATATCCTGTATGATAAATGCAAGTATCTATATCTGAAAGAAATCCGAGAGGAAATAAAAAAACTGAGGAACAAGGACAAAAAAGAACTTGAAAGATTGGGTGACCTGATCAAGGAAAAAAGAATCAGATGGGCTCATGAAAACCATTCTGAAATCGGCGATGCTACATCGTTGATGACTGGATATAAAGCATTGCTGAAGAAACTGGACATATCCGAGAATGACGCACCGATACTGCATCGCGATGAAAATACAATACTATTCCATTCAAGGAATTAATGCCCGACTTTGGAGGCATGTATACTACTGGGATACGATACGCGCATAGTTTGCAGGCATTTGCTGGAAGATGCCACGGATGGATTCCTCAAGGCGATAAATCCTAGGATGAAATTTGAAAGAAATTATGATAAAATTCGACCATATAGTGAGTACTGTGAAGAGATGATACGACTGTCTGGAGAAGTGGAAGTGTAATGTCAAACCACACAATGAATTACCTGGTTCCGCACCTGATTGCTTCAAAGACGGGAAGTTTTAGAACCAAGTGGCCATGGAAAATATAGTCAATACGAGAGATATCAATGCACTCAAGAAAAAAGACACGGTATTCGAAGCAATCGCCAACAAATACGGCGATCCGCCGAATTGGAGCAGGGAACCCGGATTCGTAAACTTGAGCCGGATAATACTCGAGCAGCAGATAAGCCTTGCTTCGGCAAACGCACATTACAATCGACTAAGGGAATACGTGAAGAAATTCACCCCGCGAAATATCCTGAGGCTTTCGGACGGGGAAATGAGGAATTGTCAGATAAGCCGTCAGAAGGCCGGGTATTTGCGAGCGCTTTCGGAAGCAGTCGTGGAAAAACGGATTATCCTCGAAGATCTCAAGAATCAGGATATCGAATCGACTAGAGAGCAACTCATGAATATCAAAGGAATTGGAGCGTGGACATCCGATATCTACTTGATGTTCTGTCTGCAGGAGAAAGACATTTTCCCGTATGGCGATATAGCGGTTTTGAACGCGGTAAAAGAGCTGATTCCCGAGACGGAAAATGGAAAGATCAAACTGCTTGCCGAAAAATGGAAACCCTTCAGATCTCTGGCGGCCTATTATTTTTGGTATTACTATTTGAGAAAAAGAAATCGCTCGTTTGAAGCGGGAGTCGGAATGGCGGATTCTTGAGTATGATATACTGATTCCATGCATTCGATACAGGTCGAAGGAGGAAAGAATGAACTTTTGCTGGGTCACCATCAACGTCGGCAACATGGAAAAATCTCTGAGCTTTTATAAGAACGTGGTCGGTCTAGCCGTGGATAGGACGATGAAGCCGAATGCGAACATGGAAATCGCGTTCTTGGGAAAAGGCGAGACGAAAGTCGAGCTCATTTTCGACACCAAGAGCGATAAACGGCATTACGGGGACGATATATCAATCGGCTTCGAGGTCGAGTCGGTCGAAAAGACGATGGAGAGCCTGAAAAGCCAGAATATCCCTATTCATTCCGGGCCTCATCAGCCGAACCCGACGATCAAATTCGTCTATGTATTGGATCCGGACGGACTCAAAGTTCAATTCGTCGAAAATATCGCGAAGTGAATCCACGATCAAGGCATTCGAGAAGATGATCGAGTGATCAACCGGACGCGACGGAGCGAGCCTTGAAAAAGTGCGGTCATTGCGGCACCTACTCCTCGGACAGCTCCGATCAATGCGATTACTGCGGGCAATACTTCTATAGAAGGCGCAGGAGCTTACTCGCGCTCGCCGATATTTTCCGCGCGAAGGAGATATCGGCCGAAGAGACCGTCTACCCCTACGAGAAGAACAGGCAACTATGCTCGAAGATCGACCAGGAAATCCAGAGGGTGACGGATATCCAGAACTACCTCGCGAATATCCGAAACGAGAAAGTCAAGGAGAAGATCGACAGCATCGTATCGCAGATAAACGGCTATATCGACTCTCTGGTGAAATGTCGATGCGATATCGAGTTCATAAAGATATCGGGTTCGTTGAATGCCTTGATGGTCGACAGCGGAAAGATCAGATCGGAAGACATAGTGAGTACCAGCGGCGACTTCAAGGAAGAATTGCTGACGGTCTTCGAGGAAATCCGGAAGACCTATAACAGAGAGTACCTGGAGCCTTATTTCGCGGCGAAAAAGGCGGACTTCGAGAAAGTGATCGAGAATATGTCGGTATTGCTGATATCCAGCATCCTATCGAAAACCTCGATAGTCAAAGAGCTGGAATACGGCCCGGAATCCAGCTATAAGAACCTCGAGGAGAATATCGATAATATCAACTACGAAATCGACAGGCTGTCCGCGGAATTATCCATGTGATGCTCGGGGGGGATCCTATGACTCTATACCGCAATGCGGAAATCAAGGATATAAACAAGGTGGTCAAGCTGGAAATCGAGTGCATGGAGGAGCTGCAGGACAGGATCGGAAGCGAGTTCCCCGTATTCGATGAAAGGAAGAACAACGAGGCGAGCCTGGTTTCCATCATCGAAGGCGAATGCGGAGTCTCGATTATCGCCGAAGAGACCGAAATAGACGGATCGGTACGGCTGGTCGGGGCCGCGATCGCTCTGGACAAGGATCTTCGAACGATCGAAGACGGGGAATTTACTACGCTCGTCCTCAGGAATCTATTCGTAGACAGGAATTACCGGAACCGCGGCATCGCCCATAAGTTGCTTGAGATGATCGTGGAATGGGCGACGGGGAAGGGCTATATCGATCTCGAGACTTTCGTGTACACGCCGAATCCGGAGATCCAAGGCATCTTGAGTCAGTTCGGCGTAGACCAGGTCGTTGAAGAGAGAAAGCGGGTTCTGGACAAAGCGAAATACGATGCCCAGAAAGAAAGGGAACTGGATAATCGTTATATTAGGGCGAAGGGAAATTCGATAGCCGGCGACTACCCGAGGGGCTAGGGCACGGCGCGATAATGGCTGTCGGCAAGGACCTAAAGGGGAAGAGAATCGAGAAGAGCTTCCAGCAGGGAGGAAGGACATGAAGAAGGCATTCATCGCAGGCTTGGAGAACAGCGAGAAAGTGCTGAGACAGTTCGTCGAGACGATGACGGACGACGAGATCAAGAGGCGGATAAAGGATTATTGGACGATCTACGACCATATCGATCATCTGGTCGTCTGCCAAAAGATGCTGTTGGAACGGATAGAAGCGTTCATCAAAGAGGAAAGCCCCGTCATCGAGCCCTACAATCCCGAAGAGAAGCCGAGCGAAGAGGCGAGCAAGAGGACCGCACGACAGCTCGTAAACGAATTTCGCAAATTGAGGGCCAAGCAGATAAAGCTGATAAAGGGAGCCAAGAAGGCCGTCTGGCTGCGAAAAGGATCCCACGAGGAATACGCGGATTACGGCTTCGAGATCCTGGTCAGGCATATACTCCTGCATGATTCCTACCACATGTACAGGATGGAGGAATTGTGGATCATGAAGGAGCACTACATAAAGGAATTGAAATAGATGACCCTGGCGCTGGGATCGGATCATGCCGGGTTCCTGATGAAAGAGCTCGTCAAGAAGCATCTCGAGGCGAAGGGACACGAGGTCAGGGATTGCGGCACGGACTCGACGGAATCGGTGGACTATCCGGATTATATCTTCCCGGCGGCGGAGAGCGTAGCGGCCGGGAAGGCCGATCTCGGGATCGTGGTGGGCGGGAGCGGCAACGGAGAGGCGATAGCGGCCAACAAGGTGAAGAGGATCCGATGCGCGGTATGCTGGAATATCGAGACCGCGCGGTTGGCGAAGGAGCACAACGACGCCAATATGATCGCCTTGGGGGCGCGGATCATCGGCGACGACATGGCGATAGGCATCGTCGATACCTGGCTGGAGTCACGCTACCAGGCGGGACGGCATGCGCCGCGAATAAAGAAAATATCGGACTACGAGGACGGCGCGGCGCTATCGTGAAGGATCGTCATTTCATGGCGGCCGGTATGGAGTCGACTCCCTTGATGTGTCCCACCAGCCGGAGAATATTGGTGACCGTCGCCCCGGTCTGGTCGGTGCCGGTCGGAAGGATCTCGACCAACTCGCCGTGCTTCATGACCTCGAATACCAGGCTCTGAGGAGTAGTGAATTTCCATATGTAGCCTTCCGATTGCGAATCGGGCATGCTGACCGTCCCGATCTGGATGCTCTCGTGGGTCGTAGGATCGTTGGCCACGACCTTGCCGGTATTCGTGATCAGGTACTGGACGCTGTAAGGCGCGAGCTCGGGCGCCCACCGGAATATGCACTGCACCGCGTAGAACTCTCCCTCGGACAGGACGAAGGCGGTCTCGTCGGGGGGCGCGCCGACCGGAGCGGAGGGCGTGTCGGGCAAGCTGGAGCTCTCGGATAGGTAGGCGAAGGCGAACTCGTAGGGATCGGCGCTCTTCAGCGACTCGTAATCCGCGACATGACGCAGCTCGTTGCCCCACAACTGAATCGGGTACTCCGCGGCGACGGGATCCTGCCTGAAGACGATGATGTCGCCGACGACGACCGCGAAGTCGTCGCCGAGATATTCCCGCCGGCCGACCCCGCCGTAGGTCGGCAAGGCTATCTTGACATCGCCCACCGCGTACCTGGCCACGCTCAACAGGTACTCGCCGTTTGGGAAGGATTGAATCAGCGCCTGCTTGATGTCGTCGGGTATCGGCTTGGCGATGGCGGCGTAATAGTCCTGGGCCGCCTCGATGGATGCCGAGGCGATATAGCCTGCGATCTGGGTCGGGTCGGGGCCGTCCAGGGCGTCCATGGCGACCTGGATTTGATTTCCCGCGAATCCCGCGTCCGACAGGCAGTCGCTCTCCAGCTCCATGGTATCGAGGATGAATCCGTGGCCTTTACCGCGGCGTCTGGACGAAATCTCGACGGCTCTGCGCTTGAAGACGGAGTCGGGGTCGGCGTGGATGGTATTGAACCGATCGGGATTGATACCGTATTTCTGACGGAGCCTTTCCAAAGGCTGCACGACTTCCTGCCAATCGCTCTTTTTGCGGATGTCCTTGACGATGACCTTCTGATCGGTCGGGTCCCTGATGCCGTTCTTCACTATCGAATTCACCATCGGCAGAGATACGATGTTCGGCGGCGCCGCCGGAGCGCCCCTTCGCGGAGCGGGTTGGGCATACGCGGCCGTGGGATTCCTGGGCGCGGGCCGGAAGGCCGCGGCCGGAGGATTCCCGGGATTGGGGCGGGCATTCATCGGCGGAGGATTGCCTGCGGCGGGCCGGAAGGCCGCGCTCGGAGGATTTCCGGGATTGGGGCGGGTAACGGCGGGCGGAGGATTCCTGGGAGCAGATTGACGTACGACGCCGGTAACCTGGCTTATGCGTATGAGATTATCCGATCCCAAGGCCGATACCCGGCCGGCGAAGAGCATGGCTAGGATCGTCAGCCAGAGCAACCTGGTCTTCAATGTACTACCTCGTTGACGTTCCTGATCCAATTTACCACGTCCGACCGATACTATCAATACACGATGCCGGACCAAAGGACGGATGCTCGCCATGTTCCACGTCGAGAGAATCGGATACGACCGCGCCGACGAGCTCTTGGAGATCATGAGGGACAGAGCGCTGTGGCTGAATCAAAAAGGCACGAGCATGTGGGATCTCGAGAAGCTGACCGAGGAAGGCATCGTCCAGCGCTATGAAGATCCGGAATTGTATCTGGCATTCGATGACCTGGAGAGGGTGGGGGGATTTCTCCTCCTCCATGCCGACAAGAACTATTGGAAGGACAAGACGGGCGATGATGCGTTGTATATCCATAAATTCGTGGTGGCGAGGGATCATGGCGGGCGGGGATATTCAGGCCTGATGCTGGAGTGGATAAAGAGGCATGCCGGAGAGATCGGCAAACGCTACATCAGGCTGGACTATTACAAGGACCGTGAGTACCTGAGGAGCATGTACAGGAATCAGGATTTCGAGGACGTCGAGGAATTGTCGATGCCGGACGGGAAGATAATGATCAAGGCGGAATACAGGATCTGAGGAGGCGGCACAAGTCTGAATGCGAGGTTCCCAGGGGCTGCCGAAAGGCAGCCCCTTTTCATCGGGAGATCGCGAGGATCTCGCGGACGGTATCCTTGAATTTGCGGCCGCGATCGAATTCGTTGACGAACATCCCGAAGGAGGCGCATCCGGGGGAGAGGATGACGGTATCGCCGGGCGATGCCGCGGCTTTCGCCTTCTCGACCGCCCGCGCGAGATCGTCGTAGGGACCCGCGAAGACCACGCCGTCCTTCTCGAGGATGGCCTTCAGCTTGTCGGTCCCCGATCCGGCGAGGAGGATGGCGATCTTCGCCTTCGCGCAGGCGGCCCTGGCGGGCTCGAAGTCGAGATTCTTGTCGGTGCCTCCGGTGATGAGGATGACCGGGCCCTCGAAGGAATCGATGGCCGCCCCGACTGCCTGGGGGATCGTGGCCGCGGAGTCGTTATACCATGAGACTCCATCCAGCTCGGCGAAGCGCTCCAGGCGATGCTCGACGCCGGCGAAGGATCCGATGGCCGAAGCGACGGAGGCCGCGGGGACGCCGTAGGCCCGGCAGGCGAGGGCGGCGGCGAGCATGTTCTTGCGCTGATGCCGGCCCGGGACGAGGAGATCGGCGGGGAGCACTTCCTCGGCCGAGGCTCGGTCCGCCTCAGCCGAGAAATAGCCGCGGCCGGAGCCCTCGCGCTCGAGCCAGGCCCCGGGCATCCCCGAGTAGGCGTCGGAGTACCAGAGGACGGAGCCGCGGGTCTCGGAGGCGAAGGAGCTTCCCCAGGGATCGTCCCGGTTGCACAAGGTATAGGAGGAAGGGTCCTGGTCGGCGTAGATGAGTCGCTTGTCCGCGACGTACTCCTCCATCGAGGAGTAGCGGTTCATGTGGTCAGGCATGATGCTCATGAGCACGGCGATGCGGGGCTTGAGGACCCCCAGGCCCTTCAGGTCGGCGAGCTGCCAGGACGAGAGCTCGAGGACGACCGGAGTCTCGGGACCGCAGCGGCCCAGGAAGGAGAGGGGGGAGAGGGTGATGTTCCCGCCGAGGAAGGACCGGAGCCCCGAGGCCGAGAGCGCGTGGTGGATGGCGCTCGAGACGGAGGACTTGCCCTTGGAGCCAGTGACCGCGACGATGGGAGAAGGGGATAGCCGGAGGAAGAGCGAGACATCGGTCTCCACCGCCCTGGCGGCCTGGAGGAAGGGAGAGTCCGGGCGCACGGCCGGGTTCTTGACGACGAGGTCGGCCGAGCGGAAATCCTCGAGCTCGTGGCCGCCGAGCGCGTAGCGTATCGGCAGACCCTCGAGGGCGGCGATGCTGTCCGCGAGGTCGGTCTCGTCCTTCATGTCCGTCACCGTGACGATGGCGCCGCTCTCCGCGAGGAAGCGCGCGCTGGCCAGGCCCCCGCCGTTGAGGCCCAATCCCATCACCGTGGCCTTGAGGCCGCGCAGATCCTCACTTCGGGCTATCGTCGATCTCAAGGGCGTATTCCTTCATGTCCCGCTCGTTGAGGTAGGAGCGCATGGACACCCCTTTGAGTATCTCCTTCCACGATGCGGGCACTCTGTCGCGGAGCTCTATGAAATCGGGCATCGTCTCGGAGAAGCTCTCGCCCTTGAGGGAATTCTGTATCCTCTCCATCTCCGGAGTCAGGAAGGAGATGGCCCGGTGGAGCAGGGGCAGTATGCGCTTCCTGCGCTCGGGCCCGGGAGGCACGGCCTCGGCGCAGACGGTCTTGTACTTGCAGAACAGGGGATAGAAGGGATAGGTCCGCACGCCCTCGGGCAGGAGGATCTTGGAAAAGAATTTCGACAGGTCGTTGTCCATCCAGATGCCGTGGAGGAGGTAGCCGCGCCCGGTCTCGCCTATCCAGGTATTGGAGACGAGCTGGCGGACCCTGAAGGCGCGGGCCTTGCCGAGCTCCCACATGACGGCCTCGAGGGGAATGAACTCGCTCTCGATGAAGAGCCGCTTGGTCCTGTACGCGGGCGTCACGTCGTTCGTGCCGGCCTCGATGACCTCTCCCTGGAAGTGCCGGAACACGACGTCGATCTTGATCAGGAAGAGGTAGATCGAGTTCTCGACCTTGTACAGCCTGTAGAAGCGCGGCTTCAGGGGCTCGGAGGGATCGAAGAAATAGGTCAACCCGCGGAACACGTCCGGCAGGATCCGGATCAGCTGGCGCGCCAGGTCCCTGAGCGCGTAGGCATAGGGCGCGCTCGGGACATCGGAGTGGACATCGTGGTGGATGGGGAAGCGCGGTATCGTGAGCTCGGCGTCCATGTCGAGAAAGAGCTCTTCGCTGTGGTTGTACCGGACGGCGCAGGAGACCGAGCGCGCCGATTCCGGGATAGCCGCCAGCACCGCATTGATCTCGGCATCGGGATAGACGACGCGGATCTCGTTCAGGAGCTCATCCATAGTTATTGGTTTAGTATATCTCTTCCGTCCCGATGATGCAAAAGGATCCGGCGCCCGAGGCGGATAATCCCCGGAATTATCTCCAATCGATTGACTTTCCCCAAAAAGCCGCGGATCGTCCGGGGAGCGGGGCGCGGCTTTAGGAAGGGAAGCGGATCGCCGCGAGGACCGGTATCGTGACGAGGGAGAGAAGGGTCGAGACGAGGACGAGGGAGCTCGCGGTCTCGGCGTCGCCCCCGTAGGCCTCGGCGAGGATGGCCGAGTTAGCCGCCACAGGCATGGCCGCGAGGATGACGGGGAGGGAGAGGAGGAGGCCCTTGAGCCCCAGGACGCGCAGGATGCCGAAGAGGATGAGGGGGAAGAGGACGAGGCGGTACAGCGAGGTCGCGTAGAGACGCGCCGAGCCGACGGCCTTGCGGAAATCCATCCGGGAGACTATCGAGCCTATGAGGACCATGGACAGGGGCGTGGTCATGTCGCCGAGCATGCCGAGGGCCTGGCCGATCGGCGCAGGGAGGCTGAATCCCCATACGAAGAAGCCGAAGCCCACCACCGAGGCGACCGCCGCCGGCGTGGCGAAGGACGACAGCCTGAGACGGGCCTTGCCGCCCGCCGCCCCGGCCAGGATGTAGGGACCTATCGAGAAGGCGAGGACCTGGAAGAGGATGTTGGCGATGGAGGCGGTGAAGATCGCGTCCTTGCCGAGTATGGCCTCGACGACGGGATAGCCCATGAAGGCGCAGTTGGAGAATATCGCGCTGAAGGCATGGGCGCCTCTCGAGGGACCCTTCGCGCCGATGGCGCGGACGAAGAGCCACGAGAGGGGGAAGGCGACGGCGTAGGCGAGGGTGGAGGCGCCGAGCATGGCGAAGGCGAAATCGCGGAGCTCGGGGCTGAAGGGGCGCTGCATCGATTCGATCACCAGGGCCGGCAGCACGAAGTTGACCAGGAGACGCGAGATCCCCCTGTTCGCCGCCTCGTCGAGCATGCGCGCCTTGCCCGCGCCGAATCCGATGGCCATGAGGAGGAAGAGGACGAGGGTCTGGACGACGGAGGGCGAGAGCGTCATCGCGCGCGGTCCACGGGAGCCAGGGCGGCCAGCGCCGCCTCGTACGAGGCGAAGGCCTTCGCATAGGCCGGCTCGTGCTTCGGCTCGAAGCGCCGCCTGATCCGCACGAGGGCGGCCGCCGACTCGGCGAGGGAGGAGGCGTCGCCGAGGGCGAGGGCGCAGGCGGCGGCGTCGCCCACGAGTTCGCAGTCGCCGATCGCGGGAGCCTCGACGGGAACGCCGAGGACGTCGGCCTTGAGAGCGCAGAGGAAATCGTCGCCCGCGGCCTGGCCGCTCACGCGGAGGAGGTCGAAGGGCATGCCCTCGGCGACGGCGAGGTCCGCGGCGAGCTTGAGGCCGAAGGCGAGCGACTCGCAGGCCGCTCTCGCGATCTCGGGCCGGCCGTGCTCGATCGAGAGGCCGACGAAGGCGGCGCGCCGCGAGGCGTCCCAGAGCGGGGCGCGCTCTCCCGCGAGGTAGGGGAGGAAGGCGAGACCGGCCGCGCCGGGAGGGCCTCGCCTCGCGTCCGCGATTAGGCCGGCGACCGCGGACTCGCCACCGCCCGCATCGCCGAAGCCGATGAGGCCGGCCAGCCACTCCAAGGCGGCGCCCGCGGTCGAGAGGCCTCCGGAAACGTTCCAGAGACCGTCGACCGGATGTGGGAGGGAGAGGAGGGCCCGGTTCGGGAAGGGCCGGTCGGCGCAGAGGTTGATCGCCTCCGAGGTGCCGGAGCGGTCGCAGGCCCTCCCCGTCTCGACCGAGGCGGAGCCGACTATCGCCGCGAGGAAATCCGGGAAGCCCGTGACGACGGGAATGCCCGGAGCGAGGCCGAGGCGCGCGGCGGGGTCGGGCAGGAGCCTCCCCGCTACGCGGGCCGGCGCGGCGAAGGGAGGGAAGCGGCCGCGCGGAAGATCGAGGGCGGCGAGCATGCTCTCGTTCCATATATAGGGCTCGTAGCCGGGATGGGGCAGGTAGGTCAGGGCTTCGCCGCATAACGCGTACAGGAGGTATTCCGGGCAGGAGAAGAACCAGCGGATCCTGTCGCGCAGCTCGGGCGTCGCCGCGCGCCACAGGCGAAGGGCCTTGGGCAGGTAGAAGGTCGGGTCTATGGCCCGACCGGCGATGGCGGACACTTCCTCCGCCTCCTTCGCCGCCCTCCTGTCCAGCCAGGACAGGGCGGGGCCGAGGGGGAGGCCGGCCGCATCGGCGGCCAGGAGGGTGGGACCGTTGCCGCTTACGGAAAGGGCCCGGACCTCGAGGCCTCGCCGCGTCGCGTTGCGGGCGAGGGACAGGGCTTCGGCCCCCGCGGATCGGGCCGCTTCTATCCATCCTCCGGCGTCGGCCTCGTGGACGCCCCCTTCCGCGTGCGCGAGCGTCACAGGCCTGCGGGCGAGCCCGAGGAGGTCGCCCTCCTCCGAGACGAGGGCAGACTTGAGCGAGGAGGAGCCGATATCGAAGCAGAGGTAGGACAAACTCGCTGGCCTTATAAGAGTCTCGATGAAACCTTGGTTCTTCACTATACTCCGCGCGGTAGTACATTGAGAAGTGAGGTTCGATGCCATGCGGAAGCGGATCGCCGTCCTTTCTCCCCTGGTCCTCGCCGCGATGGGCGCAATAGCCGCGCCCGCGACGAAGGTCTGCGTCTTCGTGCCCGGCGTCGTCTCCGGCAGCCCGATCTACGAGCAATTGGTCTCCGGAGCGGGTCGCGCCGTCTCCGAGCTGCCCGGGGTCAGCCTGAAAGTCGTAGAGGGCGGCTACGACCAGGCCGACTGGCTCGGCAAGATCTCGGCTCTCGCCGCCTCGGGCTCCTTCTCCCTAATAGTGTCCTCCAACGCGGCGATTCCCGATCTGTGCGCCCAGGCCGCGGCCTCCTTCCCCGCGGCCCGCTTCTTCGTCGCCGACGCGTGGCTGCCGGGGAACAAGTCAATCCACACCGTCCTCTACGACCAGCTCGAGCAGGGATACATGGTCGGCTATCTGGCGGGCCTGGCGAGCTCGGGGAGGCTCCCGCGATCCGGAGCGACCCACAAGGCGGGCATCATCGTCGCGCAGCGCTACCCCTCCTTCGACAAGCTCATATCGCCGGGATTCGAGATGGGGCTCAAGGCCGCCGACCCCGAGGCCGTCCTCGAGACGCGCGTGCTCGGCAACTGGTACGACGCGACGAAGGCCTCGGAGCTCGCCAAAGGGCTCTTCGACGCGGGAGCCGCCGCGATCCTCCCCGTCGCGGGCGGGGCGGGGCAGGGCGTCGTGAGCGCGGCCGCGGCGAAGGGACGCTACGCCCTGTGGCTCGACGACGACTCGGGCTACCGGCTCGCGCCGGGCACGGTGATAGGCTGCTCCGTCCTTCGCCAGGAGAGACTCGTCTACGAGCGGGTCAAGGCCCTGCTCGCGCAGGGAAGCGGCTCCCCCCTCTATGGAAAGGCCGACATCGTGGGGGCCAAGGAAGGCTATGTGGATTTCGCCGCCGCCGATCCATCCTACCTGAGCCTCCCCGCCTCGGCGAGGGCGGCCTTGGACGGGCAGGTGGCGAAGCTCAAGGCGGGGGCGCTCGTTCTTGGCGTCGCGGGACTGTAAGACGTCATGGAGCTCCTCTCCGCGCGCGGGATCTCGAAATACTTCCGCGATACGCTAACGCTCGCGGACGATCGCGTCTCGGTTACTCTCGCGGACGGCGAGACTCGCGCGATTGTCGGGGAGAACGGCGCCGGCAAGAGCACGCTCGCGCGGGTGATCGCGGGCCTCGTCGCCCAGGATTGGGGCGAGGTCCTCGTCCGCGGGCGCCGCGTCGGGCGCGGAAGCGTCCGCGAGGCAGAGGCCGCGGGGATAGGTTTCGTGCCTCAGGTCTCCCTCCTCGCCGGAAGCCTGAGCGTAGCGGAGAACATCGTCCTCGGCCGCGAGCCCAGGTCGATGGGTCTCTTCCTCTCGAAGCGCAAGGCCTACGTCGAGACCGCCATGCTGGTCGAGCGATTCGGCTTCAGGCTCGACCCTGATGCCCCGGTGTCCTCGCTGACCGCGGCCGAGCGCAGGCAGGCCGACATAGCGAGGGCGCTCGCGCGGGGCGGGGAGATCCTCATCCTCGACGAGCCGACTTCCATCCTTTCGGAGACCGAGTCCGCCGGCCTCTTCGAGCTTCTCGCGAGACTGGCGAGCGCGGGGAAGGCGATCCTCCTCATAACCCACCGGCTGTCGGAGGCGCTCGGGGTCGCCGACACGATTACGGTGCTCCGCGACGGCGCAGTAGTGGCGGAGCTTCGCGCCGGGGACGCGGACGAGGCGACTCTGTCGAGCCTGATGGCGCGCAGAGGGGCCGGAGCCGCGTCGTCGCGGGGAGCCGTCCCCTGGAGGAGGCCGGCGGGCCCTCCCGCCCTCGAGCTCCGGGATGTCCCTCTGGCCAGGGGCGCCAGGCCGGTGCGCCTGTCCGTGCGAAGCGGCGAGGTCCTCGCCGTGACCGCCCTCGCGGGCAACGGGCTCGGACTCCTCGAGGACTACGCCTCCGGGATGGAAAGGCCCCGCGGGGGGGAAGTCCTCGCGGGAGGCGTCGAGCTCTCCTCCATCCGGCGTGAGGGGCTACGGGCGCGTCTCATGGGATATATGCCTTCGGACCGAGAGCGGCGGGGCCTCTGCCTGCCGGCGGCGATGCGCGACAACCTCCTCGCCCTGCGCAGGCGGGAGTTCCCGGCCCGCGATTGGATAGGAAGAAAGCGCCGCGACGCCGCGGCGAGGGAGGCCGCGGCTCCTTTCGGCCTCGAGGCCGACCCCCGTCAGACCGCCTCCTCGCTGTCCGGCGGCAACAGACAGCGCCTCCTCCTCGCGAGGGAGCTCGCCGGCCCTCGCGCCTTCTTCGTCCTCGCCCAGCCGCTCCAGAGCCTCGACCGGGCTTCGCAGGCCGAGGCGGCGGCCCGCATCCGCGACCTGGCCGCGCGAGGCTCGGCCTTCCTCCTCCTCACCTCGAACGTCGAGGAGGCTATACGGCTCGCCGATCGCGCCTTGGCCCTCTATCGCGGCGAGATCGCCTGGGAAGGCCCCAACGAGGGAGCTCCGACCGCCGCCCTCCTCATCGGGGCGATGACCGGCGCCGTCCTGCCGAAGGCATCCCCGGCGTGATCACGAAGAGCTGGAGCGCGCTTGCGGAGCGAGCCCTACCCCGGATCGCCGCCCTCGGCGCGGCTATCGCTCTCGCTGCCGCCTACGCATTCTTCGCGAGCTCCGATCCCCGCGAGGCCCTCGCCGCCTTCTTCGTCGGGCCCTTCTCGAGCCTGTATTCCTTCTATTCCCTCCTGGAATCCTCGGCTCCCCTCCTCGCCTGCGCCTTGGGCGCCTGCATCGCCTTCAGGGCGGGAGCCTTCAACCTGGGGGGAGAAGGACAGGCATCGGTCGGGACCTTGGCCGCGGGCCTCGCGGGAGGGGCCTTGGGCGGAATGGCGGGGCTGCCTCCCTTCGTAGGGACGGCGGTCGCGATACTGGCCGCCGCCGCGGCGGGCTCCGCGCTCGCCCTCCTCTCGGCGATAGCCGAGCGCCGCACGGGAGCTCAGGTCATGCTCACGAGCTTCCTCCTGGCCCAGGCTGCCACGATCGCCGTGGACTGGGCCGTCGGAGGCCCTTTGCGGGATCCCCTCTCCAACCTCCTCGCGATGCCCGCGATAGCTCCAAGCCTCCGCCTCTCCCTCCTCGCCCCTCCCTCCCCCTTGAATCTCGCCTTCCCCATCTCGCTCGTCCTAGCCGTCTGCGCGGTCTTCTTCACGAAGGGCAGCAGAACTGGCAGCGAGATACGCCTCCTCGGCAAGAATCCCGAGTTCGCCCGCGCGATCGGGCTGTCGCCGAGGCTGGGCGCCTGGGCCATGGGTTTGAGCGGAGCCTTGGCAGGAGTCGCGGGATCCTTCCTGGTGCTGGGCCAGGCGGGCAGGACCATCGTCGGCATGACGAGCGGCGTCGGCTGGAACGGCCTCGCTGTGGCCCTCATTGCGGGCTCCGACGGGCTCGGCGCCCTCCCCGCCGCCCTCTTCTTCGCCTGGCTCGACTCAGGCTCCCGGCAAGCCTCGATTCTCGCGGATCTATCCCCCGACGCCGGCTCGGTCCTCAAGGCGGTCGCGCTTTTCCTCATAACCGCGAAGCTGGTCGGACCCGATCCGCGGCCTCGGATGGGCAGAGGGAAATCCGGATCCAAAGCGGAGGCCGGATCATGACTTTCGGCGGCCTGGCCTCGCTCGGCCTCTCCACTTTGTCCTCGGCCGCTCCGCTGGGCCTGGCCGCAATGGGCGGCCTGGCTACCGACTACTCCGGCTCGCTCTCCGTCGCCCTCGAGGGCTGCATGCTCGTCGGCGCCTTCTCCGCGGCCGCCGTCGCCCGCGTCTCGGGCGATCCGGCCCTCGGCATGCTCGCGGGAGCTCTCGCGGGTCTCCTCCTGTCGTCCCTCGTCGGAGCCCTCGCCATCGGCCTCAAGGCCGACGTCTTCGTCGCCGCTCTGGCGGCCGACATCCTCGCGCCCGGCGCAGTATCGGTTGTCTCGCAGGCCGCCTACGGGACCAAGGGAGTCCTTCCGGCCGAGGCTCTCCGCGCGGGAGAAGGCGAGATCCTCGCTCTCACCGCCCTCCCGGCCCTCCTCCTCGCCCTCTTCCTCGCGCGAAGCGTCTTCGGCCTCCGGCTCAGGGTCGCGGGAGAGGGAGACGAGGTCGCCAAGGCAGCGGGGGTCGCGAGCGGGCCTTACCGTTTCGCGGCCCATCTCATCGCGGGCGGCTCCTCCGGCCTCGCGGGCGCGGCGCTGGCGGCGGGGATCGGGGCCTATGTCCCCGGCATGAGCACGGGACGCGGCTGGATAGCCCTCGTCGCCGTATTCCTGGGCGGACGGACTCCGGGGGGCACCCTCCTCGCCTGCCTCCTCTTCGGCCTCCTCTTCGCCCTCGCGAACATCGCGCAGGGCATCGGCCTTCCCGGGTCCTCGTCGGGGGCCGAACTGCTGCAGGCGGTCCCCTATGCGGTCACGGCGATCGCCCTCGTCGCCTTCAAGCGGGCGAAGCGCGGGCGGGAGAGGAGCTACTGATGCCGGGATTCGCACGGCGCATCACCACGAGCATCGCGGAGCGCCTGGCATCCACCTGGGTACTCCTGTCGGACACCACGAACTTCCTGTCGCGAACCTCCGTCTTCCTCCAATACGAATCGCAGCTCAGGGATCTCCGCCTCAAGCTGTCCTCTTCGAAGGACGACGACAGGGAGATCCAGGAGATCAGGAAGGAACTGATCGAGCTGCGCGCCGCCCTCCGCCTGCAGGGCTACGACCTCAGCCTGGGGGCCCTCGACCTGTCGATAAAGGGCTTCAGGAACGACTCCGCCGTGGCGGAGGGTTTCAAGCGCATCGTGATCTTCATCGGGGCGAAGGAGCTCTGGTTCATCTCGGGAGAGGACAATCACCAGGCACTCCACGACTTCCTCGAGTCGGAATGCGAGCGCAGAAGGATCTCGAACATCGCGCAAAAGCACTACCTCTGGTTCAGGTGGAACCACGGTCTCCTCATGATCTCGGGGGCCGATTCGGAGACCGCCGAGGATTTCGAGGAATTCCGCGCGTGGGGAGAGCGGCCGGAGAACAGGCTCCTCCTCCTCGGCAAGCTGAAAAAAGCGAGATGATAGGCCCACTTGACCGATTTTACCTTGGGCTGTATATTCCCATTAAACCGATAGGAATACCGGAGAGACGATGTTTTCAGTGCCGACAAAGACCCAGTATGGCATTCGCGCTCTCGTCCATCTGGCCAGGGCGGACGCGGCGTCGGCGGCCGCCTCGGCCAGCCAGGCGAGCGCCGAGATAGCCAGGACGGAGGGAATTCCCTCGAAGTACCTCGAGGGGATACTCGTCCAGCTCAAGACGGCGGGTCTGGTCCTCAGCGAGCGGGGCAAGAAGGGCGGCTACAGGCTGGCGAAGCCCGCTTCGGAGATGCGGATGATCGAGATAGTCGAAGCCCTCGAGGGCGAGGTGAAGCCGGTGGGCTGCCTCGACGACATAGGAGTCTGCGCCCAGGGCGACTGCTGCCTGCCGCGCATATTCTGGGTGGGCCTGAAGGAAGCCATAGACGGCTACCTCGGCTCGAGGACCCTGTCGGACGTCATCGAAGGCTGAGGAGAGAGGATGGAAAATCGCTTCGTCTACATGGACTACAACGCCACGACTCCGCTGCGCGACGAGGTGAAGGCGAGCATGATCGAGGATCTCGACGTCTACGCCAACGCGTCGAGCATGCACGAGGCGGGAAGGCGGGCGCGGGACAGGGTGGAGAAGGCCAGGGTCGCGGTCGCCGCCCTCATCGGCGCGCGCGATCCCCAGAGCATCCTCTTCACCTCGGGGGGCTCCGAGTCCAACAACACCGTGTTCAATACGATGTACGACCTGGGCAGAAGTCCGGGAGCCCGGCGCAAGATAATAACGACGGCGATCGAGCATCCCTGCGTCATGAACGCGGCAAGGCGCCTGGCGGACGAGGGCTTCCCCGTCGCGTTCCTCGGCGTCGACGGCGACGGCAGGATCGACATGCGCGACCTGGAGCGCGAGCTCGACCCCTCGCGGTCCCAGGGCGGGCCGACCCTCCTCGTATCGGTCATGGCCGCCAACAACGAGATCGGGACCCTGCAGGACATGAAGGCGATAGCCGCCGCGGCCAAGGCCGCCGGGGCCTTCACGCATACCGACGCCGTCCAGGCCGCGGGCAAGATTACCATTGACATCGCGTCCTGGGGCGTCGACTACCTCACGCTCTCCTGCCACAAGATCTACGGCCCCAAGGGCGTCGGCGCGCTCTACGTCCGTAAGGGGGCGCCGGCCGAGCCCCTGATCCGCGGCGGCCACCAGGAGCTCGGCATCAGGGCCGGCACCTACAACAACCAGGGCATACTGGGCTTCGGCCTCGCCGCCGAGCTCGCCCTCCGCGACCTGGGCGGCTTCGCGAAGAGGCTTTCCGGCCTGCGCCGCAGGCTGAAGGAGGGCATCGCAGCGGGAGTGCCCGACATCAGGATCAACGGGCACCCTAGCGAGGTCCTGCCCAATACGCTCAACGTGTCCTTCCCCGGCGCGGAGGGCGAGGCCATCCTTCTCTCACTCGACCTGGAGGGTATCGAGGTGTCGACGGGCTCGGCCTGCGCCTCGGGCAGCCTCGAGCCGAGCCACGTGCTCATGGCGACGGGCGTCGGACCCGAGCTGGCCCACGGCTCCATCAGGTTCAGCATGGGGCGGGGCACCGCCGAGGAGGACGTCGACTACGTCCTCGAGAGGCTGCCGCCGATAATCAAGCGCCTGCGGCGCATGTCCACGGTGCCGTCGTCGACTTCGGCGGCGGCGCCGGCGAAGACGCTGGCGGCGTGCCGGGACTAGAGAGGAAGACGGAATGAACGATACTTTCCAGTGGCTGTACTCCCCGATAGTCAAGGAGCACTTCACCAATCCCAAGAACGTCTTCGATCCCGACGAGACCTTCGAGGGCGACGCGGAGGGCGTGGTCGGCAACATCAAGTGCGGCGACCAGATGATGTTCATGCTCAAGATCAAGGACGACCTCATTACCGACGTGCGGTGGAAGACCTACGGCTGCGCCAGCGCGATAGCGAGCACCTCGATGCTCTCCGAGGTGATCAAGGGCATGCCCATACGAGAGGCCTACTCGATAAAGCCCTCGGACATAGCCTCGCGCCTGGGCGGCCTGCCCGAGAACAAGATCCACTGCTCGGTGCTCGGCGACAAGGCGCTCAGGGCGGCGATCGACGGCTACCTCGACAAGAAGGGGAGGTCGGGCGAGTTCAAGGGAGAGGACTCCGTCGTCGTCTGCAACTGCCTCAACATAACCGACAAGGACATCGAGCGCGCGGCGAAGGACGGCGCCAGGACCTGGGAGCAGCTCCAGGCCGCGACGAAGATCGGCACCGTCTGCGGCTCCTGCAAGCCCAGAGCAGAAGAGCTCCTCCACGAGTTCGCCCACATCTACGGCGACTAGGGGGGATCCCCCCAGGGAGCTCGGCGAGGCGGAGATCGGCGCCTTCCGCGAGCTGGTCCTCAGGAACTACGCGGAGCACGGCCGGAGTTTCCCCTGGCGCTCGACGAGGGACCCCTGGGCGATCCTCGTCTCGGAGATAATGCTCCAGCAGACGCAGACGGACAGGGTGGTCCCCAAGTACCTCGCCTGGCTCGAGGCCTATCCGGAGCCCGCGGCCCTGGCGGCGGCTCCGCTGGCCGAGGTCCTCGCCCTCTGGAGCGGCCTCGGCTACAACCGCAGGGCCCTCGCCCTTGTCCGGGCCGCGTCCCAGCTCGCCTCGACCGACCGCTTTCCCGACGACGAGGAAGAGCTCCTCGACCTGCCCGGGGTGGGCCCCTACACCGCCAGAGCCATCCTCGCCTTCGCCTTCGGCAGGCCCGTCGTCCTCATCGAGACGAATATCCGATCCGTATTCCTCCATACTTTCCATCCCGGCGAGGAGGGGGTGCACGACTCGCGCCTCGCCCCCCTCGTCGAGGCGACGCTCGACCGGAAAGACCCCCGGACCTGGTACTACGCGCTCATGGATTACGGCGTCGACATCAAGAGGCGGGAAGGCAATCCCAACAGGCGCAGCGCCCACTACGCCAGGCAGAGCCCCTTCGCGGACTCAAAGCGCCGCATTCGCGGCGGGCTCCTGAAGGCGCTCGGGGAAAGAAGAGGCAAGAGCGCCGACGAGCTGGCCGCGGGCCTCCCCTTCGCGAGGGAGCGGGTCGAGGAGGCGCTGGCCGAGCTCGAGGCCGAGGGCTTCGTGGCGGAGTCGGAGGGAGTCTATCGGCTCGGGGATTGAGGTTCATGCCCCGCCGAAGAGCCCCCAGAAGAATTTCTCGATGGCGTCGCGGACGAGGACGAAGACGTTGCCCCTGGGCAGGTCGCCTGCGGCGACGAGGTCCACGCGGCGGATGACTTGGCCGCGGGCCGAGTAGACTACCTCGCCCACGCGGTCGCCGGCGGCGAGCGGCGCGTCGACTGTCGCGGGGATGTCGATACGGGTCTCGATGGACGAAGCGAGAGAGCGGGGCAGGGTGACGGCGAGGGGCGAGGCCGGCGCGAGCGCCGCGCGCTCGGAGGCGCCGAACCAGGCGCGCGGCGCGGGCAGGGGCCCGAGATCGGGCTTGAGCGTCACGAAGTTGGCGAAGGCCCAGTCGAGGAGGGCGACGCCGTCGTGGGAGCGCTGCGCCGAGCCGCCCAGAGGGCTGCCCTCGCCGGTGCCTCCGAGGGTGACGATCACGAAGCGAGTGCCGCCGCGCAGGGCCGTCGCGGCGAGATTGTATCCCGACTCGCGGATGTAACCAGTCTTGAGCCCGTCACAGCCGGGGTAGGAAAGCACCAGATTGTTGCGGTTGTACTGGATGATGCGCCCGACGGGGCTGTAGTCGGCCGTCGCGTGCTCGGGCCGCGGAAATTCGATGAAGCGCAGCGAGTGCAGCTCCGTCATGGCCTCGGGATGGAGCTCCATGTAGAGCCTGCAGAACTCGGCGTAGCTTCGGGCCGTGATCCGGTTGAGCTCGGAGAGGCCCGAGGGCTCGACGAAGAAGAGGTCGTCGAGGCCGAGGGCGCGGACCGCCTGGTTCATGCGCGCGGCGAAGGCCTCGATCGAGCCCGATACTCGCCGCGCGAGGGCGAAGGCGGCGTCGTTGCCGGACACCACGGCCGCGCCCCGCATGAGATCGATGACGGATACGCGCATGCCGGGCCTGAGGTACATCAGCGAGGAGCCGTAGGGGATGTAGGGGGAGCAGTCCCTCCTGTCGATAGTCACCAGCTCGTCCTCGGAGAGCCGCCCCGCCCGGATCTCCTCGTACACGACGTGCAGCGTGACGAGCTTGGTCAGAGAGGCCGGAGGAATGACGAGGTCGGGATTCTTGGCGTACAGGACGGTGCCGGTGGACTGGTCGAGGACGACCACCGCCCGCGCGCCGACGACGGGCGCGACGACCCCCAAAGGCGCGTAGGTCACCGCGGGGGAGTCGAAGTCGGTCGCGGCGAAGAGCTTGCCGCCCGCGAGGAAGAGAGCCGCCACCAGGGCCGCCGAGGCGGCCTTCTTGATCGAAACCGTAAGCGTCATATCGTTTCGACGCCGTCCTTTCAGCCTCAGAAATCCGCGAGCCTGGGCGCGCGGGGAAAGGGTATGACGTCCCGGATGTTCGCCATGCCCGTCACGTAGAGCAAGAGGCGCTCGAAGCCGAGCCCGAAGCCCGAGTGCGGCGTCGTGCCGAAGCGCCTGAGATCGAGATACCACCAGTAGACCGACTTGTCGAGGCCGAGCTCCTCGATCCTCTTTTCCAGGACGTCGAGCCTTTCCTCGCGCTCCGAGCCGCCGATGATCTCGCCGAAGCGCGGGACGAGGACGTCCATGGCGCGGACCGTCCTGCCGTCCTCGTTGAGCTTCATATAGAAGGCTTTTATCTCCTTCGGGTAGTCGGTGACCACGAGGGGGCCGCCGATCACCTTCTCGGTGAGGAATTTCTCGTGCTCGCTCTGGAGGTCGCATCCCCAGTAGGGCTTGAACTCGAAGGCCGCGGGCGTCTTCTCGAGCTCCTTTATCGCGTCGGTATAGGAGAGGCGCGCGAAGGGGGCGGCGACCATTTTGGAGAGCATGTCGACGAGGCCGCTCTGGATGCGCTGGTCGAAGAAGGCGAGGTCCTCGGCGCAATCCGACAGGGCGACCATCGCCAGGTGCTTGAGGAAGTCCTCGGCGAGGTCCATGTTGTCGACGATGTCGTTGAAGGCCACCTCGGGCTCGATCATCCAGAACTCGGAGAGATGGCGCGTCGTGTTGGAGTTCTCGGCCCTGAAGGTCGGGCCGAAGGTGTAGACGCGGCCCAGGGCCTGGCAGTAGGTCTCGACGTTGAGCTGGCCCGAGACGGTGAGGGAGGCCGCCTTGCCGAAGAAGTCCTTGGAGTAGTCCACGGCCTCCCCGGACTTGGCTATCCTCTCGAGGTCGAGGGTCGTCACCTGGAACATCTCGCCCGCGCCCTCGGCGTCGGAGGTGGTGATGAGGGGCGTATGGACGTAGTCGAAGCCGCGCTCCTGGAAGAACTGGTGCACGGCGAAGGCCATCCTGTTGCGGACGCGGGCCACGGCGCCGAAGGTGTTGGTCCGCGGTCGGAGGTGGGCTATCTCGCGGAGGAACTCGAGGGAGTGCGCCTTCTTCTGGAGGGGATAGCTGTCCGAGGGCGCCTCGCCGATGACGGCCAGGGAGGAGACTCTGACCTCCACCTTCTGGCCTGAGGCCGGGGAGGGGACGAGACTGCCCTCGACGCTGACGCTCGCGCCCGTCGTGACGCGGGCGAGCTCTTGGGCCGCGGCGGCGGCGGCGGCCTCGTCGAAGACGCACTGCATGTTCCCCATGCGCGAGCCGTCGTTCACTTCGAGGAATACCGCGGACTTGGTCTCGCGCTTGGTGCGGACCCAGCCCTTCACGGTCACGGATCGTCCGTCCGGCGGCAGCCCGAAAATCTCTTTAATCGTCAAGCGCATGAGGGCGATCTCCTCGCTCGATAGTCCGGAATGACATGGTTTATCACGAAGAGGCGCGCAGGGTCAAATGGCCTTCACGGAAAGCGCCGCTTCGTAGTACATTATCGGCGTATTTACGGGGGTGAAACGGTGCGATACAACGTCGGCGTCGCCTATCTTCTCTGGCTCTTCTCCGGCTTCGGCGCACTCGGCTTCCATCGCTTCTATCTCGGCAAGGTGGGCACGGGCCTCTTGTGGCTCTTTACCGGGGGCCTCGCGGGCCTGGGCTGCATCTACGACGTCATAACGCTACCCCGCCAGGTGAGCGAGGCCAACATAGGCGCGCGCGTCCGCGCGGAGATCGCCTACGAGAACTCCCGCGGCTTCCCCGCGTACGGCGGGGGCCAGGGCGCGCCGCGCGCCGAGAATCCCGAGAAGACGGTGCTGCGCGTGGCCAGGAAGAACGGCGGTTTCGTGACCCCCGGAGAGACGGCCCTCGAAGGCGACATCACGGTCGACGAGGCGCGCAAGCTACTCGAGAAGATGGCGGCCTCGGGCAACGCGGAGATGCGCGTACGCTCGAGCGGGGTCGTCGTCTATTTCTTTCCCGAGTTCGCCAGCGACGGCAACAACGACTTCGCCGTCTGAATCGAAGAGGACCCTCATGCGACGACTTCCCCGGGGCGCGTAGTATTCCCGCACGGAGGTACCATGGAAGACGTCAAGGAAATCAAGTTCGAAATCGTCCGCAAGCTCGGCTCCCTGTCGGAGGGCAACAGATCCTGGCGCAAGGAGCTCAACCTCGTCGCCTGGAACGATCGCGAGCCCAAGCTCGACGTCCGGGAATGGAACGAGGACCACTCTCGCATGGGCAGAGGCGTCACGCTGACGCGCGAGGAAGGGGCGATGCTCCACGAGTATCTTGGAAGCTATCTCCAATCCTGATCTCGGAGCGAGACCCCGAGCCACAACCGTGGTGGCCGCCCTCGTCGAGGAAGGGCGGCCTCTCGGCGTGAAGGAGCGCGGCCCCGAAGGAGTGCCGAGGGTCTTCCTCGCGCGTCGATCGGATCGCGCCGGCCACGGCGGCCTGTGGGAGCTCCCGGGCGGCAAGGTCGAGCCCGGCGAGACGCCGGAAGCCGCCCTGGTCCGAGAGATCTTCGAGGAGCTCGGCGTCGGGCTCAGGCTCGAGGGGCCCGCCCGGCGCTACGAATCCGAAATAGGCGGACGAGCCTTCGCGTTCATCGTATTTCCCTCGCGCTTCGAGAGCCAGGATTTCAGGCTCTCGGCCCACGACGAATGGCGCTTCTTTACGGAGGCCGAGCTGGGCGGGCTCGAGCTCGCTCCCTTGGACGGGCCGGCGCTGGCAGATTGGATAAAGCGCGAGCCGGATATCTGAGCGCAGCCGCCGTGGTCAGAACGAATAGAGCGGGGCGGTAGTCACGACGCAGTCGACCGGGGTCGTGGTCGTCAGGATCGTAGTCCAGGACGAGCCGCCGTTCTTGGATATTTCGAGACCGCTAGCAGTACCGGCGTAGATCGTGCCGGCCCCATCGACATAGACGCAAAGGACGGCGCTGCCGCCGATGGCCGCTCCGAAAGCCCCGGACGAGAGGTTCCAGATGTACAGGCCCGCGGCGCCGGCGACGTAGAGGTTGTCGTTGTTGTCGAGGAAGAGGCCGTTGACGCTTCCCGTGTTGGTGACGGCGTTGGACAGGGTAAAGGCGGCAGAGCCGCTGGCAAGGTAATTGAGACCCTTGTCGGTGCCGGCGAAGATATTCTGGTTCGAGTCGACCAGGACAGCCGTGACCTTCGCGCTTGCCGGAACGATGTTCGTGGCCGCGATCGTCGTCTTCGAGCCAGTCCCGTTGTAGATATCGAGACTGCCTGCGGCGACATAGGTGTAGCTGCCGTAAACATAGACGCCGCTCGAGGCGCCGGCGGTGGCATCGTTCGTCCAGGTGGGTGAGATGTAATCGCTGCTGTAGCTGTCCACCGAAACACCGCCCGCGGTCGCCGCATACAGATTCGCGCCCAGGAAGAGGCCGTTGACGCCGCCTGCGCCTAGTCCGTTAGCGGCACTCCATGTTTGCCACGTCGAGCCGTTGAATGCGCTGACGCCGTTATTTGTCCCCACGAACACTATCGCGCCCGAGCCGGAGCCCGATACGACGACGCTCGTCACCGTGTCGCTCGCCAGGCCGTTGGCCGTCGTATATCTGGTCCAGCTCGAGCCGTTGTAGACATAGAGCCCGGAGCCGGCGGTCGCCGCGTAGATCGGCGTGATGGTGGATCCGTAGCTGGCCCGTATTGGGCAGCCGGCGAGGGCGAGGCATAGAAGGAAGGCCGCGCCGAGGGCGCCGAAAACTGAAGTTGTGCGTCGCATCGTTTCCTCCCCGCGCTAGAATACGAGCCTGAACACGAGGCTCGCGTCGAGCATCGAGATGGACGCGCCCGATCCGTTCGTGCCGGTGCTCGTCGAATCCGGGCCCGCGTAGTAATTGCCTCCCGAGGACGTCGAGGTCGTGCCTTGGTCGACCTGCGTTATGTCGCCTATGAGATTGTATATTGTCCGGTAGGAGACGGCGAGCTTGAGCGAGGCCCCCGGCTTGATCGCGTACTCGGCGCTGATGCCGGGCTCGAGCATGATTCCCCCCGACAGGGTCGAGTAGAAGTCGACCGTCCTAAATACATGGTTGTCTTCCGTATAGCAGTACGTAAGCGGGGAGAAGGAGAACGAAGCGGCGAGCGTAAGCCGATCGAGAACCCGATACGAGGCCCTCAGGCCCAGCGAGCCCGTCAGATATGCCTGTTCGTAGAGAATGCCGATGCCGTAAAGTGGGGTCTTGGTCTCTCCGGGGGACCAGGGATTGTAGGGGTTTGGGTCTTGAACGACGCCGTTGGAGCCGATGTAGTAGCCCGAGCCGCTCGTCGGGTACTGATAATAGCCGTCGCGCGCGGACCATTTGAAATCCATGTAGGAAAACCCGCCATAAAACCCGATCTTGAAGCCCGACCCCAGAGGATAGTCGTAGCCTACCTTCAGGTCGAGCAGGATGGCACGTTCCGTATAGCAGTCGCTCTGGGAGAAGTTCGTCTTGACGCCGTCGCCGTTCAGGAAGTCGGAATCGGTCATCGAGCCCGTCTTGCCGTCCAGGCCCTCGCGCAGGTCCAAGGTCGCGAAGAACCCCGACCTGGTGTCGAGCGATAGGCCGGCGCCGACATAGAACAAGGGCTCGAAGGGCCAGGTCAGCTCGCTGTTCTTATAGTTGGTCGAGACGGCTTGATTGTAGACTTCTTCATATGCCATCCCGTCCAGGAGGCCGACGCTCGTCGTCGTCGAGAGGGTGAAGGCGGGTACCGCGTCCTGGCACTTCGCCGTCATCGGCGCCAGTCCGACTAGGGCCAAGCCCAAAAAAAACCTTATCGGACCAGGGACTAAGACGCGCCTCGCTCTGCTTTTCCGCATGCTCGAAATTATGCCGCACCGCAACGCCCGGGGCAAGTCCTGACCGATCCTCCCTGGCCCCTATCAGTTTGCGAACAGCACGAGGTCCCGTACTCCGCCGGAAAGATGGGGGAGAAAGGAGTCGTAGCTGTAGGTGGCATCCCATTGCGATTTTATGGCGGCCGAAGTATAGGCATAGGCCTGGGTCGTGGTCACGACCCCGTCGCTCCCTGCGTTGGTGGCTGCCTGGAGCAGATAATACGTGAACACGCCGTGCTGCAGGGTCGCCGCATCGTATGATAACTCCTCCGCCCCGGCCGCCGAGAGCACGATGGGCGATTTCTGGCCGCTCGCCGAGGCATTGGCCGAGAGGAGGCCGCCGAAGTTCGAGATCGCGGTCGAGAAGGCCGAGAAGGACTGCATGGAATAGCTTTGAGGAGAGGCGTCGATCGCGCTGCCCGAACCGACGAAGGCGCCGGAATAGCAACAATCGAGTATGACGATTACGTTCTTCGTCCCGGCCTGGGCGAGCCAACTCTCGAGTTCCGGAGGCGTTATAAGATTAGCCACCGTCGTCGACTCAAGTCCGCTCGAGGCGACGGCATCGTATGGCACGATATACGGTCCCGGATCGGTCGGAGTCAATCCGAACGATATGATATCGGCATTCGAGACGCCATGCCCCGAAAAATAGAACACTATGGTCGAGTCCGAAGGGACGTTCGCGAGTGAAAGAATGTCCGATTGTATCTGAGACTTCGTCACCTGGGCATTTTCTCTTTCATTGGTGGTCGGTTTCATGCCGCCGGCCTGCAGAGCGGAGACCATGCTTCTCGCGTCATCGACCGTATACTGGAGAGGATCGTATAGGTAGGTCGCGATTCCGTACACGAGCGCGTAGCGCGGCGCGGTGATCTTCACGTCCTGCGCGCAGGAGGAAAGGGCCGCCGCAAAGGTAATCGCGATGACCCCGGCCACTGTCGTCCCGAGACTTCCCTTCTCGTTCATCGTATGGCTCCCAATCGGTAGCTCCAACCCAGGCTCAAACCGGGAGAGAGGGTATAGGTCCCGGCGCGGAACATGAGCTCGACCGGAACCGCGAGCCAAGGACCCTGGACCGGCGCTGAGGCTCCGGCGCCCTTGAGGACGAGGGCGAGGCGCGGCTCCAATACGATAGAGGGATAGGCGTAGGCGAGGGCCGTGTCGGTATAATCGGCGGCAGTCAGCGCCCCGCCCCCCAGGAGGCTTACCGCCAAGCGCCCGAGCTTCCCGACTTCGACAGGGTCGAACAGATAGCCGGTGAGCAGGGCGAAGCGGGCGCCCTCCCAGGCCCTGTAGAGTTCGCCAGTCGGCGCGATGCGCGAAGCCGAAATCCCGATATAGCCAGCCTCGAGGCGGAGGAGGACGGAGATCGGCGAATCGTACTCGAGGCCGATGTTCGCGTCGAAGCCTAGATGGCTGAGCGTGGGGCTGTCGCTCGCCCAGCTGACGGGGACGAGGCCCGAAGCCGAAAAGTCGGCAGCGAAAGAGTGAATCCCCGGCTGGGCGCCGACTATGCACGGCGAGAGTCCGAGAAGCAGCAGAAGTGGTACGCTCCGACGCATGTGTTTAACATGTCCCGCCTTTCGGATAAAATCAAGCGCGATGAGGGGTCCGCTGCGATGAAAATACCAGTACGAAGCGCCTATTTTTTGCTTTTTACCGCCTTCGCCCTGGCCTCCCTGGGCTTGGGCTCGTGCTCCCGCCTGCGCGAAGGATCGCTCAAGCTCGAGACGAATCCGATACTCACGGGAGGCATAGGCTGGGCGGTCGTCAAGGAAGCCTACGTACGGCTCAAGGAGGGACCCTCCGATTCGACCCAGGACCTCGATCATCTGCGCCGCGGCAGCGTCGTCCGCCTCGACACCCGCGATTTCGGGACGAGCGGCGACGCGGCCAAGCCCGACCAGCGCGAGGTCTGGTACGGCATCGAGTCGGAGGGATCGAAGGGCTGGGTTCGCGAGACCGAGCTCGACATCTACGACTCGCGATCCCAGGCGGAGAGGGCCGCGGCCGCATACCGCTGAAGGGAGCCGCATCAGGCCGGGAAGGATTCGGCGAACGCCGAGCAGAGGTAGAAGGAGCCGGTGACGAGGAGGGGCAGGCCGAGGGCGGCGGCCTCCTCTCTCGCGCGCGCGATGGCCTCGACATGGTCTTCAGTCGCGCGGAAGCTCGCGCCGGCCTCGACGAAGCTCGAGGCGAGGGCGGCGAGATCGCCGCGCTTGAACGCGCCCGGCCGGGTAAGCGTTATCCGCTCGAACTTCGGGGCGAGCGCGGCGGCCATCTCCTTGTGCCTCTTGTCCTCGGCGCAGGCGAAGAGCAGGGCCTTGGGCCCTGGGAAGAGCGTCTCGAGGCTCTCGAGGGCGAGGCCAATCGAGGCGGGCGTATGGGCGCCGTCGAGGATCACCGGGGGGGCCCGGCTCAGGATCTGGAAACGGGCGGGGAGGAATGCCCGCGCAAGACCTCGCGCGGCCTCCTCGGGACCGAGCGAGGCTTCGGTCTCTCCGGCGGCGAGGAGGGCCAGGGCCATGTTCTCGGCCTGGATGGCGCCTATCATCGGCGTGCGAGCCCCGATGCCTCCGGGAAAACGCGCGCCCATGGGCGAGCTCGGAGCGAAGGATATCCGGGCCGTCGTGCCGCCCGGGCCAATGGAGACCTCGCCCGCCCGGGCGAGGACGGGCGCCTCGCGAAGAGGACTGCCCCGGTCGGCGCAGGTACGCGCGAATACTTCCCTCGCTTCGTCGCGCTGGCGGCTCAGGAAGCACGGCTTGCCCGGCTTGACGATGCCCGCCTTCTCCGCCGCGATGAGCGGAATCGTGTCGCCGAGCCACTCGGTGTGCTCGAGCTCGATGGGCGTGATCACGCTGGCCTCTGAGGGCAGGACGTTGGTCGAGTCGAGGCGGCCGCCGAGGCCCGTCTCCACTACGGCGCTATCGCAGCCGGCGAGCCGGAAGGCGCAGAAGGCGATGAGGGTCGTAAGCTCGAAATAGGTGGGCAGCTCGCCGCCGGGGAAATCGGTGGGTCCCTTGCCCTCCATCAGAGGCAGGACCTCGGCCGCGGCCGCGAGCACTATCTCCTCTGGCATCTCGTCGCCGGCGAGGCTCATCCTCTCCTTCCATCGGAGGAGGTGAGGACTGGTATAGAGGCCGACCCTCCTGCCCGATGCCTGGAGCGCGCGGGCGATCATCGCAGAGACGGAGCCCTTGCCCTTGGAACCGGCGACGTGGATGGTCCGATACGCGCCCTGGGGATCGCCGAGGCTTTCGCACAAGTAGCGCATCCGGTCGAGCTTGAAGACCGTCTTCTGCCCCCTCTCGACGTTCACGAAGCCGAGGAGGAAGGTATACAGCTCGTCCGAATCGGCGAAGCGCTGGGCCATACTCGGGCCAGCATGCTTTCGCTCCGCGCCGCGGGTCAAGAGGGAAAGCGGAACTTGACGTAGAGGACGGAGATGGGCCAATCGACGGAGGCTCCGGCCGCGATCGCCGAGGAGACGCGCAAGATTTCCGGGGCCGAAAGGCGCTCGGCCAGGGCCGAGCCGTAGGGCGAGGCCGTCGAGAGCCAGGACTCGACCTCGGGGCCCGAAAGCCGCCGGGGATACGCGGCGCGCCTGACTTGCGCCGCGAAGTCGAATCCGGATTCGCCGAGCGTCGCCTCTATCGCGACCCTGCCGGGGCCGAGTGAGGCCGCGTCGGCCCCCGCGTAGAATGCCTCCTCGAACTCGCCGAGCCTCGCGGCGAGCTCGGGACCGAGGCTCTTCGCGAAGAGCTCCGAGATCCTCCCGCCCTCGCGGGGAAGAGCCTGGGCGAGGGTGAGTATCGTTCCGGGCAAGGCGCGCGAGAGGTCGGCCAGCCTCTTTCGGATAGTCGAAGCCGGGTCGGTCAATAAATCCCGACCGATGGCGTGATCGAAACGCGCGAAGCCGAAGGCCGCCTCCAGGGCCGAGGCGTCCAGGGCGTCGAGGGGAAGAGCCGCGACGAGGGGCCGCTCGAGCTCGGGGAGAGTGGACGCGTATTGCGCGATGAGCTCCGCTCCCTCGTCGTTCCGGGCCGCCGCCGCGACGGTTCCTTCTGGGCAGCGCCGCAGGGCCTCCCAGACGAGGTAGCCCTCGCGCGCGTCGAGCACGAGGACGCGGTCGGCGCGGGCGGGAGCCGCGATGTCGTACAGGGCGCCTCGGACGAGGGCAAGCCTCGCGGGCGCGGAACCCTCGGCCCTGGCGCGCCATTCGCGCTTCCCCTCTCCGGCCTCGGACCACGCGAAGCTCTCCTCGCCGATGGCGCCGGGCATCGAAGACTCGTAGAAGCCGGCTTCGTAGAAGCTAGCGACCTGCGCCTCCCTGCGCTCGAGGACGGCTCGGCGCCGCTCGCCCTCGAGGCCGAGGGCGCCGGGCTGGTAGAATACGCGGCCGCGAAGGGAATCGGGCAGGTATTGCTGCGCGACCCAGTGGTCGCGGTAGGCGTGGGGGTAGAGATAGCCCTCGCCGTGGCCGA
>CAZBGA010000034.1:0-36231 GCA_964491385.1 uncultured Treponemataceae bacterium | reverse complement strand
TACACTCCGCAGAATCAGGTCTTCCTGAGCGTCTCCTACAAGTGGAATTACGACAGGTAAGGGGAAACAGCATGTTCGAAGACTCTCTCCAGCGCAGCGCCGGAGCTTACCGTCGGCCCTGGCCTATCCTGGTCGCCGCGGCGATCGTCACCGCGGTATTGGCGGGGGGCATCCCGAGGCTCACCGTCGACAACGACATCAAGTCGATGCTGCCGAAGACCGACAGGACGAGGGCCCTCACGGAGCTGTACGACGGCGAGTCCAACTTCGGATCGAGCAACGCCGTGTTCGTCGGCGTAGAGGCCGCCGACGTCTACAGCCTCGACACGCTGCAGTACATCAAGAAGCTGCAGGACGAGATCTCGGACCTCGACCGCAGCCTGCCCGTCCGGCAGATGGCGCGGCTGCTCAGGCTGAGCCCCGAGGAGTCGGCCAAGGTCATGGACGACCTGCGGAGCGTGGGGATCAACGACCTCAATTACGGCGAGACCCTCGTGCCCCTGCTGGGCTCGAGCGAGGCGCTGCGCAAGCGCTTCGGCTGGGAGGCGGGCCTCGCGGACAAGGTCGCGCGGAACGCGGCCGGGGTCCCGGGCGAGCGGCTCTTCGGAGCCTACGAAAGCCCCCTGGGGCAGATCCAGAGCCTCGTGAACGGGGACTACATCGCCTATGAGGACGACGCCCTCGTCGCGAAGAAACTCGTCGACGGAGGACTGCCGACCGCCGAGAGCGTCGCCGGCCTGAAGGAGCGGGTGGAGAGCTGGGACACATACGAAGGCGTCCTCGTCTCGAAGGACGGCAGGCTCGCCGCGATCACCGTCACCATCAGGACCGAGGACAAGGACGTCAAGGCGATGCTCAACGCTGACCTGCAGAGGATCAGCGCGAATCCGCCGCCCGGAATCGAGGTCTTCGTGGCCGGCGAGCCTGTCATCGTCGACCACCTGGCCAACGTCATCGCGAAGGACCTGCCCGTGCTCACCCCGCTCATGGCCCTGGTGCTCGTCGCGATCCTTTTCCTGTGCTTCAGGAGCGCGCAGGGCATCTTCTATCCCCTCCTGGTCACCCTGCTCGCGGTGATCTGGACTTTCGGCCTCATGGGCTACCTTGGCCTGCCCCTGACCATCGTCAGCTCCACGATGCCGGTCCTCCTCATGGCCATCGTCTCGGCCTACGGCATCCACCAGATGAACCACTACTACGAGGACCGCGGGACGGGCAAATTCGAAGTGCTGCGCCACAATGCGCGGAGCGTCGGCCTGGCCATCCTCCTCTCGGGGCTCTCGGTCATGATCGGCTTCGGGTCCATGGTCACGCTGGACTTCGTCCCGATCCGCAACTTCGGCATCCTCACTGCCTTCGGCGACCTCGTAGGCGTGCTCGCCGCCCTTTACGCGCTGCCGGCCCTGCTCATGCTCGGCTCGCCCGAAAAAAAAGGCAGGAAGTACGTCCCGGAGGACCAGAAGCGCGACCTCATCGCGAGGCTGCTGCGCAGGGTCAAGACCCTGGGCAGGGAGGTGCCGGGCAGGGTGCTCGCGGTCGCCGGCCTCGCGGCCTTGGTCCTCGCCTTAGGGGCGACGATGGTGAGGTCGGACCTCGATCTCACGAAGTTCTTCCCGCCCGGCGACACAGTCCGCGTGGCGGACCGGGTGCTGAACGAGAGGATGGCCGGGACCAAGAGCCTGTCGGTGGTGCTCGACACGGACCTCCGGGAGCCTCTGACGCGCAAGGGCAACCCGGACAGCCTGGTCGAGCTGACCACGCCCGAGGTCCTCGAGAAGGTGGATGCCTTCGCCAGGGACGTCAAGGCCGCCTACCCCAACGTGACGAAGGTCTACTCCTACGCCGACGTCCTAAAGAAGATGAACCAGGTGATAAACGGCGGCGATCCCCGGGCCTACGCCATCCCCGACGACGCCTCGCTCATCGGCCAGTACCTCGTGATCTTCTCCGGCGACACGAAGACCCTGCTCACCGACAATCACGACAAGCTGCGGATCATGATGACCATGAACGAGGGGAGCCTGGACGACATCCACAAGATAGCCCTCTATGCCCGGTCATATTTCGACCGGAGCTTCCTCGACCGCAACCATCTCCAGGTCCAGGTCGTCGGCGAGCAGCAAATCTCCTACGAGTCGAACCGAAGCCTCCTCAAGGGCACGATGGAGGGAATCTTCGCCTGCGTGGCGATCGTCTTCCTCCTCCTCCTCTTCTCCCTCCGCGACTTCCGGATGAGCCTCGTGGCCGTGGTGCCGGTCCTCCTCTGCCTCGTCGTCGATTTCGGCTACCTCGGATTCTCGGGCACGACCCTAAACACCGCGACCGCCCTCGTCTCCTCGATAGGCATAGGGATCGGCATCGACTTCTCGATCCATTTCATCACCTGGTACCGGCGGGAGCTGCGCGTGGACCGCGACGTGCTTGCCGCGGTGGACCGGACGATACTCCACAAGGGCAGGGCGATACTCTACAACCTGTTCGTGATCGCCGGCGGCTTCCTGGTCCTCCTCGGCTCGCAGATGGGGCCCTTGAGGGACTTCGGCTTCCTGACGGCCCTCTGCCTCACGGTGACCGCGATCAGCGCGATAGTCGTGGTACCCGCGATCATCCGCCTCCTAGCCCGGAAGGACCGGAAGTTCCTGTACCTCGGAGTGGAGGAGGCGTCCGACCCCGGCCGAGGCCCGGGATGAATCCGACAGCGCCGGGAACCTCTGTACGTAGTCTCCGAAAGCGGGTTGTATCTGGCCATCCTGCTCGGACCGAGGCTCCCGGAGATCGAGCCACGGCCACGCCCGGCCATGTATCCCCGATTGCCGCCGCCCCACGACCTCCCTTATAGTCAGCCGATGCCTCGGGAACAGCTCCTCGATCTGCCTCTTCACCTCAGTCCCGCCGGGCGGCTCCGGCTCGGCGTCGTGATCGATGCCGGTAGCTCGGCCTTCCTCGACGCCGTGGCGGAGGCTTTTCGCGCAGGAGAGGAAGGGGGCCTATTCGAGCTTGCCGCGCGACCGCCGGATGGCGAGCTGTCCCCCCTCCTCGGCTACTGGCGTGATTTTACCGCGCGCTATCTCACCGAACGCTGTCACAGCCCCATCGGCCAAGCCGTTTTAGAGCCACTGGGCCCCCTTGCCCTCGAAGAGGCCGGCAGTATTGCCGAGGCCGTTCCGCCGATGGAAGGGGCAGAGTACCTCGCCCCCGAGTGTCTCCAAGGCCTGTGGGCCTCTCTCGATGCCTGGCTGCTCCGCGAGACCGCCGCTGCCGGAGGGCTCGAGACCTTCCTGGCGGAACGGGCGCCGCTCTGGAGACAGGTTGGGCGCGTCTGCTTCCATCTTGCCGAGAACAGGAAAGATCCCGAGTTCCCATTCGCCTTTCTGGCCACCTACGCGCCTCGCCTCGAGAGGGCGGAAAAAGTACGCTACCAGCCCCTCTCCCGAGCGCTCCAGGAGTTCGCCGGGGAAAGCAACCGAAGGGCCCTCCTCCAGCTCCTTACGCCCATTTCCCGCGCCGCCGAAAGGAGTTCCCTGGTGCGGGAGCTCCTCGACACGGGGGACATCTATCAGCCTCTCGCTTGGAATCCCGCCGAGGCCCACCGCTTCCTCGGCGAACTGCCGCTTTTCGAGGAAAGCGGGGTGCTCGTGCGCGTTCCCGACTGGTGGGCCAGCCGGCCCCGGCCCCAGGTCTCCGTCACCATCGGGTCCACGGCGGTGGGATCCCTCGACGCGAGTGCTATCCTGGATTTCAGGATCGGCGTAGCTCTCGGAGGGGAAAGCCTCGATGCCGAGGAACTCGAGGAGATTCGCGCGGTCGGAATCGGACTCGCCCTCCTCAAGGGACGATGGGTCGAGGTAGATGCGGCCAGGCTCGATGAGGCGCTGAGGCTCTGGAAAAAGGTGGAAAAGGAAGCACGGGCTGGTGGAATGTCCTTCGCCGAAGGCATGCGCCTGCTCGCCGACCCGGCCGGTACCCTCGCCCCGTCGGATGGGGGGGCGCTTCGCGAATGGTCGCAGGTCCGGGCTGGAGCCTGGCTCGGCGAAGTCCTCGGCAAGCTCCACAGCCCCGAAAGCATCGAGTCGAGCCTTCCGGGCCCTGAGCTCAAGGCCGAGCTCAGGCCCTACCAGGAGCTGGGGCTCCGCTGGCTCAGCTTCCTGACCCGGCTCGGACTGGGGGCCTGTCTCGCCGACGACATGGGACTCGGGAAGACCATTCAGGTCATCGCCCTCCTCCTTCTCGTCAAGCGGGAGGCAGCGGAGCCATCCCTCCTCGTCCTTCCGGCATCCCTCCTCGCGAACTGGAAGGCCGAGCTCGATCGCTTCGCTCCCTCGCTTCGCGCGCGCTTCGCGCATCCCTCGATGGACGCGGAAGAGAAGTCCGACCCCGAAGCGGACGTAGCGGCGCAGGCACCCGCATGGCTCTCCGACTACGACCTCATCGTGACGACCTACGGCATGCTCCACCGCCAGGCCTGGATATCGGAGTTCTCCTGGAACCTCCTCGTCCTGGATGAGGCCCAGGCCATCAAGAACCCCGGTTCCCGGCAGACCAAGGCGGCCAAGCGGCTCAAGGCGCGATCGCGCATCGCGCTAACCGGTACGCCGATCGAGAACCGCCTCTCCGATCTCTGGTCCCTCTTCGACTTCATCAATCCGGGACTTCTCGGCTCGGCCTCGAGCTTCGGAAAGTTCGCGAAAGCCCTCGAGAAACGGGAGTCCGAGCGCTACGCTCCCCTCCGTCGACTCGTCCAACCCTACATTCTTCGCAGGCTCAAGACCGATCGCTCGGTCATCCGCGATCTGCCGGACAAGACCGAGGTGACCGCCTACTGCGGCCTCAGCAAGACCCAGGCCGCTCACTACCGGTCCACGATCGATGAACTCTCGGACAGCCTTCGCGAGGCGAGCGGCATGAAGCGGCGAGGCCTCATCCTCTCCACCCTCCTCAAGCTCAAACAGATCTGCAACCATCCCTCCCAGTTCACGGGCGACGGGACCTGGAAGCGCGAGCAGAGCGGCAAATTCCAGAGGCTCGCCGAGCTCTGCGAGGAAATCGCCTCGCGTCAGGACCGCGTCCTCGTGTTCACGCAATTCCGCGAAATGGCCGGGCCGCTCTCCGTCTTCCTGGCGGATGTCTTCGGACGGGAAGGCTTCCTCCTCCATGGCGGCACTCCCGTAGCGAAAAGGCAAGAGCTGGTCGGGGCTTTCCAGGACGAGGATGGCCCGCCTTTCTTCGTCCTTTCGCTCAAGGCGGGAGGCACGGGGCTCAACCTCACGGCGGCCTCCCACGTCATCCACTTCGACCGCTGGTGGAACCCCGCCGTCGAAAACCAGGCCACCGACCGAGTCTATCGCATCGGACAGAAGCGGAATGTCTTGGTCCACAAATTCGTCTGCCGGGGGACGGTGGAGGAAAAGGTCGATAGTATGCTGAGGGAAAAGACGGCCCTGTCCGCTGACCTTCTGGAAGGCGGCGGCGAGGCCTTGCTCACGGAGCTCTCCGACAGGGAGCTTCTCGAGACGGTGAGCCTCGACCTGGGTCGGGCGCTCGCGGAGGTTTGAGCGATGGGCTATGGGTGGCCGCGCTACGTTTCGGCGGCGGAGCGGAGGGCGAAGGCGGCCAAGGCGACGCAGAGACTCGCGAAGAAGGGGCTGGCCCTCCAACCCGTCCGCATCGAGGGACAGAAGATCGCGAAGACCTTCTGGGGCAAGGCCTGGTGCGCTAATCTCGAGAGCTACAGCGATTATGCGAATCGCCTTCCGCGCGGCAGGACCTACGTCAGGAACGGCTCGGTCTGTCACCTCGAGATCGACTCAGGCACGATCAGGGCCAAGGTCGCGGGGAGCAGACTCTACGACGTGACGATTTCCATCCAGGCGCTCAGGCCTGAGGAGTGGGAAAGCATCAAGAAACGCTCGGCCGGGGAGATTCGCTCTCTCCTGGATCTCTTGAGCGGAAAGCTCTCCAAAGAGGTCATGGCCATCGTCACTGATCGGGAGCACGGCCTCTTTCCCAAGCCCAAGGAGATTCGACTGGAGTGCAGCTGTCCCGACTGGGCCGATATGTGCAAGCACGTCGCGGCCGTCCTCTATGGCGTCGGCGCGCGTCTGGACGAGCGACCGGAACTCCTTTTCACCCTACGCGGGGTCAGGCACGAGGAGCTCATCTCCGCCTCGGTGGTAGAAGCCGTGGAATCGGCGGTACGAGGCGGAAGGGGAAGACGCCTTGCCGACAGCGATGTGGCCGAAGTCTTCGGCGTCGAAATGGGGGAAAGCGCGGCCTCGAATCAGGCAATGCGGCGGCGCCAGGCGCCAGGCGCGTCCCTCGATTCCAGCCCGACAGCGGTTCTCGCGCCGCGCCCCTTCCCCCTAGTGCCGACCGGAGCGCATGTCAGGGAGCTCAGGGAGAGGCTCGCTCTCAGCGGCAAGGACTTCGCCGTCGTCCTTGGCGTAAGCGCTATGACAGTCTCGTCCTGGGAGAAAAAGACGGGGGAACTCGGCCTCCAGGACCGGACGAGAAAGGCGCTCAAAAAAGCCTGGGACAGGGCCGAACGGCAGAAGGTCGGCGGAAAAAGGACGAGAGGGCGGGGATGAACCAAAAGAGGAAGGACGCCGGGTCGAAGGTTCCGCAGGCTTGGTTTCCACACTTCGGTTGACCCGCCGTGTCGGCCGGTCTAACATGAAAACGGTTCGGCATTGCCGCAAGCGACGAAGGGAACGAAGCGGACGAGACGGGCGACGTCGATATCGTAGTGGAGATGACTGAACCCGATCTTTTCTACCTTGTGCATATCAAAGATACTCTCGCGGAAGATATTGAGCGCTCTATCGACATCGTCAGGCTGAGAGAGACCATGAACGTCTATCTCAAGAAGAAGATCCAGAGCGAGGCGGTCTTTGCCTGACCCTGGTATGTAAGAAGCACATCCCAGAACCGAAGGCCACCTTTGAGACCATGCTGCGTGAATAGGCCTTCTGGTAAGCGGAACGGTAGATCTACATTGAACGAAAGCGATCTATAAACCCATGTTGCAAGGAATTCCCAACGATTCCTCGCCGATCAGCCAGCGCCGCGAATTGCCCTGCTGGTTCTGGTCCTTACCAATCGGGAAGTTCGCCATGGTGGCGAGCACGATATTTTCGCGCCGTCCTTTTGGAGCCTTGCCGACGATTTCCTCTGGTTCCCCCCGACTGTATGCATCGGCGGTATCGATGAAATTGATCCCTTGTCCTTCTCTGTGTGGTCAGCGGCGTGAGTGCAGCTTCTACATCCGCGTCCCCGTTTCTCCTCGTTCCGAGGGCAGGCCTTTTAATTTCCAAGTCGCTTCCCGAAAAGCGCTGACTTTGTCATTTTGCCGTCTTCTCTGTGCTGAATAGATACTCTGCAGCTCGTGATTGTTGGCTACGAAACGATTAACTAAAAAAAGATTGATGAACAGGAAAAAGCTAGTCAGGAAGAACACATAGCGTATGCCCAGGTTCGAGGCTATCTGCCCGCCGAGAACGGAGCCGAAGAAGACTCCCAGATACGTCGCCGAGATTATAAAGCCGAACACTCGACCGGTAATGGATGGAGGGGTCAGGCTCTTGAGGATCGAGTTTATCCCGGGAGTCAGTCCTGCGGCGAAGAGGCCCAGGAGAAAACGCAGGGCGAGAAGTTGCCACGGATCATGTACGAAAGCCTGTGGGATGCACACTACCGCGGCTATGAAAAGAAGCACCACGAGCACTCGGTGCGGGCCTTTGGTATCGCTCAGTTTCCCGAGGATCGGGGCCGATATGATGCCCGCGAGTCCGGCGGAAGAGAACACAAGTCCCGAGATGAGCGCCAGGTTCCGGCCGGAATCGGTCAAGTGGCTGACGTAGACGGTCAGTATGGGCTCGATGGTGAACAAGGCCAGGGTAACCATCAGGTTAGTGACGAACAAAACCAGGAATAACTTCTTCTCCGGCAGCAAATCCCAAGTCTGCCTCATGGTCAGAATCTTATTTTTCGATGGGACAAATTCCTCCTTTATAAAAATCACCGTGGTGATAAAGGAGAGCATCATCAAACCGCCGGTGATGAAGAACACGCTTTGATAACCCCAGTACTGCGCGACGATACCTCCCAGGATCGGTCCCAGCAGGCTGCCGCTCACGCCGGCCGTGGAAAGAACGCCAAGCGCCCAGCCGGCATGCTCCTTGTCTGTCTGAGTCGCGATAAGAGTCGTGCAGGCCATAGTGTAGCCGGTTATCATTCCCTGCAGAGCTCGCAGGGAAATTAGAACATAAACGTTAGGAGAGAAGCCCATCGCGGCAATGACGATTGCCATACCCAGGCTCGCCCGCAGAAGCATGGGCTTGCGGCCGAACTTGTCCGCGGCCTTTCCCCAGATAGGGGAAAAAATGGCTGAAACCACGAAAGTTATGCCGAACGCCAGGCCTGTAAGTTCGACGTCCAGGTTAGCGTTTTCGATTCCCAGTTGGCGGATGTAGAGCGGCATGATCGGGGCTATCTGGCTCATCCCGATCCCGGTAACGAATGCTCCGAACCAGCAGAAGATCAGATTACGTCGCCACAGAACCATTATAATTGAGCCTCCCTTAACTTTATTAGAACAGGAATGCGCTCTCGAGATTCCATCACCACGGGATATTTACGTTTTCCCAGCGCGTGAACCTACAGGTCGGGCCGTCGGGGCCGAGGAGCGAAACGCGCACTACCTCGCGGGAGCCTTCCTCGACAGGCTCCGTGCCCCCGTATCCGTTATTGAAGATGATCCAACCTGCTCGGAAACTGCTCTAAGGCGGCTGACCCTAGGCCACGCCGTAATCCATGTTGCGCAGGTCGGCCAGCAGGTCCGGCCCGGCGGGGTTCCAGCCCAGCTGTTGGCGCGTCAGCGCGCCGGAGGCCGAAAGATCGATCGTGGCGAGGTTAACCAACCCGCCGAAGTACTCAGGCGCCTCCTGCGGTGTCATCGATACGACCGGCATCTTCAACCCCGCACCGATCACCTCGGCGATGTCGCGCAAGGCAACACCCACCTCGCCTACGGCGTGGTAGCGCGCGCCTGAGCGGCCCTTCTCGAGCGCCAGCCGGTAAAGCCGGACGGCGTCGGAGACGTGCACGGCCGGCAGGCGGTTCTTGCCCTCGCCGACATACGCCACCCGGCCCTGTCGCCGCGCCAACAGGATATGTTGTGTGATCCGGCCAAACCTGCGCGTGTCGTGCACCTGCGGCAGCCGCATCACCATCACGCGCCCGCCCTTGGCGATGAGAGCGTCGGCCGCCTCCTCGGAGGCCGCGCGGGGGAACTCGGCCGAAGTGACGTGATCGTCGGTCTCTACCGCCGGGCCGCCGGCCTTTGACCGGGCGAGGCCCGTGCCGGAGGTGATGACGAGCGGCCGGTCCGAGCCGGCCAGCGCCTCGCCCAGCGTCTCGATGACCTTGCGGTCGTCCTCGCTGTTCCGCTTTAAGTTGGAGAAGTCGCGGTTGAAGGCCGCGTGGATGACGCCGTCGGCCGCCTCCGCGGCGCTGCGCAGGCGGTCCAGGTCGTTCACGTCGCCGCGGAAGACCTCCGCCCCGGCGCGGGTGAGCGCCTCGACGCCCGCGTCAGAACGGCTGAGCCCGACCACGTGATGGCCTGCGTTGATGAGTTCCGGAACGAGAAGAGAACCGATAAAGCCGGTGGCGCCTGTCAGAAACACTCGCATCATGCACCTCGTGTGTGGGCTGGCTTTCGGAACGGAATGGCCGTCCGTTTTATTCAACAGGTCAGCTCGCCGCTCGCTCGCTGATCGGACGGCGGCGCAGGCTTGTCTGGCTGAGAGCCGGCGGCACATAGTTGGCCGCGTCGATTCCGACGTCGGTTCCGGGAGGAACTATCTGGTCGATCGCGTCCAGGACTTCGTCGGAAAGAACCACCTCGACGCCCGCGAGCAGATCGTCGAGCTGTTCCATCGTGCGCGGGCCGAGAATCGCCGACGTCACGCCCGGGTGAGCCATCGTGAAAGCCATCGCCAGATGCGTCAGAGGCATCCCCGCTTCCTGAGCCACGACGATCAGTTGCTCCACCGCATCCAGCCGATGTTCGTCGCTCATCTGCTTGCGCATGACCTTGACGCGCAGGCTGTCGGGCAGGCTCTGGCCCTTGCGGTACCGGCCGGTGAGCATGCCCTTGGCCAAGGGGCTCCAGACCATCACGCCCATCCCGTAGCGCTGGCAAACCGGAAGCACTTCGCGTTCGATGCCGCGGCTCAGGATCGAGTAGGGAGGTTGCTCGACGCGGAAGCGCGCCAGAGCGCGCCGCTCCGCTACCCACTGCGCCTCCACGATCTCGGAGGCGGGGAAGGTCGACGATCCGATCGCGCGTACCTTCCCCGCCCGCATCAGATCGGTAAGGGCCGAGAGGGTTTCCTCGATGTCGGTATCCGGCGAGGGCCGGTGAATCAGGTAGAGATCGATGTGGTCGGTCTGCAGGCGGCGCAGCGATGCTTCCACTTCGCGGATCAGCCAGCGTCGCGAATTGCCCTGCTGGTTCGGGTCGTCGCCCATGGGGTTGTTCACCTTGGTGGCGAGCACGATGTCGTCGCGCCGGCCTTTGAGAGCCTTGCCGACGATTTCCTCCGACTCCCCCTGACTGTACCTATCGGCGGTATCGATGAAGTTGATCCCCGCATCCAAAGCCTTGTGGATGATCCTAATCGAGTCGTCGTGGTCGGGATTGCCGCCAACGGCACCGAACATCATCGCCCCCAGACAATAAGGGCTGACCTTGATGCCGGTTCTTCCAAGCGTGCGATATTTCATGTTGTTCTCCTTCGATCAGGCGCTCGAGATTCCATCACCACGGGATATTTACGTTTTCCCAGCGCGTGAACGTACCTGTCGGGCCATCGGGGCCGAGCAGCGCAACGCGCACTACCTCGCGGGAGCCATCCTCGACAGACTCCGTGCCCTCGTATCCGTTGAGGTTCGTCTTGGTGAAGGCCGGGGAGACTAAGTTGACCTTGATCCCGGTCGACTCCAGCTCGACCATCATGGCGAGCGTCATGGCGTTGAGAGCCGCCTTGGACGCAGGGTACACGGGGCCGAAGGACTTGTGGTTGCGGAAGGCGGGGTCCGCGTTTGCCGTCAGCGAGCCGACGCCGCTCGATACGTTGACGATGCGGGCGTCCGACGATTCGCGCAGGAGCGGCAGCATCGCCTGGTAAACGGCCAGGACGCCGAACACGTTGGTCTCCCAAACAGTGCGGACTTCATCGAGGGACACGATGCTCGGGCGGGTAATCTTAGCGTACTCTTGGAGGGACAAGCTGCCCTTTCTTGTATTCGAGATAGCCGCGTTTTGAACGAGTACGTCGAGGCGGCCAAGCTCCTTGCGGATGCGCTCCGTTGCGGCGGCGATCGAAGAGCGATCCGTCACGTCGAGCTGGAGAGCGATGGCGAGCGGCCCAATTTCCTTGGCCGCGGCCTCGCCACGCTCGAAATTGCGCGACCCGACCAGCACCGTGAGGCCGTGAGCCACGAGTTCCTTGGCGACCTGAAAACCGACTCCTTGATTAGCCCCGGTAACCAGGGCGACGCGTTTGTCGTGCATGATAATCTCCTGTATACTGTAAAATACGGAACGTTGTTCCGTCTGTAGTTGTAAAATACGGAACGTTGTTCCGATTGTCAAGAGGAGACGTGGTGGACGACGAACTGGAAGGCCAAGGGGATGGTTCGGAGCCTCGGGCACACACGGATGGGCGAGTGCGAATCGACGCACAGCGCAACATCGACGCGTTGCTCCAGGCGGCCATCGAGGTGTTCTCGACCTCTGGAGTCGACGCTCCAGTGCGAGAGATCGCACTGAAGGCCGGGGTCGGCATCGGGACCTTTTATCGCCACTTTCCGCAGCGCTCCGACCTTGTTGCGGCCGTCTTCCGTCACGAAATCGATGCCTGCGCGGACGCCGCACCGATCCTGGCTGCCGAGCACGAGCCTGGCGAGGCACTGGCGAAATGGATGCAACGATACGCGGCCTTTCTTGGAACCAAACGCGGGCTGGCCGCCGCCCTGCATTCGGGAAACCCGGCCTTCGAGCCCTTACCGATGTACTTCCGGCAGCGACTCGAACCCGCACTTCGCACGCTTCTTGAGTCGGCGGCCGCCGCCGGCGAGGTCCGCACCGATTTCACCGCCGGGGATCTTTTGGATGCGGTCGCGAGCTTGTGCAGGACCGCTTACGAACACGGGCCCGACCACGCGCGGCGTATGGTCGCTCTGCTCGTCGATGGGCTCCGTTACGGCAAGAGCCGATCGGAGGACTTGTCTTCCTGATATGAACTGTTGAGTTCTCTTTCTGAAACTAGGCGGCCAGTCGTACCAAATCCGTTCAGAAACGTCGTTATCATGGTAGTCAGGAGAAGTTCCCTGTCTTCGGCGGAAAGCCGCTGAACCAATTGAGGTTCGATGAATCGATAGGTTGCTTCCAATAAAATGTCTTTTGCTCGCTCGGGGCGATTGCGGTCAGAAGATTGTTCTTCTCGGCTTCTTGAGTCAGCCTGAGGACCTGGTTCTCCACGCTCTGAAGGTGCCGGATGACGAAGGGTTTCATATGGACCGAGGAGATATTGAAGGCCTTGTAGAGCTCCGGTTCGAGTCGGACACGATCGCGCTTAGTCCTGTGGAGTATCACGAAATAGTTTCTGATTTTGTCGCCGACGGGTTCGGGGCTCTGGCAAGTATGCTCAAATTCCTTGTCAAGAGATGGAGGCGTTCGGGCCCGGTCTCAACAGGGGCCAAATGAGTGAGTACGGAAAAGATGGTTGAATCGGCCTTGAGAGGCCCTGCAAAAGATAAAGCAGAAATTCTTCCCGGCGCCGCCAAAGTGCTAAAACTGATGGGCCGTGTCGCCCCCAAGTTCTTTTTCAACCGCCTCAATGATGTGTTTGCTCGTATGGTGGCCAAACCGGCGAAACCTTAAGCGTCTTATATCTTGATGGCATGAGTCCCTCCTCCGAATCAGTTTCCCTGGGCGGCGTGAGACACGCTCTCCCACTCCTTCCAGGTCGCCAGTCGCCTGGGATAGAGTTCTTTTACGTAATCGGCCGCGAAATCGCCGAGGAGGAGGCGCAGCGGCGGATTTTCGGAATCCGCCACTTTCAGTATGGCTGCGGCCGTCGCTCCGGGCTCGCCTCGCTTCGTGCCCGTGGGACGCAGACCGCGGATGCTCTCGTAGGCCGGGCTTTCCGCGGCATGGACCGAGGAGCTGCCCGACCAATCGGTGCTGAACCCGCTGGGTTCGATGATCGTAACCTTGATACCGAACCGGCTTACTTCCTGGCTGAGCGATTCGCTCAAGCCTTCCAGCGCCCACTTGGACGCGTGATAGAGCCCCAGTCCGGGGAAGGCCGCGATGCCCCCGATGCTCGATACTTGGAGGATGCGACCGGCGTTCTGCGCGCGGAGATAGGGCAGAGCCGCCTGTGTCACCCACAAGGCGCCGAAGACGTTGGTCTCGAGCTGGGCGCGCGCCTGAGCCTCGCTTACTTCTTCTATTGCGCCGAACAGGCCGTAGCCGGCGTTGTTGACGACAACGTCGAGGCGGCCGAAATGCTCGTGCGCGCGCCTGACGGCCGCGAAGTCGGCGTCGCGGTCGGTCACGTCCAGCGCGATCGGAAGGATGTCGGGGCCGTATTCGTCTGCCAAGTCTTTCAACGAGGCGATGTCGCGCGCAGTCGCCGCGACCTTGTCGCCGCGCGAGAGCGCGGCCTTTGCCCATTCGCGGCCGAAGCCGCGCGAAGTTCCCGTTATGAACCAAATTTTCATGCCGCCGCTCCTTGCGATGAGATCGCGAACCACCTATTCAGTATCCGAACTTGGAGCGCCCCGGGTCAAACTAAAAAATCGGGGGCCATAAGAACATTGTCCTTGGGCCTCGGCATTTCAGCAGCTCTCCCTGAGCACGAGGGTCGGCAAGATGGACTCGACGACGCGGGGAAGTCTGATTTCGCTGTCGATGAGGTACTTCAATCGGGCGCAGACGGAATACGCTATCTGCTCGCGCGGCTGGTGCATCGTCGTGAGGCGCGGCTGGAAGTAGCTCGCTATGGTGGCGTCGTCGAATCCCACTATGCGGATATCCTTCGGCACCGAAATTTCCCTTTCGCGCAGCGCCGAGACCAGTCCCAGGGCGAGCAAATCGGCCTGGGCGAAGATGCCGTCCACGCGGAGATCCCTGATCAAGGAAAGGCTGGCCGCGGCGAAGGCGTAGCCCGTCTCGAAGGCGGCGCCGCGAGGCAGAACGACCACCCTGCCCTCGTAGGTCAGGCCGTGGTTGCGGGCGGATTCCCGAAAACCTCTGCTACGGTCTTCGAAGACATAGTCCCCGGGACCCATCGAGACAGTCAGGATGGAAACGCAATGGCCGCGCTCGATGAGGCAGTCGGTGGCCATGCGGGCGCCGGCGAAATTGTTCGTCGCGTAAATGTCGAAGTCGTGGTCGGCGGCCGGAGCATCCACGACCACGAGGGGAATGCCGGACTCCTCGAGAGCTCTCTGTTCCTCCGGCGTCGGAGTGGCGTCTATGAGGATGAGACCATCGACCTTGTGGCAGGCGATGAGTCTTCGAATGTTGCTTTGACGGCTGCCGCGGTCGCTTTTCGAGCTCATGAGGGCGTCGTAGCCGCGGTCGGCGAGGTTTTCCTGCAGATCGTGGAGAAGAAGCTTGGTGTACTGGAGATTTCTGGGGTCGTCAAAGATTTCAGTGTAGAGTATCCCGACGGTGCCGGTCCTCTGCGAAACCAGGGCTCGAGCGTTGGCGTTGAACTGAAAATTCATGTCCCTCGCTATAGCCTCGACGAGTGCCTTGGTTTTTTCCGAAACTAGAGGGCTGTCGTTGAGACAGCGGGAAACCGTCGAGTGGCTGACTCCCGCGATCTTGGCGATATCGCGGATTGTCACCCAATGCTTGCCTTCATCGTGCACACGTTGACATTAGCATGACAAGTTACTAATGGCAATGTCAATTAATTCAATATAATGCAAATATTAAATTGAATTTATTACCGATTGACAATAAGATGGATTATGATATTATCTGCACACGTGTGCAAGACAAGCCTGCACGCATGTCTTTTTCTACCTGACAAGGGGGTCGCGATGTCCAGCAGATTGATTCGCTTTGTCCTCGCCCTGACCTTGGTTGGAGCTCTTTCCCTCGTGGGCGCCGGAGCGCAGGATGCTTCCAAAGGCTTCGCCGCGCCTCCGGGAAAGATGGTGATGTGGGCCTTCGGGCAGCCTAAATACTGGCAACTCCAGATAGACGATTATTTCAAGGCCAATCCTTCGGAAGTCCAGGGCGTAACCGCGGAAGTCGTGGCTACCAAGGGCGAAGAAGAGGTCAGGCAGAAGACCATGCTGGCCCTGGCCTCTCAGACCTGGGACGACATGGCCGACGTGGTCTCGACCTTCCCGGTGAGCATGCAGGCCATGGCGGAGGCGGGCGTATTGCTCGATCTCACCTCCTACCTCGAACCTTTCAAGGACAAGTTCGTGGCGGGCACCTACGATCAGCTGTCCTACAAAGGAAGGCTTTGGGCTCTACCGCGCTCGCTGCGACCGCAGCTGCTCTTCTATAATAAGGAGATCTTCGACAAATACGGCATCGACCCCAAAGAGATGTCGACCTTCGAAGGCTATCTCGAGGTCGGACGAAAACTCAAGAGCCTGAGCAAGGGACAGGTCTTCCTCTCGTACGAGGACCCGGGCTCGAGGACCTGGCGGTACTGGGGAAGGCGCGGCCTCATGCCCCAGGCGGGAGCGCGGATCTGGGACGACGACGGCAATGTGGTGATCGACAAGGATCCGGGCTCTCTCAAGGCCTTCCAATACTTCGACACTCTCCACAAAGAGGGCCTGCTGTACAACTCGATCATTCTCCAGCCTCCCCTCTATCAGGCCATGAGGGAGGGCAAAGTCGCGACCTTCTATATCGGCGCCTTCTACGACGAATTCCTGAAGGCCAACGACCAGGACATGGCCGGCAAATGGCGCGTGATGGCGGCCCCCGTATTCTCGGGCCTCAAGCTCGGAGGGGCGCCGGTAGTCGACATCGTCGGTATAATCGCGAAGCCCCATGCGCCCTATGCCGAGCTGTACAAGCGCATCTGGTACGACTACAACTTCGATAGCCCGGCCCGCCAGGCCTACACGCTGGAAGTCCTGAAATTGAACGGTCCGGTCCAGAATCCCCTTTCCAAGGCCATGCTCGACGAGCCGTTCTGGAAGGAAGCGGATCCCTATTACGGAGGCCAATCCTTCAAGCAGATGGAGGGATTGGGGCTTCGCAACGTCTCCAAGAACCTGCGCGTGACCACCGCCGACGCCGAAGCCGATACGATAATCTCGGCCGAGCTCGAAAAATACATCGCGAACGCCCAGACGATGGATGAAGCCATCAAGAACATGGGCATCGTCCTGCGGGACAAGATCGGCAAGGCTCCGGCCAATCTGGACAAGTAGGGAGGGAAGATGCCCCGGACCGGAACGCTGAGAAGAATGTGGACGATGCGCCACGCCTATGGCTTCATCGCCCCCTTCTATCTGCTGTTCCTGGTGTTCGGGGCCTTCCCTCTGGGTTGGTCGCTGTTCCTGGCCTTCCAGGATTGGGACGGCCTGAAGCCCATGAGATACGTGGGTCTGAGCAATTTCGCCAAGCTCCTGCGCGACCAGAGGTTCCTGGACTCGCTGGCAAACACCACGGCGTACTGGCTCGTCGACACCGTCTTCATCCTGGGCTTCGCCCTCCTCATGGCAGTCCTGCTGAACACGCCGCGCCTCTCGAAGCAGCGCTTCTACCGGCTGGTCCTGTTTCTGCCCAATGTCACCGCCACGGTCGCGATCGGCCTGGTCTTCGGCATGCTCTTCGATTACAACAGCGGCTTGGTCAATTGGCTTCTGCAATCGGCGGGACTGCAGCGCCTACCCTGGATGAACAGCACGGGGCTTTCGAAGATCCCGGTGATGGTCTTGTCGGTCTGGCGGAACGTCCCGTGGTTCATGCTCATCATCCTCTCCGGCCTGCAGGCTATCAGCCCCGAGCTGTACCAGGCTGCCACCGTCGATGGAGCCAGTCGGACCCAGAAGCTGCTGCACATCACCATACCGGGGCTATCGACCGTGCTGTTCTTCTGTTTCCTGACGGAGACCATCGACTCGTTCAGGATTTTCACCGAACCCTATATCCTGACGGGTGGGGGACCGGGAGCCTCCTCTCTCGCCATCGTCCAATATCTCTATGAGAGCGGATTCACCACCTTCAAATTGGGCTATGCCTCGGCCATGGGCTACGCGCTCACCATCCTCCTCCTTGTGATATCCGCGGCCCAGGTGATTTCGCTTCGCAGAGGCGGAAGCGAGATAGGCAACAAAGAATGAAGACGAGCATCGCGCGCAGGGACAGGGCCCTGGTCCACGTTCCCCTCATCCTCTGGTGTTGCCTCTCGGTCTTCCCGCTGATATGGATGCTGGGTATGTCGCTCAAGCCGGTGACCGAAGGCATAGGCGGGCTCGGTTCCATGATTCCCCATGCGCCCACTCTCGCCAATTTCGAGAAAGTCGCCGGTCTCATGCCCCTCGCGCGCAATACGGCGAACAGCTTCATCGTCGCGGTCTTCGGGACCTTGACCACGGTCTTTTTCTGCTCGCTGGCCGGCTTCGCCTTCGCCAAGTATCGCTTTCCCGGGCGCGACTGGCTCTTCCTCTTCCTTCTCGCGACGATGATGATTCCGCCCGAAGTCGGAATCGTGCCCACCTTTCTCATCATGAGACGTCTGCACTGGATCAACAACTATCTGGCCCTCATCGTCCCGAGAGCCGCCACCGCGATAGGCATTTTCTACATGCGCCAGTACATCATCGACTTTCCCGCCGAGCTCATGGAGCAGGGTCGACTGGACGGCTGCCGCGAGTTCGGAATCTTCTGGCGGATCGTCCTGCCGACCATCTCGCCGGCCCTCGCCGCCTGGGCGACCATTTCCTTCATCGCCCGATGGAACGATTTCATGTGGCCCCTGCTCTTGATGCGCTCGAAGGAGATGTACACCCTCATGGTATCCATAGCCATTCTCCCGGTGAGCGAGGGCCTGTCGACGCCGTGGCCCGTCGTGATGGCGGGCTCGGTCATCGCGGTATTTCCGCTCATCTGCGTATATTTCATCCTGCAGCGCTTCCAGGTCTCCGGCCTGATGCTGGGCGCGATAAAAGGTTAGGGAGTACCGACATGAACAGACGCGATGAGATGCTGAAGCTGCTCGATCCCGCGTACGAACCGGCTTCCGTGCCCGCGGCATTCTTCCTGCACTTTGACCCGGCCTATCACCGCGGCCGGGCGGCCGTGGACAAGCACCTGGAGTTTTTCCGGTTCACGGGTATGGACTTCGTGAAGATCCAATTCGAGCACCACATGCCCGCCGCGGATATTCGAAGGCCGGAGGACTGGGCCAAACTGCCCCGCTTCGGCTCCGACTTCTGGGAGGAGCCTCTGGCGGTCGTGAAGGGAATCGTGGAGGCGGCGCGAAAGGAAGCTCTCGTCGTCCTCACGCTGTATTCTCCCTTCATGTTCGCGACCCAGATTGCCGCACCGGAGACGGTCGGCCGGCACATGGAGGAGAATCCCGAGGCTTTCAAGCTGGGAATCGAAATCATCACCGAGGGGCTGCTGGGTTTCGTGAGGGACTGCATCGGCCTGGGCCTCGACGGCTTTTATTCCTCGACCCAAGGCGGCGAGAGCGGGCGCCTCTCGAAAGCCGGTACCTTCGACGAATGCGTCAAGCCCTACGATCTCCGAATCCTCGAGGAGATCGACCGCTCCTGCGCCTTCAACATTCTCCACGTCTGCGATTACCACCTGCCCTACGCCGATCTTTCGCCCTTCGTCGCCTATCCGGGGCATGTCGTCAATACGAGTCTGAAACTCACTGGTAGGGAACTCGACGCGAAGGAAGTCGCGAAGATGTTCGGCAGGCCCTTCATGGGCGGTTTGGAACGCAAGGGTGTCATCGCCCGCGGCACTCCGGAAGCCATACGAAGCGCCGTCCGCGAGGCGATCGAATCCGCTCCCGCGCGCTTCATCCTGGGCGCCGACTGCACCGTCCCCCCTGACACTCCCTGGGAGAACCTGCGGATCGCCATCCAGGCCGCCCACGACTACCGTCGCTAGAATGGCGGAGGCCGGGCGGCAGGGAGCTCCGCTCGGCTCTCCCGAGGAGACCATATGAGCCTGGAATCGCATTTCGCGCCTTACCGGGAGCGCATCGTCGGCATCGACGCCGAGATGCCCCTGGCCCCGGGCGGCAGCCATCGAATCGTCTATGCCGATTGGACGGCCTCGGGCAGGCTCTACCGACCCATCGAGGATTTCATGCGGGACACTGTCGGTCCCCTCGTCGCGAATACGCATACCGAGACGACCTACACCGGCGTCGCCATGACCCGGGCCTACCACCGCGCCCGCGAGATCATCAAGCGGCGGGTCGGGGCGGGCGCCGAGGACTCGCTCTTCTTTTCGGGTTTCGGCATGACCTCGGCGATCAACAAGCTGCAGCGCATGCTCGGCCTCAGGTCGCCGAAGGGCCTGTCCGCGTCGAGAGCGGGGCCGAGGCCTCTCGTCCTGGTGACCCACATGGAGCACCACTCCAACCAGATCACCTGGGAGGAGTGCGATGTCGACGTCCGGATAGTGCCGCGGGACGAGGCGACGGGCCTGCCCGACCTGGCCTGGCAGGAGCGCATGCTCGAGGAAAACCGGGATCGTCCTCTTCTCATCGGTGCCTTCACCGCCTGTTCCAACGTGACCGGCCTCTTGACGCCCTATCGCGGGATGGCCGAGATCATGCACCGCTACGGCGGGTATTGCTTCGTGGATTTTGCCGCATCGGCACCCTACGTCGAGATGGACATGCATCCGCCCGGACGCGAAGAGAGTCTCGACGCGATAACCTTCTCCCCGCACAAATTCCTCGGCGGGCCCGGGGCCTCGGGCATCCTCGTGCTGTCGAACTCGCTCTACGAAAGCGGCGTCCCCGACCAGCCGGGCGGAGGCACGGTCAAATGGACGACACCCTTCGGCACGCACCGCTACGTCGACGAGATCGAGGCCCGCGAGGACGGCGGCACGCCGGGATTCCTCCAGGCTATCCGGGCGGCGCTCGCGATGGAGCTCAAGATCGCCATGGGGATCGAGCTGATGAGGGCGCGCGAGGAGGAGCTGATCGCCATCCTGCTCGACGAGATCAGGTCGGAGCCGGCCGTGATGCTCCTCGAGGGCGGGAACCTGGATCGCCTCGCGATTCTCTCGTTCTACGCGCCCGGCGAGCACCACAACCTCATCGTGCGCCTGCTCAACGATCGTTACGGCATCCAATCGCGCGGCGGCTGCAGTTGCGCGGGCACCTACGGCCATATTCTGTTCGACATCAAGAAAAGCAAGTCCCACCTGATCACCGACATGATCGACGCCGGAGACCTTTCGGACAAGCCGGGTTGGGTGCGGGTTTCCCTTCACCCGACGATGACGGACGAAGAGGCCCGCTATGTCGGCCGGGCCGTGGTCGAGGTCATCCGGAACTACAGGGAGTGGGGCTCTTCCTACGAGTTCCGCAAGGAAACGGGAGAGTTCGAGCCCAGGAACGGGCCCTCGCCGGCCCCCGATCTCCTGTCCCGATTCTCGCCGCTGTGAACGGCCGGGTTGTCCTAAGGGAATAGTGGACCCATGCCGCAAGTTCCGGAGGCGGGACTGTATATGGATGCTTGAGGAAGAGCCGGTGCAGGGAAAGCACGAGCTCTTCGGATAGGTCCTGCTTCTTGGCGAGTACGCTTTCAAGGAGTGTAATCGCCTCCCCATGGTTCAGCACCTCGAAGTGCTCGCGGATGCCTCGCTCGAGCGAACCGCACATCCCCGCGGCAAAACGGCCGCCGCGAGGCGCGGGCCTCGATGTCATCGACATTTAGCGGCTATTTCCCTTGAAACCTGGGAGAGGATTTATATACTTAGTGATATATAAGGGATGATCGAAGTTTTCCGAGGCGAAGGAATAAAAAATGATATCGGAGCGACATGGAGAGCCTATCGGGAGGCGGAGGGCGCTTTCTCCCGTTATCGATAAAGTCCTGTTGTTTACGCTCGATGACCCGCTTTACGGTCTTCCTCTGTCCCATGTCGAGCGCGTCGTCCGCGCCGTTGAGATAACGCCCTTACCGCGGGCCCCGCAGGTCGTTCTCGGCGTAATCGACGCGGGAGGAATGATCGTACCTGTCGTCGATATGCGCTTGCGGTTCCGTTTGCCCGCGAAGGAACTGGATTGCGCCGATCGGTTCCTCATCGCGCGCGCTTCTGCGCGGGCCGTGGCCCTGGTGGTCGATCGCGTGATCGGGATCCGCGAATACCCCGAAGGGAGGATCGTGAGCGCCGAGAGCGCGCTCCCCTTCGCGGAAGACCTCCGAGGCGTCGTGAAATCGGAAGACGGCCTCGTTCTGATCTATGACCTCGATCGCTTCCTCTCCCTCGACGAGGCACGGGCGCTGGACGGCGCCCTGTCGGGAGGCGGGGCATGAAGAACGCGATTCCCGAGGACCTTCTTTCCCGCTTGAGCGCATTCGTCGGCGAGCGACTGGGGCTGCACTTCCCCCCATCGCGGTGGAGCGACCTGGAGCGCATGGCATGTTCCGCCTCCAAGGAGCTGGGCCCCGACGATCCGGAATCGCTCATCGAGCGGCTGATGTCGCCGGCCGTCACGGGCGAGCAGATGGAAATCCTGGCCAGCCATCTCACCATCGGGGAAACCTATTTTTGGCGCGAACCGGAGGTCTTCACCGCCCTCGAAGATCGGATCCTGCCGAACATGATCCATTCGCGCGGATCCGGAGCGAGGCGACTCCGGATATGGAGCGCCGGGTGCTCGACGGGAGAGGAGCCCTACTCGATCGCCATCGCCCTCCGCAGGACGCTGCCGGCGATCGAAGACTGGGACATCACCATCCTGGCCACGGACGTCAATCCTCGGATGCTTCGAGCGGCGGCGGCCGGCGAGTACGGCGAATGGTCGTTCCGCAACGCCCCGCCATGGCTCAGGGACCGATTCTTCAGGCCGATCGGAGGAAGGGACGGAAGGCGCGAGATCGTCCCGGAAATACGGAGGATGGTTTCGTTCGCGCGACTGAATCTCGCTGAGGATGTCTTTCCGTCTCGGGCTAACGACACGAATGCCATGGATATCATCTTCTGCCGCAATGTCTTGATGTACCTTTCTCCCCAACACGCTAATCGGATCGTCGAGAAACTCCATTCCGCGCTCGTCGACGGAGGATGGCTGATGACCGGCGCCGGCGAACTCTCGCAGACTCTCTTTTCGAATTTCGCCGCGGCGCAATTCCCAGGGGCCGTCGTCTATCGAAAGTCTTCGGAGCCTCCTCGGCCGGAAGAACCGGCTCTCGCCGAAACGGCCCTCCCCCCAGAGTCCTCGCTTCGCGAGCCGCCCGACTTCCCCGCCATGTACGTCGAAAGCCCCCCGGCGCGGGAAAAGCCGGGGAAAGAAGCTCCGCATGCGATCGCGCCCTCGATCCGAGAGCTCGCCGACCTCGGCGAGCTTTCGGAGGCATTGGCGGTATGCGAAAAGGCCATCGCCGGCGATAGACTCGATCCGGAGCTGCATTATCTCCAGGCGACCATCCTCCAGGAATTGAATCGCGAAGACGAAGCCTTCTCCTCGCTCAAGCGAACGCTCTACCTCGATCCCGGTTTCATCCTGGCCCATTTCATCATGGGCAATCTGGCCCTGAGGAGAGGCGAGGCCGAAACCGGGAAACGCTGTCTCGAGAACGCGCTCGACCTGCTGAACGATCGCGGCGACGAGGAAATCCTTCCCGAATCCGAAGGACTGACCGCGGGGCGGCTCCGGCAGATCATCCTCGTGGCCATGCGGACGGGAGAATCGGCATGAGCGGGGACTGGAACGGGATCCATCGCCGTCTCGAGGACGCGACCGAGGCGCTCGCGTGGGCCGCGATGCCCTCAGCGGAAGAGCGGCGACTCGTCCTCAAGGAAAGGGCGCTCGCGCTGAGCCGCGAACCCGAGCGAATCGGAACCGCCGGGGAATCCCTCGAAGTCGTCGAGTTCCGGCTGGCCTCGGAAGTCTATGCCGTCGAATACTTCTTCGTCCGAGAAGTCCACTCTCTGAAGGATCTCACGCCGCTGCCGGCCATGCCGCCCTTCGTCCTCGGTATCATCAACGTTCGCGGCCAGATTCTCTCGGTCGTCGATCTGAGAGTATTTTTCGACCTCCCCGAAAGCGGCCTGGGGGATTTGAACAAGGTTATCGTCATCGGCGACGACCGGATGGAATTCGGGATCCTCGCCGACGCCGTCAACGGCACCCGGACGATTCCGCGCGCCGCCATTCAGCCGCCCATCCCGACCGTGACCGGAATCGGCGTGGAATACCTGATGGGAATCGCCGACGCGGGCGTCCTCGTCCTCGATGCGGAGAGGATCCTGGGGGATGAGAAGATCATCGTATTCGAAGAGGCCTAGCGAAAAGCCCGGCCGGATTTCAAACAGGAGAGATCTATCATGAAAATGACCATCGGAAGGAAAATCGGAGCCGGCTACGTCGTGCCGCTGGCAATCATGGTGGTAGTCGGCGTGGTTTCGTTCCTTTCCCTGAACAGGCTGATCGAATCCTCCTCCTGGAAGGACCATACATATGGAGTGACGAATGAACTGACCGATGTGCTCGCCAAAGTGGACGACGCGGAGACCGGACAGCGCGGCTTCCTCCTCACCGGCCTGAGCAGCTACCTCGATCCCTACGACGCGGCGATCGCGAAAATAGGGGCGACGATCGAGGATGTCCGGAAACTGACGGCGGACAACCCCGTCCAGCAACGGCGCATCGTCGACCTGCAAGCCAAGGTCGCGGCGAAGTTCGGCGAATTGGCCGAGACGATCGCGTTGCGAAAGGATAAAGGCTTGGATGCGGCCCTTCAGATCGTCTTGACCAATAAGGGCGAGCGGACTATGGACGATATACGCGCGATCATCGGCGCGATGATCACCGAAGAGGAGACGCTTCTGGCCCGTCGCATCAGCCAAGTCGATGCCGATACCGTCAACTCGAAGATCACCACGGCGGGAGGAATTCTCTTCGCCATGGTATTGCTCGCGCTGACCGGCCTCCTGATCACCCGAAACATCGCCAAGCCGCTGCGCGAGGTCGCCGGAACGGCCGAGCTCATCGCCGCGGGCGATCTGAGCGTCGCGCCGGAGCCCGGAACGCGACAGGATGAGGTGGGAATGCTCACTCGTTCCTTTTCACGGATGTCCTCGTCGCTCCGTAACATGGCGACCCTCGCCGAGCGGATCGCGTCCGGCGATTTGAGCGTCAGCGTCGCGCCGCAGTCGGACAAGGATCTCCTGGGAAGCGCGTTGGCGCGCATGGTGGAGAGCCTCGGCCAATCGACCGCGGACATCGCGGAGGCGGTCAACCTCCTCGGCTCATCCGCGAGCGAGATCCTCGCCGCCACTACGCAAGTCGCCTCAGGCACCGTCGAGACCGCCGCCGCCATCAACGAGACCACCACGACGGTCGAAGAGGTCAGGCAAGCCGCCAGGCTGTCGTCGGACAAGGCGAAAATCGTCTCCAACAATGCGCAACGGGTGGCCCAGGTCTCCCAGTCCGGACAGAAAGCCGTCGAAGACACCGCCGCCGGCATGCTGCGCATCCGCGATCAGATGGAGTCGATCGCCCAGACCATTATTCGCCTGAGCGAACAGAGCCAATCCATCGGCGGCATCATCGCCTCGGTCACGGACCTCGCCGATCAGTCCAACCTTCTCGCGGTCAACGCGGCAATAGAGGCGGCGCGGGCGGGAGATCAGGGCAAGGGCTTCGCCGTAGTCGCCTCGGAGATCAAGAGCCTGGCCGAACAGTCGAAGCAGGCCACCGCCCAGGTCCGCGGGATACTGAGCGAGATACAGAAAGCGACGGGGGCGGCGGTGATGGCGACCGAACAGGGGAGCAAAGCCGTGGAAGCCGGCGTCACCCAATCGGCCCAAGCCGGGGACGCGATTCGAGTACTGACGGAAAGCAGCGTAGAATCCGCGCAAAACGCCACGCAAATCGCGGCATCGAGCCAGCAGCAGGTCGTAGGGATGGATCAGATCGGCGTAGCGATGGAGAGCATCAACCAAGCGGGAGCCCAGACGGCGGCGAGCATGCATCAGGCGGAGACCGCGGCGCAGAACCTGCATGAGCTGGGCATGAAGCTCAAGGGATTGGTCGAACGCTACAAGACCTAGGAAGGCCGCAGGCGATGGACACGAAAGACCTAGAGTTCCTCAAACGACTCAAAGCGACGTTTCGGATCGAAGCGGAGGAACATATCCGGATCATCTCCGCCGGCCTCATCGAACTCGAGAAGGCGGCCGCGCCGGAACGAAGGGCGGAGCTGATGGAGACTGTCTTCAGGGAGTCGCATAGTCTCAAGGGCGCGGCGCGTTCCGTGACTCTGAAGGACATCGAGTCCGTTTGCCAGCCGCTGGAGGGAGCCTTTTCCGCGCTCAAGCGCGGATCGATCGTCGCGACGCCGAGCTTGTACGATCTGTTTCACCGGAGCGTCGATGTCATCGCGCGGATCGCCTCTTCCGCGGATATGGAAGGCTCAGGCGCCGACCGCGCGGTCGCCCGCGACCTCATCCGGAGACTGGAGGGAGAGTCGACGGGCGTCGTCCCTCCCGTCGAAGGCGCACAGGAACCGGTCCGTCGGCGTCCGGCGACCGAGGAAGGGGCCGCCGCCGCGGGCACGGTGCGAATACCCATGGCGAGACTGGACTCGCTCCTCCTCCAGGCGGAGGAGATGATTACGATGAAATCGGCCCTCAGCCAACGGGCAGCCGACGTGCGCGAGATCGGCCGGGCGCTGCACGCATGGAAGGCGGAATCCGCGCCGTGGACGGATCGGGAATCCTCGACGCCCGCGCCGCGATACAGAGAGTGGCATGAGCGGCACCAGGCGCGTCTGGATGAGCTCGAAGCTCGAGTGACTGCCGCCGCCCGCGCTCTGGAACAGGACGAACGCTCGACGAGGCGGATGGTGGACGGCCATCTGGAAGAGATGAAAAAGGTCGTGATGCTTCCGGTCGCGACTCTCGTGGAAGGTTTCCCCAAGCTAGTCCGCGATCTGGCGCGCGATCAGGGGAAAGAAGTGGAATTGGTCGTTCGCGGCGCGGAGATCGAGATCGACAAGCGGATCCTCGAGGAAATGAAGGACCCGCTCATCCACCTTTTGAGGAACAGCGTCGACCACGGGATCCAGGAGCCTCAGCGACGAATCGCCCGGAACAAAGCGGCGCGCGGAACGATTACGATCGATTTCGCCGCAAGAGACGGCCGACAGGTGGAAATCACCGTGTCGGACGACGGGGTGGGCATCGACCCGGCCCGAGTCCGGGAAGCGGCGACCAAATCGGGCATCGTGTCGATGGAAGCGGCCGAAAGACTCGATCCCGAGGAAGCCCTCTCTCTCATCTTCAAATCGGGAATATCCACCAGTCCCATCGTCACCGACATATCGGGTCGCGGTCTCGGTCTGGCGATCGTGCTCGAAAAGGCGGAAAAACTGGGCGGATCCGTGTCGGTGGACAGCCGGATCGATGCGGGCACGACATTCCGCCTTCTCGTGCCGCTGACGCTCGCGACGTTCCGCGGCGTTCTCGTGCGCGTCGGCGACCGGGAATTCATTCTTCCCACCATCAATATCGAGCGCGTTTCGAGGGTGAATCGGAAAGAGATCAAGACCGTCGAAAATCGGGACGCGATAGTGGTCGATGGGCAGCTGCTTTCGATGGTCGAATTGGCCGAGGCCTTGGGGTTTCCGCATCGCGCGCTGCGGACTCCGACGGCGAAAGCGGCGTCCGAAAGCGCCCCGGCGACTTCGCCCATCGTAGTCCTGGCCTCCGCCGGCAAGCGCATCGCGTTCAGAGTCGATGAAATCCTCGAGGAACGACAAGTCATGCTCAAAAGCCTGGGAAGGCAGCTTAAGCGCGTGCGCAACGTCGCCGGCGCCGCCGTTCTGGGAAGCGGCAAAGTCGTGCCCGTACTCAACGTCTCCGACCTGATGAAATCGGCGGTACGAACCGCCGCTCACCCGCGACCGGCGGCCGAGGCCGCGAACCCGCCGTCGAGGAAGAGGCGCGTCCTGGTCGCCGAGGATTCGATCACGGCGCGCGCGCTGCTCAAGAATATCCTGGAAACGGCCGACTACACGGTGACGACGGCCGTAGACGGAGCGGAGGCCTTCGCGCTGGCCCATGACGGCGAATTCGACCTTGTCGTATCCGACGTGGATATGCCGCGGATGAGCGGCTTCGAGCTCACGGCCAGGATACGCGCCGACGAGAGACTGTCCCGTCTGCCCGTGGTATTGGTGACCGCGCTGGAGTCGCGCGAAGACCGCGAGCGCGGGATAGACGCCGGCGCCGACGCCTACATCGTCAAGAGCGGTTTCGATCAGAGCGATCTGCTGGACGTCGTCCGGAGGTTGATATGACCATCGCGCCGGGGGGAAGAGCATGATACGAGTCCTCGTCGTCGAAGATTCGCCCGTCGCCCAGGAATTCCTTTCCTATGTCCTCACGTCGGATCCGGATATCCGGGTGGTCGGGGTCGCCAGGAATGGCGCGGAAGCCTTGGATGACGTCAAGGCGCTGCGCCCCGACGTCATAACGATGGACATACACATGCCGATAATGGACGGTTTCGAAGCGACTCGCCGCATCATGGAGAGTTCGCCTGTGCCGATCGTCATCGTGAGCGGCAGCACGGGCGCGATGGAGATGGCTTCCACGTTCCGCGCGCTGGAGGCCGGAGCCCTGGCGGTCGTTCTTCGTCCTCCGGGCCTTGATCACTCCGCATTCGACAAAGGCTCGAAAGAACTGATCCTCACCGTCAAGCTGATGTCCGAGGTCAAGGTCGTGCGGCGCTTCACGCGCGGGAATCCGGCGCGCGCAAACGCCCCTGCGATCCCTGCGCAGGGACCCGAAGCCGCACCGGGAATCCGGATCGTCGCCGTCGGCGCATCCACCGGCGGGCCGCCGGTGCTGAAGGAGATCCTCTCGGGTCTATCGAAGGATTTCGCCTTTCCCCTGCTCATCGTCCAGCATATCGCCCTGGGATTCGTCAAAGGCTTTTCGGAATGGCTTGCGGGCGCCTCGGGCTTTCCGGTCCGCATCGCGTCCGACGGCGAAGTCCCCCTGCCCGGCCACGGATACCTGGCCCCGGACGGCTTCCATCTCGGCGTGACGAGCGGACCCCGCATCGCGCTTAGCGCCGATACGCCGGAAAGCAACGGACTGCGACCTTCGGTCGCCTACCTTTTCAGATCCGTCGCGAAGGTCCTGGGGCCGCGGGCGGTAGGGGTGTTGCTGACCGGCATGGGACGCGACGGGGCCGAGGAAATGAAAATGATGAAGGACGGAGGAGCTATCACCATCGCGCAGGACGAGGACAGCTCCGTCGTATACGGCATGCCCGGCGAGGCGATCAAGCTGGATGCGGCGACATACATCCTTCCGCCCAAAGGCATAGCGGCCATGCTGTCCGCTCTCTCGGCAAAAGCGAAGGAGGAGTCGCCATGACGGGGAAAAGCGGTCCCACCGAAGGAATCATCGATATTCTCATCGCCGAAGACAGTCCCACGCAGGCCGAGCAGCTGCGGCATCTCCTGGAGCGGCAGAAATATCGCATAACTTCGGCCAAGAACGGCATAGAGGCGCTCGAGCGGATAGGCGAACGCATCCCCGCTCTGGTCATCAGCGACATCGTCATGCCGGGGATGGGCGGATACGAACTCTGCAGGAACATCAAAGCCTCCGAGAGGACCCTGGGAATACCCGTGATCCTCCTGACTTCGCTGACCGACGCGGAAGACGTATTGACGGGTCTCGATTGCGGGGCGGACAGCTACCTCATCAAACCTTACGACGAGAACTATCTTCTCACCGTGATCTCGCTGGTCATCTCCAACAATGCGTCGCGCGGTCGCCAGCGTCGACTTGTCGGCGCGGAAGCCATTTTCCTCGGAGAGAAGCGCATTATCAAGGCGGACCCGGATCAGATGCTCAATCTGCTCCTTTCTTCGTATGAAGCCGCGGTCATCCGCAACAGCGAGTTGCAGAAGGCGCAATACGATCTGAAGTCTTTCAACGACCGCCTGGAAGACCTGGTCGCGGAAAGGACGGCTTCGCTCTCGACCGAGATAGCCGAGCGCAAACAGGCTCAGGAGGCCTTGCAGGAGAGCGAGGAGCGTTACCGGCGCATCACCGACGGTTTGAGCGACTATCTCTATACCGTATGCGTCCGGAATGGAAGGGTCGCGGAAACGATACACAATCAGGCCTGCGCGGCGGTGACGGGATACTCGCCGGATGATTTCAGGCGCGACCGCCACCTCTGGATAAACATGGTCCCCGAGGAGGAGCGTCAGTCGGTCATCGAACAGGGTCGGAACATCCTATCGGGGAAGAACGTGCCGGCCATCGAGCATCACATACGGAGGAAAGACGGGGAAATCCGCTGGGTGAGCGACACCCCCATACTGAAACTCGACTCCGGCGGCGTCCTCGTATCGTACGACGGGGTCATCAAAGATATCACCGATCTCAAGAGGGCGGAGGCCGAGCATCTCGCCAGGCAATCGGCCGAGACCGCGAACCGGACCAAATCCGATTTTCTGGCCAATATGTCCCACGAGCTCCGCACTCCCCTCAATTCGATCATCGGGTTCACCGAGATATTGCAGGATTCGCTCTACGGCGAGCTGAATGAAAAGCAACGTGAATACCTCGGCTATATCAACGCGAGCGGCCGCCATCTCCTGGAGCTCATCAACGATATCCTGGACCTGTCGAAGGTCGAGTCCGGCAAAGCGGAAGTGATCCTCTCCTCCTTCTCGGTTCGCGCCCTGCTCGACTTCTCCGTGACCATGTTGAGGGAGAAGGCGATGAAGCACTCCATAGCGCTCGAATGCTCGATAGCGCCCGAGGCGGACATCAAGATGGTTTCGGACGAGCACAAGATCAAGCAGATCGTGTTCAACCTCCTGTCGAACGCGGTCAAGTTCACTCCCGACGGCGGAAGAGTGCAGGTCGATGCGCGAAGGACGGGCGAAGCAGGGAGCTTCATCGAGATATCGGTGTCCGATACCGGAATCGGGATAAAGAAAGACGACTTGGATCGCCTGTTCAAGGAATTCTCCCAACTCGATTCGCCCCTCCAAAAACGGTATGAAGGGACGGGGCTCGGGCTGGCGCTGTCGAAGAGACTGGTGGAAATGCTGGGAGGCGCGATCGACGTGAGAAGCGAGGAGGGCGAAGGCAGTGTGTTCTCGATCACCATCCCCCTCGACCCTCGGGAGATCAAGAGGGACTGCGACGACAAAGGGAAGTCGGCCAAATAGAAGCGGCGGCCATCGGGCGTTTCCGGCATGGGGGGATCAATGGCGAAAAGAGTTCTGGTCTGCGAGGACAATCCCGTGAACAGGGTGCTGATCCACGACCTCCTCGCCGTATCAGGCTATGAGGTAATCGAGGCCGTCGACGGCTCGAAAGGCATCGAGCGCGCGATCTCCGATCGGCCCGACCTGATCATCATCGATATCCAGATGCCCGTGATGAACGGATACGAGGCCATCGCGGCTCTGCGCCGGAACCCCCTGGTCTCCGGTATTCCCATCGTCGCGATCACCTCCCTCGCCATGGTCGGCGATCGGGAGAAAATCATCGAGGCCGGAGCCGACGAGTATCTCTCGAAGCCGATCGATACGCGATTGTTTCGCGAGCTCGTGAGGCGAAAGCTCGGCGAATAGCGACCAGTTTCCTCCGAGGAGGCGGGATGATGATGGTAAAGGCCCGGATTCTCTGCGTCGACGACGAACCCTCGAACTGCGCGCTCATCGACGCGATTCTTACCCCTTTCGGATACGAGGTCGTCGGCGCGGCCGACGGGAAGGAGGCCCTCGAGAAAGTGTCCGCCCGGCGGATCGATCTGGTCCTGCTCGATGTCATGCTCCCGAGGATCGACGGCTTCGAGGTGTGCAGAACGCTGAAATCGGACGAGCGCTACAGGAAAATTCCCGTGATTCTCATCACCGCGCTGAAATCGAAAGAGGAAAGGATCCGGGGAATCGATGCGGGGGCGGAGGATTTCCTCTCGAAGCCCGTCAATCAGCTGGAGGTCATCGCCCGGATCGAGATGCTCTTGAAGGTGCGGAGGCTCGATCGGCAGGTCGAGAGCGCCTACGAGAGCATCAAGGAGTTGACCGCCTTCAGCAAGCAGCTGATCCACGGCTACGACCCTTTGGCCTTCGATTTCTTCGGCCACATAGAAAAGATCACTTCGCGGCTTCTCGTCCCCGAGAGCGCGCTCATCGACGTGCCGAGCGAGATCATCATCTCCTCGCGGAATCGGGCAGGCGCGAACAACCTCGTGTACCGAAGGCTGGAAAATGGCGTCATCGGCACGAGATTCTCCAGTTCCCTTCTTCACGGTTTCTTCCCGAGGGGAAAGCCTTCGATCGGATTCCTCAACTCCGCCGACTTGAGCGAACCTGCCTGGCAGCCTTTCAAGGAAAGCCTGACGCAGATCGGAGTCGCGGTGAACAACTTGGTGTACTACCATGACGAGGATCTGACGGTCATCGCCATAGGATATCCGGACGACACCACCGCGCACAACGCGGCCGTCATAGACAATCTCGTCCTCCTCATCATGTTCCTCAACTCCCTTTCCCGCCAGGTGAGGGAAACGGAGGACGCGTTCGTCTACACGATCAACGCCCTGTCGAGAGCCGCCGAGGTCAACGACGAGGACACCGGCAATCACATCCTCCGGGTCGGCGAGTACGCGGCCGTCATCGCGCAGACGCGCGGGGCGGCGAAATCGTCGATCGAAGCGCTCCGGTCCCAAGCGCCGATGCACGACGTCGGGAAGATCCATACGCCGCCGGGCATCCTGAAAAAACCCGCTTCGCTGACGCCCGAAGAGTTCTCGGTCATGAAAGAGCACCCCTTGCACGGCGCCAAGATCATCGGCGATCATCCGCGGCTGGCCCTGGCTAAGAACATCGCCTTGACCCATCATGAACGGTGGGACGGCTCGGGTTATCCCCGAGGACTCAAGGAAGAGCAGATACCGATCGAGGGCCGCATCGTAACCTTGGCGGACCAATACGACGCGCTCCGGAACAAGCGGGTCTACAAGCCCCCCTTCGATCATGCGACCGCCTGCTCCATACTGCTCGAGGGGGACGGACGGACCCTGCCTCGGCACTTCGATCCGGAAGTCCTGTCGGCGTTCAAGACTTCGAGCGCCAGGTTCGAAGATATATTCCTGCGGCTCGCCGACGTATGAACCTCCTACCGATCGGCAAGAAGAGCCGGATCGAGAAGGCGACGAGGTCCCAACCTCGGCCCGCGATACCCTGGCTCTTTCCGGGGACGGTATTTCGCCCTTGACCGCTAGGTTGGGCGAGGCTACCCTGACTGGAAATATGGATGCGAGGGTAGGAATGATCGATCGAAAGGCACCATCGCGCGCGCCTCACTCATCCATCGAAAAAATCATCGAGGCGGCAGACAAGCCCCTTCTGCTTCTCGCTATCGCGGCGGTCGCTCTCTACCTCCTCGAATTGCGCGGGATCGTATCTTCTTCGGGACCGGCCAGAATCGTATCGATTGTGCTCGATATGCTGTTTGTCCTTGATGTGGTTTTGAAAGCCGCGTTCCGTCGCCGTCGTTACCTGCGTTCCGCGTGGCTCATGACGGATATACTGAGCTGTCTTCCCGGGATTCTATTGCTGGCGAATGTACCATGGCTCCAAGCGGTCCAATTCACGCGTCTATTCCGGGTATTGCGCGTTCTGCGCGGCCTCCGCGTCCTTCGCTCCCTCCAGTTCATGCCGTCCCTTGCCCTTGTTGCCGCCGAGCAGGACGAGGAGGGGCGTCATTTCCGCATCGGGATGAATGTCGCGGTCTCCGTCTATGCGGCGGCTTTCGTTGGAGTGCTTTCATGGCTGCGAGTCGAATTCGCGTCCGAGCCGAAGTCCTTGAACGGTGCGGAGTTTTTCCTTGTCATAGGGGCCCTGCTCGCAACGGCGCTTTTCCTCTACCTAATCCATGGCCAGCTGCGGGAAACGTCATGGAATCAACTGCGTACACTGTTGAATATCGCCCTCCCGCGCCAAGTGGCCGAGCATTTCCTCCATCACCCTGAGGCATACAAGGAGAGGCACCGAGCCCCGGCCACGGTCCTATTTATAGACTTCGTGGGGTTCTCCTCGACGGCCGAGAAGTTGCGCGACAGCGTACGGACGCTGGCCGAGCACCTGGAACGAGTTATGGATTCGGTAGTCGAGCGGCTTGTCGCGCATGATCTCATTATCGATAAGTTCATCGGCGATGCCGTAATGGCATTTAGAGGAGGGCCCCTCGTGAGCGGCGACGCTGCGGACCATGCGCGCCGGGTAGTCCGGGCCGCCCTGGAAGCGGCGGGGGTCCTTGGCGACTTAAACGATCCCTATTTTTCGCGGGTAAAAATCGGCGGGGCTTCGGACGAATGCCTCATTGGGGCTTTCGGTACAAGTCGGCGACTTTCGTATACGGTCTTAGGCGACGGCGTGAACCTGGCGGCACGGCTCGAACCTGCAAGCGCGCAATGCGGAGCGCAGGCTCTTTTTTGCGATGAAACGCATCGCTTGTGCGGTGAAATGCCGGGAATCGCGTGGAGACGATGGGGGACAATTCGGGTCAAGGGGAAAGCCGAACCTCAAACGGTCTGGGAGGCCTTCGACATCTCCCGGCTTCCCGACGTAGCGTTTATAAAGATTTATGAGGAAGCCAGGGGAACCTTCGAAGGCGGCAATCTATTGGCTGCGCGTCCCCTATTCGTATCGGCCGATACCGCCCGACCGGAAGGCGACAAGCCGAGCCGCCTACATTGTGCATGGTGCGACGATCTGATAGAAAAAGGGACGGGGATCGAAGATCCCGCGCTCTCGGTATCGAAATAGCGTAGGGGATGAACGGTCGAGGGAACCGGCTTTCATGCTTGAGTTGAGGAGAACAGGATGCTTGCTTTTCAGGCCCTCATTTTGGGCATTTTACAGGGCTTGTCCGAGTTCCTTCCGATATCCAGCTCCGCGCACCTGATCATCTTCCCCTGGCTCTTCGGTTGGAATGATCCCGCTATCGACAGCCTGACCTTCGATATCGCATTGCATCTCGGAACCCTCCTGGCGGTCGTCGTCTTTTTCGCGGCGGATATCGGAAGGCTCATCCTCGCCTGGATAACAAGCATCCGCGAACGTAGAATCGGGAAAGATCCCGACCGCCGCATGGCATGGTTTCTCTTTTTCGCGACCATCCCCGGAGGAATTGCGGGGGTTCTATTCGAACACGGCGTGCAAATATCTTTTCATGCGACGCCGATACCTCAAGGCTCGATGATCATTATGGCGATTGTCATAGCGCTTCTCGGCGGTTTGCTGTGGCTTGCCGACGTCATCGCAAAACACGAGCGCGGATTCGGAAAGTTGTCTTTCAAGGACGCCGTCATCATCGGTCTGTCTCAGGCGCTCGCTATTTTCCCTGGCGTATCGCGTTCGGGAGCTACGATAACCGCAGGTCTCGCGCTCGGTCTCGAGCGTGAGACTGCGGCGCGGTTTTCTTTTCTCCTCTCTGCGCCTATCATCGCCGGGGCAGGGCTAAAGAGCTTGTATGATTTTATGAAAAGCTATTCGGGAGGGATGATCAAGTCTTCCGAGCTCGTGATTTTTCCCGTCGGCTTCGTTGCAGCGGCCGTCGTCGGGTTTCTTTGCATCAAATTCCTGCTTACCTTTCTAAAAAGCCACTCGACGAAAGTGTTTGCGTGGTATCGTTGGGGCATAGCATCGTTAGTGCTTATCGTCGTGCTTGTTCGCGGGTGAGGGAACATGAAGCTCTTCGGCGTTTTACTATTTTCGCTCTCGGGCCTCGTCGCTTTCGGACAGGATTCGACCACGGAGTATCTCCGATTCCTCTCTCCGAACGATCTGGGGAAGCTTGTCCAGTCCGGCAGCCTGACTTATTTCGGAGTCACTGTCCAAGACTTGCCGATTTGGAAGAATGCACCGTTCTCCGACCTCGTTCGCACGGCATTAGGGAAAAACAAGAGCAGCATAGCGTCGGAAAGCCTCTTCCTTCTCGACAGACCGGCCGCTGCCTCGAAAGAGGAGATGGGCTTAAAGGTATTTAAGGCCTTCACCTCGTTTGACGCGATGAAAGGACTCCTGGTTTATTCCGAATCCAAGAAAGGGATGGAGACCTTCATCTTCGACTCGCATCGGGTCGATTCCCTGTCGGATCCTCACGCTCTACCGGATCCTGAGGCTTCTTCCCTGCCGCCTCATGTCGAGTATACGCTATATCAGAAAGAGGAGCAGTTCAAGAACGTCTACTCGCGATTCGCTTTCGATGCGGGAGACTCCTGGTATGCCGTTTCGCTGGTCAATCTTACCCCTCTGCGGTATATGCTCATTACGCTCGTTCCCCCCGAACAGTTGCGCACCATGTTCATAATCGTACCGCTGCAGGACAAACTAGTGGTATATGGAATCACAAGCGCAAACACGCCAAGATTGTTCGGGCTCGAGCGCTCGAAACAGTCGTCGTTTTCCAATCGGATGAAGGCCCTTGTATCCTGGTTCTCGACGAATCTATCCACCCAATGATAGTCCCCTTGCTTCGTCAATTTCCAGGGATCGCTCGGCTTCTGTATCTTGAAAACCGACTGGCCATCGGGGTTCGTGACCGTCGAAGCCGCCAACCTCGGCTCGTCCCTGGAATCGATCGTCAATCGACCCGTGATGTCGCCGTTGGTGATGGGCACGGCGAGCGTCGCGACTAAAATGTAAACTGCTTTATCGCGGTCCTATCGCCGACGCTCATGTTGTTGTGATAGCCGGTACGCGCGTACACGTCGTAGGTCCCTCCCGCGGCGAGAGCGCCGAGAGCGCTCTTTATTTGCTCCAACGGGAAAGAGACTTCCAGGGATTGTCCGCTCATGGCGTAGTCCACCGACGTCCGATATATCTGATTGGAGACGTCGCCGGCCAAAGCGGTCATCTGGGCGGCCCAGCCCGACCTGGGGTCGTGATATACGGAAGCATAGATGTGGTTATCTC
>CAZBGA010000033.1:0-37445 GCA_964491385.1 uncultured Treponemataceae bacterium | reverse complement strand
AGATTATACAAGAAAAAAGGGAGCCCCGTTACTTATTGTGAGAAATCCGGGCTAGGCAGCGCGGCGTAGCCCTGTGCCTGTGCGGCGAGGGAGGCCGCGTCGACGGCGAGCTGGGCGCTGCGCAGCGTCGCGGAGCGCGAGAGGGTGAGGGCTCGAACCCTCTGAAGCGTAAGCGCCTCTCCCGCCCCGGCGAAGCCGGTCACGGCTATCGACGTAAAAAGGAGGGACATCGCCATCCTCGTTGCCGTTCTCATGTCGTTCTCCTCGTCATTCGTAGCGTAGGGCGTCGATCGGGTAGAGATTGGCGGCCTTCCTCGCGGGATAGAAGCCGAAGAAGATGCCGACCGCGGCCGCGAAGCCCGCGGAGGCGGCGATGATCGAGGGACGTACGAGCGTCGGCGTGCTCAAGAAGCGCTGGAGGCAGAAAGATACCGCGAGGGCGAGGACAATGCCGACGCAACCCCCGAGGAGGCTCAGGATGACGGACTCCGAGAGGAACTGCAGGAGGATGTCCCTTTTCCTGGCGCCCACCGACATGCGGATCCCTATCTCTCTCGTGCGCTCGGTGACCGACACGAGCATGATGTTCATGATGCCGATCCCGCCGACCACGAGGGATACGCCCGCTATCGCCGCGAGGAGGGCCGTCAGGGTCCGGGCCGTCTGGGACGCCGTCTGGATGATCTGCGATTGGTTCATCACGTCGAAGTCGTCCGTCGTCCCGGCGGCGAGCTTGTGCGACTCGCGCAGGATGCTCTCGACCTCCGACTGGGCCGCTGTCATGAGGTCCTCGCTCACCGCGCTCATCTCTATGGAATTGATGCGGCCGTCCATCATAAGGCGGTTGATCGCCGTGTCGAGCGGGACCATCACGACGTCGTCCTGGTCGGAGCCCATGGCGTTCGAGCCCTTGCTCGCGAGCACGCCGACGACGGTGAAGGGGGTCGTTCCTATGCGGATGTACTTGCCCAGGGGATCCTGGTCGGGGAAAAGCTTCGCCGCGACCGTCGTCCCGAGCACGGCGGACTTGGCGCGGCTCGTAAGATCCTTGTCGCTGAAGAACTCCCCTGATTTCACGGGCCATTCCTTGATCTTAACGTAATCGGGCTCGATGCCGAAGACCGAGGTCGACCAGTAGGTATTGCCTCCCACGACGTTCGTGCCGCTCAGGCGGACCTCGCCGGTGATGGCGGCGATATAGCTCGACTCGGCGCGCAGCCTCCGTATGTCCGCCATCGTGAGCCTGTTCGCCGTGCGGGGACCCCGCGGCGGCATGATCATGATGAGATTCGTGCCCATCGCCGCGATCTGCCTGCGTATCTGGGCCTGGGAGCCCGAGCCGACGGCCACCATGACGATGACCGAGCACACGCCGATTATTATTCCGAGGGAGGTGAGGAAGCTCCTCATCTTGTTCCTGAGGATGCTGCGCATCGAGGCGCCGGCCAGCTTCGACAGGGTCACGGCGAGCCCTCCTCGCCCGCGAGCAGGGCGTGGCTCTTCTTCCAGGCGGCGAGATCCTCGCCCGCCCTCCGACTTTCCCTCACGGGCGCATCGGATACGATCGAGCCGTCGCGCATCGCGATGACGCGCTTCGCGTACGAGGCGACCTCGGGCTCGTGCGTCACCATCACGACGGTCTTCCCTCGGTCGTTGAGCTCTTGGAAGAGGCTCATAATCTCCAGGGTCATCTCCGTGTCGAGGTTTCCGGTCGGCTCGTCGGCCAGGATGAAGGCCGGGTCCTTCACCATCGCCCTCGCGATCGCGACGCGCTGCTGCTGTCCGCCCGAGAGCTGGTTGGGCATGTGGTCGAGCCGGTTCCCGAGACCGACCTCCTCGAGGGCGGCCTTAGCGCGCTTCCTCGGGTTCGCCCGCGAGCCCGAGCGATCGTAGAAGAGCGGCAGCTCGACGTTCTCGAGGGCGCTCGTCCGCGAAAGGAGGTTGAAGCCCTGGAACACGAAGCCGATCCTGTCGTTGCGGATGTCCGCGAATTCGTCGGGCGTCGCCCTGGAAGTCTCGAGCCCGTCCAGGACGTAGCTCCCTTCCGTGGGCTTGTCGAGGCAGCCGAGAGTGTTCATCAGCGTCGACTTGCCCGATCCCGACGGGCCCATGACGGCCACGAACTCGCCGATCCCCACGTCGAGGTCGATGCCCCGCAGGGCCCTGATGGTTATCTCCCCGACCAGGTAGTGGCGCCTGATGCCGCGCAGCTCGATGATGGCCATGCTCACTCCGCCTTGATCTTGAGGATCACTTTCCTGCCCTCGAGCTCTTCGGCGCCCACGAGCTCCGTCGCGAGGCCGTCGCTCAGTCCGGGCTCGACGAGAATCACCGCGAGCTTTCCAGAATCGTCGAGATACCAGAGCGTCTTCTTGGCCGCGGGCGCCGCGCCGTTCCCCGCGGCCGCTGCGACCTGCGAGCCGCCGCCCGCGCGATTCGGCCCGAAGCCTCCGCCGAACCCGCCTGGCCCGGGCATCCGACCCCCGCCCATGAGGCCGGCGAGGCCCGAGGGTCCGTTCGCCGGAGCCTTGTCCGGGGCGAGGGACTTCTGCGACTCGTCATAGCGCGCGGATGCCGCCTGCCTCTGCGCGGCGTCGAGATCGCCGAGTCCCGCGAGGTAGATTTCCTTCTTGACCTCGGCCGCGCTCAGGCTGGTCGGGGTAAAGCGAAGCGCCGTGCTCGGGGCGACGAGGATGCCGTCCTTCTTCTGCTTGACGAAGCTTACGTTCGCCGTCATGCCCGGAAGGAGCCTTCCCGACGCGTTGTACGCGTCGATCATCACGTCGTAGTAGACGACGCTGTTGGTGGTGACGGGGACGAGGCGTATCTCCTTGACGGTTCCCGAGAAGGTCCCGCCCGGATAGGCTTCGACCGTGAAGTGCACGGCCTGCCCGACCGAGATGCCGCTGATGTCGAGCTCGTCGACCTGGGCGTCGATCTCCATCCTGGATAGGTCGTCGGTGAGCGTGAAGAGGGCGGTGGAAGTGGCGCTCGAGCCGCCGAGGACGCTCTGCCCCACGTCGATGTCCCGCTGGAGCACAATGCCGTTTATCGGCGAGGTGATGATCGCGTACTGGTCGATCTCGGTCGCTATCTGCTGGAACGATGCCTTGGCCGACGCCAAGTCGGCCTTCGCCGAGTCGAGAGTGGCGATGCTCGTCTTCAGGTCGTAGTCCGACAGGAGCCCTTTGTCCGCGAGGGCTTGCGCGTTCTGGGCGGCGAGCGCCTGCAGCGCGTAACTCGCCTGGGCCTTGTCGACGGCGGCCTGGGCCTGCATCTCGCCGAGCTTGAGCATGTCCGTATTTATGGTCGCGAGGACCTGCCCCTTCCTGACCCGATCGTTGTAGTCCACGTTCAAAGTCTCGATCCGGCCGCTCATCTGGGACAGCACGCTGACCGAGGTCAGTACGGCGAGTGTCCCGCTGCTCGATACGACGTTCTCGATCGAGCCGCGGCCGATCGTGGCGAACTCGTAACTCTGGCTCTTCGTCGGGCCCTTGGCGCACGAGCTTGCCGCTATCGCGCAGCCCGCTACGACCATCACGAGCGCGCCGAGATGTCTCCAAGCATTCATATTCTACCGTACTCCCTTTTGATATTTATTAGAAGCAAACATCATGCCAATCGAGGGGCCGGGGACGAGTACGAAAATGCCCGATAAAAGCGGACAATTTTCTCGAGGCATCCAATTATGAGACTTAATCTGCTGTGCATATTTTACGCTGTGCAATATCTGCGCACAAGCAGTGCGCTAAGAATGAGCCATCCAAGACAGAAAGGCCCGGCGGCCGATCTCGAGGATCAGCCGCCGGGTCGAGAAAATGGGGAGTGCTCGATCAGTTCGATCCGGAGAAATTAGGGTACTTCTTGCTCTCGTCCCAAGCCCCGTCCCGCGTCTCTCCGTTTATGCTCGGGATGGTGAGGACTTCGCCGGGAAGTATGATATCGGCGTTTTCGGGATGCTTGAGAGTGGTCTTGTTGGCCTGATAGATGGTCGTCCACCGTGCGCGGTCCCCGTAGATGAAGGGGTAGCCTGCGATCTTGGAGAGGCAGTCCCGGTCGGCCGGGATGAGTCGCACAGTATACGAAGCGGGGAGGGGCGCCAGCTCGGGGACCGCCGGGGCCTCCGCCGCTGTCGGGGCCGTCTTCTGAATCAGGGCGAGCTCGGCCTTGGCCTGCTTCGCGAGTTCCGTCGCGGTGTCGTAATCCCCGGACCCGTAGGCGGAGGCGGCCTGCCCTCGCAGTTCGATCGCTTTCGCGAGGTGGGGGTCCTGGGCCGGCGTCTGGGCCCAGGCGACGGGCGCGAGGGCGAACGCGGCTATAAAGCAGAGAACGGATCTCATTCGGATCATGGCTTCACCTCCTGCCTTCAGCGAGCTGCGCCCGCGGTCGCGATCGCCGCGTCGAGAGAGTCGAGCTCGCCCTTCGCCGTGTCCATTTTGACCTTCGCGTGCGCGTAGGCGGCGGCGAACGCGGTCGCGGCCTTATCGTAGAGCGACGAGGACGATTCGTAGTCCTTCGCCGCCTGGGCCGTCTCGGCCTGGTTGTAGAGCGCCAGCGCGGCGGCGAACTCGTCCTTGACCGCCACCTCCGACTTGATGCCGGTAGCCCTGTCCCTTTCGGTCTCCGAGCTCTTCTTCCTGTCCGACGCGTAGTACTCGAGCGCGGTGCGCGACGCTATGCCGTAGCGGAGGATAGCCTCGTCGACGGAGGATTCCGCTCCGCCCGAGTCCGTCCGGAGCAGGTTCTGGGCGGCCTTGAACTTGGTCTCCGCGAGGCTCCAGTTGGAGGGATCCCATTTCGCGAAGTCTCGAGCGGTTATGGCTTCCCTGGCCGAGTTCGCGTCGCACAGCTTGTACAGGACTTCGTAGTCCTTGGCCGCGGCGCGGAAGCCCGCGATGGCAGTCTCGAAATCGCCGGAGGCCTGGGCGTCGGAAGGCTTGGCGAATTCCGACTCGGCGAAGGCGAAGAGCTCGGGGAATATATCTCCGGCGCGCTTGGAGACGGCCGTGCCGCGAAGGTCCGTGGCGCGCTTCTTCTCGTTGGCCGCGAGGATGGGCAGCCCCTTGGCGATCAGGTCCTGGTATCGGGTTATCGCGTCCGTGAAGGAGGCCGCGGCGGCGGCGTTGTCCTTCCCATAGCCTGCGTTCCCGTCGGCGAAGGCCTTTTCGGCCAGAGCGTAGTCATCTGGCAGGACATCCTTGAGCCCGAAGTCGAATGCCTTCTTCCGCAGCTCGGCCGCCTTGGCGCGGAGATCGTCGGGAGCCGGCGCGGCCGCTTTCTCCTGCGGCGCTGGCGCTGGCTCGACCTTCGCGGGCGTAGGCGGCGGCGCGGGCGCGGGTGTCTCGGCGGGTTTTGGGGGAGTCGCGCAGGAAAGCGCGAGGGCCAGGGTCGCGATAGTCGTCATTACCACGAGGATTGATCGAAGCTTTATCATCCTTTTCGCTCCTTGGAGGCGCTTACGCCTCGAGCCGTACTTCAATGTATCCTTGCGGAAGCATGGAGTCCATATCATTTCGATTGACATCGCCGACGTAAATGTCTAATTTCTGTTCAACGCTTGGACCGCGGCGACGCGGCCGAGACGCGAGGTGGACATGCCTTTCATAGAACTCGATCACGTCTCCTTTTCTTACCCCGGCTCCAACCGTCTCGCGCTCGACGATATAACCCTTTCCATATATGAAGCCGAATACGTCGCTTTGGTAGGCGCCAACGGCTCCGGCAAAAGCAGCCTCCTGAGACTCCTCGATGGGCTCAGGGTTCCCCTGTCCGGAGAGGTCAGGATCGACGGCATGGCTACCGCGGGCGAAGAGGGCAGGAGCCGCGCCCGCAAGGCTGTCGGTCTCGTATTCCAGTCGCCGGCCGATCAGATCGTTTCCTCCTCGGTGGAGGAGGATGTGGCCTTCGGGCCCGAGAACCTCGGCCTTCCGCGGCGCGAGATTGCCGCCCGGATAGATGCGGCCCTGGCGGCCGTGGGTCTTTCGGGCGAAAGAAGGAGGGCCTCGCATTTCCTGTCCGCGGGTCAGCAGCAGCGGCTCGCGTTGGCAGGGGTCCTGGCTATGGACGTTCGCTGTGTCGCCTTCGACGAGGCAACGGCCATGCTCGATCCCGAGGCTCGCGAGACCGTGCTGGAGCTTCTGGACGGTCTCGTCTCGGCCGGAAAGACCGTCCTGCATGCGACCCACGACATGGCCGAGGCGTCTCGTGCCTCGCGAGTCCTGGTTCTCGACGCCGGAGCCGTCGTATTCGACGGCCCGCCCGAGAGGCTCTTCTCGGGCGGGCCGTCGATCGGCGCGGTCTCCGCCCTCGGGCTGCCCGATTGCGCGGCCCTCGCCCTCGGCCTCGGACTGAAGCCGCGCGTCTGCGAATCGGCGCGGGCCATCGCCGGCCGGATAGCTGCCGCCTTCGCGCCCGGCGGCCTCGGCCCGAGCGACGGCGATGGGACGAAGCCGGCGGCGGTCTCCGTCCGGTCGGCTTCCGGCGCGGCGGCTTTCGAGCTGCGAGGCGCGAGCCACTCCTACCTGCGGGGGACCGCCAACGAGACGGAGTCCCTGCGCGGCATCGATCTCGCCGTTCCTCCGGGCACCACCCTGGCCCTCGTCGGAAGGACCGGTTCCGGAAAATCGACCGCCCTACAGCTCCTGGACGGCCTTGTCGCGCCCCTATCCGGCAGCGTCCGCGCCTTCGGCAGCGACCTGGCCGATCCCCGAACCGACCTTCGCGCGGTGAGGATGCGCGCCCCCCTCGCGATCCAGAGGCCCGAGTCGGCCCTCTTCGAGCGCTATGCCGGCGACGACGTGGCCTTCGGTCCGCGCCGCCTCGGTCTGTCGGGAAGGACTCTCGTGGAGCGTGTCGCGGCATCCATGAAGGAGGCCGGTCTCGACTTCGCGGCATTCAGGGATAGGCAGACGAGGACTCTCTCCGGAGGCGAGAAGCGGCGGCTGGCCTTGGCGGGGATCCTCGCGATGGGAGGGGACGCCCTCCTCCTGGACGAGCCCACGAACGCCCTCGACCCGGCGACCAAGCGCTCCATACTCGCGCTCGCCTTGAACGCCGCGCGCAAAGGCGCGACGGTCGTCATGGCGACGCATTCGATGGACGAGGCGGCGGTGGCGGACCGCGTGGCCGTCTTCCGCGACGGCAGGATAGCCGCGTTAGGCGATCCGAAGACGGTGTTCAACGATCTTTTCGATCCGGCATGGGGCTTGCGGAGGCCCTTCGCCTGCCAAGTCGCCGTCGATCTGGGGGCCCTGGGCTTCGGTCTCGGGACGCGTCCCCTCACGGTCGCGGATCTCGCGGATGCGGTCCTTGCGAGCGCGGCCTCTTCGAAGGCGGCGTCGTGAGGGGCATCGAGTTCTTCCGTAACGTCTCGATAGGCCAGTATTGGCCGGGGACGTCCTATGTCCATAGGCTGACCCCGGCGACCAAGTACCTCTGGCTGCTCGCGCTCATGGTATCGGGCATCGCCTCGTCATCCTACGCGGGCGCCCTCGTTCCGCTGGCGGTCGCGATCGCGGTCGGCGCCTCGGCGAGAGTACCTCCCGGCTTCCTCCTCCGGGGCATAAAGCCCCTCGTCCCCCTCCTGGCATTCACCGCCGTCCTGCAGGCCGTCTTCCCATGGCCGGGCGATTCCTCGGCGCCGCTGTTCTCCCTCGGGCCTCTGGCCTTCACGGCCGGCAAGGCGCGCGCGGTCCTGATGATGTTCGTGCGCACCCTCTCCCTCATGACGCTCGTCGGCCTCTTCACGTCCGTGACGAGCGAGGGCGAGTCCGTGCACGGAATCGAGGACCTCCTTGCGCCCATCGAGCGCCTGGGCCGCTCGGCCGCGCGGTCCGCCCATCGTCTGGCTCTCGCCGTCGGCATAGCCCTCCGCTTCGTCCCCATCATCGTCGGAGAGCTCGAGTCCATAGCGAAGGCGCAGGCCTCCCGAGGCGCCGACTTCGGCTCGGGGAGGGGAGGGCCTATAGCCAAGGCCCGAGCCTATCTGCCGCTTTTTGTGCCGGTGACGGTCAGGGCCCTCGAGCGTGCCGAGCTCCTCGCCGAGGCCATGGAGGCCCGCGGCTATACCGGCGAGGGGCGGACGAGGCTCGCGTCCTATCCGAAGCAGAGAGGCGAAGGTTTGGCGAGGTGGGCGGCCCCAGCCGCCTGCGCCGCATCCTTCCTCCTCGACTACGTATCGCGTAATCGTTGAAAGGAGACGTTAATGGAAGCGAAATCGAATGTGCGCAAGATCGTGGTGACGGGGGTCCTCGGCGCCCTGTCGATCGCCCTTTTCCTCACGCCCATAGGCTATATACCATGGCTCGCGGGCGCGTCCCTGACGGTGATGCACGTGCCGGCGATCATCGGCGCCGTGCTGGAAGGTCCCGTAGTGGGAATCGTGGTAGGAGGAATCTTCGGCGTGACGGCCTTGATCAAGGCCGCCACCGCTCCGCAGGGACCGATAGACGTCTTCTTCGTCAACCCGCTCATCTCGGTCCTCCCGAGACTCCTCGTCGGCTTGGCCGCCTGGGCGGTCTACAGGGCTTTCAGAGGCATGCTGCCGGCAGTCGCCGCGGTCGCGGCCGGCATCGCGGGATCTCTGACCAACAGCGTCTTCGTCCTCGGCGCCCTCGTCGCCTTCGCGGCCATTCCCACCGCGGTCGCCGCCGCGGTCTTCGTCGCGAATGGCCTCATCGAGGCCGCCCTCGCCGCAGTCCTCACGTTCGGGGTCGTCGCGGCCTGGAAGGGAATAGAGAGCCGCACGGGCAAAGCCAAGCTCGCCGAGGAGAAATAGCCTTGCTCCTCGCAATCGACGCTCGAAGTCGCGCCATCTCGGTCGGTTTCTTCGAGCGGGATGCCGGCGCCTCGCCGGGGATGGGGCGCTGGCTGTCGCGTCGGCGCCTCGGGGCCGTCCCGGGGCGGAGCGCGGACGAGTATGCCCTCCTCCTGCGCAGCCTGTCCGGCGAAGCCGCGCTCCGCGTCGACGCCGCCTGGATGTCGTCCGTGGCGCCGTCCCTCGGGCGCGAGCTCGGCCGGGCGGTCGCCTCCGCCTTCGGCCTGCCGTGCTCCCTCGTCGGCCCCGGGGTGAGGACGGGCGTGAAAATACGCACGGACGTGCCTTCCGAGGTCGGCTCCGACCTCGTCTGCGCCGCCGCCGCCGCGAAGGATCTCGTCGGCGGACCATGCGTGATCGTCGATTTCGACGCCGCCATCGCCTTTTCGGCCGTCGGGCGCTCGGGCGACTTTCTCGGCGCGGCCATCGCTCCGGGCATCGGCACCGCGGCGGAGTCGCTTCGCGAAGCGGCCGCCCTCCTGCCGGAAGTTCTTCTGGAAGGTCCCGGCTCGGCGATCGGTAAGAACACCGCGCAGTCGATTCGGGCGGGAATAGGCATCGGCTACGCGGGCCTGGTCGAGCGGATAGTCAGGAACCAGCGGGAGGAGCTGGCGGCGATGGGAGAGGCGGATTCTCCGGACGCCGTAGCCGTAATAGGCACGGGCGGCGAGGATGGGCGGGAGCTCCTCGCCTCGCTCGGCCTGGGTCGCTTCGTGCCCGACCTGGTTCTCGAAGGATTGGCGATAATCGCCGCGCGGGCGACGCCGCCGCCGAGGACGATAGTCTGAATGAGTCGCGCCGGCGCCGCTATGCGGCGCGCGGCCGCAAAGTCCCCGATCTCCGCAGCGAGCCCCAGAGGAGGGCCAGCAGGACGGCGCCCCCCAGTTCCATGGCGAAGGCCAGCCAATAGATGTCGGCTATCCTCATGCCCGCGCCCTCGTAGAGCCAGGTTCCGAGCGCGGGACCCAGGAATCCTCGAAGTCCGACGAGGGTATTGTGAAAGCCCATGTAGAGGCCGAGGCGGGAATGGTCGGCGAAGAGGAGTATCGTGAAAAGCGGCAAGAGATCCCAGCCCGCGTTGGCCATTCCGTTGAGGAAGGAGCCGGGAAACAGGTGCGCCGGCACGCGCGCCAGGGCGAACCCGAGGAAGCGGGTGGAAGACAGGACCACCGTAGCCAGGAGGAGGAGAAAGGGATCGGTCTTGTCCGCGAGCCTTGAGCAGACGAGATAGCCGAGGATCGCGCCGGCGAGAGGCACGGTGCCGAGCAGCATCCCCGCGGCGCCGTAGCCCGCGCCCAGCTCGTCCACCAGGCGTATCGGCTCGAGCGGGATGAGGAGCTTGTCGGGGAATCCGATGACGAAGAAGATCGCCTGGTAGCCCAGGAAGGCCTTGTCCATGCCGATCGTGGCCAGCGAATCCCTGAATGACTCGGGCCGGACCGCGGGCGCGGCCTTCGCCGCCGGGGCCTTCCTCGGCCTCACCTTCGTGAACAGGATGCTGCTGCCGATCCCGCCCGCGGCGGCGATCGGGAATATGATCCGGTAGCCCTCGGGGAAGACTTGGAGGAAGGCGCCGGCGAAGGCCGCGCAGAGGGCCGAAACGGTCTGGAGCAGAATCCTGATGTGCCCCATGGCCCTGGCTCGGCCGGCGTCGGAGTAGTTGGAGCGCATCAGGCTCGAATAGGCCGGACCCCCGAAGTTGGAGGCTATGTAGTAAAAGCTAATCAGGACCAGAAAGGCGACTGGCGAGGCGACGAAGGCGACGAGGGCCACGCTGAAGCGCGCTACCACGCTGGGCCAAAAAACGTAGGCTACGAGGTTTCCCGAGCGCGAGAGATGGCCTAACCAGAGGTTGAGGATGAGGCCCACGAACTGGCTCATCATGAGGAGGGCGAGCATCGCCGGACTCATTCCCATCTTGCGGCCGATCACGCCGATGAGAGGGATGGCGAGACCGTTGAATACTCCCATGCAGGCCGCCGCCCTGCCGTCATAGACGATGGTGGCGCGATCCGAGAGCGAATAGGTCGCGAGGTAATTTTTAAGACTGTCTTTTAGGGAGCGCATAGACCCGCAAGGATACCGTTTTTCGCTCGCCTTGCCGAGGCGGCTCTGATATCATGCGTCCATGGAACGAAAAAAAGAGTTTCCCGGCATCAGCCCTTCGGCTTGGGAGCATCCCGCGGACGGAGCCGCCCTTGCGACCTTCTCGTCCATCCCCCTGGCCGGGGACCTCCTGCGCAGGGCCGTCGGCTCGACGACCGAGCGCTCCCTGCGGCTCGGAGCGCTGGCCAATTCCGCGCGGGTTTCCGACTCCCAGTTCGCGAATCTGTATGCCATCCTGAGGGAAGTCGCCGAGCGCCTCGACTTGAAGCCCCTGCCCGAGCTCTTCGTGCGCCTCGATCCGAAACCCGACGCCCGCACCTTGGGCGTGGACCGTCCTTTCATCCTCCTCTCGAGCGGAGCCATAGAGCTCTGGGACGAGGAGGAATTGACCTGCGTGCTGGCGCACGAGGTAGGCCATATCCTATCGGGGCACGCCGTCTACAAGACACTGCTCGGCATCCTGATAAAGGCCTCGTCCATAATAGCGGGCAGCATGCCACTGGGCGGAGCGGCGATAGCGGCCGCCGCGACCGCCCTCGGGGAATGGGACCGCAAGAGCGAGCTGTCCGCCGACCGAGCCTCCCTCCTGGTCGTCCAGGACACGCCCATCGTCTTCCGCGCCCTCATGAAGAGCGCCGCCGGGCCCAGGATAGCACAGATGGACGTCAACGAGTTCTTCCGCCAGGCCCGCGATTACGAGACCGGCGGCGGCGCCCTCGACTCGCTCTTCAAGCTGGTCGACGTCCTTGGCGAGAGTCATCCCTTCCCCATAACCAGGATGACCGCCATCCAGGAATGGGAGAAGAGCGGAGCCTACGAAGCCATACTCCGCGGCGATTATCCCCGCAGAGGGGCGGAAGGCGAGCGCGATCCCCGGCGCGAATTCGAGAAGGCTCGATCGTCGTATGCCGGAGAATTCGCCAGCTCCGAAGATCCCCTCGCGAAGGCCGCCGGCAAGGTCCTGGACGCCTTCGGCGGCCTGTTCGGCCAGGCGGCGGGAGGCCGACCTCCAGCCGACGAAGACTCCGACAGGCGCGAAGGCGCCGGGGGTCCTCGCTCCATCGAGGACGTGATCGACGAGATCTTCGGATCGAAGGGACGGGGTTCCTCTTGACGAAGAGGGTTCGACCTCTATATAAATCATGGGCTGATTCGTGGCGAGATAGCTCAGCTGGCAGAGCAAGCGGCTCATATCCGCTCGGTCGTGGGTTCGACCCCCTCTCTCGCTACCGTATTATGGGGCCTTCGCAAGAAGGCCTCTTCTTTTCCACAAACGACACAGCGGAATCGCCTTGCAGCCGGACCAGGACACCTTTTGACCTCCTTTTGCTTTATACCGTAGGCTATACGTAGATTGGCGGCGACAAATGGTCTACGACTCCATGCTCGCGAGTGCCGTGAACGGTGAGCGATTCGGAGCCGCTACCGTGGGTTCGCGTAGTCAGCGCTCGCCGAACTATTCCCGAACGAAGCCACGGCGACGGGATACAAGTCATGGTACCGCCTCTTCCGATAGGTAGTTCGAAACACCCTCCCATATGACGAAGGTTCCCAGCGAAGATCGGGATCCGGCATTCCTCAGCTGCAGATCGAGATCATCTTTGTATATCATCGCGTTCTCCATGCCGGTCAATCGATACGGCCTCGAATCGAAACCCGCACCGAGCAGGACAATCTGTTTCATCCCTTGCGAGAGGGCTTCGGGCGTGAGGTCGTCGATTGCGCGGGTACGAGCGACCCCTGACGTCCGGGCGCCCGGCCATCGGCGATCGATGATTCCGATAAGCCGGGAGTTCAGCGCCGGGAACCTTGACAGTTCTACCAATACTCGGAGCGAGGGTGTCAGAAAACGCTTTCGGAATAGAGCCATGAACTCCGCCGTCCGACCCGGTATCATGGTATAACTTGGCCGCCGCAATGGCCCAGTCGGATTTTCGATATCGACATAGCATGTCAGGGAGGACTCGTCGAATCCCGGGGAGCGAGCTGCGTTCGAACGAGAAACTTGCGCCACGGGAGATAGCCGAAGGTCGAGGCGAGAGCGCAGCCGACAAGGGTCGCGACCATCCGGTCGCCGACGACCGCCCATGACGGCGCACGCCCGAAATCCAAGAGCAGGAGTATCGCCGGGGTGTGGACCATCGCGTAGACCGTATAGCGTGCTTCGCGAAAGATGGGTCGCGCCGCGGCAAGTAGGATAAGTATCGCGATCATGGCCCACATGGGCGGCGTGAGGAGCGAGAGAGGACATATAAGCAGGACGCCGAGCGCCGTGCCCGCCGCTCTCTGAAGCGTGCGCTTCAGCGCGTCTCGAAGGTCGCGCCTCGCTACGATCATCACGGTGACCCCTACCCAGTAGCCGCGGCGGATGGGCCAAATGCATCCGAAGACTTGGGCGGCTATGAGGCACACGAGGATTCGTAGCGGATACTGCCAACCCGACAGGGCTGTGAGCGAGCTCAGCCATCGACGCAGCGCCCTTTTCGCGGCAGGGTCGGGCGGGGGGGCAACCTCGTCCGCGGCGCGACGGACAGGCTTAGGACGGACGGCTCGAATAATGGACGGTAATCCAAGCGATATTGCGGCCATCCATGTCGCCCCCGTAAAAAACAGGAGGGCCGCACCGAGCGGCTGAGCCCCGCCTGCGCCGAGGCCCGTCGCTATGATGGTATACAGACCGAATAGCGTAGCCGCTCGAGCCAAAGCTCTGCTGATGCCCCCTGCAAGCCCGACGACCGCGATGACGAAGGGAAGACCCAAGACGAGCCACAAGCCATGCCCCGCGAGCGACGAGCCGGTGACGATCGCCGCCGTTCCGGCCATGATGCAGCAGAAAGACGACGACACCCGATCGCGGATCGTGCGACCTTTAGCGCCCCCGGTAAGCGCGAAACTCCCGAGGGCCGCCGCCATCCATGTTTCCGCGTGCCCCATCAGGACTCCTGCCGCTATTGGTCCCCCGAGGCCCAGTATCGCGGCGCAAGCCTGCGACAGTAGTTCCGCGCCCATTGTTTTACCCCGGCGCGTCAAACGCGCCGGAGGATCCATCGATTGCCCCGGCGAGCTTGTCCATCAAGCCGGCCGATATCCTGAGCAGCTCCTGCTCCGCGGGAGTCAGCGCATCGATGATGGTCCGCGCGAGAACCTCGCGTTGGACTCCAATCGTCTCGATCAGCAAATGCGCGCCGGCTTCGGTGATTTCGAGAAGGCTCTGGCGACGATCTTCGATATTCAGTCGACGCGCGATCAGGGAACGCTTTGCCAGATCGTCCACCAGACGCGTCAGTGACTGAGGCTGAACGCGTAGATAAGCGGCCAGCTCCGTCGCAGTCGCCGTCCCGTTCCGATTCAAATACCCTAGAACGCCAAGCTTCGAGGCACTGAGCCCATCCGTCGAGCGCATCGTCCTTAGGACTCGGATCAATCGCGAGGCACTCTGATGCAGGCGGACTGAGGTGATTAGCGCCAAGTCATGGCTGGTTTCGGCTTTATTCATAATAGTAAGACTATCTTATTAAATTAATGCTGTCAATCGAAGCAAATATGAAAAAATTAAAGAAATATTAGTCATTTTATGAATGTGGCGGTTCGTTAGTCAATTATTAATACGCAAAGCTTCGTTATTTATGACCAGCCTACCTCGATGAACTTTGAAATTAAGCAATCTTTAACGTCCATCACTCGAAGCTTAATGCTCCGAGAATGCCGATCATGGATGACTAAGGATTATCCTGATATCAGGAGCATTCACCAAGGAGGGAAAATGCGGCGAGTCCTAGTGCTCGGCGACGAGCTTCGGAGCAGGAATTTCCTCAGGATCAGTCTCGAAAGGAACGGTTACGACGTCCACGCCGCATCGGCGAACTACGAAGGATTGAATTTCATACGCTCGATCGGGCCCGACATAATCCTTCTCGAGCTGAAGCTCCCCGATCAGGATGGTCCCAAGCTTCTTTCGGACATAAGGGCCCGGACCTCCATACCCGTCCTCGTTCTCTCCGTCGCCGGTTTCGCGAACGACGTCGCCGCCCTTCTGGACGCCGGAGCGGACGACTACGTGACGATACCCTTCAATTTGGAGGAGCTTCTCGCGCGTATGAACGTCGTGCTGCGCCGAGCCCTTCCCTCCTTCCACGAATCGTCGATAGCCTGCGGGGATCTCGAGATGGACCTCGACGCGCGCTCCGTGTCCGTGGATGGGCGAGAGGTCGTCCTGACTCCGACCGAATATGAGATCCTCGCATACCTGGCCCGGAACCGAGGGGAAGGAGTCAGCTTGGCAAAATTGCTCAAGGAGCTCTGGGACCCGCTCGCGGCGGAAGAGCGGGGAAGCTTGCGCGATCACATTATGTCGCTCAGGCGAAAAATAGAACGGGATTCTACCCGACCGGAATACCTCATCACGGAACCGGAACTGGGCTATGTTCTTTCATGTTCGCCGATGCGCGAATGGTCCCGATAGGCATCGGGACTGAAGCGGATAGGAGTCAATATGGTCGACAAAAGTCTTTTTGCGGATCCCTGTACCGGCCTTGCTCGCGGGATGGCGAAAGCGCGGGAAATCCTCAAGTACAGCGAGTCCGATGAAGAGCGCGCCTCCGCATTGGAGGACTTCAAATCCCTTTTAGAGGCGATTCTTGAAACACGGCTTTTCGCCGATGAATGCCGGGAGCCCGTAGAGGGGAGTCCAGCCCGATAAATTGCATCCACCGGGACCATTCCGGCTAGCGATGGCGATAAGCCGAGCCCACTATCTTGCCATTCCGTTCGCATTCGTTCTAACCTGACTTTCTCGAACGCAAAGGAGCGAGGGCTGGAGAAAGGAGACGGCGTGAAACGGATTCGCCCTATCGCCGCGATCGGCATCGTCCTCGCCTTGTCCGGCTGCACGAGCATGTGGAAGGCGATGGGGGTCGCCACGGTTTCCTCGGTGCGCGAGGAGACAGCTCGGCTGGATGCTCTCAAGGCGGAAGTGCTTCTCATCTCGGCCGAGATCGGCGAATCGGAGAATGAGCTGAACGCCCGCCTGTCGGAGATCGAGGCGGAAGTCGACGCCGCTTCGACCGTTGTGGCCGGGCATCAGGAGGCCATGGCCGATGTGGCCCTTCTCGAGGCCCGCGTCGCCGACCTGCGCCAAAGACTCGCGGGCCTGACCGGCAGAACTCTCGCTCGCCGGGACAGCCGATACTGGCCTCAAGGCTATTATCCCGGCGATCCGCTCCCGCCGAAAACCGTCTACCTGACCTTCGACGACGGCCCCAGCGATTTCACCGTCCAGATCCTGGACATCCTCAAGGAAGAGAAGGTCCACGCCACCTTTTTCATGAACTCCTACGACAAGGACGATCCCTTTCACGCCGACACGGGCAAGAATCTCATGTTCCGCTTCGCCGATGCGCTCAGGAGGATGGTGGACGAGGGGCACGCGATCGGCAATCATACGTATTCGCATCGGAACTTGGCGGACCTGAGTCCCAAGCAGATCGATTTCCAGCTGAGCACGCTGCAGCGTCAGCTGACCGAGGTTCTCGGGGACAAGACTCCCCGCATCTATCTCATCCGTCCGCCCTTCGGGTCGCCATGGTACGGAGACGCCAATACCGACGACCAGAGGAAGAAAGTGTGCTCGGCGCTCTCGAATCGCGGCATAGTCATGCTGTGGACCATCGGATGGGACTCGAGCGACGGCTTCGACTGGGCGACGGGCGAGTGGTACAAGGCCTCCGCGGCGCGCTACCACCCGGGGGACCCCTCGTACACCGAGAAGATGGATCGCGAAGTCAAGCGCGTCCTGAACAGCGCCGACGGCCTCTCGGGCGGCATCGTCCTCATGCACGATACGCACCCGACGACGCGCGATATCCTCAAATCCCTCATCGAGGAACTGAAGCGACGCGGCTACGGATTCGGCACGCTCGAGGAGTATTGCCGCTGGCGCTGGGGCCCGGGCGTCTTCGACCGATTCGAGCCTTCCCCCGCGTCGCCGCAGGGCTCCGCGTCGCCGCAGGCGGAGGCCCTCCCTCGAGCGTCGCCCCTCGACCCGAGGAAAATGTGAAAGCTCGATCCTGAATCAGCCCAATGCGCGGGTGGCGGTCAGGATATACAGCGCGGCGGACAGCGCCACGCAATAGATTCCGAAGAAGCTCCACCGGCCTTTCTCGAGCCAGGCGGAGAGCCAGCGAATCGCGGCCGACCCGGCGAGAAAGCTCAGCAGCATGCCGAGGAGACCGGTCAGGATCGGAGAATGCCCCAGCGCGCCGGCGGAAGGCGCGAGGTGCCGAAGCCGCAGGGCCTCGCGACCGACCACCGGGATCGTGAGCAGGAAAGCCAGGGCGAAGCTGAATACCTCGGCCTGCCATCTCCTCAAGCCGGCGAGGAGGCCGACCGAGATCGTCGAGCCCGACCGCGAGAATCCCCTAAAAGGCAGGGCCAGCCCCTGGATGACCCCGATGAGGATGGCCGCGCCGCCCTTGATATTTCCGCGCGCATCGTGTTCCCCCGACGCGGAGCCGGCCGACTTGGCTCGGACGAGGCCGGACGCGATGACGAGGACGCCGACGACCGCGAGACCCGTCGCGATGATCCACGTATTGCCGAACAGGTCCTCGACGGCGGCTCCTCTCGTTCCGCCCAAGGCGACCTTCTCGATGGCGTATTGGAGTCCCAGGCCGACGATGCCGGTCGCAAGCGTGGCGAGCAGGACCGCGCCCGCGAAATTCCATCGGCCGGGATTTTCCCCGGACAGCAGCCTGCCCCAGGTCGGCCAGAAATAGACGAGGACGGCGAGCATCGTCCCGGAGTGGAGCATCACGAGGAGGAATGTCATCTCCGGCGAAGTGGGATCGAGGCCGAGCAGCTTCTCGGCGAGAATCACGTGGGCGGAACTCGAGACGGGGAGGAGCTCGGCCGCGCCTTGAACGACCGCGAGAATGAATACGATGACGAGGTGCATCGGCGCACTATAGGAAAATCGCGGCCGGCTGTCAACGACGGCGGCCGCGGCCGCGGCCGTCAATCGGCGATCGAGAAAATCGGGTCGGTGAGCTCGAAGTATCCGGACACGCCGGGCGTCATATAGACTTTGCGCTTATCGTCGATCATGATCACACCCAATCCGAGCTTCCTCCCGAGCTCCAGTCCCTTCTCCTTGCCGAGAGTGAAGAGCATGGTCGTGCAGCCGTCCGCGTCGAAGGACTTGGCCGTGATGATCGTGACCGAAGTCAGCCCGTTTTCGACGGGGTAGCCGGTCCTCGTGTCGAAGATATGGTGATAGCGCTTCCCGTCCTTCATGAAGAAGCGCTCGTAGACGCCCGAGGTGACCATCGTCCTGTCGACGAGGCTCGCGACGCCCATATAGGCGCCACGGGCGGTCTCGGGATCCTGGAGCCCGATGCGCCAGGGCTTGTCATCGGGGTTCGATCCCAAGGCGAAGATATTCCCGCCGAGATCGATGATGGCGCTCGAGACCCCCCTCGCGGCGAGGAGCTTCACCAGCTCGTCCGTCGCGTAGCCCTTGGTGCCCGAGCCCAGGTCGAGGGCCATGCCGCGGCGCTTGAGGAAAATCGTGCGCGCCGACTCATCGACCTCGATGTCCTTCCAGTTCACAAGGCGGAGAGCCGCGCGTATCTCGGCTTTCGAGGGCAAGCGGGCGTGGTCCGTGCCGATGCCCCAGAGCTTCACGAGTGGGCCGACGCTCGGATCGAAGGCGCCGCCGGACATGGCGGCGTAGCCGAGGTCCTTCTTCACCATGGCCAACGCGTCGTCGCCGACCGCGACCGGATGCAAGCCCGACGCGTCGTTGACGGCCGCTATCTGGCTATCGGGCTTCTGCGCCGAGAGTTCGCCTTCGATCTGCCTCAGCCTGGCAAAGGCGGCGTCGAGAGCCGCTTCGTCTCCGCCCTTGACGAGGCGGACCGTGCAGACCGTGTCCATCACGAACTCGGTACGCGTCATCTCGGGAGCGGCCTTCCGGCCGCAGGAGAGTAAGAGCGCGAGCGCGACAAAGTAAAGGGCGAGGATCGCCCGTGAGTTCGGCATAGTGTGAATATGTCGGGAAACTCCGGATTATTCAAGGAAGGCCCGGAAGACAATCCAGTTCGGAGTATTACCTGCCGAATATCGAGATCGTACGCGGCCGAAGCGCGCGAAGCGCCGCGAGCTTGTAACACTTTTCGTTATCAGGTAGTTTGAGACCGATAAAGCGAGGCTTATGTTCCGTTTTTCGACGATCTCGGCGACGCTTATGCTGATGAGCGTCTCGCTCTTCTTGAAGGCCAACACTCCGATCCCGGCGCCGATCTCCCAGGCCCCGCAAGCCTCGCGCGCTCCGGCCATAGCCCCTTATCGAAGCCCCGGCGATCCCGCCGCCGCTCCGCTCCGCGACGTCCGGTACTGGCCGCGAGGCTATTATCCCGGAGATCCGATTCCTGAGCGTACGATCTACCTCACCTTCGACGACGGCCCCTGCGATTTCACCGCCCAGGTGCTGGACATCCTCAAAGAGGAAGATGTCCATGCGACTTTCTTCATGAATTCCTACGACAAGGACGATCCCTTTCACGCCGATACGGGCAAGAATCTCCTGTTCCGCTATGCGGACGTCCTCAAGCGCATGGTGGACGAGGGGCACGCGATCGGCAACCACACCTACTCGCACAGGGATCTGGCGAGGCTGAGTCCGAGGCAGATAGATTTCCAGCTCGACACGCTGCAGCGCCAGCTTACCGAGGTGCTCGGGGACAAGACTCCTCGCATCTATCTCGTCCGTCCGCCCTTCGGGTCGCCCTGGCTCGGGAACTGGAATACCGGGGAGCAGCGCGAAAAGGTCCGCGTCGCATTGGAGAATCGCGGCATTGTCATGCTGTGGACGCCGGGATGGGACTCGAGCGACAGCGCCGACTGGGCGAAGGGCGAATGGTACAACGCCTCGGCGAAGCGATACGATCCCGGAAGCCCCTCATACGAGCTGAAGATGCGGCGCGAGGTGAACCGAATCCTGCGTCGCGCCGACGGCACCGCGGGGGGAATAATCCTCATGCACGATACGCATCCCACTTCGCGCGACGTGCTGAAGCTCCTCATCGAGGAACTGAAGCGCCGCGGCTACGGCTTCGGCACGCTCGAAGATTATGCCCGTTGGCGCTGGGGCCCGGACGCGTTCGACCGATTCGCGCCCGAGCCCTCCGAGGCCCCGCCAGCGAAATGACCCTCAGATAGTCACGCTCATCGCAGCGACCGTCTCGTCCTTGCGCTCGTCGAGGACGACGCTGGAGGAGAAGAGCATCCCTTCCTTCGCGCAGGCTTCGGCGAGATTGGAATAATAGACGAGGCCGAGCTTCGCGCCCGCATCGTTCCCCGCGGCTATGGAGAGCAAGGCCGCGAGGTCCATGGTCCTCACCGCCTTGGCCTTGCCGTCCAGGACGTCGTAGCGCGAGCCGTATCCGATGAGGCCGCGCGTCCTCGTCGAGATGTCCATCCTCCTCCGGCCTCCGGCGCCAGGGAGCGAGGGGGGGAAATCGATCCTGAGCAGCATGGACTCGCCGCGGATCGCCGCGATCTCCATGAGTTTCTCGCGGAAGCTCGCGGTCGCCAGGAGGCGCTGAAGCTCTTGGGGATGGGTCCGGACGTACCGATCTCGCTCGGCCAGGTTGTGGAGATAGGACTTTTCCGCCAGCTGGATGAATTCCACGAGCATGAGCGAGAGGTACTCGGCTATGCCCAATCGCCCGGCGTAGGCGAGGACGAGTTCCGCTACGACGCCTACGGGGGCGGTTTCCGCGAGGGCGAGCAGCAGGAGCAGGTCCTCGTCAATCGAGGCGATCAATCGCGCGCAGCGCGCGCCCAGCTCCCCTTCCTCGTCCATCGTCCCGGGGGGACACCCCGCTCGGGCGCATTCGGACCCGATCGCCGATCGCAGCGCCGCGATCCAGGAGCCGTTCCGGAGCTTGGCGGCGGCCTTCCGCCCGAGCGGCTCGCCGTCCCGCAGCATGACAGCGAGGGAGGCGACGGAGGAATCGGAGGATACGCGCTTCCTGAGGTCGGCGCGGAAGCCGGAAACGAGGAGTCCCGTCAGCACGACGCCCGCGAGCTTGACGAGGGGTTCCCGCACGGTGACGAATTCGGGGCGCGTCGTCTCGACGGCGGAGAGGAATCCCTTGGACACCAGCCTCGACAGGGCCTCGACGCGGCAGCTTCGCCACTCGAAGCCGCTCGAGCGACCCATGTCGCGGCTGAGCAAGTCGCGGATGGGGATCCTATTCTTGAGGCAATAGGCCAATCCGTCGGCGTTGAGGAAGTATTTAGCCTCCAAGTCGATTGAATCGGCCTTCGGCTGCGCTTTGACCATGCTGGACTCCGACTCGATTATCCTCCCGCCGAGGCCAGGCGAAGGTTAGATCCCCTTTAGTACTTCGACAGGATTTCATGCCGGCGAGGAGTCGTCCAAAACGCCGACGAGTCGGTTCTCGAGGGCCTCCTTCATGATCGGCAGGATGCTCGTGCGCTCGAGCAGGCGCCGCGGGGCCCCGTTGAGGCCCTGGAACCGGATTTCGCCGCCTACGCGCTTCACGGCCTGAAGGATCGATATGATCGCTCCGACGCCGGTGCTGTCGAGGTAGCGGATTTCGGACATATCGATGAGGATGCGGCGGACCCCCTCGTCTATCCTCTTCAGCATCGAAGCCTTGAATTTCGGCGCGCTGTACAGATCGCAATCGCCCTGCAGACTGACGACAGCGCAATCATCCTGAACGGGATCCCGGATCACTCCTTCCATGGCTCTCCCTCCTCTAGAATTCTCGACTTACCTATATATGCGGAGGAGGGGTGTGCTTCTCGTGAACACAGGGATAAAAAACGATGAAATTCCGAATTCGGGAGACGGGACTCGACCGGACTGCGTGCCTATATCGACCTAGGCATCCTTGCCGTTCCGCTGCCTCTAGACCGGCATCCTTGTACTTTTCTGTACGTTTTTTCCCAGGAATTCAGCACTTCGCTCGAGGAATGCCTCTTTATCTCGCGCCAGGCGCCCAGGTGAAGCGACTTTTTGAGATCGTCGTTCTCCAGTATCGCCATGATCGCTCGCGAAAACGCTTCTTTGTCGTTGTTCGGGACGACCAAACCGTTTACTTCGTCTATTATTAAATCCGGTATCCCTTTCTCTGATAGCCCGACGCAGGGGATTCCGTTCGCCATCGCCTCCAGAATGGACATGGGCTGATTCTCGGTCTCGGATGCCGTGACGAAGATATCGGCAATGCCGAATATTCCCGATTTTACCAGTTCCGAGTGCTCTATGCGTCCGAGCATCAAAATGTTTCTTGATAGGTTTCGGTCTTGAATGAATTCCTTCACTTCCCCGAATTGCGGACCATCCCCGATCAATAGCAATTTTGAGCTTGGATACGACCTGAACACTGGCACCATCGAGTCTATAAGGTATTCGATGTTTTTTTCATGAGCCATTCTTCCGACAAAGAACAGGACGGGCCCGGTCAATCCGTACTTCGCGCCGAATTCTTCGGCCGCTGAATTGTCGAACATCGAAATGTCGATTCCGTTGGATATGATCGCTACATCCTTCTTTAACCCATGCTTGATCAATTCCGTTCTGGTGAAGTTCGAAGGAGTCGTGACCAGAGCGCATTTATTATAGTAGAAATTGCAATACTCCCACCCGAATTTTTGAAATCCCTTGCTCGTAGGAAACCCGTGCTTGAGGTAGTGGGGGTCGACGATGAATGTATGGAAAGTTCCCACTATAGGTTTCCTGAGCATTTTCGCGATGATGATGCCCGCGAGAGCGACTGTGAACGGCGCCTCGAAATGGAATATATCGACACCCTCTTTTCTCAATATGTTGAATATTCTCAGGTCGAAGGGTAGAGTTATCCTGTAATCATCGTAGAAAAGCGCGGGGATGGACGGCATTCTCAACACACGTACGTTCGGATACTCGAACTCTTCATATCTTCGGTAATATCTGGGCGCGACGATGAACACTTGATGTCCCGAATTGGAAAGACCCTTGGCAAGATCGAAAAGCGATGTAACAATTCCATTGACCTGCGGGACGAAGCAATCGGTGAAGAACGCGACTTTCATTGGTACCCCAATCTGGCCTGTGCGGGATATTCTCATCTCCTGCCCACGTTGTCAATCGTGTGTAGCCCCTGGGCATGGAGGTTGGCCCGATTGACATCGGCGTACCCCCACCCTTAAGATTCTTTTATACCTTCAAGTCGAATCGCTCTCCGAGGGATGCAAATGAGCATGAATGCTTACGGGATTTCCCTTGGCGCTTCCACCATCAGCGCCGTCGAGGTCAGTCGGGACGAAAGCCGGATAAACGTGAACCGCACCCTCGTGAGGGCCCACGAGGGCAATCCGCGCGCCGTGCTGGTGCAGGTACTCGACGAGCTTGATTGCGGCGACGCGCCGATCCTCGTCACCGGCCGTAAGTTCCGGCATTTCACGAGCCTCCCCAGCGTCACCGAGCCGGAAGCCACGGAGAGCGCCCTGCGCTTCATCTCCGACGGGTACCGGAAGTTGGACTCGGTGCTCTCGGTGGGCGGGGAAACCTTCATGGTCTACCTCCTGGACGCGCAGCGGAGAATCACCGGCATCTCCTCGGGGAATAAATGCGCCTCGGGCACGGGCGAGTTCTTTCTGCAGCAGATCAAGCGGATGAACCTCGGCGTCCGAGAAGCGGTAGCTCTCGCCGGCGACGGGGTCCCCTATACGCTGAGCGGGCGGTGCTCGGTCTTCTGCAAGTCCGATTGCACGCATGCGCTGAACAAGGGCGAACCGATCCCGAATGTGACTTCAGGTCTCTGTCGGATGATCGCCCGCAAGATGGACGAGCTCCTGGAGCCCGTACCGCACAATGACATACTCGTAGTGGGGGGGACCGCGCAGAACCGCGTCGTGATCGATTTCCTGAGGGAGAAGCTCGTCGAGCGAAACCCCCGCGGGACGATAATGGTGCCCCCGGAGGCCCCCTATTTCGAGGCTCTCGGCGCAGCATCCCTCGCGCTCGAGAAGGGAAGGCCGAGGCCGACGCATCTCTTTCGCCGCGACCATTCGAGCTTCACCTTCCTGCCCCGGCTCAGCGAGTTCGCCCACCTCGTGAGCTATCGCGAGTCCGCCCGTGGCAGGTTCCGACCCGATGACCGCTGCCTCGTGGGCCTCGACGTAGGATCGACGACCACGAAAGCCGTCCTATTGAGACTGTCGGACAACGCGATCCTCGCCTCGGAATACCTGCGAACCAACGGGAACCCCGTGGAAGCCTCCCGCAAGTGCTTCCGCAGCCTGCTCGACACCGTGGGCCAAGACGACCTCGAGGTCGAAGGAATCGGGGTCACCGGCTCCGGACGGAGGATTGCCGGATTGTATTGCCTCACCGAGGGCATCATCAACGAGATCATCGCCCACGCCGCGGCAGCGGCTTTCTGGGACCCTGAAGTGGACACCATTTTCGAAATCGGGGGCCAGGACGCCAAATACACGCATCTGACGAACGGGGTCGCCTCGGATTACGCGATGAACGAAGCCTGCTCCGCCGGCACCGGCTCGTTCCTCGAGGAGTCGGCTCACGAATCCCTCGGGGTCAGCATGGAGGACATAGCGTCTCTGGCCCTCCAGGCCGATAGGCCGCCGAACTTCAGCGACCAATGCGCCGCCTTTATTTCCTCGGACATCAAGAACGCCACGCACGAGGGGATCGAGAAGGAAGACGTCCTGGCCGGGCTGGTGTACTCGATCTGCTTCAACTATGCGAACAGGGTCAAAGGCAATCGCCCCGTGGGGAAAAAGCTCTTCATGCAGGGAGGCGTGTGCTACAACCGGGCCATACCGCTCGCGATGGCCTCCATCCTCCGCCGTCAGATCGTCGTTCCTCCCGAGCCCGGCCTCATGGGGGCCTTCGGAGTGGCGCTCGAGGCCGGGAAAAGGATGGAGCGGGGGATCCTCGCCCCGAAGAAGTTCAGCCTTGCCGCGATCGTCGGACGCGCCATGGACTACGAAAAACCCATCGTCTGCCAGGGCGGCCGGGAGAAATGCGATATCAGGTGCTCCATCAACCGGGTCCGCATCGAGGGCAGGCTCTACCCCTTCGGCGGCGCCTGCAACCGCTATTCGGACATCCGGGACGACGGCGAAGGAGCGGTGAGCGGCCGGGATTACGTGCAGGAGATACACCGGCTCGCCTTCGCGGAGCGCGCCTCCGCGTCCCCGCTTCCTCCGGACGCCCCTACGGTGGGCGTCAGCACGGCCTTCCTCACGGCGAGGATGTACCCTCTCTACCATGCGTTCTTCTCGCGGCTCGGGTTCCGCATCCTCCTGCCCGACAGGGTTCGCGAAGAGGCCTTTTATCGCCAGGCGACCTCGATGTGCTTTCCGGCCCAGATCGCGATGGGCCTTTACGAGGACCTCCTCGATAAGCGCCCGGACTTCCTGTTCATGCCGCACCTGCAGGAGGTCTACGTGCCCGGGGGAATCGACCGGAAGCAGTATTGCTCCACCTGCCTCCTTGTCCAGGGCGAGCCGTATTGGATGAGGCAGGCATTCGGGGACGAGGAGGGCTCGCCCCGGCTGCTCTGCCCTTCCTTGAGCTTCAACCGCGGATACGAGGCAGCCGAGCCTGCCTTCCTCGAGGTCGCGCGTGAGCTGGGCTCTTCGGCGGCCGATGCCAGGCGAGCCTTCGCGGACGGGGTGGAGGCGCAGAGATCCTACGACTCCTCGATAAAGGATCTGGGCCGCGAAGCGCTTGCGGATCTCCATGCGCACCCCGAGCGCAGCGCACTGGTAGTCTTCGGCCGCGTCTACAACGCCTACTCGCCCCTCGCGAACAAAGGCATCCCGAGAAAATTGACCAGCCGCGGCCAGACGATCATCCCCTTCGAGATGCTGCCCTTCGAGGACGTCGCGCTCGCCGAAGACTATCGGGAATCCATGCACTGGGAAGCGGGGCAGCGCATTCTCCGCGCCGCGGAGATCGTCAGGCGGGACAAGCAGCTCTTCGGCATCTTCATCACGAACTTCCTCTGCGCGCCCGATTCCTTCATCGTCTCCTATTTCCGCCGCGCGATGAAGGAAAAGCCTTCGCTCACGCTGGAGCTCGACGAGCATACCGCCGATGCGGGCATCAGCACGCGCATAGAGGCCTTCCTCGATATCGTGGGGAACTACCTGGAGATGCGGCAGGCGACGCAGGACGATCGTCGGGAGTTCCGGCCCGCGGAGATCGCCTACGAGAGAAGCCGCCCCGTGTATGTCGATTCCCGCGGGGAGCGGATCGACCTTCGCGATCCCCGGATCATCATGCTGCTTCCGTCGATGGGGAAGCTGGGCACCCAGGCTACGGCCGCGGTCAACGAGCATTTCGGCATCAGGACGATCGCGCTGCCGGAGGCGGACCAGGATGCGCTGCGACTGGGCAGAGCCCCTACGACGGGGAAGGAATGCCTGCCCATGCACGTCTGTCTGGGCTCGCTCCTCAAATGGGTGCGCGACCAGAAGAAGCCCGGCGACAAGGCGGTCTTCTTCCTTCCCAAGGCGGGCGGATATTGCCGCCTGGGCCAATACAATGTCGCGACGAAGCAGGTTATCGGCGAGAGGCGCCTCGAGGACATCGCCCTGCTCAGCCCCGGCATGGAGGAGGGCTTTCTCTCCCTGGGCCCGCAGTGGTCGATCCAGGCATTCCGGGCGCTCACGACGGCCGACGCGATGGGGGATATCGCGAACGCGCTCATGGCGCTCGCCGTGGAGCCCGAGGAGGCCGCGCGGATCTTCGACGGCGAGTGGGAGGCGATCCTCCAGGCCCTTCACATGGGCGGCGCCCGCAGGTTTTACCAGAGGCTTCGGGAGACGGCGAGGGTACTGTCTCGAATCCCTCTCGCGATCCCCTACGAGAGAGCGCCCCGGATGGAGTTGACGGGCGAAATCTTCGTCCGTTGGGACCCTTTTTCCAACCTTCGCATCGCGGAGCGGCTCGCGCGGAAGGGCTTCGTGGTGAAGATCGCCCCCATCACGGAATGGCTGTTCTATTGTAACTTCATGATCAAGAAGGGCTATGTCGAGTCGCGGTTCAGCCTCCTGGGTCGGATCGACTTTATCGTCTCGAACATAGCCATGCGGGTCATGGAGCGCAGGATTAAAAGCGTCATCGCCGCGACCGGCTTGTACGAGGCGGATCGGACGGACATCGAGGACCTTATGAAATACAAGCGCCATTTCGTGCCCGATTGCATCACGGGAGAGCACGACCTGGTGGCATCGATGACGCTTCGCGACGGGATCAGCAAGTACTGCGGGATCGTCAGCGCAGGGCCCTTCGGCTGCATGCAACTGAGATTCGCCGAGGCGCTGATCGCGCCGCAGACCAGCGTGCGCGCGAAGAAGAAGGCGATGGTCGCCGCCGGCGTGGCGCCTTCGGTGCCAGGCTTCGACGACGCCGATCGCATCCCCTTCCTGAACATCGAATCGGACGGCAATCCCTATCCGCAGCTCCTGGACGCCAGACTCGAAAGCTTCTGCCTGCAGGCCGCGCGGGTCGCGGAGCGCCAGGGAAAGATCGTCGAGCGCCTCGATTTGTCATGAAAGGCGATTCTCGCCGGATCCTCCTGAAATGAAAAAGGCCGGGGAGGATACTTCCTTCCCGGCCTCTCGATCCGACGGTTTCCGCAGGATTACTTCAAGATGTAGAACTCGACGCGCCTGTTCTTCCAGCGGTTCAGGTAGTCGCTGTCCGGAACCAGGGGATCGTTGGCGCCGACGCCGTCCGTGACCAGGCGTCCCGCTTCTACGCTCCGCTCCACGAGAGCCGCCTTGATGGCCTCGGCCCTCTCCCTTGAAAGCGGGATTAGCACCTTCTCCTGCTCGGCCGCGCCCTTGACCTTGTCGTCCCAGTTTATCATCACCGCGTGGCCCTCGAGCCTGATCTTGTAATCGGGGAACTTCGAGAGCTTCTTGGCGAGGAGATCGAGGGTGTTCATGTTGCGGGCGGCCCGGTCCGCGGGCACGTCCTTGTAGTCGGCGGTATAGGGCTTGAAGACGATGCTCGAGACCCTGATGCGGTAGCCGTCGCCCACCTTCAGGACCAGGATATCGGTAGAGAGGGTCTTCTGGACGGTGCCGACGTTTCCGAACTCGTCGCGAAGCTTGAGCGTGAGCGAGTAGTCCGAGGCCGATTCCACCAGGTCGCCGTCCTTCCCCTTCCCGTCCCAGGCTATCGCGGCGGCGGGCCAGGCGCCCTTCCATGAGATGAAGGGATTGTTGCCCGGATCATCGATGGTCAGAGACCAGCCGGCTATGCGGGCGATTTTGGAAGAGCCCGACATCGAGATCGTCTCTGTATCGTTCCCGCTCTGGCCGTCGGGGGAGAAGAGCTCGGACGAGAGCCCGATCTCGCCGGTCGGCGGGTTGATGTCCAGCACAAAGGGCTTGGACTCGACCGATACGGGGGCGAACGCGACGCCATAGTCGAGCGTGAGCATCGCGGTATAGGAGCCCTCCGGCGCGTAGCTCCCGTTGTCGACCTTGCCGTCCCAGGCAAGCGTGGACGGCAGACTGGTCCCGGCGCCGGTGAAAGTCTTCGCGACGATGTCGTTCTGGATCATGTCCACTTTCCAGGTCTTGACGGCGGTGGAATCGCCGAAGGAAAGCCCGAACTCCATCGTAGGCTCGGATCCGTCCCCGGTCGGGGCGAAGCCCGCGGAGCGCGCCTCGATGGAGGTCGGCTCCGTGGCTGCGCTCAATCCTTCGATCGTCAGGGCTCCTTCGAGGTTGCCGACGTTCCCGTACTCGTCCTGGACTTTCGCGACGACGGAGTACTGCGAGCCGGGTATGAGAGTCCCGCCCTCGACGGTCTTGCCGTCCCAGGCGACCTTGTTGTTCGGCCAGTTGCCGTTGAAGACGACTACTGAGACCTTGGAGGGATCGTAAACCGCGAGCACCCAGCTCGCGATTTGAGCGAAGGGCGACTTCGCCTGGATGGTGAAGCTGACGGGGCTCTTGGGACCGAGCGCCGAAAGGTTGGCCGAAGGCGGGTCGACCGTGATGGAGCCGGAGGGAGGAGCGGTGACGAGGGAGAAATTCCCGCTCTTGACGACGGCGGTCTTGTACGCCTTCCCGTAATCCACCGTGAGCTTCGCGAAGTACGAGCCCTGGGAGGCGAGAGCTCCCGAGTCGTCCTTGCCGTCCCAGCGGACGTAGTCGGGGATGTCGGGGCCCGTGCCTGAGAATGTCCGGATCGTCTTGCCCGCTCCGTTCTCGACGTCCTGGATATCTACGCTCCAGGCCTGCGCGCTCGACTTTGAGCCGACGGCGAGGAGGATGTCCAGGGTGTTCTTGACGCTCGAGCTCGTGGGGGAGAATCCGGCGCGTCTGGTCGAGACCGTGCTCGTCTGGGCGCCCGGCACGTCGGCGACGGCGAAGGAACCCTTGAAGGTCCCTTTGTTGCCGAACTCGTCCGAGACCGTCAGCACGGCGGGATAGCTCTTTGCGGTCTCGACGTAGCCCCCTGATTCGGTCTTGCCGTCCCACTCGACGCGGTTGGCGGGCAAGGTCCCGTCGAAGCTCTTGACTTGGTTTCCGGCCTGGTCGAACACCTCGAGGGTCCAGCTCGCGGCCTTGGCGAGTCCCGGCTTGACGGCCAGAGTCACCGAGATCGGTGCCGGAGTCCCGGTGGGGGAATAGGCAAATTGGGCCGGATTGGGCGTAAAGGAGGCGCCAGGCGGCGTAATGTCGAGGATGAAGGGTTTGGAGGAGGCCGAGCCGGCCTTGAATTTGCTTCCGTAGTCGATGCTGAGCGTGGCTGCGTAGCTGCCCTCCGCGGCGGCCGAGCCCGAATCCGACTTGCCGTCCCAGCTGAGCTTGTCGGGCAGGTTCGTCCCGTCGCCCTTGATCGTCTTGACGACGCTCTTCTGCTTCTGGTCGACGATCGCGAAGCTCCAGGACGCCACGGCATCGCGGCTTCCGAAGAGGACGGCGAAGTCGATGGTCTGGAAGCGCGCGTCCCCGGAGGGCGCGAGGCCGGAGGATTCGGCCTGGACCGAGCTGCTCTCGGGGTCGGGCGCCGAGGGAGGCGCCTTCGGCTTCGTCGCGCAAGCCGTTATGATGAGTAGCGCGAATAGCGATAAAAATAGCGAGAGCTTCACTTTGCGCACCGAGGTGCCTCCTTGAATGATCTTCATGGGAAAAAGATATCCACTCCGTCGCATAACGGCCAATACAATGCAGGGAGATCGTCATACCCATTGGGTATCGTGCCGCGAAGCGGGTGCGCGCCATCGCGCGCAGTAATTTAATGATAACCTCCGATCATCGTCGGATCGGGGAAGGGCGAGCGGCGGCGGAAAGGGGAAAAAGGCGCCGGGACGCGGGAGGTAATGAGCGACGTCCCGGCGCCGAAGCATTGCTGATATTAAACTAACCGACAGGGTCGACGCATGCAAATACCAATTAGATATCGATTTATACCTCTCCGGTATCATGCCGGCCTCTTCCCCGATCTCGTCATGCGCCACGGGCCCTCCATGCCCTGCATTATGCGACGGATCGCCTACGTTGACAAATGATCCTAACCGTTCTCACAATGCATCCTAGTGACCGATTATAGCTCCCCGGACGGCCGCGCCGCCGCACGAAGCCTCCGCTGGGAGGATGGCGCCCTCTATATCCTCGACCAGACGCGGCTGCCGCGCGAAGTCGTCGAGGAAAAGCAGGAAAGCGCGGAGCAGGTGTGGGAGTCCATCAGGCGGCTCAAGGTGCGCGGTGCCCCGGCCATCGGCATCGCCGGCTCCTACGGCCTCCTCGTCGGACTCAAGCCCTTCGTCCATCTCGATCCGGGCGCCTTCCTCTCGCGCGCGGAGGCGACGGCCGCGTATCTCAATACCTCGCGGCCGACGGCCGTCAACCTCGGCTGGGCTCTCGGGCGCATGCTCGCCTTCGCGAGAGCCCATGCCGCCGCCGCGGTCGACGCGACGGCGCTCTTCGATATGCTCGTCGGGGAGGCCCTTCGCATCCATGCCGAGGATCGGATGATCTGCCGCGGAATAGGAGAGAGCGGCGAGGCGTTGATACGGGAAGGCTGCGGTATCCTGACGCACTGCAACGCGGGGGCTCTTGCCGCCTCCGAGCTCGGCACGGCGACCGCGCCGATGTACCTCGCTTTCCGGCGGGGCCGACGCTTCCGAATCTACGCCGACGAGACCCGCCCCCTCCTCCAAGGCGCCCGCCTCACCGCCTGGGAGCTCCGGAACGCCGGCCTCGACGTGACCCTCATCTGCGACGACATGGCGGCCTACGTCATGTCCAAAAGCCTCGTCGATCTCTGCATCGTCGGCTGCGACCGCGTCGCTGCCAACGGCGACGTGGCGAACAAGATCGGGACGCTGGGCGTGGCCATCCTCGCGGATCATTTCTCCATCCCCTTCTACGTGGCCTGCCCGTCTTCGACCTTCGACCTTTCGACCCCCACCGGCGGGGATATCCTCATCGAGGAGAGGGGCGCCGAGGAAGTGACTGCCTTCGGCGGGCGCAGCACGGCGCCCGAGGGCGTCAAGGCGCTGAACCCGGCCTTCGACGTGACTCCGCACGCGCTCGTGTCCGGATTCATCACCGAGAAAGGCATCGTCGGGCCCGATTATGGAGAGAGCCTAGCGAAGGCCTTCGGCGCATGAAGGGCCCGGAATCATGTTGCCAGGCCTCCGCGGGCCGGCTATACTGCCTTCCCGAAAGAGAGCCTTGGCTTGGCTTCGATTGAGTGGCGCGATCGCGCTTACGAGGAGACCTACGAAGCCGTGCTCGCCGCGCTCGGGGCGAGGAGGACGGCCGATCCCGCTTTCTCCGTCGGGGACGCCGAAGGCGTCCTGAAGCACCTCTACGTGCGGGAGGGCAACGACGACGGATCGCGTGGCATGCTCCGGGATGCCGAGCTGGAGGCCACGATCGCCGCCTACGAGCAATTCATCTTCAAATGGAAGGCAGAGGGCGCGCCCGCGCCCGGCCCCATCGACAGGAGTGGTCCATGAAAGTCGAGATCAGGCGCGTCGAGAGTCCCAAGGAGCTCAAAGCCTTCGTCAGGTTCCCCTATTCGATCTACAAGGGCGATCCCTGCTGGGTTCCCCCCCTCGATATGGACGACCTGACGACGCTGAGGAAGGACAAGAATCCCGCGTTCGAGTATTGCGAGGCCGAGTACTGGATGGCCTTCATGGACGGGAAGGCCGTCGGCCGCATAGCGGGGATAATCAACAATCGCGTCATAGAGAAGTGGGGAAGGAAGTACGCCCGATTCGGCTGGATCGACTTCATCGAGGATTTCGAGGTCGCCTCCGCCCTGGTCAAGACAGTCGAGGATTGGGCCAAGTCCAAGGGACTCGAAGGCATCTGCGGCCCCTTGGGCTTCACCGACCTCGACAAAGAAGGGATGCTGATAGAGGGCTTCGACCGGCTCGGCACCTATGCGACGGGCTACAATCGGCCCTATTATCCGCGATACCTGGAGCGCCTGGGATATTCGAAGGACGTGGATTGGATCGAATTCCGCATCAAGACGCCCGACAGGATTCCCGAGAAGGTGCAGCGAGTGCAGGAGCTGATAACGAAGCGTACGGGCGTTCGGCTCTACGAATGGAAGGACAAGAAGGACCTCGTCGTCAAATACGGGCACCAGCTCTTCGAGCTCATCGACGAGGCGTACAAGGAGCTCTACGGCACCTGTCCCCTGAGCGAGGCGCAGATGCAATTCTACATAAAGACCTACCTGGGCTTCGTCGACGCCCGCTTCACCAAGGTGCTTGTCGACGAGAAGGGGGGCCTCGTGGGCTTCGGCGTCGCCATGCCCAGCCTCTCGCGGGCGGCGCAGAAGGCGGGCGGAAGGCTCCTGCCTTTCGGCGCCCTCCATTTCCTCCTGGCGCTGCGCAAGCCCGAGGTCATAGACATGTACCTCGTCGCGGTAAAGCCGGAGTACCAGGAGCGCGGGGTCGTCGCGATCATCATGAATGCGCTGAACAAGAGCGCCATCGACGCGGGGGTCAAGTACTCCGAGACCAACGTCGAGCTCGAGACGAACGTCAAGGTCCAGAGCATGTGGAAGGACTACGAGAAGGTCCAGCACAAGCGCAGGAGAGCCTTCGTCAAGAAATTCTAGCGCCGTCGGCGCCGGGCGCCGCTTAATCGGCGTTCGCGGCGTATACCTCGGAGAAGGCGCCCTGCACGCGGAGGGCCGCGTCGACGATGTCCGGGTCGAAATGGACCTCGCGCTCCTGCCTGATTTTCTGGATCGCGGTCTCGTGGCTGTACGCGGGCTTGTAGCTGCGCTTCATCCGCAGCGCGTCGTAGACGTCCGCCAGCGTCACGATCCGCGCCGAGAGCGGGATCATCTTCCCTTCCATATTGTAGGGATAGCCCGAGCCGTTCCACCACTCGTGATGGGACAGGGCGATCTCCCTCGCCATGGGGTTCGGGTAGCTGGAGAGGATGAAGGCGCCATTGATCGTGTGCTCCTTCATGATGCTCCACTCGAATTCGCTCAAGGGGCCTTCCTTGTTGAGGATGTTGTCGGGCGTGCCGATCTTGCCGACGTCGTGCATCGCCGCGAGGAATCCGATGTCCGCGATGAAATCCTTGTCCACTTCGGGCCATCGAGGGTCGTTGAACATGGCCTTTGCGAGGAGGCTCGTGTAGAGATTGACCCGCTCGATGTGCATGCCAGTGTCGTTGTCCTTGAGCTTGGAGGCCTCGAGGAGGGAGGAGAACATGTCCCGCAGGAACTTCTTGTTCTCCTCGGTGACGTCGTCCAGGTAGACCGAGAAAGCGCCCGGTTTGCTCCGCGCCGCCGTCGCACTGCCGTCTTCCTCCGAGTAGAACGGGAAGATATGGACCTTGGTGATGACCGCCGCGGCGTTCTTCGCCTTATGGGCGATGGTCCCCTTCCACGCGTGGCCCGCCTCGTCGCGGCCCAGGGCCTCGTTGATCGACCGGGCCGTCTCCGGACTGATGGACCTCGATAGGGTGCCGAGGAAGGTGGGGGATTCGGGGTAGCCGAAGGCCTTGAGGAGCTCCTTGAAGGACTCGTTGCGGAATACGAAGCCGAGCGAATCGTCCAGGAGGGCCAAGGGCTCGGGAATCTGGCCGTAGCTGTGGATGACGCTCCGCGTTCCTGGCTCGGACAGCAGAGGCGAATCGGAGGGCGGCGCCTGGGGACCGACTTCGAGCTCGGGAAGCTCCTCGACCGACTCGAGCTCTTCGACCTCGTCCCGGGTCTCCCACCAGTTGAAATTCTCCATAGGCTCCCGTGTTTCCGTTTTCCGCGGCGCCCGGCTCGGCCCTCGGGAACGGATCTTTCTACGAAGCCGGCTCCTCGGCTTCGCTCGGTCTCAGATAGAGGGGACCTTCATCCGGCATTCCGGGGCCGCCCTCGAGGAAGGCGCGGAGGCCGAGCCGGGCGATGGCCCTGGCGGCCGGCGCCCTGGCCCTCTCGTCGACTCGGAAACCGCTCCTTTCCTCGGCGTATGCCCGGAAAAGCTCCGCGTCCGGGCCGGTCGCCAACGCCACGGGATAAGTATCGAGTAGGGCGGCCAGCTTAGCAAGTGGAATGTCCAGCCAGTCCGTCAATCGCTCGCCGCGCAGATAGACGGCGGAATAGACTCTTCCCTTTTTGCCGTCGATGATCGGCGCCACGGCGCCGTCGAAGCAGTCGTAGCCCCAGGCCAGCGCGTCGAGGGTGGGCACCGAGATCCAGGGCAATCCGAGGCCCGCGGCTATGCCCTTAGACGCCGCCATGCCTATCCTCAAGCCCGTAAACGAACCCGGTCCGCGCGCGCAGGCCACGAGATCGAGCTCGGAGCGGGGCGTGAGCGAGCGCGCCAGGCAGGCGTCCACCAGTTCCATGAGGCGCTCGGCGTGGCGGAGGCCCAAGTCCAGCGAGGCCTCGGCCCACCCGGAATCCTTCATGAGGGCGACCGACAGGATATCGGTCGAGGCGTCGATGGCCAAGGTGTTCATCGAAGCAAGGCCTCCAGCGACTCGCCCTCGACGCTCAGGAGCCGGCTCCCGTCGTCTTCCACCTTTATCTCGACTGAGGAAGTCTCGGGCGGCAGGGCGGGAGCCACGCGCTCGCTCCACTCGATGAGGCATACCCCGCCGGGATCCCTAACGAAATCACCGCCGCCGACGGAATCGAAGTCCTCGGGGCCCGAGAGCCGATACGCGTCGACGTGGTGGAGGCGGAGCCTGCCCTCGTATTCCGAGACGATCGTATAGGTGGGGCTCGTCACCTCGTCGTCGATGCCGAGGCCTCGGGCGAAGCCCTTCGCGAAGACTGTCTTCCCCGCCCCGAGTCCTCCCCTCAGCGCGATCACCGTGCCGCCGGAGACTGACCTGCCCAGCGCTTCGCCGAGGGCTAGGGTCTCTTCGGGCCGCCGGAGGCGGAATTGCCTCAGGGCAGTCTCCCCGAGCGCTCCATTTCGACTATGTAATCCCTGATAGCGTGGATCACGGGGAGCGTCGGCAGCTCGACGGCGTCGAGGAGGCGGATCTTCACTGCCGGCGGGCCCAGGGGCCCGTGCTCGAGCGTGATGGAGATATCGCTCTCGCTCTGCCGCTCGTGCCACTCGATGACGGCGACGGCCGTGAGCTCTTTGATGTAGTGCAGCGGGGAATCCCTTCGGGCGAGGTCCCGCAGCTCGATGACCCTCATGGCCCAATTGTAGGTAGCGCCGGCCGTCGAAGTCAAGCCGCGGTCAGTCGGCGTATCCGTAGACGAAGGACAATATCGCGTTGAGGCCCTGGCGGGATATCTTGACGAACTGGGCGTGCATGATGCCGCCGTAGTTCTTCGCCTTGTTCATCCGTATCACCTTCGCGAAGGCCGCCTGCTCGCCGCCGCCCGCGTCGAAGGCTATCTTCACGAACTCTCCCGCGGGGAGGGGATTCGCCGTCTGGATGCCTAGGCCCCCGGCGGATATGTCCACGATCGTCCCCGGGTAGGGAATGTTCTCCACCTTGGCGGCGCTTCTCTGCTGCCCCTTCGACTTGGTCGCCGTCACCGCGACCCGGTAGAAGGTGCAGGGAGCCTTCATCTCCCGGCGCGCGTGGCGCCGGGCCGGAAGGGCGCTCACCGAATCGCTGTGCGCCAGGACCATGGCTTCCTTCCCGCCGATCTTCTCCCAGCCCGTGACGCGCGTAGCGAATTGGAAGCCCTGATGGCTCTTCGCGTAGAAATAGCAGGTCAGCTTGGTCCCGCGATGGAAGCGGAGAGCCTCGCCGTAGGAATCGGACACGGGCTCGACCGCGAGCCCGCTCGGCTCGACCGCGAGGATGACGGAAGGATAGGATTCCTCGCCCGGCGCGATGAAAGTCAGGGGGGCGCCGCGGCCGAGCTGGCGCGTGCTCCTCACCGCCCCGCCCTGCGCGCTCGCGTGGCTCAGCCGCTCGCGCGCGGCGAAGAGCCTCGCCTTGCGCTCCTCGGCGTCCGACTCCGAGTCGGCGGCCTTGTCGATGTGCCTGTACGCGTCCTTGAAGAACGCGTCCAGCCTCTGCGGGTTGCGGAACACGAAATCGGGGTTGGAGAGGGAGAGCGCCTTCCCGAACTCCTCGAGGAAACGCACCTCCTCCTCGGGCAGTCCGGCGGAGCGCGCCGCCTTGCGGAAGGAGCTCCTGTCGAAGTTAGATGACCGGCCCGAGAGCCCGGCGCGGTTCCTGACGACCGCGTAGAGGATGAGGAGGAGGACGACGGCTCCGACGGCGATCATGATGCCGGAGCCGGGCCCCGAGCCGCCCGTGGTGTAGAGGTTGGTGCTGCCGACTTGGGCGAGGACGAGCTGCGCGGTCATGACTCGGGCAGCGACTCCCGCATCGCCGCGAAAAAGCTGCGCATCCTCGGAAGGACTTCGTACTCGGCGAGATCCCCGATGAGGACCGCGTCCTTGTGCTCGAAGGCGTCGGTGAGCTCGCGGAGCACGCCGTTGAAGGCACCGTAGAAATCCGGCATGGACGACCCGTCGACGGAGATCGACGCGGTGTCGATCCCGCTCCTCCTGAGCTCCGGGATTACCCGAATCACCTTGTTGAAGATCTCGATGAAATAGAGCACGGACTTCATCGCCCGGTCCTCCCTTCCCGTCTGGAGGAGGACCGGAAGGTCGGCCAGCTCGGCGGCCCTCGCCTCGAAGAGGGCCGCCGCGGCGCGCATCTCGGCGACAGGGCGGCGAAGCTCGGCGAGCCTCTCTCCGAAGACGGACGAGAGCCGGTCCGACTGGGCGGAGAGCTCCACTCGCGCGGCCTTGTCGGGCTCGTCGCCCGCCCGGACGAGGAGATCCGCGAAGAGCCGCACGAAGGAGAGCTCGTCGGCCGCGAAGAGTCCCGCGAAGGCGTCCACCATGTCCTGGGCGCCCGCCCTGAGGCCGGGCCAGTCGCCCGCGGCCGCCGCCGAGCGGTCGACCTCCGGAGCCGCACCTGCGGCGGCCGTATCCTCGGCGGCCGTATCCTCGGCGGCCGTATCCTCGGCGGCCGT
>CAZBGA010000032.1:0-37775 GCA_964491385.1 uncultured Treponemataceae bacterium | reverse complement strand
CCGAGGGCGTGCCCCAATTCAAGCAGTACAACGCCGGCGTCACGGCCGCGGCCCTCGACGCGCACAGAGTGAAGTTCACGCTCAAGAAAGGGGACAAGGCGCTCCTAGTCTCGCTGGCTTCCCTCGGCATACTTCCCAAGGCCTACTGGTCCAAGCACAAGCTCTCCGATCCGCTTACCGAAGTACCCGTAGGCTCCGGAGCCTACACCGTCAAAGATTACAAGATCGGGCAATACGCCGTGTACGAGAGGGTTCCCGACTACTGGGCTGCCGACCTGCCGGTGAATCGGGGCCTGCACAACTTCGACGCCATCCGCTACGACTACTATCGCGACGAGACGGTCGCTTTCGAGGCCTTCAAAGCGGGCGAGTACGATTTCTACGAGGAGAACATCGCCAAGAACTGGGCGACCATGTATACGGGTCGTCCCTTCGAGGCGGGCTACATCGTCAAGGAGGAACTGCCCCACCAGATACCCCAGGGAATGCAGTCCTTCGTCTTCAACGTCCAGAGACCTTTCTTCAAGGACAGGCGCGTGCGCGAGGCGATAGGCTACGCCCTCGACTTCGAGTGGCTCAACAAGAATTTCTTCTACGGCCAATACAGGCGGACGCGGAGCTACTTCACCAACACGGACTACGAGGCCAGGGGCCTCCCGAGCGCGGACGAGCTCAAGGTCCTCGAGCCTATCCGGGCCAAGATACCGCCCGAAGTCTTCACCGAGGAATACCGGCCTCCCGTCACCGACGGCACGGGAAACATCAGGGACCAGCTCCGCGCGGCCATGGACCTCCTGAAGCAGGCCGGCTGGGAGATCAGGGACCAGAAGCTCGTGAACGTGAAGACCGGGGATCCGATGACCTTCGAGCTTCTCACCTACGGCTCGGCGATGGGCAGGGTGGCTTCTCCCTTCCAGAAGAACCTCGCGCGCATGGGCATCACCATGAACATCCGCCTTCTCACGGACACCTCGCAATACGTCAATCGCATGCGCAATCGCGACTATGACATGATCGATCGGGGCTACGACGCCAACGCCTTCCCGAGCATCGACCTCAAGCAGATATGGCGCTCCGACTACATAGACTCGACCTTCAATTCGGCCGGCGTGCAGGACCCCGCAGTCGACTATCTCATAGACGGGATCGCGGCAAACCAGACGGACGAGAAGGCCCTCCTCTACTGGGGACGGGCCCTCGATCGGGTCCTGACCTGGAACTACTACGTCGTCCCCATGTGGAACCTCAGCAGCTTCCGCATAGCCTACTGGAACAAGTTCTCGCGGCCGCAAACCAGGCCCAAGTACGATCTCGGCCTCGACTCCTGGTGGATGGACCCGGACAAAGAGTCGAAGCTGCCCAAGAAGTAGCCCGCGATGGCGCGCTATATCCTCAGGCGGCTTCTCCTGATCGTACCCACTCTCTGGGCGATCATCACCCTGAACTTCTTCATCGTGCAGATCGCGCCCGGCGGGCCGGTCGACCAGGCAGTGGCTCAGCTCAGCGGCATCGGCACCTCGGGCGCGTTGGGCCGCATCTCGGGCGAGGGCCGGCAGGAAGCCGGCGCTTCGCAGGGCGCCGCCGCGGCGGGGGCGAGGAAGATCGGCTCCCTGTATCGCGGCGCGCGCGGTCTCGATCCCGAAGTCGTCGAGGCGATCAGGAAGCGCTACGGCTTCGACAAGCCCCTGCTCGCCCGCTATCTCGACATGCTGAAGCGCTATCTTACCTTCGACCTCGGGGACAGCCTCTTCAAGGGCAGGAGCGTGTTGGGGCTCGTCGCCGAGCGCCTGCCGGTTTCCATCTCCCTGGGCCTGTGGAGCACCCTCATCATCTACCTCGTGTCCATCCCGCTGGGGATCCGCAAGGCCGTCCGGCACGGGAGCCGCTTCGACGTATGGACGAGCTCGGCCATCGTCCTCGGCAATACCATACCGACCTTCCTCTTCGCCATCATCCTCATCATCTTCTTCGCCGGGGGATCCTATCTCAAGATCTTCCCCCTGCGCGGCCTCGTATCTACCGACTTCGCCTCCCTGGGCCTCCTCGCCAAGATCGGCGACTACTTCTGGCACATCTTCCTGCCGGTACTCGCCGAGGTGATTGGCGGCTTCGCGACCCTCACCATGCTGACCAAGAACTCCTTCCTCGACGAGATCCACAAGCAGTACGTCATGACCGCGCGCGCGAAGGGCCTCACGGAGAAGAGCATCCTCCGCAAGCACGTGTTCCGCAACGCCATGCTCCTCGTCATAGCGGGCTTCCCCGCGACCTTCATCAGCATGTTTTTCACCGGCTCGGTCCTCATCGAAGTCATCTTCTCGCTCAACGGCCTCGGCCTCCTGGGCTTCGAGGCCACGATGCAGCGAGACTATCCGGTCATGTTCGGGACCCTGTACATCTACACCCTGCTCGGACTCCTCCTGACCCTCCTGAGCGATCTCACCTATACCCTCGTCGATCCCCGCATCGACTTCGAGACGAGGCAATCGTGAGCGCGCTTCGGGGCTCGAGCCCGCTCGGCCGCGAGCGCTGGCGGCGCTTCAAGGCCAACAGGCGCGGCTACGTATCCTTATGGATCTTCCTCGTCCTCTTCGGCCTCTCCCTCGTCGCCGAGCTTATCGCCAACGACGTCCCACTCCTCGTCGTCTACGGCGGCCGCCCCTACTTCCCCGTCCTGGTCCGTTACTCCGAGAAGACCTTCGGAGGCGAGTTCGACACCGCCGCCGACTACCGCGATCCCCAGGTCCAGGCTCTGATCAAGGCCAAGGGCGGCATGCTCTGGCCCCTCGTGCGCTTCAGCTACGGCACCATCAACTACGATCTGCCGAGCCCGGCTCCCTCGCCGCCGACGCGGGACAATCCTCTGGGCACGGACGATCAGGGCCGCGACGTCCTCGCCACCGTCATCTACGGCTTCCGCATCTCCGTCCTCTTCGGCCTCACGCTGACCATCCTGTCCTCCGCGATCGGCGTGAGCGCCGGCGCGATCCAGGGCTACTACGGGGGCAAGGTGGATATCCTCGGCCAGCGCTTCATCGAGATCTGGTCGGGCATGCCGACCCTCTTCATCCTCATCATCCTCTCGAGCGTGGTCCAGCCCGACTTCTGGTGGCTCCTCCTCATCACCCTCCTCTTCGGATGGATGAGCCTGGTCGGCGTGGTCAGGGCCGAATTCCTCCGGGCGCGAAATTTCGAATACGTGCTCGCCGCTCGGGCGCTGGGCTTGCGCAACTCGCGGATCATCTTCCGCCACATCCTTCCCAACGCCATGGTCGCGACCCTCACCTTCATGCCCTTCATCCTCTGCGGCTCCATCACGACGCTGACCTCGCTCGACTTCCTCGGCTTCGGCCTTCCCCCGGGCTCGCCCTCGCTCGGCGACCTCCTCGCCCAGGGCAAGGACAATCTCCAGGCTCCCTGGCTGGGGATCTCGGCCTTCGTCGTGCTCGCCGGGACGCTGAGCCTCCTCGTCTTCGTGGGCGAGGCGGTTCGCGACGCCTTCGATCCCCGGAGGGCGGCGTGAGCGACAGCCTCCTCTCGATCAGCGGCCTCCGCGTCGGCTTCCTCCGGGGCGGGGAGCTCCGCGAGGTCGTCCACGGAGTAGATCTATCGCTCGAAGACCACGAGACTCTCGCCCTCGTCGGCGAGAGCGGCTCCGGGAAGACAGTGACCGCTCAATCCATCTTGCGCCTGCTTCCGGAATCGACCATCGCCTATCCCGCGGGCGAGATCGCGTTCAAAGGACGGGATACGCTCCGCATGACCGCGCCCGAGCTCAGGGCCGTCAGGGGCGACGAGATAGGCATGGTCTTCCAAGAGCCCATGTCCTCCCTCAACCCCCTCCACACGGTCGAGAAGCAGCTCGGGGAGACTCTCCTCCTCCACCGCGGGCTGTCCCAGTCGGCGGCCCGCCCCTTGAGCCTCGACTGGCTGCGCAGGGTGGGGCTCTCGAATCCCGAGAAGAAGCTCGCCTCCTATCCCCACCAGCTCTCGGGCGGCGAGCGCCAGCGCGTCATGATCGCGATGGCCCTGGCCAACGAGCCGAGCCTCCTCATAGCCGACGAGCCCACTACCGCCCTCGACGTGACCATCCAGGCCCAGATCCTCGATCTTCTCAAGGAGCTCCAGCGCGAGCTCGGCATGGCGGTCCTCTTCATCACGCACAATCTCGAGATCGTCCGCCGGATCGCGGACCGCGTCGCCGTCATGCACGACGGCCTCATCGTCGAGACGAAAGCGACTTCCGAGATATTCGCCCGGCCCGAGCATCCCTACACCCGGAGCCTCCTCGACGCCGAGCCCGGGTCCGCTTCCCCCGAGCCCGATCCGAGTCGGCCCCTCCTCCTCCAGGCTAGGGCGCTCAAGGTCTGGTTTCCCGTCCAGCGCGGCCTGCTCCGGAGGACGAGCGGCTACGTGAAGGCCGTGGACGGAGTCGATCTGGAGCTAAAGAGGGGCGAGACCCTGGGCATCGCGGGCGAATCGGGCTCGGGCAAGACGACCCTCGGCAAGGCCCTGCTGAGACTGACCTCGAGCGAGGGCGGGATCTCCTTCGAGGGCGAGCGCGTTGATCTCCTGGCGCCCGAACCGCTGCGCCTTCTCAGGCGGAGGATGCAGATCATCTTCCAGGATCCCTTCGGGAGCCTCAATCCCCGCATGACCGTCGAGGACATAATAGGGGAGGGCCTCGAGGTGCACGGCATGAAGGACGGCGGAGAGCGCGAGAGCGTCATCCGCGACACGATGCGCGACGTAGGCCTCGACCCGGAGCAGGGGCAGCGCTATCCCCACGAGTACTCCGGGGGGCAGCGGCAGCGCATCGCGATAGCTCGCGCCCTCGTGCTCCGGCCTTCGCTCCTCGTCCTCGACGAGCCGACTTCATCGCTCGACCGGACAGTCCAGTTCCAGGTCATCGAGCTCCTGAAGGAGCTCCAGGCCAAGTACGGCCTGAGCTACGTCTTCATCAGCCACGACCTCAAGGTGCTCAAGGCCCTCTGCCACGAGCTGGCGATCATGCAGGGCGGCAAGATCGTCGAATCGGGGCCCGCCGCCAGGATATTCGGGGAGCCGCGGCACCCCTATACGAAGGAGCTGCTAGCGACGGCCTTCGGGTCCTACTGATCCGGCAATAAGACAAAGGAACCTGAACGGGTCGTGGAGGTGGAACGGGGGTGCATCGGACATCACCTCCGCCTGACAAGGTCCGGGGAATCGGGCAGCTCAATCGCCCTGCCAGAATGGCCTGATCTCGATCCTCCCAAAGCGGGCCATGGGATGTTCAGCCGCGACGGCTATCGCCTCGTCGAGGGTTGCGCACTCGAGGAGATCGAAGCCCGCGATCCATTCCTTCGTCTCGGCGAAGGGGCCGTCGGTCTTCAGGATCTTGTCTCCCCGCTTGCGGATGGTCACCGCCTTGTCTACTCCGCCGAGCCGGTTGCCCATTATCCGGATACCTTGTCCGTCCATCTCGGAGACCCAGGCCTGGATGTTGTCCTGGGCGGGATCGTATTCCTCCGCCTCGGGATCGGTGCACACGAGCATCATGTACCGCATAATTACTCCTCCTTAAGCCCTTTCAATGCAGGGGCAGGATGTCGCTCGACGGTCAAGTCGAGCAGGCGGCGCTCCAGGAACCTTCGTTCCGGTCCCTGCTGCGCGAGTTCGAGCGCCCTCTCATAGGATCGCCTGGCCTCCGTATTCATTCCCAGGCGGCGGCACAGGTCGGCTCGAGCCGCGTGGGCCAAATGATAGCCCTCCAGGTCCCCGCGCTCGAGTATCCCGTCTATCAGCTCGAGACCGACCGACGGGCCGTCCCTCATCGCGAAGGCGACCGCGCGGTTGAGCGCCACTACGGGCGAAGGGTCCTTGTCCGCAAGGAGGTCGTAGTAGGCGACGATCCTGCTCCAGTCGGTCGCCGCTGCGCTCTGCGCCTCGGCGTGCACGGCGGCGATGGCGGCCTGGATGGAGTAAGGCCCCGGGTCTTGCGAGGCCAGGGCCCGCTTCGCCAGGCTCGAACCCTCCGCGATCAATTCCCGGCTCCACAGCGACCTGTCCTGCTCGTCGAGGAGGATGAGGTCTCCGTCGGCGTCGCTCCGCGCGCATCGCCGCGATTCATTGAGCAGCATAAGTCCCAGTAGCCCAAAAACCTCGCTCTCGGGCAGGAGTTCGCTCAATAGCCGACCCAGACGGATCGCCTCGGCGGAAAGCTCTTCGCGGCTCAGGGTATCTCCCGCCGAGGCGAAATACCCTTCGTTGTACACCAGGTAGATGACGCGGAGTACCGCGGCGAGGCGGCCGGACATTTCCCGCCGCGTCGGGACTTCGTAGGGGATGCGCGCATCTCGGATTTTTGCCTTCGCCCGGACTATGCGCTGGGCGAGGGTGGAGCCGTCGACGAGGAAGGCCCGGGCGATCTCCTCCGTCCGAAGGCCGCAGGTCTCGCGCAGGGTCAGGGCAATCCGAGCCTCGAGGGACAGGGCGGGGTGGCAGCACAGGAAGATCAGACGCAGTCGATCATCGAACAAGACATCCGTCTCCCCCCGCCTCGCGCGCGCCTGGCCTTCCAGTCTATCGGCGAGTTCCCGGAGAGAGGCGTTGAAGCGGGATAGCCGGCGGAGCGAGTCGATGGCCTTGAACCGCCCGACGGATACGAGCCAGGCGCGGGGATTGGCCGGCGCTCCCTCGAGCCGCCACTTCGCGAGGGCCGACGCGAAGGCGTCGTGCATCGAATCTTCGGCGAGATCGATATCACCGACGAGCCTGATCAGGGTAGCGAGCACGCGGCGCGATTCCTCGCGATACAGTCTCTCGATGAACAAACGCAGGCTCTCGGCGCCGCCATCCTCCCCCATACGGCCGCCCTATCCCGCCATTCCCATGCAGGGGCGGACCTCGACGCTCCCCAGGCGCGCGAGAGGGCTCCTCGAGGCCAAGCCCAGCGCCTCGTTCAAGTCCCGGGCCTCAGCTAAGACGAAGCCGCACAATTGCTCCTTGGTTTCCGCGAAGGGACCATCCGTCAGGAGCACCTTCTCGGACCTGACCCGCAGGGTCGTCGAGGATTGTATGGATTGCAGGGCTTGGGCAAGGATCAGATGGCCCTCGTCCATGAGACTCGCGTCGTAGCCGGCGCTCTCGGCCTTTATGGCCTCCTCGTCCATTTTCGGCATCTCCTCCCAGACCCTGTCTTCGACATAGAACAGGAATGCGTACTTCATGATCCATTCTCCAATTGCGAAGGCCCGAGCGCCGGCAGGGGCTTCTCCGGTTCCCCCGATTCCCCCAATATCCCGACTACGCAGGCGATCGGGATCTTCTCTCGACAGCTCTCGTCCAAGTGGCCCTTGGCTCGGGCTTGTGCATCTGGCGGCTCGAGAAATGGTCGATACTTCCTTTCCATCAGCAACTCCTTCGCTCCTATTAAAAGATAGGAACACTTGGTAGTCGAACGGAAATGGGAAATTCGACAAAATCAAGAGCCGGGTTTTGTCTGTAGAGAGTCGGACGCAACTGTGCCCCAGTCTATGATGGACAATGGCCGAAAGTCATCGCAAGCGCGGTTCAGTGTCGGAGATCGATCCGGGGCTTGATGAAGATGACCCCTCATACGGAGAGAGGTCTTCGCCGGTACCCACGAGCCGAAAAACCTGCCCACCTGGAGCCTGGAAATAAAGGTGCGCATCGGGCACATCGAGCTTCTTTACGCCGAAGGCGATAATTTTCTGTTTCATTTCCTCGGTGTTATCGGTCTTGAGTTCCAGGTAGATTGCCTTCAAAAAGTCGCGCTCATCCAGAGCGTTGCTCTGGTAGACAAAGCAAAAGTGGAGATCATCCAATTGAAAGCGGTCCACGTCATCGGTCTTTACTCTGACTTTGCAGCCCAGGACATCGCAATAGAATTTACGAATCCTGTCCTGTTCTGATCGCGCGGCAAAAACCGCCGTATGATTTCCAAAAATTACCTTTGCCATAATCATTTCCTCCAGAGGGTTTGACGGCCAAGCGAAGCAGCAAGGTCATCGGTTGCGTGCAGTCCGGGAGGTCCGCCGCGAATGCGTTTACGATCGCCGAAACTTGTATCAGAAACGAGCCAGGTCCCATCATGGTCGCGCCTCTCTGGGCGGAAGCACGACAGAGCCGGTTTCAAGAAGTGATTTCAGATTTGAGAGAATCTGCGGCCAACCACCTGAGACGCCGGCGATGAACTTGGAGTTCTCCCGCTCGATGCCGTGCGCGACAGTTAGTTTGACGGCCTCGCCCACCGGTTCCAGCTCCATCGTGCAGACGGACCAGCCCTCGGCATTTAACTCGGGCGCCCACTCGTTGCGCCAACGGATGCTGAGGCGCTTGGGGGGATCAAATGCGGTTATCTCGCCTACGTCAGCGATCGCGCCGTCCGGGAATACAAGCTTCCATGCTCCGCCGACCTTCCATTCGGCCTCAGGTCGGTTCCCGAGCCAATACTTGGCAGCAAATTCAGGACTGATGAGCGCCTCCCAAAGGCGCTCCGGCGTCGCCTTGATATAGGTCACGTAGACGAAACTGCTCTTTGCGGCGTTATCCATAGCTTTCTCCTTCAAGGTCGTTTTTAAGGTCTGAAAGCGCGCTCAGGCGCGGCTGTTCGAATTTGCTTATCCAGCGCTCGGCAATCTCGTTGATTGGGACTGGATTGATGTAGTGAAGCTTCTCGCGGCCTTGGCGCTTTGAGGCGATAAGATTGGCCCCCTCCAAGACCGCCAAATGTTTAGCGACTGCTTGGCGGGTCATGTTCAGGCCTGCGCACAGGTCGCCGAGAGATTGGCCGTCGGTCGCGTGCAGACGGTCGAGCAAGCGCCGGCGACTTCGATCGGCCAGGGCTCGAAAAATATCGTCGTCGTTCGTTTCCATGACACGTAACCGATCGGTTCCCTTTTCCAATATATGTAACCCTAGAGTTGCGTGTCAAGTGTTTTCGTCGACGGGAACTGGAAGGCGTCGATGGCACCGCTGGCACCGGCACCAGCCGCTCGGCATGACGAACTCGGTCGCCGGGGGCGGGCTCAGTTGCGGCCGCTCATCACGAGTCTCAGCCATGGCGTTTCACGAACTTGTCGCTCTATAGGGGGCGCGGAATGAGATGCTCAGTCAATATCCTCTTAGTCCACCGCCGTCCCGTTCTAAGCAAAGCCCGGCAAAGGATCGTCACCACACAGATACGCCGCCGCACATGGTCGCCTCCTTTGGTCGGCAAGAAGGCCAGGGCCTCGGCGAACTGGAGGAAGACTGTGCAAAGCCCTGCTCAATCTTTTTAATGATGGGGTTGATGCAGTACTGCAAAAACTCAAGGTTCTGCTGCTCTACATTTGCCTTCGATTACCCTTTGTCGTGCCTAACAAGTGAGCTGGAATACGAAATATCCTGGCAACCTCGTGTACTTCGAACTCGCGCTGCTCTACACTCTGGCTTTCCTGTGGGTTATTCGCCGAGGGAGTGTAAGATGGACTATGAAGCATATGTACGTCGACTCGGTGCCTCCGGCATGGTAGATGTTCTTAACTGACCAGCCGCCAGCGGTGCTAAGATCATTGTTAATGCTGACGATGTCGGGCAAAGTATTAGGTGCCGGCTGATTGGACAACGCAAAACTGACGCATACTATCTTTTCTTGCATTTCGTCCTCCTCGGGTCGATGTAAATATAGCGAAATCAAGGGTCAAGGCAAGGGGGAGGATGTGCTGACGGAAGAGGAGAAGAGGGCTGTCAGGAGGCTACAGGGTATGCGGAGGTAGGGCGAGCCATTCTTTTGCTTCTTCCTCGGATTGGAATAGTTTTCTTTTTGTTTTGTCGGAGAGGAATCTGTCTAAGCGTATAATAAGTCCTACATTGATCTTGCTCATCCCGACAAAAGCAGCCTTGACTGGGTTTATGCCATTAGTTTTAGCAAAACCAGCGATAGCTTCCACAACACCTGGTGGAAAAGTAATATCTTGAAAGTTATATAAAACAAGGAGATTCTCAGGGCTCTCCTGAAACCTTTGGAGTACCTGGGATATGAGAGATGTATAAGCGTCTTCTCTTGCGGCTCCACGGAAATCCACATATAGAATCCGAGTGTTATCTTGATGAATCCACTCAATCTTCATTGCAGCATTATATCATCCATTTAGAGCAAGAGAGAGGGAACTTCGTAGCGAAGCGGTTTCGCTGGCATAGCGGAGTTATTCCGGTGGGATCGGCGAGGGCATAATCTTAGGGTTGCTTCATTGCTGGTTTCCCTAAATCTTTAAGTTTCGCATCAAGTGCTGCGCGCTTCGTTTTTGCAATATCTGGCTGAACGAAGTAGAAATCAAAAAGCAGTTCAATCGTATCCAAACAGTATTCTGCTTCTCCTGGCTCAACTTCCGCTATTTCGCCAGAAGCGGTTGACTTCAGCGGATGCGCAGCAAAATTACCGATATTTCTAATCCCATCGATATTTTCAGCCAGGTAAGACGGAAGCTTCCCAGAATCAAGAATTTCTTGTATTTGATCAGCGAGGTCCTTTTTTATTGATTTTCCATGATTCCTTAGAAGTGTTTGAAGGCATCGGCGACTAAGTGCAGCCGAGGCTTTCGGGCTATCGTCGAATACTAGGCAGGCTTCCTTATAATCGACAGCAACATCATCAGGAACAATTTTAGGACAAGGAGCCCGGGGAATTCCTTTTGGACGTATAAGGGTATCTTTACGTTCACCAAAAGCGTTGATGTGCCGTAATTTAAGAATTATTCTTTCACATGATGGACAGGTATCAATATAAATTTCCCAAAAACCGTCCTTATCCTGGGAATTGGTAATCTTAGCGAAACTATCGTGATAATCAACTAGGCAATGCGGGCATTTCACAATTCACCTCCCCGAATACTACTTTATCTTATCATTTCAGCGACCGCGAGAAAACCTCGTAGCGAAGCGATTCCGCTGGCAGAGCGGAGGAAATGCTGTCCCTGCGTGGGCATAGTATTGGAATGGTGTAAAGCTTAAATCCGATACTGACCGATCCTACTTTGTCCTCCGAGCCGTCAGGTCCTCTTTGCCCAAGGCTTCGGTGGAAAAGCTCCAGGTCATTTCGTCAGCGCCTCGGAATCGCACGGCCACGGCGGTAACCGGATCGAAGCCCGGCGCGGCCGCCTCCGATCGCCATATGCCGCCGGGAATGCCCGCGAATTTGTTGAGCCGCAGGCTCAGGGCGGCTCCGTCGAAGGAATAGCTGCCGTCCCCACCGATGACCAAGGGCGTAGAATCATAACCGGTTTGGCCGATGATCGCCCAGGTCAAGGAACCGTCTCCACCGAAATTCCATTTCCAGTCCATGCCGTTCTGCTCGAAGGCCCACGTCCCGACGATCCTGGATTTTTGCGCGGCTCCGCTCCTCTGAGCGCATGACGAGAAGAGGACCAGGCAGAGCAGTCCGAGTACGGCGGCAGCGGACCTGGAGCGCATGTTGGACCGCCACATTCCAATTTTCATGTTCGTTTCTCCCTTGGCATCCCGTGTCGGTTCGTGATGACAAGATAGGTTGTGGAGCAGGCCAATACGGAGCCGAATAAAATTATTAATAGTCATGCGCTACCTTCGGACCCCTGTCAAGATTAAATTGAAGTAAGGAGAACGTGGTTCATGCATGGGTAAAGCAGGGAAATAAATACAATAATTTTGCTTGGTGGCACGAGCTTCCCATCCTCGCGGCTATTGTTTCTGACGAAGGCGACTTTTGTAGCCACGATTACCTTTCGAGCTTTAAACGCCAATGGTGGGATCCGGCGATTGAGACTCGAAATGTGCCATATTGAGACTGAGAACGAAAAATTTCAGGCTGAAAACAAAACAAACTGAATTGAATACGGAACATCCTCTGCCTCAAAACGGACCGGAAATAAGTTTGTCCAGAGTCCTTGTTCATTTGCACTATGAGGCGGCACAAGCAGCTGGACACATGAATTCTATCTTCTCGGGGAAGGTCCCTTCGAAAAGCCATTTCGCCTGCAATGCGCACTCGGGCATGAGGGGAAGATATAGGCAATTGTCGCCTCGAGCTTGAATAGACAGTTGCCCGGACCTGAAGATATCTACCGATTAATTTCCTTCCATAAATATTATCAGCTCCCCGGCACCGAGAGCCGCGCCCGCGCCAGGTATATCCTGGCCTTGCCTTCGTGCGAGGAATAGTAGCTGATCCAGAGGATACCGCGATGGGGGACCATGCCCGGATAGCCGCAATCCCCGGCCGACGGCAGCTCCAGGATAGGGCGCAGCTCGCCGGCGGCGGTCATCGCGCAGAGAGCCGCGCTCGGCTTCCCGCGTCGCCAGATCCGCGTCGCGGCGACCAGGGCCCCTCCGGGCAAGACGATGAAGTTCGGCCCGCCGACGCGCTCCGCGGTTTCGTTCCAGGACCAGGAGCGGTAGGGCGGCATGCTCCTCCCTATCCATGCCCGGCCCGAGCCCGCCTCGCGGCGCACGAGGGCGATGGCTTCCCGCCCTCGGAACCTGAGGGTGGCCTCGTTGGGCTTACCGCTTACGTCGAGCTCGGCGAGCTCGCGATAGGCGATTCCGTCGGCGCTCTCGAGGAGGACGACAGTCCAGCGACGGGGGCTCGGCAGGCGATAGCTGATGCCGTAGCTCCTGCCCCCGACGCGGTCGACGCGCCATAGCCAGTCGCCCTCCTCGCCGACGGGGCGGGGCAGGCTCCACGAGAGTCCGTCGGCCGATCTGCAGATCCGCGGCCGCCGGCCTATGTATCGTCCTTTTCTTAAGGGACTGCCGCCCATTAGGATCTCGAGGCTTCCGGCTGGAGCTCGCGAGAATTTCGGGTCTCGGAGGTCCACGCCGCGCTCGGCGATCAGCGCCGCGCTCTCCCAGGAGGCGCCGTGCTCGGATCGAAGCACGCGCAGCTTGCCGGCGCAGAGGGCATGACTCGCCCCCTCCCGAAAGCAGCAGAACCACGCGCCCCGATGCCGCGCGAGGTCGGTGAATGCGTTGTGCGGCGCCCCTTCCCAGATCATGTCGACGGAAAGGAGTTCGGCCCGGGGCCTTTCCATGACCTATTGTAGCACGGGCGCGAGGTCCGGAATCAGCTAAGGGCGCCGCGATCTGTACCACGCGATCGTCGCGGCGATGCCCCGCTCCAGCGGCGTAGGCTCGAATCCGAACTTGTCGCCGAAAAGGCTGCCGTCGACGATGTAGGGCTCTTCCTTCTGGTAGAGCATCTCGCCCACTTCCCGGATCAGCGGGCTGAACAGGCCGAGCGCCGTCAGGGCCAGTCGCGGGATCGTCCCGACCTTCGCGGCTCTGCCGGCGGCGGCCAAGAACATCTCGGCGACCTCGCGGGTCGTCATGGCTCGGTCGTTCGGGACGATCCAGGCCCTTCCATGCGCCGAGGGGTCGAGGGCGGCGCAGGCCAAGGCGCGACCGTAATCTTCGGAATAGGTGTAGGAATGAGGGAGATCGAGATCGCCGAGCAGGCTGAGGCGCCTGCCGGCGAAGAGCGGATCCAGGAAGCGACCGGTTCCGAACACGCTTTGAGCGTCCGCGCCCGGGCCGTAATAGTCGGAAGCGCGAACGGCCGCCCAGCGAAAGCCTGCCGCGTCCGCTTCGGCGACGAGGGACTCGTGCAGCCTCTTGCGCAGCCTTCCCTTGCGCGTCGGAGCCTCTTCGGCAGTCGCCTCGTCGATTACGGGCACGCCTCTCGAATACGAATAGAGGTTTTCCGCCACGGCGAGGACGGCGCCCTGCGCCTCGGCAGCCGCTACCAGATTGCCCTGCATGACCGCGAGCGTCCGAGCCCAATACTGATAGGGGACGTTCATGCAGTGGTAGATGTGCGTGGCTCCCCGGCTCGCGGCCGTGACCGCGTCCGGGTCGAGCGCGTCCGCAGCCAGCGTGTCCAGGCGGCCGGGTCCCGTCAAGGACTCGGCCGGCCTCCTGCCGCTGCGGCTCACCATAAGAACTTGCAACCCTCTGCCGAGCAGGGCTTTGGCCGTGGCGCAGCCGACCGGGCCGTTGCCGAACACCACTTGCAATCCGGCTCCGTCGGCCTGTGTGCTCGCGGTTTCGCTCATTGAACCTTCAACAGTATTCGTCCCTTGCCGTGGCCGGTTTGGCTGAGGTCCTGCGCGGCCTTAGCCTCGTCGAGGCGGAACACCTTCCCGACCTCGGAGCGAATGCTGCCCTTGGCCATCAGGTCGGCGATCTGCTTCAGGAGCTCGGCGGGACCCCTGCCGGAGACGAGGGCCTTGATGCCGCGCTCTTTGGCCTTTTCTTCGGATACCTGGCCCGCGATGGTCACGAGTGTACCGCCCTTCTTGACCAGGCCATAGGATTTCTCGAGGGTTTCCCCGCCGACCGTGTCGATGACGGCGTCGACGTCCCTCACGCCCGATTCCGCGACTCCAGCTTTATAGTCCACGACCTTTTCCGCTCCGAGGCCCTTCACGAAGGCTGCGTTGGAGGCGGAAGCCACTCCGATGACCTTAGCCCCCTTCAAGCGGGCGAACTGGACCGCGAAATGGCCGACTCCGCCGGCGGCGCCCTGGACTACTACCGTCTGGCCGCTTTTAACTCCGGCGTCCTCCACCGCCTTCCAGGCGGTCAAGGATCCGATGGGCAGGGTCGCGGCCGCCTCGAAGCTCACGCTGCCCGGCTTAGGGACGAGTTCGCCGGCCGAGGCTACGGCATAGTCCGCGTAGCTTCCCTTGGCGATCCCGAACACCGCCTGCCCCTTCGACAGGTTCTTGACGCCGGATCCGAGCTCCGCGATCGTTCCGGAAAAGTCGATGCCGGGCGTGAAGGGCAGGGGCACTGGCATGTAGTCCTTGAGATAGCCCGCGCGGATCTTCCAATCGACCGGATTCACGCCAGCGAAATGGACCTTGACGAGGACTTCGTCCGCTTTAAGCTCGGGTTGGGGGATAGTCTCCAGGACGAGCTTGTCCGAAGCCCCGTACTCATGAAATCGAATTGCGCGAATGCTCTGTGCCACGTTGTACTCCTTACTTCAATAATGATCTTGGGATAAAAAATAAGCATTTGCGGCGTTGGAGACAAATGGCGCTCGGCGCCGCTTCGCCTACGGAGTCGCCGGGGAAATCAGTATATTGAGTGGCATGGCAAAACTATCCGGAACGATCCTGTTCATTCACGGCATGTACATGACGCCCTTGTGCTGGGAGCTTTGGGTCCCATGGTTCGAGGGCCGCGGATACCGTTGCCTCGCACCGCCCTGGCCCGGTCGCGGCGAATCGCCCGAAACGCTGCGGTCCCGACACCCCGATCCGAAAGCCGCCGAGCTTACCTTGGCGGAAGTCGTCGCCGAGATGGAGCGGGTCATATCCGCGCTACCCGAGAGACCGATCCTCATAGGCCATTCAATGGGCGCTCTCGTGGCCCAGCTCCTCATGCAGAAGGGAAGGGCGGCGGCCGTCGTCGCGATCGATTCGGCCCCTCCCGCGGGAGTGCTCAGCGCGAAATGGTCCTTCCTCAAGTCCAACTGGCCGCACATTACGCCCTTCGCCCCGCTCTCCCTTCCCATCGCGATCACGCCCGAGCGCTTCGCCTACGCCTTCGCCGAGACTCTTACGGCGACCGAGCGGCGCGCGGCCTTCGAGCGCTATACCGTGCCGGAATCCCGCAGGGTGCCTCGCCAGTCCCTGACGGCCTTCGCCCGCGTGGATTTCGCGAAGCCGCACGAGCCTCTTCTGTTCATCGCCGGGTCGGCGGACAACATCGTCCCGGCTTCCCTCAACCGCAAGAATTATCGGCGCTACTCCCGATCCGCATCGGTCGCGGCGTTCCGCGAATTCGCCGGTCGGACGCACTTCATCATCGGGCAGGCGGGATGGGAAGAGGTGGCGGCCTATGCCGCCTCGTGGCTCGAGGATCCGCGACCGGGAGATAGAGTCTAATCGGCGCCCGGCCGGCCTTTAGTCGGCGAAAAGGTTCACCGGCGAGAATCGCTCGACGTCGACGAGGCCCCTGTCCGTGATCTTGAGCTTGGGAATGACGGGCAGAGCCATGAACGAGAGAGTCATGAGGGGGGTGCGGTTGGATAAACCCTCGCGTACGAAGACTTCCTCGAAGGCGCGCAGGCGATCGACGACGGTCGCCGCGCCCTCGTCGCTCATCAGGCCGGCTATCGGCAGGGACAGGTCGAGCACGATCTCGTCGCCGACGGCGAAGACCATCCCGCCCTTCATCTTGTTGAGATGCTTGGCCGCCCTGAAGATGGAGCGGTCGTCTACGCCCGCGATGATCATGTTGTGCGAGTCGTGCGAGATCGTGAGGCCGATGGCTCCCCGTCCCAGCCCGAATCCCGTGATGAAGCCCTTGCCGATGTTGCCCGAGCCCGAATGCCTCTCGATCACGAAGATCTTCAAGAGGTCGCGCGAGGCGTCCGCGACGCAGAGCCCTCCTTCGACCTTGGGCTCCATGATCTTCTCGCCGGTGATGATGGAGCCGGGCCTCGCCTCGATGACGCGGATGCGGGAGCCGGAGGCGGGAATGAGGAAATCTTCCTCGGTGAGCCACTTGATGTTGACGGAATCGCGGGCGGGGGGCCTCGCCCCCGGCGGCTCGACGAGGAGCCGGCCGTCCTCCGCTATGAGGACGCCGTCCTTGAAGACCATCCGCGCGCGGAAGTCCTCGAGCGAGTCGAAGACGACGAAGTCGGCCTTGTAGCCGGGAGCGACCGCCCCCGAGGTCTTGAGGCCGAACCAGGTCGAGGGATTGAGGCAGGCGATGCGGAAGGCGTCGATGGGATCCACCCCGCCCGCGAGCAGGAGCCGCAGGGCGTGGTCCATATGGCCCTCGTCGACGAGATCGTTGGGATGCCTGTCGTCCGAGCAGAGGAGGAAGCGAGGGGCCGTGCTGGGCGTTATCGCGGGGATGAGATTGCGCAGATCCCGCGCGGTCGAACCCTCCCTCAGCATGACGTACATTCCCTTGGACAGCTTCTCGAGGGCCTCGGGCACGGTCGTGCATTCGTGGTCGGAGCCTATCCCCGCGGCGATGTAGGCCGAGAGCTCGCCTCCGGAGAGCCCCGGCGCGTGGCCGTCCACGGGCTTGGCCGCGTCGCGGAAGAGCGCGATCTTGTCGAGGAGCTTCTGGTCCTTGTAGAGGACGCCGGGGTAGTTCATCACCTCGCCGAGGCCGAGGACCCTGGGCTCGCGAAGGAAGGGATGCATGTCCGAGGCGTATAGGGCCGCTCCCGCCGTATCGAAGTCGGTGGCGGGCACGCAGGACGGGACCATGAGGTAGACGTCGATGGGCAGGCCCTCGCTGGCGGCGAGCATGTAGCGCATCCCGTCGTAGCCCATGACGTTGGCTATCTCGTGGGGATCGGCGACGACGGCGGTCGTGCCCCGCGGCGCGACTAACCTCGCGTATTCCGGCGGGGTGAGCAGGGAAGACTCGATGTGTACGTGCGAGTCGACGAGGCCGGGGGCGAGGAACTGCCCCTTGAGATCGATCGTACGCTCCGCTCGAAGGCCGTCGTCCACGCCGGCGACGATGCCTTTGCGGATCGAGACAGTGGCTCCCTTCCGTATGACTCCGCGCAGCAGGTCCATGAGGGAGCAGTTGGCCAGGTTGAGGTCGCAGGGTACGGCGCCGCGCGCCGCGTCTATGAGGTCTTTGCTGATGGTCATGAGGGGCTCCGCCTTTATCTCCCGATAATACGCCGCGGGGAGAGGAGGCGCAACCGCCGCGACCGGCGTTACTGCTTGGGCTTCGTCGCGGCCAGCTCCGAGACGTAGGCTTCCGCGCAGCCGGGCAGATCCTTCAGCCTTCCGAGCCAGCCATCGGCCTCGGCCTTGGCCGAGTACGGGCCTACCCGCACTCTGTACCAGCTCTTGCTCGAAATACCCTTGACGCTTATGAGGGCCGCTATGCCCCTGTCCGCCAGGGCCTGCTTCAGGTCGTCCGCCCTGCCTCTGCTTGTGAAGCTGGCGGCCTGAATCCAGAATTCGTCGATCCGCGGGCTCGCGGACTTCGCCGGCGGCTTCTTCGAGGCCGACTGAGCTTTGGCGAGGGCCGTCGGGGCCGCCGGGGCCGCCGGCGAAGCGGCCTTTCCCGGAGCGGCCGGTGCGCTCGAGGTACCGGCGCTCGTGGGGGTGCCGGCCGCCGCGGGCTCAGTCGGCGCGGCGGCGGGAGCGTTCGCGGAGGGGATGGCGCTCGAGGGCTGTTCGCCTTCGGGGAGCTTAGGCTTGTCGCCGTAGACGACGATGACGTTGCCGTCCTGATTGCGCGGCTGCTCGAGGGCGGGAGCGGGGGCTGGCGGGGGCGCGGAAAGGAAGTCCTGCGGATCCTGCGCCTTCGGAGGCGCTCCGTTGGCTATCGCGGCGGGAGCCTGGGCTCCGCCTTTCTTGGGCGATAGGAGCGCGAATCCGACTGCGAGCACCAATAGGACGAAGACGCAGGCTGAGATGGATATCCAGAGCAGTTTCTTGCGTTCCGCGGACATTGCGAACCCTCCATGAGGAAATCCGCCGGCTTGGCCGAAGGAATTCCCTTCCCCTTTTCCTATCGGCAAGAGAGAGGGTAGGGTCAAGGAAGCTCTTCCAAAATAAGGGCATAATTCTAATGAGCCGACGTCGCGCTTCGCCGATAAGAGTAGGCAGATGGAAGCCGGGGAAGCGCGGCGCGCCGCCGCCTTGCTGTTCCTCCTCTTCGCCGCCGCCGCGCTGAGGGCCCAGTCCCCGTACTACGCCCCGAAGCCGGAGCGTCTCGAGATCCTGCAGAAGTGGGAGAGAGGCCCAAGGGGCCCATCGGGCCAAATAGGCCCGCCGGAAATCGTCGCCGGCATCTACGAGCGCGACTACCAAAGGTATGATTTCAAGAACGAAGTGGCCATCACGATAGACGATTGCGCTCCCAACAAGTACATGGCCATGGAGCTCGACATCCTGAAGCGGCGCGGGATCAAGGCCGTATTCTTCATCATAGGCAGCTATTTCCTGAACGCGAACGGCAAGCCCACGCCCCGCGCCAAGGAGCTCCTCGATCGGGTGGTGAACGAGGGCCACGAGATAGGCAGCCACAGCTATTGGCACCGGCGTCTCGACGAAGGCAGGTTCCGCGACAATCGAGGCGAAATCGACGCCGAGCTCGATCGGAATCAGGCGGCGATCGACGAAGTCCTCGGCTATCACTATCCGATACGCTATTTCCGTCCGCCCAACGGCGCCCACAGCACGCCCGGATACGCCGTGGACCGGGCCCTTTTGGCGAAAAGGCAATACCTGGCCGACTGGACCATCACTTCCTTCGATTGGAACATCCGATACAAGCCTGACGATCCCGAGCACCTGAGTCCCGAGAAGGTCATCGCGAGGACCGTGAAGCAGGCGCGCGAGGAATTCGGCGGCGTCGTGCTCCTGCACGGCTTCCCGACGACCGCTCGCCTGCTCGACGGCCTCCTGGCGGCCCTGGCCTCCGCGAGCAACAGGCGGGGCCCCATCGTCTTCTCCAGTCTCGACGAGATCATGAAGCTCAAGTACGGGGATCAGGAGAAGGCGGAGTAGCGCGTCCCTATGCCAAAAATGCCTTCGGCGATATACTGGGCCATCCCAACGCCCCAGGAGCCCCTATGCCCGATCCAAAGAAGACTGATCCCAAGGCGCCTAAATTCCTCGAGCTCACCATCACCGACCCGGACGGAAAGGTCTGGGGCAAGGTCATCGCGCAGGAGAAGCAGTTCTCCTCCGGCTCGGTCGGCTTCTATTGCAACGGCAAGGTCGAGAACCCGGAGAGCCACGAGCGCTACCAGGCAGGCCTCAACATCACGCTGATAGGCAGCAAGCCGGACAAGGCCTGAAGGCGGCCGCGCGCCGCGATTGACAGGAGATGAAGGGCGGGCCGATACTCCCTCCGTGCCGCTAGTCGCGTCGGAAACGGTCCTCGTCGGGCTGGCCATCATCGGCCACGCCTCCTCCGCCCTGCTCTATGCCCTGCAGCGTCCCGTCTTCGGCCTCCCCTTCGAGTGGGACGCGCAATTCTACCTCCTGCTCGCCGGTTCCCTCGTCTTCACCCTCCTCGCCTCGGTCTGGCGCGGGGCGCCGAAGGCCAAGGCGGCGATCGTCGCCGCCGCGCTCTGCTTCCTCCTCGCCTCCTACCCCATCCCCGCCTCGTCCGGCATACAGAGCGTCCTCGGCATGCCCCTGATGCTGGCCATCGTAGCCTCTTTCCCCCGTCCCGATTATTTCTTCATGGGCGCGGCGGCGGTCGTCGGCGCCCTCGTCCTCCAGAAGCCGGCGGTGGTCTGGGGCAAGGCGACGCCCGGGGGCGAGCCCGCCTCCCTGGTGTGCCTCGGCGTCGCGCTCGCGTTCGCCTTCGCCGTGGGGGCGTCCCTCAAGGAGCTGGCGGAAGGCAGGCGGAAGTCCATCGTCGAGGCCGAGCGCCTCGACTCGGCGATCGACCGGATCGCCGACGTCAACGCGAGCTTCCAGGGAGCCCTCGCCGCGGCGGAGGAATCCTTCGTCCGCAAGGAAAGGAATCGCATAACGCGCGAGATCCACGACGTCGTCGGCTACGCGCTTACCAACCAGCAGATGATGCTCGAGGCCTCGCTGATGCTCGTCGGACCGGGCGACCTGCGGCTCAGGGAGCTCCTCTCGATGGCCAGGGAGGGCGTGGCGGAAGGCCTCCGGGAGACCCGGAAGACGCTCTACGAGCTGCGCAGGATCGAGGAGCCGCTCGACCTCGGCTTCGGCGTCCTCCTAAAAGTCGCCCGGAATTTCGAGACCGTGACCGGGATACGGGTATCCGTCGACTTCACGAACGCGCGCGGCGACGTGGACAACGCCGCCTGGCTCTCCATATACAGGCTGATCCAGGAGAGCATGATCAATTCCTTCAGGCACGGCCACGCCCGGAACATATCGATCACCTTCCGGGAGGACGCATCGTACTTCCACGTCCTCGTGAGGGACGACGGCCGCGGCGCGCCCGAGCTCGTCGAGGGCATCGGGATCCGGGGGATGCGGGAGCGCCTGGCCGCTCTCGGCGGGGAGCTCTCCGTCGGGAACGCGGTGGACGGCTTCGCCGTCGACGCCAGCCTGCCCTTGAGCGGCGAGGGCGAGGCCGGGGCATGACCAGGATCAGGATCCTCCTCGCCGACGACCAGGCTCTCTTCGTCGAGAGCCTCCGGACCGTGATCGAGCGCTCGACGGACGACATGGAGGTGGCCGGGGTCGCCCGCAACGGCGAGGAGGCGGTCCGGCTCGTGGGCGAGACGCGGCCCGACCTCGTCGTCATGGACGTGCGCATGCCGGTGATGGACGGGGTCGAGGCCACGAAGCGGATCCGCGCCGGATTTCCGGAGACGCGGATCATGATGCTGACGACCTTCGAGGATGACGAGTACGTCAAGGAGGCCCTGGAGCACGGGGCCGTAGGCTATCTCCTCAAGGACATCCCGCCGCCCGAGCTCATCGCGGCCATCAGGGCGGTGGCGGGCGGGGCCTTCCTGATCGCGCCGAGCGTCGCGAAGAGCCTGATCAAGCGCGCCTATTTCAAGCCCGAGCTGCCCAGGGGCGATCCCGATTGGCTCGACGGGATGCCCCGCCGCGAGCGGGAAATCCTCGGCTATATGGTCGAGGGCTACTCCAACAAGGAGATTGCCTCCTTGCTCTCGATCGCCGAGCAGACCGTCCGGAACCACATCAGCTCGATCTACGACCGCATGGGCGTCTCGGACCGCTCCCAGGCGGTCCGCATGGCCAAGGACTTCTCGGGCAGTACAAGATCGTGACTTTTGTACTGCCTTCCGTACGTTGCGCTATCCCGATATAGGGTCCAGAATGGCCGCACCCAAGCAAGGAGGGATATGGCATGAATAAGGGAAAGTCCACAAAGATCGCGGCTCTTGCCTTTGCGCTGTCAGCTTTGTTCGCGTTTGCCGCCGCCGCCCAGGCCAAGGTGCAGCTCACCATGGGCTCGTGGCGCGCCGACGATGTCGCCCAGATGACGAAGCTTCTCGATGCCTTCACCCAAACGCATCCGAACATCGCCATCAAGTTCGACCCGACGAATCCGCCCGATTACAACGCGGCCCTCCGCCTCCAGCTTCAGAGCGGCATCGGCCCCGACCTCATGTACGCGCGCAGCTATGACACCGGCGTACAGCTTTTCAAGGACGGCTTCTTCGCGGACGTATCCGACCTGCCGGGCCTCAAGAAGGTCTACTCCGACCTCGCTCGCGCTCCCTGGGCGGACGAGAGCGGAAAGTCCTTCGCGGTTCCCTTCTGCGCCGTCTCCCATGGCGTGTACTACAACGTCGATATGTTCAAGAAGCTCGGGATTTCCGTGCCGAAGACCTGGGAAGATTTCCTCGCGGTCTGCAAGAAGATCCAGGACGCGGGCATAACGCCGGTCGCCAACGGCCTCGCGGACCAGTGGGACATCAACGAAGTCGTCATGATGAACATCCTGCCCAACTTCATCGGCGGCGCCGAGGGTCGGCTCGCCTACGAGACCGGCAAAGTCAAGTTCAACGACGCCAAGATGGTCGCCGCCTTCCAGGGCATGAAGGAGCTCGCGGCCTTCTGCCCCAAGGGCTTCGAGGCCCTGACCTACAACGACTCCAACGCCCTCTTCGTCAACCAGAAGGCGGCGATGTATTTCGACGGCTCGTGGACGATGGCCTCCTTCACCGACATGAAGTTCAACTGGTCCGTCTTCCCGCCCCCCCCTCCCAAGGGCCATAAGGGCTATGTCACCTTCCATCCGGACTCCGGCATCGCGATGAATCCGGCGACCAAGTATCCCGCCGAATGCAAAGCCTTCCTCCAGTGGCTCTACTCGGACCAGGCCGCCTCGATCGTCTCCAACTCGATCCCGACCGGCTTCTTCCCGATAGCGTCCAACGCCGCCAAGATCACCGACGCCCACGCCGACGCCTTCCTCCAGATGACCAAGGCGCGGCCTACCGATGTCCGCTTCGTCTGGCCCAGGCTGATGAGCGGCAAGCCCTCCGGCTACAATCTTCTCCAAGACGGGACCATCGCCGTCATGACCGGGAAGAAGAGCCCCCAGGACGCCGCCGACGATCTCCAGAACGGTCTCGCCCAGTGGTATGCCCCGGCGGCGGCGAAATAGCCGGCCGCCGGCCGATCTAGTCCGTCAGGCGCGGGCGGCGAGCCGAAGGCCGCGCCGCCCGCGCCATTACTTCCGCGAGGAGCCGTCGGCATGAGCCCCAGCGTCAAGGTTCGAAAGGAAAGCGGCGCGTTGTGGCTGCTCTTCGCGCTTCCCGCCCTGATCGTCTACGCCGCCTTCATGGCCGTTCCGGTGATCAACTCGATGCGGCTGAGCTTCTTTTCCGGCTCGGGCTATGCCCTCGATAATTTCGTGGGCTTCGACAACTACGTCAAGCTCTTCTCCGAGCCGGAGACCTCGGCGCGCTTCTTCAACGCCTTCAGGAACAACTGGGAGTTCTTCGGGATCACCATGCTCGTCCAGAATACGATCGGCCTCCTCTTCGCCCTCATCCTTTCCGGCAGGGGCCTCAAGGGGAAAGGGCTGTTCAGGACCGTCATCTTCATTCCGGTGACGCTGTCGGTCCTCGTGACGGGATATATCTGGAAGCTGATCCTCAACCCACAGTGGGGCGCCCTCAACATCCTCCTTACCAAGGTCGGCCTCGGGTCGTGGGCCCTGCCCTGGCTCGGCGACCCGCACTTCGCCCTCCCGGCCATCACCCTCGTCTCGGCGTGGCAATGGGTGGGCCTGCCTACGATGATGTTCCTCGCCGGCCTCGAGCGGATCCCCGACGAGCTCTTCGAGGCTGCGCAGATCGACGGCGCCGGGGCTTGGCTGACCTTCGCCAGGGTCAAGCTGCCCCTCCTCCTGCCCGTCGTCGGCATCGTGTCCGTCCTGACCTATGTCGGCAACTTCAACGCCTTCGACGTCGTATACGCGATGGAGGGGGCCAACGGCCCGCCGGCGTACTCGACCGACCTCATGGGGACCTTCTTCTACAGGACGGGCATAGCCGGACAGCATCCGGTCGGCATACCCGACATGGGCCTGGGCGCGGCGGTGGCGACCGTGACTTTCGCCGTGCTTTTCGCGGGGGTCCTCCTCGCCAATCGGCTCATGAACAGCGGGGACGTCGAGAGGCCCCAGGCCGTCGAGGCCGAGCGAGGCCGGGCATGAGCGCGAAATCCAAGGTCCGCGACGGCGCGGCTCCCTTCAAGTACCTGTTCCTCTGCGCGTGGAGCGTCCTCGTCTGCTTTCCGCTCTGGACCATGGTGGTCAATTCCTTCAAGTTCAAGAACGACATCTACCTCGACCCCTTCGGGCTGCCCAAGGCGCTCAACCTCCTGGGCTACAAGACCGTGTTCCAGAACTCGCCCTTTCCCCGCTACTTCCTCAACAGCCTCGAGGTGACGGTCTTCTCGCTCGCCATCATCCTCCTCCTCGGCTCCCTGGCCGCCTACGGCTGCGTCCGCTGGAGGTCCCGCTACTCGAGGTGGATCTACCTGTTCTTCGTCGCCGGCCTCACCGTCCCCATCAAGATCGGCTCGGTGAACCTCCTCCAGATCATGATCAAGCTCGGCCTGCTCGACAGGACGATCAGCGTCATCCCGGTCTACGTCGCCATGGGGCTGCCGATCGCCGTATTCACTCTCTACGAGTTCATCAAGGGGATACCGGCGGAGCTGACCGAGGCGTCCCTGATCGACGGGGCCGGGCCGCTCAGGATCTATCGGTCGATCATCGTGCCGATGGTGCGCCCCGCCCTCGCGACGGTGGCCATCTTCAATCTCGTGCCCATCTGGAACGACCTCTGGTTTCCCCTGATCTTCATCAGGAACGATTCGCAGCGGACCCTCATCCTCGGCGTCACAAGGCTCTTCGGCGAGTATCAGACCGATTGGTCGAAGATACTCGCCGTCCTCTCCCTGAGCTGCGTTCCGGTCATCATCCTCTACCTCACGATGGCGAAGCAGTTCATCAGCGGCCTTACGGCGGGCGCGGTGAAGGGATAGCGCCCGCGGGCGCGGCCTTGCCTAGTCCTTCTCGAAGGGAGTCCCCAGCGCCGCCGGCGGCTTGACGTTGGTTGCGCGCAGCAGCCTCGCGAGGGCCCTCCGCGGTCTCTCGGGCAGGCGCGCCAGCGCCGTCGCGACCCACTCCGCATTGCCGAGATTGACGAAGAGCAGCGTCAGTATCATGAGGGGGAAGGGCGCCACCTGGAGGACCTGCGAGGGCACGCCGGGGAGGGCCGCCTGCAGGACGAGGCCGAGCCATTGCAGGAGGGCGAAGAGATAGGCGCCCATCGCCACCTTGACGGGGCTCCATCCGCCGAAGATGGTTATGGCCAGGGCTATCCAGCCGATCCCGTCGAGGCCCGATATGGTGCCCTTCCAGCCCGCCTTGATCGAGAGAGAGTAGATCGGGCCGGCGAGGCCGGCGATCGCGCCGCCGAGTATCGTGTAGAGATAGCGCAGCCGGCCGACGTTCGCGCCGCGCGCGTAGGCCGCGGCGGGCTTCTCGCCGATGCCGCGGAGCACGAGTCCGGGCCTCGTCCTGTTGACGAAGAGCCATGCGGCGGCGATGAGGACGAAGCTCAGGTAGGTCATGACGTCCTGCCTGAAGAAAAGGGGTCCCAGCACCGGGATGCCGTCGAGGAAGGGAATGGGCGCCAGCGATATGCGGGGCCCCGGCAGGCCCATGATGGGATTGCCGAGGAAGTAGGAAAGGTCGCGGCAGAGCAGGGTGAGGACGAAGCCGACCGCCACCTGCGACTGCTTGAGCGTGATGCTCGAGAAGGCGACTATCCCCGCCACGGCTCCCCCGATCGCGGCTCCGGCGACGAAGCCGAGGACGACGCTCTTCGTCGCGAGAGCCATGGCGAAGCCGCCCATCGCCGCAAGCAGTATCAGCCCGTTCATGGACAGGTTGATGACCCCCGCGCGCTCCGAGATCGCCTCTCCTATGGACGCGAAGACGACGGGGCCCGCCGAAGCGAGGACTCCCGCGAGGCCCAGGAAGAGGATGTCGCCGCTCATGGCCGGGACCCGCCTTTCTTCATGACGCGCGAGCGGACGCCCTCCGCGAGCAGCACGAACAGGACCAGGGTCCCCTGGAGCACGCCGGCCAGCGACGAATCCATCTTGAGGATGATGGGCAGCTGGATGGAGCCCACGTTGAGGGCTGCGAAGAAGAGGGCCACGGGGGCCGCGAGGGCCGCGCTGTAATTGACGAGCATGGAGACCATGAGGCCCAGGTAGCCGTAACCCGAGGAAATCGAGGGAATGAGCCTGTGGTACACGGCGGTCACCTGGATCGCTCCCGCGAGACCCGCGAAGAGACCGCAGATCGCGAAGGACACCATCGTATACTGCCAGGTCGGTATCCCGAGAAGGTAGGCGGCCCTGGAGTTCCTGCCGACCGCCTTCAGCCTGAGCCCGAAATAGGTTCCCTGTATCAGTACGAAGACGACGGCGATCGCGACGACGGCGATGACGACGGCTATGGGCGCGAAGCGCGATTGCTCGGTCACCGTCGGCAGCCAGTAGCTCCTGCCGAAAGGCACGGTGCCCGACATGGACGCCACTCCCGGCCGCTTCCAGGGGCCGAAGATGAGCCAGAGGTTTACCGCGGTCGCGACGTAATTGAGGCCCAGGCCCCCGAATATCTCGTTCACTCCGCCGAAGGTCTTGAGCGCCCCGACCAGCATGGCCCAGAGCATGCCTCCCGCCATCCCCGCGAGGACGGCGAAGGCGATCGCCAGGCCCGGATCGAGCGAGCCGCCCTGGAAGGAGCGCAGGGCCCAGGTCGTGAAGACGGCCCCGGAGGTGATCTGTCCCTCGATCCCGATGTTCCAGAGCCCGACGGTGAAAGTCACGAGGAGGCCCGAGGTGACCAGGAGGAGCGGGACCCAGGCGACGAGGACATCCGAGCCGACGCTCCATGAGCCGACGGCTCCGCGCGCTATGCTCGCGTAGGCCGCGAGGGGAGGAGACTTCGTCGCCAGGAGGACCAGGGTGGTCAGGGTCAGGGCGAGGACTACGGCCGCGGTCCGAAAGAGCGGCTTCAGCCCGGGGGAATCACGCACGGACCGCCTCCTCGAACTTCTCCCAGCCCTTGCCGCCGATGAGCCGGCCGAGTTCCTCCACGCCGAGGCTCTCCGCTGCGAGGGGAGGCGACACTTTCCCGGCGAAGAATACGATGACCCGGTCGCTGTACTGGAGTATCTCGTCCAGGTCCGAGGAGATGAACACGATGGCCGTCCCCTGCGCGCAGCGCTCCTTGAGCTTGGACCAGATGTAGATCGTCGACTCGATGTCGAGGCCCCGCGTCGGGTGCTCGACGAGGATGAGGGAGAGATCGTCGCGCAGCAAGGCGAGCAGGGCGCGCTGCTGGTTGCCGCCGGACAGTTCCTCCACCGGGCTGTCCGGGCGGCCCTTGATATTGTAGGACGCGATGCGCGACGCAGCCTTGATCTCGGCCGACCTTCGGTCGATGAAGAGGCCGCGCCTGCCCTCCGCGAGGATGAAATGCTCCTCGAGGGTCAGGCCCGGCACGAGGCCTTCCTCAAGGCGGGCGGCGGGAAGGTAGGCCACTCCCTCGCGCTTGAAGTCGTGGTGGGAGGCTCTCGTCATCTCGCGCTCCTCGATGCGGACCGAGCCGGCGACCGGGCGCGCGAGGCCGGCGCAGGACGCGAGGAATATCGCCTGGCCCGAGCCCTCCATCCCCGCGAGGCCGATGACCTCGCCGGCCCTCACGCTCAAGTCGAGGTCCTTTATCTGGAGCCTGAGGGAATCGAGGCACAGTCCTCGCGCCGACAGGACCTCGCCCCCGCGGGCGATCCGAAGATGGGGCGACTGCGGCACTTCCTTGCCGAACATCAGCTCGATGAGGCGCCTCGTGTCGAAGGGCGGGACCTCGGATCCCGCGAGGAGCCCCTGCCGGAGGACGACGGCGCGATCGCAGAGAGATTCCACGTCCTCGAGCTTGTGCGAGACGAAAAGGACAGTCATGCCCTCGGAGGCCAGGCGCCGTATGGTGGCGAAGAGCTTTTCCTTCTGGGGCAGGCTTATACCGGTGGTCGGCTCGTCGAGGATGAGGGCGCGGGCCCCGAGCCACAGGAGCCTGAGGATCTCGAGCTGTTGGCGCTCGCCGACCGTGAGGGCATCGACATAGGCCTCGGGATCGAGGTCGAACTCGAAGCGAGAGGCCAGCTCGCGGAATTCCTTCGCGGTCCTCCTTCGATCGGGACGCAGCCGGCCTTTACTGCCCAGGATGATGTCGTCGACGAGCCTCAGCGGCGGGAAATCGAGCGGGTCCTGGTGGAGCATGCCGATGCCCCGGGCCAGCGCGTCGGCCGGCGAGCGGATAGTCGCGGCCTCTCCGTCGAGGATGATGGATCCCGAATCGGGTAGTTGGAAACCGGACAGGATCTTCATGAGAGTGCTCTTGCCGGCCCCGTTCTCGCCCAATATTCCGAGTATCGACGCGGAAGCCACCTCGATCGATATTCCCGCGTTGGCGCGGACGGGACCGAAAGTCTTGCAGATGTCGCGCAGCTCGATCAGCATGGTCTTGTCTCTCCAGCCTCGATAGGATGCGGCAGAAAGAGGAGGCTGTCAAAAGGAAACGAGCGAGGACCGCCGCGGTGCGAGGCCCGTAGCCCTGCGCCGCGGCGGTTTTCTTCGCGTAGAAGCGGCCGCTTACTTGGAGAAGCTCTGGCTTTCCATGCCTTGGAGGACCTGAGGCAGGTACCAGATCTGCGTGTCCGTGGCGGCCTGGCCCGCCTTCAGGTAGACGCTGCCGTCCTGGAGGTTGATCGGGCCCTTCCAGAGGTTGAGGCCCTTCGCGAGCTGGCCGATGAGCTTGTCGACGCCGGCGTTGGCGTCCGGGCTGAGGGTGCCCTTGTTGAAGCCGACCGCCGAGGTGTCGGGGTCGTTGATGTTCTTCCAATTCGGTCCGTTCCACTCGAAGTGGGACTTCCAGGTTCCCTTCATCGCGGCCTTGGCGGCGGCGGCGTAGGCCGGCCCCCAATTGTAGTAGGGGACGCCCAGGCAGACGGCCTTGTTCTCGTCGAGGGCCTTCGCGTAGTCGTAGGGGACGGCCCAGACGGTCTTGCCCTGGCCGGCGAACTTGGCGGCCTCGGTGACGGCCTCGGTCGTGTCGATGCCCGAGATTACGACGTCATAGTCGGAATTGAAGAAGTTGTCCGCGACCTGGGTCGGATCGGCGGTGACGCCGGGGATGTTGAACCAGAAGCCAATCCAGTAGACGTTGAAACTGAGCTGGGCGGGATCCTTCTTGAGGTAGTTGACCCACGCGTACTTGGCGCCGAGGTAGGCGGAGGAGGCGAGGCGGCGGGTCTCGTCGTTGGCGAGGGGCCCGAGGAAGCCGATCTTGCCGGTTTTGGTGGTGAGGGCGGCGGCCGCCCCGGCGACGAACTTCATGTACTCGCACTTGCCCATGATGTTGATCATATTGGGGAGAGGCTTGTAGGCTTTGCCTTCCTTCCATTCCTGGTCGCCGGAAGTGAGGATGACGAATATGTCGTTGTGCGCCTGGGCGAATTTTATCGCCTCGTCCGTCATGTCGTCGGACGTAAAGATGACGAGCTTGGCACCCTGGGCGAGGAGGCTCTCGGCGAGCTGGGAGGCTGTCGTTCCCGGACGATCCGCGGGGTTGACCTTGTCGATGTACACGAGCTTGGTGCCGGGCACCTTGTCGACGACGTACTGCGCGCCATTATAGTTGGCCTCGCTCCAGCCATGGTCGTTCGGCGGGCCCAAGAGCAGTATCCCGATGGTGAGGCTCGAGCCCGCCGCGGGGGGCGCGCTCTGGGCGAATCCGGCCGTCGCGACTACCGTGACGAGCAGCAGCGCCAGCGCGAGCTTGTTGATTTTCCGCATGGTCCTTCTCCTTCGCCGTAGACCGCCCCGGCCGCGATGGACGCGGACGCTCGACGGTCTCTCCCGGCACATTCCGGTTCCCGGATGAGCGGAAGTATACCTTCGCCTTCGGGGGGCTACAAGCCGTTCGTCGAGAAAGGAAATAACGAAAACTACGCGGGCGTGGCTTGCCGGCTAGCCTTGGTCCCCGGATCCGGCGAGCGCCGCGGATAAGGCGCGCGACGTCGAGATTTCCAGATCCTCGATGCTGCCCGAGTTTCGCAGGGCAACGATCGGACGCCCGGAGGCCGAGCGAAGTCGCCAGAACGAGCGCTGCCGCATAACGCGCTCGAGGGCGCGCCGCGCGCCTATGCCGTCGCGGGACATCGCGCGACGGACGCGGGAGAGGAGGGGAGCGCGCACCTCTAGTATCGCGTCGCAGCGAGCGGCTTGCGGCGCGCGATAGAGCAGGGCCGCGTTGACGCAGATCAGGCTGACGCGACCCGCCCCCGTCGCCCGGGCCTCGGCGGCGGCGATGCGCTCGTCCGTAAGTCGGATCGCGATGGGATGGACGATCGCCTCCTGATCGGCGAGGGCGGCGGGATCGCTGAAGACTATGCGGGCCACGGCCTTCCTGTCGATTCTGCCGTCGGGACTGAGGACCGTCGGCCCGAAGCGGCCGACGATCGCGTCCCGCGAGAGATCGATCGCCTCGTGTCCTAGCCTATCCACGTCGATGCAGGTCCAGCCCCGCTTCTCGAGGATGGCCGCGACCGCGTTCTTCCCCGCGCAATACCCGCCGGTAAGTCCTAAAATCATTTTTGGTGGCGTTTAGTGCATGTCGCCCCACCGGCGCGCCGTCTCGACCTCGGCGCGCAGGGGCAGGGAGAGCTCCATGGCGGCCTCCATCTCGCGCTTCATGAGGGCCGCGACTTCGGGGGCCTCGGCCTCCGGGGCCTCGGCTATCAGCTCGTCGTGGACCTGGAGGAGGAGCCGGGCGCGGGGGACTCCGCTCTCGCCGCCCTTCGACCGCGCGCGAAAGGCGGCGTCGACGCGGAGCATCGCGAGCTTGACTATGTCGGCGGCCGATCCCTGGATGGGCGTGTTTACGGCGACGCGCTCGGCGGCCTGCTTCTCGGTCTTGTTGCGCGAGTTAATAGCCATTATCGGCCGGCGCCGCCCGAGTATGGTCGTGGAATAGCCCGTGCTCTCTGCCTCGGCCACGACCTTGTCGATATAGTCCCTGACTCCCGAATAGGTGGCGAAATAGGCATCGATGAATTTTTGCGCATCGCCGCGGGGGATGCCCAGTTCGTTCGAGAGGCGGAAGGCGGACATTCCGTAGATGACGCCGAAGTTGATGGTCTTGGCTATTCGCCGCCTGTCGGGCGTCACCTCCGCCTCGGGCAGTCCGAAAAGGAGGCTGGCCGTCCGGCGATGGACGTCGACGCCTTCTCGGAACGCCTTGAGGAGGCCGGGGTCCTGCGAGAGGTGGGCGAGTACGACGAGCTCGATCTGCGAGTAGTCGGCCGAGACGAGGAGATTGCCGGGGCTGGCGGTGAAGGCCATCCTGATGCGCCTGCCCTCCTCGTCGCGGACCGGGATGTTCTGGAGGTTGGGGTCCCTGCTCGCGAGGCGGCCCGTCGCCGCTCCGGTCTGCGAGTAGTGCGTGTGGATCCTGCCCGTCCCGCTCCCGGCCGCCGCCTTCGTATCGGCCGAGGCGGCATCGGACTCCGCGAGGGCGGCGAGCGAATCGATATAGGTGCTCTTGAGCTTCGCGAGGGTCCTGTGCCTGAGTATCTGCCTGGGCACGGTGTCGAGGGCGGCGAGCTCCTCGAGGACCGAGCTGTCCGTCGAATAGCCGGTCTTTGTCTTCTTGCCGGGCGCGAGCTTGCGCTCGATGAAGAGCACTTCCTGGAGCTGCTTCGTCGAGGCGATGTTGAATTCGTGGCCTACGTCGCTCCAGATGCTCCTCTGTATCGAGTCGAGCTCCGCGTCGAGCTCGAGGCCGTAGGCCCGCAATTCCTTCGAGTCCACGAGGATGCCCTCGGCCTCCATGGCCGCGAGGACGGGCAGGGTGGGCATCTCGAGATCGCGGTACAGCTTCGTAAGGCCGGCCGCCTCCAGCTCGCCCTCCATGAGGAGGTGGAGGCGCAGCGTGAAGTCCGCGTCCTCGGCCGCGTAGGCGGTCGCCTTGTCCGAGGGCACCATGGCGAAGCTCGCGCCCTTGGGAACCACGTCCTCGTAGGCGATGCCGGAGCTCCCCAGGCGGCGCCCCGATAGGGCGCCCAGCGCGAGCGACGGCGCCTCCGCGTCGAGGAGCCAAGCCGCGATCATCGTGTCGCGGAGGGCGCACAGCATCGGGGCGCCGAAGCGTCGCATGACCTGCCAATCGTACTTGACGTTGTGTCCGACCAGGACGGCGCCCCGCGCGGAGAAGAGCCGCGTCAGCTGTCTCCGCGCGGCGTCCTCCGTTATGCGTCGCTCCTCGGGGCAGGAAAGGGGGACGTAGCATGCCTTCTTCGGCTCATGAGAGAGGGAGAATCCGACGGGTCTGGCGGCGAGCTCGTCGATATTGTCGGTCTCGCAATCGAAGGCGAAGGTCCCGGCGGCTATGCAGCGGTCGACCCATGAGGCGAGGCCGGCTTCATCCGCGACCGTCTCGTACGCGCCTGGGCCCAGGAGCTCCGGCGGCCCCAGCGCCGTCGGCGGCGCGACGGCCTCTCCATCCGCCGCCCGCGAGGCGGCCGCGGCCGGTTTATGGCCTTCGCGCGCCTGGGTCGCGAAGAGGTTCGCTTCGGCCGCCGAGGCTACGAGGCTCTTCATGCCCTCGCGCAGGAACAAGGCATTGGCCCCGGCCCTGTCGAGACTCTCGACGTCGAGCTCGTCGAGCTCGGCGACGCCCGTCGGCGCATCGGTATCGAGCGTGATGAGCTTGTGCGAGAGGAAGGCGCTCTCCTTCCCGGCCTCGAGCTTCTTCCTGAGGGACTCGGGCTTCACCTCGCCCAGGCGGTCGTATAGCTCGGCGAGGCTGCGGAATTCCGTCAGCAGCTTGAGCGCGGTTTTGTCGCCTACGCCCGGCACGCCAGGAACGTTGTCCGAGGCGTCGCCGATGAGCGACAGATAATCCAGTATCTGCGCGGGCTCGACGCCCCACTCGGCCTTGACTTCCTCGGGCCCGTAAGGATTGTACGCGAAGGAGGAGTCGGGCCGAAGGGCCTTTACGCTTCCGCCGACGAGCTGGAGAAGGTCTTTGTCGCCCGAGACTATCCAGCATTCCCTTCCCTCCGCGCGGGAGCGCGTCGCCAGGGCGGCGATGAGGTCGTCGGCCTCGAATCCCTCGGTCCTCAGCACGGGCACGCCGAGGGCGCGGAGTATCTCCTCCACGAGGGGCACCTGGGCGTGGAGCTCCTCCGGCGTCTTTTGGCGCGTCGCTTTGTAGTCGGGGTACATTTCGTGGCGGAATGTCTTTCCCTTGGGATCGAAGACGGCGGCGAAAGCGCCGGGATTGCGCTGGTCGAAGAGCGCGAAGAGGAATCGGAAGAAGCCGAAGGCCGCGGAGACGTTGGCGCCCGACGCGTTCCGAAGCGGCCGGTTCATGAAGGCGAAATAGGAGCGATATATGAACGCGTAGGAGTCGAGGAGGTACAGGGGGCGTTTGCTCATGGGATGAGGATATGCCGAAGGGGGCTTGAAGGCAACAGCGCGGCTATCGTGGTCTGCCATTGGTGGGTCCTGTCAGCAATAAAAATGGGCCCTCAGGAATCGGGCCCATTTTCTTGTTGACACCCACCCTTCAACGGCACTTTCCAATGTCAGGGCTGCATCCAGGCCGATTACAGCTTCCGCCCAGACGCGGAGACCCTGGTCCCCGGTCCGGGGCCTAGCCTCGTATGTCGACCAGGCTGCCTTCGCCCTGGCGGGCGTAGACGGAGGCGCGGGAGGCCAGGGGATTGCGGAAGCCGGCTATCTCGGCGCGCACCATCTCCATCTTGCGCTTGAGCAGGGTCCGGTTCTGGGCGTTCCGGCGGAGCACTTCGTCCCTGAGCTGGTCGAGGGTCCCTCGGAGCTCGGGCAGCTCCGGGTCCTGTGCCGCGGCCGGGTAGGCCGCGCGATATATCTGCTCGAGGGGGTCGATGACCTTCTGGAAGGTGAATATCTCGGAGACTATTGCCTCCTCGATCTCGACGTGCGCGGCGAGCCTGTCCACGTCGCCCGACTCGATGTCCGCCCGCTCGTGGTCGAGCACCTTCAGGTAGTTCTCGAACTTGGCTCTCTGTTGGACGAGGAGCTCGCGGAAGCGCCTCAGCGCGGCGACCCTCTGTCCCATCTCGTCGTCTGTCCGTTCGGCCATATCGCTACCTCCCTTTAGCCGGCTATATTGACGCCGACCGGAGCGGAGGAGCCGCCTTGAGCCTTGGAGGCGGCGTCCGCCCACGCCTCGCGAAGCTCGGCGAGCATCGTCCGGACCGCCGAGACCCGGCCGACTTCCTTTCGGATGTTGGCTTCGAGCATCTCCCTGCCGAACCAGACGTAGAGGGCGAAGAGGTCGCGGGCCAGCTCGCCTCCCGCGTCGAAATCCAGGGAGGCCATCAGCTCGGTGATGACGTCCTGCGTCTTGCCGAGGGCCACGTTGATGCGCTCGATGTCCTCGGGCCTGGGCTTGGATTCCGGCCCGAGGAGGGCGATCGCCGTGTCGGATTGCTTGATCGCCTCATCGTAGAGCATGACGACGAGTTGTCCCGGACTCGCTGTCTTTATGCGAGTCTCTCGGTAAGCGGCAAGCGGGTTAGCGTTCATTCCGGTCTTTCCTCCAGTGCGGTCTTGTTCGATTCTCGGAAGGCGCGGCCCCCCCCTTGACGGAAAAGGAGCCCCCTAGTGCCGACTGACTCAACTATCGTCCAACTTGCCCGTCGAATTCCAGGTTTCTATGCATCGATATGCGGCGTTCAACTGGGCCGATATCTCTGTCGAGCGCTTCAGCTGCTCCGGCGTGGCGGAGTTCCGGTCGGGGTGGTTCTGCATGAGGAGGCGCTTGTAGGCGGCCTTGACCGCCGGGAACGGCGTCCCGTAAGCCAGCCCCAGGCTGCGGTAGGCCTGGAGCAGGGCGGCGGGAGGGCTCGAGGGCCGGGAGGACGCGGTTGAGGTGCCCGAGGCGCGGCGCGCGGCCTCCTCGCGCTCCCGTCTCGCCCGGTCGCGCTCGCGGGCCTCCGATTCGGTCCTGCCCCTGTCGAGGTAATCGTCCAGCTCGTCCATGGCCGCATCGAGGTCCGGATCGCCGCTGGAGCCCCTGACCCGGGCGCCGCCGAAAAGCTCTTCGGCGTCGTCGGTCGCGCTGGAGACCCAGGACTTGAACATTCGCTCGAATCGATCGAAAATCTGGTCCACGATTATCCTCGGGCTAGTAATCTATATGAAGCAGGGTCGAGAATCAACTGAGGAGCCTCATTGAGCGACAAGCCTTACGTCGCCGTGGTCGGCGGAATGAACATCGACATCCAGGCGAAGTGCCATCTCCCCTTCAGATCGGGCGACTCGAACCCGGGCTCCATCAGCGCGGCGCCCGGAGGGGTCGGGCGCAATATCGCGGAAAACCTCGTCCGCCTCGGCACGCGCGTGGAGCTCGTGTCGGTCCTGGGCGATGACGCTGATTCCGCTCGGCTCGAGGAGTCCTGCGCTTCGATCGGCATAGGCCTCGCCGGCGTCCTCAAGCTGCAGGGCATCCCGGCCTCCCAATACCTATGCATCCTGGACAGCGACGGCAGCCTGGCCGGGGCGGTTGCCGCCATGGACTCCATCGATCGCCTGAGCCCGCGGCTGCTCGAGGAGAGGGCCCCCATCCTCGACTCCGCCGACCTTATCATCCTCGACGCGAATATATCCGAAGAATCCATTGCCTGGCTCGCCCGTCGCTATCCGAAGGGCTCGGGGCGGCCCCTCCTCGGTTTCGATCCGGTATCCGTCGCCAAGGCCGCGAAGGGCGCCTCGTCGCTCGGGGCCTTCTCCTTCGCCAAGCCCAACCGGGCGGAGGCGGCCATTCTAGTCGGCCTCTCGGCAGGGGAAGGCGCGATGACGCTCGCGACCGCGACTACGCTCGCGACCGCCCTGCGCGCCAAGGGGCTCGGGGAGGCCTTCGTCTCTTCGGGCATCGGAGGATTCTGCGCCGAAGGCGCGGACGAAGAGCGCTGGGTCGTCCGGCTCTCCCCGCGGGCGGAGCCGAGCCTCGCCACGGTCAACGCCTCGGGCGCCGGAGACGCCGCCTGCGCGGCCATAGCCTGGGGCCTACTCGAGGGAATGGGCCTCGGGGAGCGCTGCGCCCTCGCCCTCGCCGCCGCGAGGCTCGCAGCGGCGGCGGATTCTCCGGTCAATCACGGCATGAGCGCGGACCTCCTCCTTGAGACCGCGAAAGGAATCGAACGTGAACGGCTATCTTGACCTGTCCCCCGAAGTCGCCGAGGCCCTCGGTCGCGGGGGGCCCGTCGTCGCCCTCGAATCCACCATCATCTCCCACGGCATGCCCTATCCGCGCAACGTGGAGACCGCCCTCCGAGTCGAGGCGCTGGTTCGCGAGGCTGGCGCCGCCCCCGCGACCGTCGCCGTCCTGGGCGGCCGCCTCAAGGCGGGCCTCGCGCCGGCCCAGATCGAGTCTCTCGGCCGTTCCGGCGGGGACGGGGCCGCCGTCGCGAAGGTGAGCCGCCGGGACCTGCCTCGCGTCGTGGCCTCGGGAGGCGACGGCGCCACGACGGTGGCCGCCACGATGATAGTGGCCGCGATGGCCGGCATCAGGATCTTCGCCACGGGAGGCATAGGGGGGGTGCATCGGGGCGCCGAGCGGAGCTGGGACGTCTCCGCCGACCTCGAGGAGCTGGCCCGGACGGAAGTCGCGGTCGTCTGCGCCGGCGCGAAGTCCATCCTCGATTTGCCGAAGACCCTCGAGTATCTCGAGACCAAGGGAGTGCCCGTCATCGGCTTCGGAACGGACGAGTTCCCCGCCTTCTATACCAGCCGCTCCGGGCTCCGCCTCGTCGAGAGGACCGACAGCCCCGCCGGAATCGCCGGCCTGCTCAAGGTGAAATGGGACTTGGGCCTCGGCGGAGGGGCGGTCGTGGCGAATCCGGTGCCCGAAGAGTACTCGATGGACGGCACCGTAATTCGGGCCGCCATCGAGCGCGCGTTGGACGCCGCTTCTAAGGCGGACGTCAAGGGGAAGGACGTCACTCCCTTCCTCCTCGCCAAGGTAAAGGAGCTCACGGGAGGCGAGAGCCTGGAGGCGAACATCGCCCTCGTGCTGAGCAACGCGGTCTTGGCCGCGCGGATCGCCGTCGAGTACGCGAAGCTCGGGCGCGGATAGGGCCCACTTTCCCGAGAACGCCGCCGCGTGCTACATTTTCGATTATATGGCATCAAAAGGCTCTCAAGGATACGACGAATCCAAGATAAAGACCTTAAGCTCGCTCGAGCACATACGCCTGCGCACGGGCATGTACATCGGCCGCCTCGGCGACGGCAGCAATCCCGACGACGGCATCTACGTCCTCCTGAAGGAGGTGATCGACAACTCGGTCGACGAATTCATCATGGGCTCGGGAGACAGGATCCTCGTCCGCGTGGAAGCCGAGAAGGCGGCTGGCGCTGTCGCATCGGGAGGTGGCGCCTCGGGAGGCGCCCTCGTCTCCGTGCGCGATTTCGGCCGGGGCATCCCCCTCGGCAAGGTCGTCGAGGCCGTATCGGTCATAAACACGGGCGCCAAGTACAACGACGACGTCTTCCAGTTCTCGGTCGGCCTGAACGGGGTCGGCACCAAGGCCGTGAACGCCCTCTCTTCCTCCTTCCGCGTCGTCGCCTACCGCGAAGGCCGGCAATTCGAGGCGCGCTTCGAGAAGGGCGTGCTGAAGTACAAGCGCGAGACGGAGGCGA
>CAZBGA010000031.1:0-39162 GCA_964491385.1 uncultured Treponemataceae bacterium | reverse complement strand
TTATTTCGACGAGAATATCTGGGGAGAAAGAGAGAAAATCGACAGTCTCGTTAGACCGAGCGTATCGCGTCTATCGGATCCATCCTCGCGGCGCTGCGCGAGGGCAGGTAGGCGATAGCGGCCGAGACCAGGACCCCCAGGAAGAAAAAGCCGAGCACCTGGAGGGGGTGGACACCCGTATGGATCACATTGTCCATCTGGTAGTCAGTGCCGCCGATGAGCTTCGACACGTCCATTCCCCTCGCGGCGAACAAGGCGTTGATGGCGGTGCCGGCGATGGCCCCGGCGGCGGAGCCGAAGGCGCCGAGCAGGCTGCCCTCGGCCAGGAAGAGCCCGAGGATCCTGGGCCTGCGCATCCCCATCGACTTGAGTATCCCGATCTCGCGCTTCCGCTCCAGGACCACCATCATCATGACGTTGGCGATGATGAAGGCGCCGAGGAAGATGAAGATGAGCTCGATGATCGCATATACGCCGCTCACCATCTGTATCACGGAGGCGAAGTCGCCGACGCTTGTCCAGCTTCGCACCGACAGGGCGTTCGCCTTCGGCGTCGCCTCCGGCGCTGCTCCCGGCTTGGACCCGGCGGAGCCAACCGGCGGGCCGGAGGTCGTGCCGCTGGGCTCGGCGACCTCCATCCCGGCTGCGGTGAGGGCCTTCGAGATCAACCCCACGGCTCGGTCCGCCTCGCGCGAGCTCTTGAGCATGACCAGCACCTGCGAGGCGCCTGCCCCCAATCCCAGGAGGTCCCGGGCGTCTCCGATCGCGACCTGGAAGCTCGCGGCGTCGAAGGACTCCAGCCCCGTCTTGAATAGTCCCGCTATTCGGAATTTCTTGAAGCCGAGACCGTAGTCGGCCTTCTCCGTCATCACCTTGAGGTAGTCGCCCGGCTTCAGGCCCAGGTCGGCGGCCAGCTTCCAGCCCACGATCGCCTCGCCCGGCGAGCCGAGGTAGGAGCCGCCCGGGAGGATGGTCCGGTCGAGCATGAGGAGCCTGCGCTCCCCCTCGGGGTCGCCGCCCATGCCCAGGGCGGGCTTTGTGCCCGCCGGCCCGGACAGGACGACGCCGAACTGGATCCGGGGCTCGACCTGGTCGATGAGTCTCCGGAGCGCCGGATCGCCGGAAATCGCGGCGGCGACGGCGCCCGCGTCGGGGATCGCCGCGTTGGCCGGCATGAAGCGCTCTCGCGAGCGGTAGCGGGCGGTCTCGATGTTGACGTGGCCGGTCTGGTTCTTGGTCACGTTGCGCGTCATCGACTCGACGATCCCGGATATGAAGCCGTCCGCGAAGACGGCGACGAAGATCGCGAGGAAGACCGAGATCATCGCGAGGAGGCTGCGCCTCCGGTTGCGCCCGAGATTCCGGAGCGCCATGGCGAAGGAGTTCATGCTTGCCGCCTCCTACTGGAACCTGAGGGCCGAGGTGGGGTTCATGCGCGCGGCCTGGCGCGCCGGCACCAGGGCGGCGACGAGGGACACGACGACGCCGAATATGAAGCCGAAGGCGATGGCGCCGGGGTTCCATTCGCCCCGCAGCACGCCCGAGAGGGGCAGGCTGCCGAAGCGGTCCGCCATTGACGTCAGGTCGAAGCCCTTCGCGATCATGAGGAAGTCGAAGAAGATCCCCATGGCGACGCCCAGGGCCGAGCCTACGACGCCCACGGCGAGCCCCTCCAGTAGGAAGAGCCGGGTCACGTCCCGCGGCGTCATCCCGTAGGCCCTGAGCACGCCGATCTCGCGCACGCGGGAGTAGATCGACATGAGGATCGTGTTGACGATGCCGACGGCCGCGATGAGGAGGACGACGAGGATGAGGACGAAGGAGTACTTCGACTTGGCATTGCGCAGCGCGAGGTAGTCCTTGGCGAGCGAGGAGATGGGATCCACGCGGACGCCGGGCAGGGCGGTGCGGAGCTCCGCGGCCGTCCGGTCCCCCGAGGCCACCGCGGCGCCGAGAGTCGCGGCCCGCGGCAGCGCCGCGTCGACCTCGGTGACGAGGGGCCCCGCGCCCGCCGCCTGGGCGACCAGGAGCTCCCTCGCGTCGGCGAGGGACATGAAGAGCCCGGAGTGGTTGATCTCCAAGGCCGGCGTGTCGACGAGGCCGACGATCTCGTACTCGTCGGCGTTGGTCGTATCGCTCACCGTCTGGGCCGAGACGAGGACCCCGTCCCCGACCTTGAGGCCCAGCTCGTCGGCGAGGGCCGCGCCCATGACCACGGACTTGGGCGTCGAAGGGCCGAGCCATGAACCCTGCTTCACAGAGGACGCCACTTTGAAGACGCTCGCATCCCGTCCCGGGTCCACGGCGTCCGCGAGGACGGGGATCGAGTCGTCGTAGTTCGAGAGGCTCGCGACGAAGCGGATTCGCGGCGTCGCCGCGATCCCGCGCGAGGCGAGGGCGGCGAGGACTGCCTCCCCGTTCGCGAGGGGCTTGTCGAGGGGATTGGCCGCGATGTCGTCCACGTAGGCCGGGTTCCGGAGCTTGAGCGAGGAGACCGTGTAGGCCTCCATGTTGTCGATGGCCATCCTGTCCATGCCCGCGATGATGGAATCGAAGGCGATGAAGCAGGAGATGCCGGCCGTCATCACGATGGCCGTTATGATCGTGCGCCGCTTGTGGCGCAGCGTGTTCCGCAGCGCGATCCTCCAGAGGGTACCCATGATTCACTTCCTCTCGTCGGAGGTCACGCGGCCGTCCCGGATCGTGACGATCCGGCGCGCGTGCTCCATGACCAGCCTGTCGTGCGTCGAGAAGACGAAGGTCGTCCCGCGCTCGGCGTTTATCGTGCGCATCAGCTCCACGATCTCCTCGGCCATATGGGAGTCCAGGTTCGCCGTGGGCTCGTCGGCGAGGACGACCAGCGGCCGCTTCACGAGGGCGCGCGCTATCGCGACGCGCTGCTCCTGGCCGCCGGAGAGCTCGCGCGGGTAGCGGTTCTCCTTGCCGGCGAGGCCCACCGCCGCGATGATCTCCTCGGCCCGCCCCTTCACGTCGCCGTTGTGCAGCCTCCGCTCGATGAGGAGGGGCAGCTCGACGTTCTCGCGCACGGTGAGCACGGGGATCAGGTTGTAGGACTGGAACACGAAGCTGATCCTGTCCCTGCGGTAGGCCGAGAGGGCTTCCTCGCCGAGCATGCGGAGCTCTTTGCCATCGTAGACCATGCGGCCCCCGGTCGGCGTGTCGAGGCAGCCCAGGATGTTCAGCAGCGTGGTTTTGCCCGAGCCCGACGGCCCGACGACGGCCAGGTACTCCCCGGCCTCGATGTCGAGGTCGACCGAGTCGAGGGCCCGGACTTCGTTGTCGCCTTTTTTGTAGACTTTCGTCACCTTCTCGAGATGCAAAGCGGCCATGTCAACCATCCTTTCGCCGCTCGCCCGCCGGGCTTCCCCGGAGCGACGCGACTATGACTTCCAGCTCGCCGAGATAATCCGAGAGGGCCCGTTGCCCCTTGGCGGTGAGGGCGACCCCCGTATAGGGCTTGTTCTCCACGAAACGCTTGTCGATCTGCACGTAGCCGGCCTCCTCCAAGGTCTTCAGCTGCACCGACAGATTCCCGGCGCTCATCCGCAGCTCGTCCCTGAGCTCGGTAAAGCCCGTCTGGGCCTTGTCCGACGAGGCGAGGTAGGTCAGGAGCATGAGCCTGGCCCGCTCGTGTATGACCTTGTCCAAATCCAGGCCCGCGAGGTCGCGGGCGGTGCCCGATGAACCACTACGTTCCCCCCCCGGGTTGGCGGCGCTCATGCGGGAGCGCCTCGGTCCTTGACCGCGAGGCCCAGGACGCCGAAGACGAGGAGATATCCGCCCCAGATGACCTCGGCCCAGATAAAGGGCATGGATTCCATGAAAAAGAGCGAGACTAATCCGGATATGAGCATGTACCAGCCTGCCGCGAGATACTCGGGACGCTGCACGGCGAGCCCCATGCTGTTGCAGGGGAAGACGAGGAAGATCGCGACGCCGGGCACGATGTACCAGGGATGGCCGGCGAGGATCGCCAGGACCGGTACGAGGAGCGCGCAAAGTATCGCCGGAAGGTTGAGGTGGAGCCAGGTTCCTCCATATATGCTGCGGATGACGGTCCAGAAGTTGGCGCCTTCCTCGACCTTGCGCGCCTGGCGGGCCAGAAAGCTCCATTTAAGAGACGAGCCGATAGCGAAGAAGAAGGCTAAAAATATCCCCGCCGTGATCTTCCACGCCGCCGGTACCGCGGAAAAGGAGCCCAGCCGCGTCACGAGTATCTGGGTCCCCGTGCAGAACGCGACCACGAAGAGCCCGAAGGGAATACTCAGCACGGCGAAGAAGCGGCCCGCAACCACCTGCCTGAGGAAGGGATTGTTGCGCCTTACCGCTTTCTTGAGCTCTTCCACATCCGCCAGGAGGGATTCAAGCTCGGACTGATTCATATCTATCTCATGAAAACAAGTTTATTCTGTAAACTAGTTTTTATATACGACTTATTTACGAAAGAGTCAAGGAGTGCCATCACATCGCTCTACCTTGCGAATTCGAGACTCTCCGTGCTACAGTTTGCGATAGGTCAGGGCACAACGAGGGCAGCCAGTGTTCCTTAAAAGTCTCGAGATTTTTGGATTTAAATCCTTCGCAGATCGTACTTTAATCGAATTCTCGGACGGCATTTCCGCCCTTCTCGGTCCCAACGGCTGCGGCAAGTCCAACGTCGTGGACGCCATTAAATGGGTCGTCGGAGAGCAGTCTGCGCGCAGCCTCCGCGCCGACAGCATGGAAGACGTGATCTTCAACGGAACGGAAACGCGTAAGCCGCTATCCGTCGCCGAGGTCACGGTCACCATATCGAACGAGGAGGGTCTGCTCACCTCGATCGACGCTCCTGAAATCGCGATCAAGCGCCGCCTCTACCGCTCGGGCGAGGCCGAATATTTCATCAACGGCGCGCAAGTCAGGCTCAAGGAGCTGCGCGAGCTCTTCTGGGACACCGGCATCGGCAAGTCGGCCTATTCCGTCATGGAGCAGGGCAAGATCGACCAGATACTCTCGTCCAAGCCGGAGGATCGCCGCTACCTCTTCGAGGAAGCCGCGGGCATCACCAAGCACAAGGTGCGCTCGCGCGAAGCCGAGCAGAAGCTGGAGCGGACAGAGGAGAACATGCGCCAGGTGGGCGGGGTCCTCGTCGAAGTGAAGCGCAGCCATGATAGCCTAAAGTCCCAATCCGACAAGACCTTGAAATACCGCGCCCTCCGCGAGGAGATATTCGCCGCGGAGCTCGACCTCCACCTCCTCAGGCTCAGGCAGTTCATCCAGGAAAAGGACAGGCGCGACGAGGAGATCGCGGGCAGGACCAGGGAACGCGACGGAGTCAAGGCCGAGATAGACTCCATCAATCTCTCGCTCGAGGAGAACTTCGACGTCGTCAACGGCATGGAAGCCAAGCTCGTAGAGAACCAGAAGACGGTTTTCGGCCTGGCCGTCGAGGTCAAAGGCAAGCAGGAGCAGCGCAAACTCCTCTCGTCGCGCGTCGCCGAATCCCGCGCGAAGATGGACCAGGCCGCGCTCCGCGCGAAAGCGCTGCGCGAAAGGCTCGAAGGTCTGCGCGACGACGAGGCCGAGAAGGAAGGCGAGCTTTCCAGCCTCCGCTCGCGCCTGCGCGAGATCGAGAAGAACATCGCCGGCTTCGAGGCCGGCATCCGCGCCGCCGAGGCGGGTATCCGGGACAACGAGTCCCAGGCGGGCAGGGCCGAGTCGGAGATCTCCGGCCTGGAGGAAGATCGCTCCGATGCGCGGCGGAGGCTCGACGCGATCACCGAGGACATAGTGGCCCAGCTCGACGCCCGGCTGAGGGAATCGGGCTATTCGGGCGCCGAGCGCCGGGCCGCGGAGGAATCGATAGAGTCGCTTATCGCGGCGGTTCAGGCCCGAATCTCGGGAAAGGGCGCGATACTCGAGGATCTGGGCAGGCTGGGCGGGGCCGGAGGGGACGCGACCGCCGTCTCGGCCCGCGATGCCGTCGTCGCGAAGGCCGCGGCCGACCTCGCGGAGACCGCGGCCAAGGTCGAGGAGCTGAAGGCCCGCTACCAGGAATACAAGAAGACGACGCCATCCTTCATCGACGAGTTCCTATCTCCTGAAGGCATCATCACCAAGAAGAGAGCCATCGACCGCGAGATCGCCGCCTGCGACGAGGGCGTCGCCGATAGGCGCGGCCGCATCGCCTCGCTCCAGCGCGACAGCAAGGCCCTGAGCGAGAAGGTCGACGAGTACCGGCGCACCCTCGAGGACCAGCGCGGCAACCGCATACGCATGCAGACCCAGGCCGCCGGCGCCGAGGAGGCCCTGACGATGCTGCGCAGGGAGATAGCGGGCCAGGAGGGATACCTAAAGGAGCTCGAGAACGAGTCCTTCCTCGAGGGAAAGCGCCTTCGGGACGGCGAGGAGGAACTCGGCGGCATCGACGAGGAGATAGCCGACATCGAGAGGCGCGGCCGCGAGCTCTCCGCGGAGCTCGAGCGCCTGGAGAAGGACATCGCCTTGAAGAACTCCGACCTCTCGAAGAGGCAGGAAGATCTCAAGAAGAAGATGGAGAGGCTGGGTCTCCTCCAGGGCGAGCTCGAGCGGCTCCACCTCGGGCTCGCCCAGACCGAGACCGAGATCCGCAACGTGAAGGAGAATTTCGCCGAGCAGTTCTCGCGCGACCTCATGGAGTTCGAGTCGCGCATGTTCGAGCTCCGCACGCCCGTCGCGGAACTCCGCGACGCTCTGTCCGGCCTCAAGCAGAGACTCAAGGACCTGGGCTCGGTCAATCTCATGGCTCCCGAGGAGTACGCCGAGGTAAAGGAGCGCTACGACTTCCTTTCCGGCCAGCTCGGAGACCTGGAGAGGGCCAGGGCCGACCTGAAGCGCATAACGGACGAGATACGCGACGAGAGCGCCGCCCTATTCCTGGACACCTACAACAAGATCAAGAAGAATTTCCACAATATGTTCCGCCGCCTGTTCGGGGGCGGCCGCGGCGAGCTCAGGCTGGTCGACCCGAGCCACATCCTGGAGTCGGGCATCGAGATATTCGCCCAGCCGCCGGGTAAGAAGCTCGAGGCTATATCGCTGCTCTCCGGCGGGGAGAAGACCCTGACCGCCATCGCGCTCCTCTTCGCCACGTACATGGTGCGGCCCTCGCCCTTCTGCTTCCTCGACGAGATCGACGCCGCCCTCGACGAGCAGAACGTCGCGCGCTTCGTGAACCTTCTGCGCGAGTTCGGGCGGATGAGCCAGTTCGTCGTCATCACTCACAACAAGAAGACGGTGACCGGGGCCAATGCCCTCCTCGGCGTCACGATGGAGGACTCGGGCGTGACCAAGATCATCGCGGTGCGGCTCGAGCGCTCAGACGGAAGGCCCGTCCCGCCTCCCGAAAGCGTCGATTCCCTGCCCGAGGAGGACGTCGAGTTCGAGGAAGGCAGCGAGCAGCCGCCGGCGATGCCGCGCGACCCCGTCGCGTCGGGGCTGGGGAGGGCCTGAAGGCCGTGGCGCCGAAGAAGGAGGGGGGAGACTCGATCAGGGCCGCGCTGGGCGGTATCGCTTCCCGCCTGCCCTTCCTGAGGCGGGAGGCCGCCGCGCCCGAGCCCTTCTCCGCGATCGAGGACGACACGCCCGTAAGCGATCTCCTCTCCTCGGCCAACGTCGCGCCCGGCATGGCCGAGCAGAGGATCGCCCGCGAGAGGCCGGCTCTCAAGGCCGTCGCGGCATCGGCGCTCGAGTCGGCGGTCAGGAGCCCGCCGATCCTCCTCGCGATAGCCGTCATCGTCGTCTTCATACTGGCCCTCATAGTCACGGCCATCGTCGTGGCTTCTCCTCCCAAGGCCTCGCCGGCCGCGGCCCCGTTCACCAGGAGCGGGGAGGCCCTCGTCGGGACCTGGCTCCCTCCTCCCGGCGATCCCCTCGAGCCCGAGATGGCGATGGAGCGCGAAGGCCAGGCGAAATATACGCCCGCCGACGCCGCGAGACTGGGGATAGATCCCGATCCGCGAATCGCCGCCGCTCTCCGCGTTAAGAACGACGAGGCGATCGAGGATCTCTACGGGACGGTGCCGTGATTCGCGCGCGGGCCCGGAGCATTCGGGCCGCCGTGGCCATGACAGCCGTCCTCGCCGCGACGACTGCCCTCATGCTATCCTGCGCCACGAAGGCCGCCGCGCCCGCGCCCAATGCCGCTTCCGCGCAGGCCGCGCAGCCTCCGGCGGCCGCGACGGCTCCACCCGCGGCGGCCCTCCCGACTACGGCCGCGCCGTCCGTGCCCGCTCCGGCCGCGACGGAGGTCCGGCCGGAACCTTCGATGAGCGCTCCGGTGAGCGAAAAACCCGAGATCTCGCTTCCGCGCCGCTCGCCCATGCCGGAGAATCTCATCGTCGCCTCGCTCCACGAGCCGGTCCCTCCAGTCCCCGCGAGGCCGGCCGCGCCGGCGCCCGCCAATGCGGCGCCTCCGCTCGCCGCGCCTTCGGCGCCGACCCCGGCCCCGAAGGCGGTCGCAGCGCCGGCGGCGCCTGCCGCCGCCCCCGCGCCCGTCGCGAAGGCGCCGAAGCCCGCGCCCGCTAAGCCGGCGCCGCCCCCCAAGGCGCCCGCGCCAGCCGCCAAGGTGCCTGAGCCCGAACCCAAGAACGCCGCGTCTGCCCAGGCCATCGCCCTGGACCCCGCGCAGACCTCGCAAGGAGCGATTACCCGCAGGATGACGGCCGTGGTGGGGACGCGCTTCGAAGTGCCGTTCGAAGGGACGGGATGGACCTATCTCGGCGAGACGAGCGCGAAGCCCGGCATAGGCTACGATTCGAGGCGCTTCGTAGGCAGCTCCCTCGTCTTCGTCCTCAATCCGATAATGGCGGGCGATTATGTACTGCGCTTCCAGAGGCAGGATACTCTCAGGGGCATCTCCTATGAAGACCTCGTCTCCGTCGCGGTGGCGCCCAAGCCCGCGGCGATTTCGCCGAGCCCGGCGGCTCCCGTCGCGAGCGCCGAACCGTCCACCAAGGCGAACGGCGTCGCGGCTTCGAGTTCCGCTCCGGCCGCGAGCGTCGCCCTTCCGCCGGTCGCGTCGGCGTCGCCTGGGACCGGTCTGTCGGCGGCCGCGCCCGGCGGAGTCGCCCTTGCGGGCGCCGTTGCGCCCGCCGCGATGCCGACGGGCGCAGCGCCGGCGACTCCGACCGCCTCCGGCCCTGCGGCGACTCAGGCAGGCGCGACGACTACCTACGCGGCCGTCCCCGTCTCCTCCTTGACAACCCCCGAGGCGGCTCTCGCCCAGGCGCGATCCGCCGTCGCCGCCGGACAGGCCCAAGGAGCGCTCGACGCCCTCGATCGGCTCATCGCGCTCGCGCCGGCGGGCACGGACGAGGCTTGCCTACTGTACGGGCAGGCCCTCGAGCTCAACGGCCCGACGAAGGACATCAAGAGGGCTTACTCATATTACAAGAGGCTGCGCGACGACTATCCCGAGAGCGCCTTCTGGGATGCGGCCGACGAGAGAGCGTCGTACATCGAGAGGCATTACTTCGATATCAGATAGGGAGGACGATGCTATAGGCCGTACCGTTCTCGATGGTTCGCTTCATGCTCCCGCCGAGCTGCGAAATCAGCGAATCGATGAGCTGGAAGCCCAATGAGCGCTTGATTCCGCCCGATCCGAAGCCGGGACCGTCGTCGGCGATGAAAATGTCGATCCCCTCCTCGCTCGAGCCGAGAGTGAGCGTGATTTTCCCGCCCGATCGTCCCCTGAACGCGTGCTTGAGGGAATTCGTGACGATTTCATTCATGACGAGGCCTATGGGTATCGCTCGGTCGAACTCGAGCTCGATGGGGTCGCCCTTATAGAGCAGTTGCACGCCTTGGGCGCCGTACGCGGCGATCAGGCTGGAACAGAGCTCGCGGAAATAGTCCCCGAGCCTGATCCTCGAGAAATCCTCGCCGCGGTAGAGGAACTCGTGAACGAGAGCCAATGCCTGAACGCGGGACGAGGATTCGGTCAGGGCGATCGCGGCCTCGGGGTCGACCATCGTGTCCTTCTGCAGGGAGAGTAGACTCGATATGATCTGCATATTGTTCTTGACCCGGTGGTGAACTTCTCGCAGGAGCGTATCGCGCTGGCGAACCATATCCGTCAGCTGCGCCTCGCGCTCCTCCACCGCCGACTCCATCGACCGCACGTCGCCGATGAGCTCCCGGAATTCGATGAAAGCCGGTTCGAGGGCGAGATCACCGTAATGCCGGTCCCGGATCGCCCGTACGCCCGAGCGGAGGAGATCGAGATCGCCGAGAATGCGCCTCGCCATGAAGAGGGCGATCGCGCCGAGGATCGCGAAGGCGAGGATGGCGAAGGCCAGGGCCGAGCTTCTGATGCGGTTGATCGTGACCAGGAATGCCGCAGGGTCGTACGAAGCCACGACGCTCCAGCCGTATTCGCCCAGCCGGCGCGAGAAGGCGCCGATGGGACTGCCTTCCCCCATTGAGACGCGGGTCGTGCCGCCGGCCTCGCCTCCACGGATCAGGTTTCCGATATTGGCCCGTTCCTGCACGCGCCTTTGGTCCCTGTCGGCGATTATCGTGCCGCTCCCGTCGGCAATCTCCAGCGTCCAGTCCGGCCCTACCGACTGGGCGACGAAATCGGAAAGCAGGGAAAGGTCGAGAGAGCCGACGACGGCGAGACTGCTTCTGTCGGGACGTACCGAGATCGATACCACGGGCCGTCCGCTCGACGAGGAAATGTAGGACTCCGAGACCAGGGGAACGCCTTCGAGAGGCTTCGCGTAGTCGCGGTCCGACAAGTCGAGGCCGTCGTCGTTGGGATCCGGCGGGGAGGACGCGATTTGGACGCCGCGAGCGTCGATGCACACGAAGGACTCGAATTCGGGATGGAGCGCCAGTTTCGCGCCTAGGTGCTCCTTCAGCTTCACGGGATCTCCGTTCCCGAAGAATCGCTCGTCCTCGGCGATGCCCACGACTACGGCCACGGCCGACCTCATGAAGGCCAGGGAGCTTCCGGCTACGCCGCGGACGACGGTTTCGCCGCGTGCCGTGAATTCCCGCTCGAAGAAGGAATTTATGAAGAATCCACCCAGGACGGCGTAGGTCGAGAGCGGAGCCACGATCGCCAGGGATATGAGAAGCACGAGATAGGCGCGGATGCCGAGCCTGCGGGCGCTCCCGGTCCTTCGCTTCGGGCCGATTCCTTCCGGAACTTCGGTGCTCATTGCAGGGATTGGTATTTGTTGCCGCGGACGATGAAGACGCTATCCTCGCGCGCTACGTCGCCGTAGGCGTCGAACTCATAATCGGCCTGGAGGCCGTGGACGCGGGGAGAGGCCATGATCCTCTTCTTGATCCCCGCGGGAGTGACCCTACCCGTCATCGCGCGCAGGAGGATCCCCGCCGCCTCGTACGAGTACATGGAGCTGAAGCTCGGCATGGAGCCGAACCGCGCGAGATAGGCGGCCACGAAATCCAGATAGGCCGGCGAGACGCTGGCCGGATCGAATTGCTGCTCGAACATGGTACCGTCCATGGCCGTTCCGCCGAACTTGAGGAAATCGGTCGTCGCGGCCCATCCCGAGGCGAGGGGCAGTATGCCCGGAAGGATCTGTTTCGCGCGTCGGATTACCAATGCGGTATCGGAACCCGTCGCCACGGTGAGGAGGGCGGACGGCCGATCGGCCAGAAGCTTGGCGAGGATGGGAGCGAACTGCAGGTCCCTGGCCGACGAGGAATAGCTCGCGGATGCGAGCACCCGCCCGCCCGCCGTCTCGAACGATGCGCGGAACGAGGCGATGAAATCCTTCGCGTAGAGCTCGTTGTCCGAATCATAGAGAATGGAAGCCGTCTTCGCCCCGAGCGCGGACGCGGCCTTCTTGCCGAGAGCCTCCGCACCGAGCGAGCTGGGAGTCATGAGCCGGAAGAGCATGTCGTATCGGCCCGACAGGCTTTCCGCGCTGGCCGTGGGCGACAGGAAGAACATCCTTTGATCGGCCGAGGCAAGCTCCGCCATCGAGCTCGTATACGGCCCGATCGCCGCCGGAATCCCCTGCGCGACGAGGGAATCTACCGCGGCGCGAAAGGACTGCGCCTTGTTGGCGTCATCCTCCGTCACTAGCCGGAAGACGGCGCCTCGGATCTCGGCGCGGGAGTTGGCCTGCTCGATCCTGAGCAAGGCGCCGTTCCTGCCGGATACACCCAGTTCCGACTGCTTGCCGGTGAGATCCCCGATGAAGCCTATCGAGACCGTTCGCGCCGAGCAGCCCCCGAGGGCCAGCGTGAGGATCAATAGCGGTATCCGGCGACGAACTCCGACCATCGACCCGAGTCTCCTTTTCTTTACGGGCCTCTGTCAAGCCGGCTCATAATCGTTCGCTCCCGCGGGGGCGCGGCGCCTTTACGCCCGGAACCGTCCTCAGTATACTATCGGTACACAATAAGAGCATCGAGGTAGTCTTCATGCCCACGTACGAGTACGAGTGCAGATCATGCGGAGCCGGCTTCGACGTCTTCCAAAGCATGTCCGACGCCCCTCTTACGGTCTGTCCGAGCTGCGGCCAGTCCGTCAGGCGCAAGATCAACGGCGGGACCGGCATTATTTTTAAAGGCTCGGGCTTCTACAAGAACGACAGCAAGAAATCGCCCCCCGTCACGAAGAGCGAGCCGCCGCGCGATGGAACCGCTCGCGATGCGGGCGCGGGCGAAAAAAGCCCGGCAAAACCCGAACGCGCGACCTCGGCCGCCGCCTCTTCGGCCGGCGACGCTCCCGGGAAGGACGCGACCTGAAACTCGAGGCGTCGGGCTTTTCGCCTAGGCCGCCCAGCCCGGCGTCTCGATGAAGCGACCGCGCTATTTTTGCGAGTTCTGCGGCTCCGAGGTGCGGAAAGACGCGCGCGTATGCCCCCATTGCGGGCGCTTTTTCTCGTCCGTCAAATGCCCGAGATGCGGCTACGTAGGCAAGGCCGACGATTTCGCTCTGGGCTGTCCCGTCTGCGGCTATGCCGAGGCGGCCAATCCCCCTCCCGAGCCGATCAGGCCCCCGGCCGCCGAGGCCGCCCCGATCCCCTGGTGGGCCTTCGTAGTGGTCGCGCTCGTCATTTTGGGACTGTCTTTCGCCCTCATGCGCTCCCTGAGATAGCCGGCCTCAAGCCTCGGCCTGCGACAGGTCGGGCGGCAGCTCGAGGGTCTCGGGCTTGGATACGAGGCGCAGGAACAGCGCCACCGCATGGGCGAAATAGATTCCCTCGGCTATCCGCTCGTCCACCGTGAACTTTACGTTTACGAAGTGCCTTAGCTCCATCCCGGACGGTTTGTGCGTCTCCTTCTGGAATACCCTGCCCACTGCCATGAAAATGCTCGAAGTGCCCCATTCGTAGAGGTGATGATACGGCGTGTCGAGACCGATGGAACCTAGATTGGCCACGTATATCGACGTGAAGAGCGGATCGGCGGCGATCATCCTGGCGGGCGCCGCGTTGAACCGATCGAGGAGGCTGAAGAAGAGGGAAGCCGCCGCCTTGCCCAGCGGGATGCGATGGGCGATGTCGAATTCCCTGTCGTCGGGCCCCGGAACGCCGCTCTTCGCGGCCTCGATGCCGGCGCCTATCCTGTCCATAGCCTGGCTCACGCAATCCTCGGGCTCGAAGCGGACCTTGGCATTGCGCTCCGCAGCCTCCTCCGTGAGCGCCCTCTTCACGATGAACGAGACGGATATGCTCTTGCGCTGGTAGACGGCTCGCCCATGCACGAAGCGGTTCAGCCTGGGCTTCAAGGCAATGGTGCGCACCGCTGCGGCGATGAGGAGTCCGAAGAGGGAATAGCGCTCCGCTCCGGGATCCGGTCCATGACTCGCTTCCAGCTCGCCGTTCTTCCGTCTGATATAAGCCATGGCGGACTCGACCTCGATGTCCTTGGACATCAGTACGGCCGCTTCGTTCCTTTTACGTACGACATAGGGCAGAATGGCGTTGAAGGCGCGCAAGTCCCGGACTCTCTCGCCGTCCGAGCGATCATAAAAGAGCATGGATCATGATATATTCGCGTGCGCTCGATAGTCAAATCTCAACTTTGCATATTTTCGCCTTCCTCCTGCATAGAAATGCAGAAGGCTATTGACCAATGCGCATTGTCCGGGTATCATCAAACAGTACATAAATAAGGAGAGATCTCGTGACCGCAGCGTCAACTTCTTTATCTTCCTGTCGCTTCCGTCGTCGCTGACATTCTTCCCCACCCACGACATCTCGATATCGAAGGAATGACGGCCCTGCCGCCGTCTTGGCGTCGGCGCTCGTCTCAATAAAGGAGAATTCCATGAAGAAGAAGATCGCCCTCGCGTATTCCGGCGGACTCGATACTACCGTCATCGTGCCTTGGCTCAAGGAGAATTACGACTGCGAAGTGATCGCCGTCTGCGGAGACGTCGGCCAGGAATGCGATTGGGCCTCGCTCGAGAGGAAGGCCATATCTTCGGGGGCCCAGAAGCTCATCGTAAAGGACCTGAAGAAGGAGTTCGTGGAAGACTACCTCTGGCCACTCGTCAAGTCGGGCTCCTACTACGAGGGGCGGTACCTCCTCGGTACCTCCGCGGCGCGGCCTCTCATCGCGAAGAGCCTCACCGAGACCGCCCTCGCCGAAGGCTGCTCCGCCATCGCCCACGGCTGCACGGGCAAGGGCAACGACCAGGTACGCTTCGAGCTGGCGATCAAAGCCTTCGCCCCCGAGATGGAAGTGATCGCGCCGTGGCGGATATGGGACATCTCGAGTCGCGAGCAGGAGATCGAGTACCTCGAGAAGCGGGGCATTCCGGTGCCGATGAAGAAATCCGACTCCTACAGCCGCGACGACAATCTCTGGCATATCAGCCACGAGGGCCTCGACCTCGAGGATCCGTGGAACGAGCCCAAGCTCGACGAGGGCATGCTCAAGATGACGACCGCCCCCTCCAAGGCCCCCGATCAGCCCGAGTACGTCACGCTCGATTTCGAGAAGGGCGTACCGGTGGCGCTGAACGGAAAGAGGATGGACGGGGTCTCCCTGGTCAAGGCCCTCAATCTCATCGCGGGCAGGCACGGCTGCGGCATCCTCGACATGGTCGAGAACCGCGTCGTCGGCATGAAGTCCCGCGGCGTCTACGAAACCCCAGGCGGCACCGTCATCATGGAGGCCCACGCCAAGCTCGAGCAGATCTGCCTCGACCGCAAGACCCTCGCGTTCAAGGTCCAGGTTGGCCAGAGGTTCGCCGACACCATGTACGAGGGCGAGTGGTTCTGCCCGCTTCGCGAGGCCCTTTGCGCCTTCATCGATTCCACGCAGAGAAAGGTTTCGGGGACGGTGAAGCTCAAGCTCTGGAAGGGTTCGATCACCGGGGCCGGCATGAAGTCCCCTTACTCTCTCTACGACGCGAGCCTGGCCAGTTTCACGACGGGCCCGCTGTTCTCCCACAAGGATTCCGAGGGCTTCATCAACCTCTTCGGCCTGCCGACCAAAGTGCGCGCCAGGCTCGAGGCGAGGATAAAGGCCGACGGCGCGGCCCTGCCGAAAGGCGCGAAGCCCGGCGAGGGCGGCTACATCGCCACGGCGGGGGACTGACGCCGCCATGGCAAAGCTCTGGGAAACGTCTCAGCCGGGCGCGGGCGGGGCTGACGGGCCCGGTTTGGATCCGTCGATCGACGCCTTCCTCTCCTCCACGGCCGTCGATAAGCGTCTTCTCCCCGAAGACCTCGAGGGATCCATCGCCCACGCGGCGATGCTGGGCAGGAAGGGCATCCTGCCCAAGGCGACCGCCGAAGAGCTCGGCCGCGGTCTCGCGGCCCTGGCCGTCGGGGCCGAAGAGGGTACTCTCGTCGTGGACCCGGCTGCCGAGGACATCCATTCCTTCATCGAAGCGGAGCTGACCGCCCGCATGGGCGACGTGGGCCGCAGCCTCCACGCCGGCCGGAGCCGCAACGACCAGGTCGCCCTCGATTTGCGGATCTGGCTGCGCAAGGCCTCGCGGGAGGCGAGGCTCGCCCTTCTCGACGCGATCGAGGCCCTGTGCGAACTCGCTTCGAGGAATATCGACTCCCTGATGCCGGGCTATACTCACATGCAGAGGGCCCAGCCGGTAACCTTCGCCCATCATCTACTGGCATGGTGCGCGGCCCTCGAGCGCGACTACGGCCGTTACGAGGACGCCGACGCGCGGGCCGACGAGAGTCCCCTGGGCGCCTGCGCCCTGGCGGGGACGGGCCTCCCCGTCGACCGCGAAGGTACGGCCATGGCTCTCGGCTTCTCCCGTCCGTCGCGCAACTCGATGGACGCCGTCGCCGACCGGGACGCCTGCGTCGAGTTCGCCTCGGCGTCCGCGACCCTCCTCATGCACCTTTCGCGCTACTGCGAGGAGGTCGTGCTCTGGGCTTCGGCCGAGTTCGCGTTCGTCGCGGTGGATCAGTCCTGCTCGACGGGATCCTCGGTGATGCCGCAGAAGCGCAACCCCGACCCCGCCGAGCTCATCCGCGGCAAATCGGGCCGCGCCTATGGCGACCTCGTCGCCCTCCTCGTCATGCAGAAAGGCCTGCCCCTGGCCTATGACCGCGACCTCCAGGAGGACAAGGAACTGGTCTTCGACGCGGGCGATACCGCCACGTCCTGCGCCTCGGCCTTCGCGCGGCTGGTTCGGGCCCTCGAGCCGAAGACGGAGCGGATGCGCGAGGCCGCCGAGGACGGCTGCCTCTGGGCCGCGGACGCCGCCGAGTTCCTCGTGCTGCGCGGCGTGCCTTTCCGCACGGCCTACGTCGCGGGGCGGAAGCTGGTCGAGGCGAGGGCCGCCGCGGCCGGTCCCGCCAGGCTCGGCCGTTCCCCCGCGGTCGGGGCCGTCATCGCCGACCTCGGAGCCGAAGGCCTCGGGGCGCTGCACCCCGCATGGCTCGGCGTCGATCCCGGGGAGCTTTCGCGCTATCTGGCCCTCGACGCCTGTATCGCGCGGCGGGACCTCGTCGGCGGCCCCGCTCCAGATCGCGCCTCGGCCGAGATCGAGCGCCTGCTCGCATTCGTCGCCGGCAAGCGGGCGACGCTGGGCTAGCGACTCCGTGCTTGCGATCGAGGAATTGAGTCTCAGCGGCTGGCCGGCTCTGCAGACCGTGGCCTATGACGGGTGGCTCCTGCGCTTCGCCGAAGGTTACACGAAACGCTCGAATTCGGTGAACCTCCTCTACCCGTCCGCGATCCCTGTCGAGGAAAAGATACCGGTCTGCGAGGGACTCTACGGCGAGCGAGGGCTGCCGACGATATTCAAGATTCTCGATTCGGAGGAACCGAGGACGATCGACGCAGAATTGGAACGGAGGGGATACTCCGTTCTCGACGAGACTTCGGTTCAGACTCTCGACTTGTCGGCCTACGCTGCGTTCGTAAACGGAGGCATTGATCGCCGGACGGAAATCAGGACGGATTTCGACGGCGCCTGGATCGACGGCTTCTGCGGCTGCAGCGGCGCGGAAGGCAGGAAGGACACGATCGCGAGGATTTTGAGGAACGTGATCCCGAAGAAAGTGGCGGCGAGTGTCTCGCTCGGCTCGGAGACAGTCGCGTGCGGATATGGCGCGGTCGATAGGGGCTCCGTCGGCCTTTTCGACATCGTGGTGAAAGAGGGGATGAGGGGACAAGGCCTCGGGAAGAGGATCGTCGCGGCCATCCTGGAAGCGGCCAAGGCCATGGGCGCGAAGCGCGCATGTCTGCAGGTGGTCGCGGAAAACGCCCCGGCGGTGAGCCTGTACAAGAAGATGGGCTTTCTCGAGCTCTACCGATACTGGTACAGGAGAAAGTAGCCGGTGTTCGATTGCGTAATTCCCGCCGCCGGGGCTTCATCGCGGATGGTCGAGCCGGGCGGGGCGAGCAAGCTCAAGCCGCTGCTGGCCTTCCGCGGCTCCACGCTGGTCGAGACTGCGGTCGCGGCGGCCCTTGAAGCGGATTGCCGAGCCATCCTCGTAGTCGGCCACTGCGCGGCGGACGTCGCCATGCGCTTCGGCGACCCGGCCTACGCGTCGGCACGCGAACAGGGACGACTCCGCATCGTCGAGAACCCGCGCTGGGAGGAAGGCATGCTCGTCTCGATCCAGGCGGCCCTGCCCGCGGTCGAGTCTTCCGCCTTCTTCCTGGCCCACGCCGACATGCCCTTCATCGAGCCCGCCCACTACAGGGCCATCGAGGCGGCCTTCGTCGAAGGCGGCAGCGAGACGGCCGCCTTCGGCTCGCATGAAGGCAGGCGCGGCCATCCCGCCCTTCTCCCCTCGGCCTGGATCCCTGCCATCGTCGAGTTCGATCCGCGCGGCTCGCTGCGCGATTTCGTCTCGGGGAAAGACTGCATCATCGTCGAGACGGGCGCGGGCTCCCTGTTCGACGTGGATACGCCCGAGGACTACCGCCGCGCCCTTGCCGGCGAAATATGAACGTGACCTCTTCGCCGCGGTCCTTCATGTGCGCATTCGGCGAGGTCATGCTATAATTCAAGCGTGCGGATTCGGACTAAGTTCCTCGCTCTCGTCCTTCTGGTGGCCGGGGGCTTCCTTTTCGTCACCGCCATGTCGGTTCGGACCTATCAGCAAATAGCCGCGATGCGGGGGGCGCTCGATGGGGGAGTGCGCCTGATCGCTCAGGCGCGGCGCGCCCACGGGCTCATGATCGATCTCGTCTTCGGCCTATTCAGCCCCCGGCTGTATTCCTCTCTCCAGGGCGTCATCCTCACGCCCCGAGGGTTCGCGACGGAAAAGGAATGGGCCGAATCCGTCGCGGAATTCCGTACTGAGTACGCCGCGTTCATGGCCAATCCCGCCCTTCTCGAGCTTCTCAACGACGAGGAATTGCGGTCATCGTATAAAGTGGCCGATACTCTGAGCGCCCGCGCCTATGAGGAATTCGCCGTATTGGAATCGGATATCAAGCTCATCCAAAAGAGATACAATAGCTCCGAGGACCTATACATCTGGCTGCAGCTCTCCAAGGATGAATCGCTCTATTCGGTCTTCGACCACGTCCGCTACGCTTCCTTCTATCTAGGCAACATATTCGAGAGCTACCTCGACCGCTTCGTGGGCCTCCTCGAGCAGAGCGCCGTCCTTGCCGAGTCCCGCGCCCTGGTCGCCTACGGTATCATGAGCGCTCTCGTGATGGCCTTCTCGGTCGCGGGAGTCCTGACCACGACCCGCTCCATACTCGCGAATATCTCGCTGATCGATCGGGCCGTAGGACGCATGTCGGAGGGCGATTTCTCGTCTCGCGTCGCGCCCATGGGGCACGACGAGCTCGGGTCTCTCGCCGAGCATATCAATCTCTTCGCCGCGCGGCTCAAGGCGAACGTGGACACTCTGACCTCCCTCCTCGGCGACGTGAATAAAGCCATCCCGGAAGCGCCGGACCTCGACCGTATCCTCGCCATCGTCGCGGACGCGCTGCTCCGCGACAAGGCGGCCGAATGCTCGGCGATATGCCTGCTCAAGGACGGGCGCGTTACGCGGTACGCATGGTCCGGCTTTCCCCCCGTTTCCGATTGGGATCTTCTCATCCGCACCTGCACCGCGGAGGGCTTCGGGGTCGGCGACGGGCCGGAGAGGCGATCCGGCGCGCCGATCGGGCATATTCGGCCTCTGCTGGTCCACGACGCCGTCCTTGCGCCGGGAACGCTTGCCGAAAGCGGCATCGATCCTTCCCTGAAATCGGTCCTTGCGCTTCCGCTTTCCGGCGGGCGAAGGCTCCAGGGCATTTGCGTATTCGGTAGGCGGAGTCGGGTCTTTACCGACCTCGAGATGACGCAGCTCGCATCCTTCTCCAGCTATGCCGCGCAGGTCATCGACAACGCGATCGCCAACGCCACCCTTAGGGCACGGGAAGACGCCGAGTACCGCGCCCTCCAGGCCCAGATACAACCGCATTTCATGTACAACGTCCTCAACGGCTTCGTGGCGCTCAATCGGATGGGAGCCAGGCCGGCCCTCGAGCTTTCGCTCCACGCCTTCAAGGACATGTTGCGCTATACCATCGATCACGGCCGATGGTCCTCGGTGCGGGAGGAGTTCGCCTTCCTGGAGCGCTATTGCCATCTTCAGAAGCTGCGCTTCGAAGAGAAGTTTTCCTATCTCTTCGAGCTGGAACCGGACGCGGCCGAGCTGAACATTCCGAAGCTCATCATCCAACCCCTCCTCGAGAACGCCTTCGTCCACGGCATCGAGCCGTCCATGCATCCCTGCCGCGCGAGGGTCTCGGGGAAGATCGACTCGGGCGTGCTCTTCCTCGAGGTTGAAGACGACGGAATCGGCTGCGATCCCACGGCCATCCGCGATCCCGGGCGCATCGGCATCGTCAACGTTCGAGAGCGGCTCGCCCTGCTCTATTCCTCCTCCGATCTCGAGCTATCGAGCTCTCCCGGTTCGGGATTCAGGGCGAGGATCGCGATCCCCGTCGCCGAACTGGATCGCGCCTTCAAGCGCGAAGATCGCCTCGAGGACTCGAATTGAAATTCCTGATCGCGGACGACGAACGGCCGGCGCGCTACGTCCTGCGTTCCTCGCTCGAGGAATTCGGCTTCGATTCCGGGACGATTCTGGAGGCCGCGGATGGAATGCAGCTCGTCGCGGCGGCCCGTGAAGCCCTTCCCGACTGCGCCTTCGTCGACGTCTGCATGCCCGGCATGGACGGCCTCGCCGCGATCGAGGCCGCCTCGGCATTGTCGCCCGTCACGCGCTGGGTAATAGTGTCGAGCTACGCGGAATTCGAGTACGCGCGAAGCGCCCTGCGCCTCGGCGTGACGGAGTATCTCCTCAAGCCGGTGGATTCCGAGGATCTCGCCGCTTGCCTCGGGCGGTTGAGGATTCGCCCGGTCTCCCTCGAGGATGACGCCGTCCTGGGCCCGGTGATCGAATACCTCAAGCAGAACTTCAACGCGGACGTTACTGTCGCCGATGCGGCCGCGATCGTAGGCCTCTCCCCCAACTACCTTTCGACCCTATTCCATCAGCACGCGGGCATCACCATCAGCGACTTCCTCGTCCGTCTCAGGATCGAAGAGGCCGGCCGCCTCATACGGGAGGAGCATATCTCCGTCGCCGACGCGGCAAAAGCCGTCGGCTATACCGACGCTCGGCATTTTGCGCGAAAATTCAAGAATCTCACGGGCTCCCCGCCCTCTCGCTTCAAATCGTAGAAACGTAGCGGGTCGATCGTAGATCAGACCCGTATCGCGTTCGGGGATTCAGGTGTAGCCTTTTTTATCTTAGTTTCCCTTCAGGAGGTTTTTCATGAGAAAAGCTTGGAAATTGCTCGCCCTGATTCTCGTGCTCGCCGTCGTCGTTTCCGGCGCCGTCTTCGCGGCTCCGCTCAAGATCGCGATGGTCGTCAAAGGCATGGGCAATCCCTTCTTCGATGCCTGCCGCGACGGCGCCAACGAAGCGGCTCAGGCCATAGGCGGCGTCCAGGTCATCTACCAGGGACCCGCCACGCCGACCGCCGAGGGGCAGATCGAGATCATCAATTCCCTTATAGCCCAGAAGGTCGACGGTATCGTCATCTCCGCCAACGATAAGGACGCTCTCATCCCCATTACCAAGAAGGCCATGTCGAGAGGCATAAAGGTCATTTCCTTCGACTCCGGCATCAGCGTCGGCGGCCGCATGGTGGACCTCGTTCCCTCCGAGACTCAGCTCATCGGCAAGCAGCAAGTCGAGCTCATCGGACAGCTCATCAATTACCAAGGCGAGATCGCCATTCTGTCCGCCACCAGCCAGGCGACCAACCAGAACGCGTGGATCGACGTCATGAAAAAGGAGCTCGCCTCCAATCCCAAATACGCCAATATGAAGCTCGATGCCGTCGTTTACGGCGACGATCTTTCCGACAAGTCCTACCGCGAGGCGACGGGCCTCTTCGATTCCTATCCCAACCTCAAGGGAATCATCGCTCCGACGACGGTCGGCGTGGCGGCTGCCGGCAAGGCCATCACCGACAAGGGCCTCATCGGCAAGGTGCAGCTCACCGGCCTCGGCCTTCCCTCCGAGATGAAATTCTACGTAGACAACGGGGCCTGCCGGCAGTTCGCGCTCTGGAACCCCGTCGACCTCGGCTACACGGCGACCTATATCTCCTTCGCCCTGATCAAGAAGCAAGTTTCGGGGAAGGAAGGCGATGTCGTGAAGGCCGGCCGGATGGGCAATATCACGATCGCGAAGGACGGTATGGCCGTCATGGGCTTGCCCTTCGTGTTCAACAAGGACAACGTAGAGAAGTTCTCCAAGATTTTCTAGCGCTGCGATGGGAGGGAGCTCATGCCTCGCGCATGGGCTCCCGTCGTATGGCGGGAGTAGGCGCGCTACCCGCGTTTCGGCTTGATTGGTTGTCCCTCGACCCAAAGCAACGTCGGGCTCTTCGGGACGGAGAAGGAGTGCTTCACAGTGGGACAGACCATTCTGGAAATGAGGGGAATCAGCAAATATTTCCCGGGCATCAAGGCCCTGGAGGGCGTCGACTTCACGATGCGCTCGGGAGAGGTGCACGCCCTGATCGGGGAGAACGGCGCGGGCAAGTCGACCCTCGTCAAGGTGCTGACGGGAGTCCATCAACCGAACTCGGGCACCATACTCTTCAACGGGATCGAGAGGGACTTCCGGAATCCCGTCGACGCCCGTCGCGCCGGGATCGCGGCCATCCATCAGGATGCCTCGATGTTCGCCGATCTGAGCGTCGCCGAGAACATCTTCTCGGGGCATTTCCAGCGGGGCCCCGGGCCTCTCCTCGATTGGCGCGGCATGCGCTCGCAGTCCGTCGCTCTCCTCGAGCGCGTCGAGCTCAAGGTCTCGCCCGATACCCTGGTACGCGAACTGTCGGTGGCGCAGCGCCACCTCGTCGCGATAGCCCGCGCGCTCTCGGAGGAGGCCTCCCTCGTCATCATGGACGAGCCGACCAGCGCGCTATCGCAAAGGGAGACCTCCGACCTCTTCAAGATCATCCGCCAGCTCCGAACCGAAGGCAAGGCCATACTCTTCATCTCGCACAAGTTCGACGAGGTATTCGAGATCGCGGATAGCTACACCGTGCTTCGGGACGGGTGCTATGTCGGCGAGGGCGAGATAAAGGGAGCGACGATAGATTCCCTCGTCAGCATGATGGTGGGCAGGGAGCTCTCGAGCATGTATCCGACGCGCCGAGCCAATCCGGGACCCGAGATACTCTCGGTCCAGGGCTTCTCCCGCGCGGGCTTTTACCGCGATGTCTCGTTCTCCCTCAAGAAAGGCGAGATACTCGGCATGTTCGGCCTCGTCGGCGCCGGCCGTACGGACGTCGTCCTATCCCTCGTCGGCCTCGAGCCGAAAGACGCCGGAAAGATCTTGCTGAAGGGCAAGGAGGTCCGGATCTCCGGGCCGCGGGAGGCCCTCCGCCTCGGCATAGCCCACTTGCCCGAGGATCGTCAGAGCCAGGGCGTCATCCTCGACATGAGCATATCGGCGAACATAACCCTTCCGCAGGTCGACGCTTTGGCGAAGGGTCCGTTCCTGGACGCGAGCGCGGAGCGCAAGGTGACTCAGACTTACGGAGCGCAGATGGAGATCAAGGCTTCCGGATGGAATGCCAACGCCAAGACCCTCTCGGGCGGCAATCAACAGAAGGTGGTCCTCGCGAAATGGCTTTCCACCGAGCCCGAAATACTGATCCTCGACGAGCCGACGAAGGGAATAGACGTCGGCGCCAAAGCCTCCGTCCACTCCTTCATTTCGAGCCTGGCGACGAAGGGCCTGGCAATAATCATGATCTCATCGGAGCTCCCCGAGATACTCGGCATGTCCGACAAGATCCTCGTCATGTACGAAGGGCGCGTAGCCGCCTTATTCGATCGCGACTCCGCTAACGAGGCGTCGATCATGCGCGCCGCCACCGGAATCGGCATCGGCGAAGCCGGCGTCGCGGCGAGCGATTCCGCCGAAGGGGGAGATCGATAATGAAGCGGATCCTGAAGCGCCGCGAGTCGACTCTGCTCATCTCGCTGATCGTCCTCGTGCTGCTCGTGTCGCTCCGTTCCCCTTCGTTCATCGGGCCGAAGAGCCTGAACGCCATCCTGAACGACACCAGCGCCCTCATCATAGTCGCCCTCGGCCAGTCGCTCGTCATACTCATCGGCGGCATCGACCTATCCGTGGCTTCGACCATGGCATTCACCGGGATGGTGACAGGACTGCTCAATCTCCATATCCCGGGCATCCCGGCCTGGACCTACCTTCCGATCGCCGCCGCGATCGGCGCCTGTTTGGGCGCTCTGTCCGGCTCCCTCGTCGCCTTCGGGCGGCTACCGCCTTTGATCGCGACCATCGCGACGATGAGCATCTACCGGGGTTTCGTCTACGTCTTCAGCAAGGGAGCCTGGGTCACGGCCAGGGACATGAGCCCCGCCTTCCTATCTATCCCCAGCACGCAGATATTCGGCCTGTCGAGCATGGTGTGGATCGCGATACTCGTCGCCGTAGCGGCGGGGATATTCATGCGCTTCGCTTCCTCGGGCCGCGAGGTCTATGCGTTCGGGGGCAACAAGGTAGCCGCCAATTTCGCGGGCGTGAGCGAGCGCAAGGTCGAGATGCTCGTCCTTACCGCCTCGGGCCTTCTCGCGGGGCTCGCCGGCGTGCTCTGGGTTTCCCGCTACGGCATGGCCCAAAGCGAGACCGCCTCGGGATTCGAGATGCAGACCGTCGCCGCGTGCGTCCTCGGCGGCGTGAACTTCGTGGGCGGAGCCGGAACCGTCCTCGGCGTCGTGATCGGGGCGCTCTTCTTCGGCGTCGTCAACAACGCCCTGACGGTCATCCATATCTCGCCGTTCTTCCAGATGGTCATCCAAGGCATCGTCATCATCTTCGCTATCGTTTCCAACACTCTTATCGACCGAAGCAACCAGATGAAGCTCATCGCCCGGAGGAAGATATGAGCCGCGAAAGTAAGATGGACGGGCGAAGTCGCGTCGAAGGATCGAGGCTCGCCGGTCGACGCCCGAGTCTGGGCAGGCGCCTCGCGGGTTTTCTCGGCTCCTGGGAATCGCTCATCTTCCTTCTCTTCTTGCTCGTCGTCTCCGCGAATTCCTTGATATCGCCTATTTTCCTGGACCCCGCCAACCTGTTCGACGCGACCCTGAACTTTACGGAAAAGGCGATAATCGCCATGCCGATGATTTTCGTGATCATCCTGGGAGACATCGACATCTCCGTGGCCTCGATCATCGCGCTTTGCTCCCTCTTCATCGGAATGGCCGCCGCGAACGGCGTATCTACGCCCCTTCTCATCGCGATCGGGCTCGGAGTCGGCCTTCTTGCGGGCCTCTTCAACGGCTTCCTCATCACGAAATTCGATCTCCCCGCAATCGCCGTGACCCTCGGCACGATGTCCCTTTATCGGGGCATTCCCAATGCGGTGCTCGGGGACCAGGCCTACACGAAGTTCCCCGCGGATTTCGGGTTCCTCGGCCAAGGCTACGCCATCGCCAATATCGTTCCGCTCGAGCTTCTGGTGTTCCTCGTCATCGCCGTCGTCGCGGCGGTCGTCCTCAACTTTACGATCGCGGGGCGCTACTCCTATGCGATCGGAAATAACAAGACCGCGGCAAAGTTCTCGGGAGTGCCGGTAGCTCGCGTCCGCATGGCCGCGTTCGCGGCGACGGGCCTGTGCTCGGGCATCTCGGCGATTCTCCTCACTTCGCGGATCGGGTCGACGAACCCCAATATCGCCATGGGCTGGGAGCTCGAGGTCATCACGATGGTCGTCCTCGGCGGCGTCGCCATAACGGGGGGGAAGGGCAATGTCCTGGGCGTCATCATCGCGGCCTTCCTGCTCGGATTCATGAGGTTCGGACTGGCCGTGGTAAACGTGCAGGGAGCGATCATGAACATCATCACGGGCGCCCTGCTCGTCGTCGCCATACTCCTGCCGAAAGCGATCGAGGCGGCGAGGCATAGGCCGATGAGAGAAAAGAGTCTCTAGTCGAGCGTCGCGTCGAACCGGGCGTCGACACACGTTCATAAAGCGCAACGGCGTGTCGCCTCCGATTATAACGGTCAGGAGACTCCTCCCTGTCTCCTGGATGTCGGCTTCCCGGATGTTCCCTTGGCGCCGCGACGACGAGCGACGGTTCGGAATAAAAAGCTGCTGCGAGGACAAAAAACTGAATTGGTAGCCATACATTCGACGCGCACGGGCGAATGTCGACTGGAGGGTATAGTCGAGAAAGTCGGAGGCAACCATGAAGAGACATGGGATCGTTCCATATTATATAGTCGCTTTTTTCCTTTTGATTTGCGCCGATCTGGTCATGAGCCTTACCGGCGCGTTCGAGGCTTTGCTCCGCGCCGTCGGCTTCGGGCCGGTCGTCGGCGCCCTGCAAGCCATTACGATTTTGATCATGACCGTAATCGTATTCAGGACGGTCCTCGGCAAGCTAAAAAAGGTGGAGCTCGCCGTCGGCGAAATCGGCGAAGGCGAGAAAGACTTGACCAAGAGGATTCAAGTCGAGCGCGATCCCCTGATCCGGGCCTTCGCGCGCGGCATCAATATATTCATCGCGAAAATACATAATCTCATCATGAAGATGAAGATCGTCAATGACGCCGGCCGAAGCACGAGTCAGAGACTGGATATGAGCGCCGCCGAGCTATCATCGGCCATAGAACAGATCGCCGCCGGCATCAACAACATGAGGAACAACGAAGAACTATTGCACACGAATATCCAGGCCGCGGGAAGTTCGGTCGCCGCAATTCGCGGCGCGATCAAGAACGTCGCGCGCCAGGTCGAAACCCAGGCAGGCTCCATGGCCGCCTCGTCGAGCGCCATAGATGAAATGATCGCTTCGATCCATAGCATCGAGAAGATCGCCACTTCCAAGCAAGGCGTCATCGAGTCCCTTTCCGAGCGGGCGACCGAAAGCGTCGACGGCATGGAAGAGAACCTGACGTTGATAACCACCATCGCGGACTCGGCGGACAGCATAAACGAATTCTCGCGGATTATCGAGGCGATAGCCTCTCAAACCAACATCCTGGCCATGAACGCGGCCATCGAAGCCGCGCACGCCGGCGAGTTCGGAAAGGGCTTCAGCGTCGTGGCGGACGAAATCCGCAGATTGGCCGAGACGACCGCGGTGAACGCGACGAACATCTCTTCCAAGCTCGCGGAGACCATTCTCAATATTCATGCCGCCCAGAGCTTGACGTATCGGGCCGACCAGTCCGTCCGGGCCATGACCGACACCATCGCCGAAGTGTCGCAAAGCGTAAACGAAATAGTCCAGGGCCTCACTGAAATGACTATCGGCAGCGAGCAGATAACCGAAGCCATGGTCGAGTTGAACGCAGTCACGCATAATGTCCAAGAATCGGCCAAGGAGATAGGGGTCGCCTCCGACACGATCGAGTCGTCCATGAGGGAGATCGGCAATTTCTCGGCCCAGAACGCCGATTCGATGGCGGAGATGACGCAAGGAATCAACGATCTCGTAAAATCGATGTCCGAAATCAAGAACCTCGGGGAAGAGAACCTCGAGAACGTCCATATCCTGGAGCTCGACCTGAATCAATTCCGGACCATCGACCTCTCGGCACTGAAATCGAGCGACGGTCATTCGCTCCTCGCATGGAACGAGGAGCGCAAGAGCATACCTGCCCGCCCTGCCGATCCCGAGAGCCTCCCTGAGACCGATTCGCGGCATTGGCACGATTTCGAATACGCCGGATGGGACGTCCAAGGTCGAGATGTTCCGCCATCCAATGCCGATGGAGCTAAAGGCAAGCGCGTAATAAGCATAAATCCCGCTTACCATCCTTATTATCAGGCCCATAATCTGGGTATGAAGCTGATCGCCGAGCATTTCGGGATCGACCTTACCTGCTATCCCCTGCCGCGCCAGGACAGCGACTTGGTCCAGCGCCGGCAGATAGACCAGGCGATCAAGGAAAAACCGGACATAATCATCTTCGCGGCGAATGACGTCAAGGCCAGCGTCGGGTTGATCGGCAAGGTCCATGCCGCCGGGATCCCGGTCATCGCGGCTACGACGATGCCGGCCGCGGAGACCTTCCCCTATATTCTAGGCTACACCGGCACCGACGAATGGGGCGCATTCCGACAGTTGGCCCGCAGGTTGGCGGATAGCCTGGATAAGGACGGCGGATACGGAATCATCCAGCATATGCCGGGGTCCGGACCTTATTATGCGAGGACTTGGGCCGCCGTCACGGAGCTCGCGAGCTATGCGAAGGCCATGGAATGCTTGGAGAAAGCTTACACCGAGTTCAGCCGAGAGAAGACCAAGTCCATGATCAAAGCGTGGATCCAGAAGCACGGAGCGGGATTGCGCGGGATAATTTCCGCCGACCAGACCACTGCCCTCCAGGGTATAGTCGACGCATTGGAGGAAACGGGCCGAAGCGACATAGTAATCGTCGCCCAAGGGCATTGCAGGATTTCCCTGGATTTCGTCAAAGAAGGGAAGGTATCGGCCACCACCTACCAGCCCGGCGAGATCGACGGCGCCTTGCCGATCGCGATGGCCGTGGATTATTTCAATGGCATCGATTTCGCTCCCGTAAAATACCTGCCCAACAAGCTTATTACGCGAGAGAACGTTTCTAATTTCTATCCGGCGCCGTGGTGAGCGGGTGAATATGGTCCTGCTCGCCTTTTCTCCCAGGAGGCTGCCCCGTGACACTCAAAGCTAAACTTGTTACCCTCGCTTTAGCGCCCCTTGCTATAGCCCTCGGGCTCAGTTACATGGATATCTTTGCCCAGTCTCACGACAATTCGGAAATCCAAGATGCTTTGTTAAACTTACAGTACTTGAAAAAGGCCAGTCTATTTATCGGCGCCGTCGAGAAGGAAAGAGACACCGCGACTCTCCTGCTCTCGGGGGGACTCGATGTAGCCAAGTTCGACGCCTCCGTCCAGGCGACCAATGACTCCGAAGATCCGTGGGTGGAAGCGTATAAAAAGGCGAGACTTCCCGAAAAGATCCTGGACGACGTCGACAAAGCTCTCACGGCGATCCGCTCGATACGTTCCGCGGTCAGGGGAATGGCCGCAGATCCGAATGATGCCTTCAGCGCATACTCGTCGACCGTCGATTCCCTCCTCGATGGATCCCGACTTGCCGCTTCCCACGCCTCGCCGGGAACGGCGAATCGTTATCTAGGCTTCGTAATGCTCGAGGAAGCCAAAGAATGGGCAAACCGTACCCGCGACATGGCGTCGGGGATCGTTACCGCGAACAAGCGCATCGACGAAAACGAAGCCCTCGACCTCCTCGCCCGCTTCGGGTCGATACGTTCCTTGCTTTCTTCTCGGGCCCTGGAGCTGTCGAACGATAGTCAGGCAGACAGGGACCTCGCCTATAAAAGCGACGAATACAAAGATTTCGCTTCGTCGGTCCTCGGAGTAATCAGAAAGTCCAATGTAGGAGGATATAGCCTCAATGGCGTCGACCTTTTCAATAAAGCCAACGCGATCATAGGCAAGATACAGGCCATAATCGATCGCGAGGAGAATTCCGTCCAGGCCGACGTCGCCGCATCGGCCACCAAGCTCAGGACGACGTTCCTTATCACGATCTCCATCGTGATCTTGGCCTTTCTCGCGCAGATCGTCACCGCGCTTATCATTATGACGTCCGTCACGCGTCGTCTCCACGTCATCACCGCGGCCTTTCACGATGTGGCCGCGGGCGAAGGAGATCTCGCAAGGACGATCGCGGTATCCTCGAACGACGAGATAGGCGTCATGGCGGGCGATTTCAACGTATTCACTGGTGTCATCCGCGACCTCGTGAATAGGGTAAAAGAGGAAACCCGCAAAATCAACGGTAACATGGATGAACTTGCCGCGAACATGAACGACACCACGAGCGCGGTACAGGAGATCGCCGCGACAATCGATTCGATCAAGCAACAAGGGATCAATCAGAGCGCATCGGTGTCGGAATCCTCGGCGACAGTCGAGGAAATCGCCAAGCGCGTCGGGATATTGACCGCCGCCATCGAGCGCCTCGCCGAGAACGTCTCGCTCTCGGGTTCCTCCACGGAGGAGATGGTAGCTAATGTCCAGTCGGTTACCGCCAATGTCGAGAGCATGGGTGCCTACTACCAACGGCTCCAATCCCATTCGAACGAGGGAAGGGAAACGATCCGACGACTCTCCGCTCAGGCCAAAGATATCGTCCAACAATCGAATAGCCTCCAGGAGGCCAACGCCCTCATAAGCGGCATAGCCTCGCAGACTAACCTTCTCGCCATGAATGCCGCGATCGAAGCGGCTCATGCGGGCGAGGCCGGGAGGGGCTTCTCCGTAGTCGCCGATGAGATCAGAAAGCTCGCGGAAAACGCCGCAATCCAGTCAAAAGCGGTGACTAGGAATATCAACTCCATACGGCACGCTATCGAGGCCGTCGTTTCCTCTTCGGTCGACACGGAGAAGGCCTTCGAGGAAATCGTAGAGCAAATAGCCGTCTTGTCCAACCTCGAAGAGGAGGTTAAGAATGCCATGCGGGAACAGAGCGAGGGCTCATCGCAGATAGTGGAAGCCCTTTCGGGTATGAATAGTGTCACCAGCGAGGTCAAGACGGAAGCGACGGCCATGCGCGAAGGCAGCGCGACCGTGCTGGAGGAAATGAATCGTCTGTTGCGCCTGACTTCCGAGCTCGAAAACGGCATGGCCGAAATGGCGTCGGGAGCCGCCCAGATCAGGGCGGCGGCGTCCGCGACCAATTCGCTGTCGATCAGGGCGGTCGAATCGGTAAAAGCCCTGGCGGGCGAAACCGAAAAATTCAAGACTTGAGTTTTTAGGAGGACTTATACATGCACGAATCACGAATCGAGAAAGCATTCGCCCTGGCGAAGGAGCGCTTCGCCGAGGTCGGCGTCGACGCCGAGGCCGCGATAGCGGCAGTCGACGGTATCCCCCTTTCGATCCATTGCTGGCAGGGAGACGACGTCGGCGGTTTCGAGCGAGCGGGCGCTACGCTCTCGGGCGGCGGCATACAGGCGACCGGGAACTATCCCGGGAAGGCGCGCAACCCGGCCGAGCTCAGGGCCGACCTCGAAGAAGCCCTGCGGGAGATCCCCGGCGCCAAGCGAGTCAACCTCCACGCGAGCTATGGAGAATTCGGAGGCAAGGGCGTCGACCGCGACGAGATCGAGAGCTCGCACTTCGCGGGCTGGATCGGCTGGGCGAAGGATAAGGGCGTATGCCTCGATTTCAACGCCACCCTCTTCTCGCACCCCTTGGCCGTCGACGGCTATACCCTCTCGCATCGGGACGCGAAGATCCGGGCCTTCTGGATCGAGCATACCAAGCGCGCGCGCCGGATCGCGGCCGCGATGGGCAGGGCCCAAGGCGGCCCATGCACGCACAACCTCTGGATCGCGGACGGCGCAAAGGACAGCCCCGTGGACAAGGCCGGCTACAGGGCCCGCCTCCTGGAGTCCCTGGACGCGATCTACGCCGAGACCCTCCCCGAGAACGAAGTCGAGGACGCCATCGAGGGCAAGCTCTTCGGCATCGGCTCCGAGGCTTTCGTCGTCGGCTCGCACGAGTTCTACCTCGGCTACGCCGCGTCGCGGAGGAAATTCGTGACTCTCGACATGGGCCACTACCACCCTACGGAGAGCGTCGCGGACAAGATCACGTCGGTCCTTCCCTTCGTGCCCGGAGTCCTCCTCCACGTGAGCCGAGGAGTGCGGTGGGATTCCGACCATGTCGTAACCTTCACCGACGAACTGGCCGATCTCTGCCGCGAGTTGATCCGGTCGGGCCAGCTATCCCGAGTGAGGGTGGGACTCGACTACTTCGACGCCTCGATCAATCGCGTCGGCGCATGGGCCATCGGCGCGCGCTCGACCCGGAAAGCCCTCCTCGCCGCCCTCCTCGAGCCCCGCGCGGCTCTCCTCGCGGCCGACGCGGCCTCCGACGGCTTCGCCCGCCTAGCCCTCCTTGAGGAAGCGAAGTCCCTTCCCTGGAGCGCCGCGTGGGACGAGTACTGTCGACGATCCGGCGTGCCCGCCGACACGGGCCTCGTCGCCTCGGTCAAGGCCTACGAGCGCGGCATCCTCGCGGAAAGGAGCTGAAGGAGATGGACAAGCTCGACGACCTCGTGACTCTCTCCCGCCGCTTCGGCTCGGACCCCGACTGGGTCCTGGCAGGCGGCGGCAATACCTCGTTCAAGGATGCGCGCTCGCTCTATGTGAAGGCCTCGGGCAGCTCGCTCGGGACCATAGACGGGTCCGGCTTCTGCGCGATCGACAGGACGAAGCTCGACGCAATATGGAGCGCGGAATATCCCGAAGAAGCCGACGCCCGCGAGGTGGCGGCCCTCGCCGATCTCATGGCCGCGAGGATGGCCGGAGAAACCAAGCGTCCCTCGGTCGAGACCCTCATGCACGGACTCTTTCCCCAGGCCTACGTCGTCCACACCCATCCCGCGGCCGTCAACGGCATCGCCTGCGGACGGGAGGGAAGGGCGGCCTTCGAGCGCCTATTCGCCGACGTAGGCATTTGGGTGCCCTTCGTCGACCCGGGCTACGTACTCGCCAGGACCGTCCGCGCCGCGCTCGAGGATTTCCGCTCGCGGAAGGGATCCCTCCCTTCGATCATGCTGATGCAGAACCACGGCCTCCTGGTGGCGGGCGAGACTCCCGGAGAAGTGGAAGCCGCCTCGGCCCTGGTGATGGCGAAGATATCGGGCGAAGTGAAGCGGATGCCCGACATGGTCGCGCGTCCCGCCGACGCACGCTCGGTGGCCGACGCGACATCGATTCTCTCGAGTCTCGGCGCCGCGGCGATACGCTTCCGGGCCGACGGCGAGTCCCTCGCCCGCGCCTCGTCCCGCGAGGCTTTCGTGCCCCTCGCCGAACCCTTTACGCCGGATCATATCGTCTACGCGGGCCATGAATTCCTGCTGGCGGAAGGCGGAGCGCAGGGCATCGAGCAAGCCTGGTCGGGCTTTGTCGCCCGCAACGCCTCCGCTCCGCGGATCGTCGTAGTCCAGGGCCTGGGCGCTTTTTCATGCGCCGCCAACCCCACGGCCGCGGATGCGGCTATCCTCCTCTATGCCGACGCCTGCAAGGTGGCGGTCTATACGGAGAGCTTCGGCGGCGCCCTCCACATGACGAAGGAGAAGGTCGATTTCATACGAAACTGGGAAGTCGAGAAGTATCGCAGTGCCGTGAGCGTAGGAAAATAGGGGGCGATCCATGGAGCGCGTCGCGTTTAAAATGCAGCTCAAGCCCGGATTCGAGGCCGAGTACCGCAAGCGGCACGATGAAATATGGCCCGAGCTCGCCGAGACGCTCACGGCTGCGGGCATAACGGACTACTCGATCTTCCTGGACCCCGAGACCCTGATCCTCTTCGGCGTCCAGAAGCTCGCTTCCGGCTCGACCGCTGCCAGGCTGCCCGAGAAGGCGATCATGCGCAAATGGTGGGACTATATGAAGGACCTGATGGACACGAACCCCGACGGGTCGCCCGTGGCCAAGGATCTCCTGGAGGTTTTTCACCTCGATTGAGCGGGGGGAATCGGCGACGATGACGGCGCCCGGCGCTCCGGCTCGGGCGCTATTTTTCATATTATTAAGGAATATTTAAACAGTTAGACCCCCGAACTACTTGGCAAATCTTCCTCTATATGCTTTCCTTATCCCAATTTCCGCTTTTTTGCGGAAATGATGCATATCCATACCAATCGAGGTCTATATGATCGGATCGCGCAGTGTGGGCCGTAAGCGGACAAGCCGCCGCAGCCTCGCGGTGTCTCTCGTCGTCCTCCTCGGCCTGACGGTCTTCGTCGCCTTCCTGGGCGCACAGGCCGCGGCAGCCCCGGCGACGGGCGAGACCGCCCAATTCAAGCCTTTTGCCTTCCTCGATCCCACCTCCGCATTCACGCCCGTCGAGCGCATAGCGCTCTTCGTCGTGCTCGCGATCGCGGTCGGAGGGCTCCTGTACGCCCGGATGCTCGTCAGCCAGGTACGCAAGGCCGACCAGGGCACCAAGAAGATGCAGGAGATCGCCCAGGCCGTGCGCGAGGGGGCCAACGCCTACCTCGGCGCCCAGTTCAAGAAGATCGCTCCCCTCATGATCGTCATCGCGATCCTCCTGTACTTCACGGCCTCGAGTCCTAACGCCTGGTTCCACTGGGGCCGCTCGGTTGCCTTCCTCGTCGGCGCCACCTTCAGTTGGCTCGTCGGCTTCGTCGGCATGCGCCTCGCCACCCAGGGCAACCTCCGCGTCGCGGCGGCCGCCCGCCACAGCTACGGCGACGCCCTCCAGCTCGGCTATCGCACCGGCACCATCACCGGCATGCTCACCGACGGCCTCGGCCTCCTCGGCGGCACGCTCATCTTCATGACATTCGGCGAGTCGGCCTACGAGGCCCTCCTCGGCTTCGGCTTCGGCGGCACCCTCCTCGCGCTCTTCATGCGCGTGGGCGGCGGCATCTACACCAAGGCCGCGGACGTCGGCGCCGACCTCGTCGGCAAGATCGAGGCAGGCATCCCCGAGGACGATCCTCGCAATGCGGCGACCATCGCGGACAACGTCGGCGACAACGTCGGCGATTGCGCCGGAATGGCCGCGGACATCTTCGAGTCCTACGAGGTCACGATCGTCGCGGCGATGATCCTGGGCCTGGCCACCTTCGGCCATATCGGCGTCATGTTCCCCCTACTCGTGCGCGGAATAGGCGTCCTCGGCTCGATCATCTCCACCTACACGGTGAGAGCCAAGGCCGACGACACTTCGGACGTCGCCCTGCACAACGTTCACCGAGGCTTCTGGATCGGCTCGGCGATCTCGGTCGTGGGCTTCATGATCCTCGGCTTCTTCTATCTGCGCCCGACTAACCCCGAGGCCAATCTGCCGTTCTGGGCCAACTTCGGGATCAGCTCCGGCCTCGATCTGCGCCCGGCCCTCACCTGCTTCATCGGCGTCGTGCTCGCGATGGTGCTCAACAAGGTGACGAGCTACTACACGCACACCACCCACGCGCCGGTTAAGAGCCTCACCAAGGCCTGCCAGACCGGCCACGCGACCAACATCATCCAGGGCTTCGCGGTCGGCTACGAGTCCACCGTCGTCAACGTCATCGTGATCGCGATCGCGATCGCCCTTTCCGTCTTCGTATACTCGGGTTCCAACCCCCTCTTCGTGGCCTACGGCGTCGCGATGACGGGCATCGGGATGCTCACCCTCACGGGCAACACCATCTCGATGGACGTCTTCGGCCCCGTCGCCGACAACGCCAACGGAATCGGCGAGATGGGCTACGACAAGGACGAGATGGAGAAGGAGAAGCCCGGCTCGTACAAGCGCGCCCGGCAGATCCTCGCCGACCTCGACGCGGTGGGCAATACCACGAAGGCCGAAACCAAGGGCATAGCGATCGGCTCCGCCGTCATCGCGGCCGTGTCCCTCTTCTCGAGCTTCATCGCGGTCATCGCGATGGGCAGCGAGGACAAGATCAGCCTCCTGTCCGGCCACATGGATCTCTACAACAATATCGCCGGCCAGCTCTCCGTCGCGACGCCGATCGTCATCATCGGCTTCCTCCTCGGTGGGGCCGTGCCTTTCCTCTTCAGCTCGATGCTCATCCGCGCCGTCGGCCGCGCCGCCTTCCTCATCGTAAAGGAATGCCGCGTCCAGTTCCTCGACAAGGCGATCTGGGCCGGCACCAAGAAGCCCGACTACGCTCGCGTCGTCGACATCTGCACCAAGACGGCCCAGAGCGAGCTCATCGGTCCCGGCGTCCTCGCAATTCTCGCGCCCATCCTCGTAGGATTCCTCCTCGGGCCCTTCGCCCTCGGCGGCTTCCTCGCCGGCTCCATCCTCGTGGGCCAGCTCCTCGCGGTCTTCATGGCCAACGCGGGCGGCGCCTGGGACAACGCGAAGAAGTCCATCGAGGACGGCCTCTACGGCGGCAAGGGCTCGGAGGCCCACAAGGCGGCCGTTACCGGCGACACGGTCGGCGATCCCCTCAAGGACACGGCCGGCCCCGCCCTTAACCCCCTTATCAAAGTCATGAACATGGTGAGCCTCCTCGTCCTCGTGCTCGTCATGAAGTTCGGAGTCACGCAGACCAACCAGAGCATCGACTCAGGCTGGATACTGGGCCTCGTCGTAGGCGTCATCGCCATCGTCGCCATCCTGTGGGCTGTCCGCAACTCCAAGAAGGAAAGTCCCGAGATGCTCGAGGCCGAGAAGATGCTCGAAGCGAAGGCCAACGAGGCGAAAGCTTAAACTCTGCGATCATGAATGCCTGCGGGGCTGCCTAAGAAGGCAGCCCCGTTTTTTGAGGGAGCGGCTCGCCGCGCCGGCGTCATTGACTTTGGAAATCGCTATGGATATTCTCTACTTGCGACGCCGCACCGCCCCACCCGGCGCGACCGCGAAGAGGCTACGGTTTCTCGACGCGATTGCACGGGGCCACAACTTTCCTCAGGGGTGGTATCATGCAGAGCGTTTCCTATGAAGAAGCGCTGGAGAAGGTCGGATACGGCACTTTCCAGCGTCGGCTCCTGGTAATCTGCGGCCTCGGCTGGGCTGCGGACGCCATGGAGGTCCTGCTAATAGCCTTCGCCTTACCCGCCATGGCGGCGGAATGGTCCCTTACGGTCTTTCAAAAAAGCCTGCTTGCTACCGCCATCTTCGTAGGAATGCTGATCGGGGCCCTGGTGTGGGGCAGGCTCTCCGACAGGATCGGCCGGAGAGTCGGCTTCGTCCTTACAATTGCGTTCTATTCCCTGTTCGGGTTCCTCTCGGCCTTCGCGCCTTCCTTCCGGTGGTTCCTCGCCCTTCGAATCTTGACGGGCTTCGGTGTCGGCGGTGCCCTGCCGGTGGACTACGGGATGTTCTCCGAATACCTTCCGACCAAGAATCGAGGCAGGCGCCTCGTGTACCTTGAAGCTTTTTGGGCTCTCGGGACAGTGTTCGCGGCGGGGATAGCCTGGCTCATCGTGCCGCGCTTTGGCTGGCGTCCCCTTTTCGCGTTTTCCGCTTTGCCGGGATTCCTTCTCTTCGCCGTACGGAACGGAGTGCCTGAGTCTCCGCGCTACCTCTTCGTGAAGGGGAAGATCGCAGAAGCCCGAGCCGTCTTGGGACGAGTGGCCGCCGTGAACGGCACGAGCCTGCCGGCAGGAGAGCTCGCCCTGCCGAGCGCGTCGGGAGCCGACGAGGCGAAGGGCCCCCGCGCCGTCGACCTCTTCGCGCCGCGGCTCAGGCGGACCACCGTCCTCCTATGGCTCGTGTGGTTCATGATCTCGCTGGGCTACTACGGCGCCTTCACCTGGCTCCCCAGTTGGTTCCACTCGAAGGGATTCTCCCTGCCCGCGGTCTATCCGAACGCCTTCATCATGGCGCTTGCGCAAATACCCGGATACTTCTCGGCGGCTTGGCTCATCGAGCGCTGGGGGCGCCGCAAGACTATGGGCGCGTACCTTCTGGCGAGCGGGGCCTTCGCCTGGCTTTTCGCCCTCGCGGCAACGCCCCTGGCAATAATGCTCACGGCGATCCTCTTGTCTTTTTTCGCCCTAGGCGCCTGGGGCGCAGTATACGCGTACACGCCCGAAGCCTATCCGACCAGTATTCGAACGACCGGCATAGGCGCCGCTAGCGGAATGACCAGGATCGCGGGAGCTATAGCGCCGTCGATAGGCGCCTTGGTGACAGGCGCTTCCCTCGCCCTGCCCTTGGCGGTGTTCGCAATCGCCTATGCGATCGCGGGCGCGAGCGCCCTCCTCCTGCCTTCGGAGACGAAGAGCGGGGCCTTGGAAGATACGGTATGATTTCATGCGAGGCGGCCATGCGTAATCCCTTACGAGCTTATCGAGCCTTCCTGCTGACGGCTTCCGTCCTCCTATCGACGGCCTCCCTCGCCGCGCAGGCGGCCCCTGGGGCGAAGCCCTGGTATGCCGCCGAGTTGTCGAAGCTCGGCTTCACCGTCTTTCCCGAGCCGGTGGACGTAGGCGACTTTTCGGTGCAGGCTCTTGGAGGCGCTTCGACCAAGCTCAGCGATCAGCGCGAAAAGCTGGTCCTGCTCAATTTTTGGGCGACCTGGTGCCCTCCCTGCAGAGCGGAGATGCCGGCCATCGAGAAGCTCTGGACGAAGGCCAAGGCCGGGGCCTTTACCGTCATGGGAATAAGCCTCGGCGAGGAGGAGGGTACGGTAAAGGCCTTCATCGCGAAGAACGGCTTTACGTATCCGATTTTCCTGGACAGGGGCGGGGACATCGGCAGGGCCTTCCATGCCGACGCGATACCGACGACCTATATCATAAACAAGAAGGGCAAGGCCATTGCCGGCATCGTCGGAGGCGCCGCCTACGAAAGCGCCGAGGCGATCGAGCTCTTCTCGAAACTCGCCGCGGAATGAGGGCGTGATTGGCTATGATGCTCGAATATTAAAATTGTCTTGCAATGTCATGAGAGCCGGCAAAGATGTTGACAGTCGAACTGCAATATAATATTTTACAGTTCATCTCATCGTATAAAGGCAATCGTGAATACGGATTTCTCGCTCGCCGTTCACTGCATTCTCCTATTGGAAGCCGAAGGCGGGAGGGTGCTGTCCAGCTCGGCCATCGCGGAGAGAGCCTCGGTTCACCCGGTGCGCGTACGGCGCGTGCTGAGCTTCCTCGCGGCCAAGGGCTATATCGCTTCCAAAGAGGGCGCCGGCGGAGGGTTCTCGCTCGCCGTGCCCCTCGAGGGCATTCCGCTCAGCGAGATCTACATGATCACGAAGCAGGATGCGCTCAAGGCCAAGTGCCACGAGTGCGCCAAGAGCTGCCGCTTCGGGGCGCGGCTCGAGAGAGCCTTGGACCGCGTATTCGACGAGGCCGATGGGCGCCTCCTGTCTTTCCTGGGAACCTACAGCCTGCGCGACGTGGCGGGAATGGTGGGGCCTTCGTGAGGCAAAGCTTGTCGAGGCGGGTCGTTTTCGTGCCTTAACTGTAATTATTTCTATTACAGATACGGGACCTTGCGGGCCTCGCCATCCCGGGCTCGGAAGCCCGCGGGAAACAAGGAGGATCAGGATGGAATACGTTCGTCTCGGGACGACGGGGATGAAAGTGTCCCGGATCTGCCTGGGGACCATGACCTACGGCAGCTCGAAGTGGCGGGACTGGGTCCTCGACGAGGAGGAGA
>CAZBGA010000030.1:0-39608 GCA_964491385.1 uncultured Treponemataceae bacterium | reverse complement strand
ACAGCCCTCGAACGGAATCGAACCGTTGACCTTATCCTTACCATGGATATGCTCTGCCAACTGAGCTACAAGGGCATACTGCGAAGCGTCGGAACCATAGCATCCGCCCATGGCTTTGTCAAGCCGCGCGGCGGGACGAGACCACTAAGGCACGAGAATTGCTTCCGGTTCATCGCGGGCGCCGCCGGCGGAAGGCCCGCACCAGCATCAGGGCCGTTTCGTCCCGGCTGAGGGCGAGGAGCGCGATCCCGACGCATCCGAACGCCAGGAAGGTGGCCGCCAGGGAGACGCCGGCGGCCAGATTGACGTTCCAGCCGGCCAGACGGGCCCCCAGGATAGGTCTCATCGCGAGGACCGGCGCGGCGGCGAGGCCGGAGAGCAGGACGAGCTTGAGCGAATAGCGGCCCGACCTGGCCAGCGCCGCGGAGGCTCCGGGCACCCGGGACCGGAGCAGGATCGCGACGAGGACGAGCGTGTTTACCGCGCTGGCGCCGGTCAGGGCGAGGGCGATTCCCGGCGCCCTGAGCGGCCCTACGAGGGCGAAGGCCAGGGCGATATTGACGCCTACCGACACGAGGCCGGCCAGGGTGGGCGTCTTCGTGTCGCCGCGGGCGTAGAAAGCGGGGGCGATGACGCGGTTGACGGCGATGAAGGCGAGGCCGGACATGTGCCAGAAGAAGACCGAGGACGTGAGGCGCACGGACTCGAGTCCGAATTCCCTGCGGCGGAAGAGCAGGGTCACGATGTCCGCGCCGACTATCATCGAATAGACCGCGACGGGGATGGTGATGAGGAGCATGGCGCGCATGCCCCCCTCCAGGCTGCGCGCGTAGGACTTCCAGTCCTCCGCGCGCGCCGCGCCGGCCAGGTCGGGGAGGAGGACCGTCCCGAGGGACACGACGAAGACGCCGAGGACGAGTTCCTGGAGCCTGAGGGAGTACTGGAGGCTCGCCACGGAGCCGGTGCCGGAATTGGTCGCGAGGTAGGTCGAGACGAGGATGTTGATCTGGTAGGCGGCCATGCCCACGATGGTGGGGCCGATGAGGGCGAACACGCGCTTCATGCCCGGGTTGCGGAAGGCCCGCCCGAGACCGATGAAGCCGAAGCGATAGCCGGCCTTGAGCACGGCCGGGAGCTGGCAGAGGGCCTGGGCGAGACCGCCGATGAGTATGCCCACCGCCATGGCCCGAGCCGGGTTCCCGGCCAGCCGCCCGAAGAGGTAGGGTACGGCTATCCAGCAGACGTTGAAGAGAATGGGCGCCATCCCCGAGGGCGCGAAGATCCCGATCGAGTTCAGTATGCCCTGGAAGAAGGCCGCGACGGCCACCAGGGCGAGGAAGGGGAACATGATCTGGGTGAGGAGGGCCATCTCGTCGTGGTGGCCGGAGGCGAAGAGAAGGACGATCCAAGGGGCCAGGGCGATGCCGAGGGCCACGACCGCGCCGACGAGGAAGACGAGGACCGTGAAGGTCGCGGAGAGGAATTCCTTCGTTTCGGCTTCATCGCTACCCGCGATGTAGCCGGTAAAGGTGGGAATGAAGGCCGCCGTCATGGAGCCCTCGGCGAAGAGCCGTCTGAGGAAGTTGGGAAGGGTGAAGGCGACGGCGAAGGCGTCCGCGAGCCAGCCGGTGCCCATGAAGGCCGCCCTGGTCATTTCGCGCACGAGACCGAGCACGCGCGATGCCATCGTGAGAAGAGAGAGCTTTCCCCCCTCGCGCATCAAGCGGCCGGAGCTGTCTCCTGCCGTTATAACGGGGAGAGGTTCGTCGGACATAGAGGGCAGGATACGGGAAATACCGGGGAGAGGCAATGCTGATCGGCATCGGTATCGCCAATTTGTATAAGGCGATTTGTCAACTTGGGCGAGGTCGCCGCCCAAGGTGGACACGGCGATTGGCTAACTTATGCACGGCGGCTACCCAACTTGGACATGGCGATACCCTAACTTGGTGGCGACGACTGGCCAACTTCGTCGCGGCGGTTTTATCAGTGGATAATGTTGATGTTTCTTGTGGTAATTTTTCGAAGGACTACTGGATATTTTCAATATGACCACTAGCCCCGGGTCTCCGGGGCTAGGGTCAATCGCATCTATTTCTTCCCGACTGTATTGACCTGCAACTTGGCGAGTTGATCGGCGGTCAACTGGACTATGGAATTCGTGACGGTGACGGTGAGACCGTTCTGGGTCCAGCTGAAGGTGCCGAGTTTGGGCGTTACCTTTGCCCCTGGAGTTTGAGACAAGTAAACAGAGGCGCCATTCCCAAAATTATCAAGACCATTATAGCTCAGATAAAGACCAAAATGTTTATCGGATCCATTTGAGAGAAAGCTACCCGGATTTGCTGAGACACTATATGTTGCATAATAATATGAGGAAGGAGAAGGAACATAGCCGTAAACAGAAGAGTATATCTGGTAATAGACAGCATATGTTCCGGGAGATATTGTGTAATAATTGTATGGATAAATTAATCCTGGGGGGAAACCTCCAAGTGAGAGGTAGGGTAAGGATGAGCCGTCATAGTAATATTCGCCATAAATATTTCCTGGACTGCCGGTAAAAAGAGTACAACTTGAAACCAGTATCGCCACCGCGACAAGGATTAACACTATCGTCTTCTTCATGACTGCCTCCTATTGAAGATAAAGACCTTGTTTACTCTTTCTCGAGACCCGATTCTCTTCCTCCCCGATTCGCCCTCCTCAGCCGCTGAGGCCGGACTCCATCCGGATATATAAGGAAGAGGCGACAAAGCGCGCCCCGCCTCCAAAGCCGATCCCTCCAGCCACCATTTGCCTATTGGAAAAAGATTTACATCGAGTCATGCATGCCATGGGATCTTATGCCTTGGAATGCATGCCTCCTACTACCTATTTCTATAGCATAGCTCACGGGAATACAATTTAATGCCGATGAAAATATAATTCAAAAGGAACCTACCACCGCAATATGAATCTTCCGGCGATACGTATAAAAAAATAATGACTAGTTGATCGAAACTCGATCCTGCGCGCGGGCTCTCGCCGCGATCCCCCATGGCAGCCACAAAAGCGCGAAGACGAGGACCCCCATGATCTCCAGGCCCAGGATATAGCGCGGGGAAGGGCCGAAGATCCTGACCAACAGGTCTATCGGCGAACCCGTAGGCGGGGGGTAGCCGAGGGCGAAGTAGTTGCCGGGGGCGTAGGGCGGGACGAGGGCCAAGAGGCGATCGACGAGATAGGCCGGCACGACGACGATGTTGGATACGATGATGCATCGCGCCAGGGAGCGCGGGCCGATCTTTACCGAGCCCGAGGCGACGAGGGCTATCACGGCGACGATGATCATGCCGTGGGATATGAAGAAGGAGAAGTAGCGGTAGGAGGGGAAGCCCGAGGCGCCGATGTCCGGCGTCAGGATGGCCTGGGCCGCGCCGCCCAGGCCCCAGAAGTAGAGGACGTCGGCGAGGCGCCGCCGCCTCGGGCCGTCGTTCATGAAGAGGCAGATCGGGAGGAAGATGATGGAGAGGCCGCACATCTGCAGCATGAGCGAGACGGAGTGCGACCAGCCGCCGACGGCCATCCAGTAGCTCTGGTAGGCGAGCTCGTTGGCCCACATGACGAGAACGATCCAGGGAGCCGCCGCGCGCAGCCACGAGGGGCCTCCCTTCCGGGCGAAATACGCGACTGCCAGGGCGCCGAGCAGGATGAACCCTATGGCGGATAGGTGGGGGACGGACCACGAGGAGAAGCCTCTGTCGGCGACGCCGCCGAGGGCCGCTGAGGCGAGGATCCTGCGCCCCGCCGACTCGATGCGCCTGCCGTCCGTCGTAAGCGCGACGGCCTTCAGGCTCCAGTCTCCCTCCGAGGGAAGCGCCACTCGAGCCGTCCAGGTCGGCAAGGCGTAACGGGACTGGCCCCCGTACCGAATATGGGGCCTCTCGGCCGGAAAGCCGAGGGGCTCGGCGCCGGGCGTCGAACCGGGCACCGCCTCGACGCGCAGCGACACGATCGCCCCGGGCCCGGGAGCCGCCCACGCGTCGCCGCTCGCGATGAACTCGAGGCCGTGGCGCGATCCGGGCTCCGGCCACTGCATCCTCGCACCCGCGGGAGCGAGGAGCATCGAGGTGCACAGGACCTGGACTGCCAGGAGGAGGACGAGGCCGACGACGAGGAAGGCGGCGCGCGATCGCTTCATGGTCCCTCCGGGATCGATTGTAGCATGGTTCCCCGAGAGTCTCCCACTTGCGCGGGGGCCGTCCCGCCGGCATCCTGGACGGTGTGAGAAGCGAAGCCTACGTCGCCTTGGAGGCGATTCGGGAGGAGTTCCGCGGCCTGGTCAGGTCCTGGAGCGAGGGTAATCCCTACCTCATGGAAGCCCAGGAGCGGGTCCGCGCCGCGCGGGGCTACGAGGATTATCGGGTGGAGACTCCCATCGTCTACAACCGCGCGCTGGACGACGTCGGCCCCGATGCCGAGATCCGGATCATCCTGGTGGCCGACAACCCGGGGAAGAAGGAGCAGCTGGCGGCCAACAACCGCTATCTCGTCGGGCAGTCGGGCAAGCTCGCCGAAGGCTGGTTCCGCTCGGAGCTCGGCGTCGATTTCCGGCGCGAGGTCCTGATCCTCAACAAGACCCCCGTCCATACGCCCAAGACGGCCGAGCTCGCGATCCTCGCGAAGAGCGCGGGCCTGCACCGCCGGCGCCTCGAGGCCCTGCTCGCCGGCAGCCAGGCCGCGATGGCCGACCTCGCCTGGCGCCTCTATCGCGCCCTGCGCGAGACCGGGCCCTCCGGCGCGCCTCGGCCCGAGCTGTGGGTTTCCGGCGTGGGGGAGCTGCGGAAAGGAGGCCTCTTCGAGATTTACCGCGACGAGCTCGGCCGCCGGCTCGGGCGGGCGACGCCCCAGGAGCGCGACGGGGTCCGGGCCTTCAACCACTTCTCCATGAATCAGTTCGCGATCGAGATCAAGCGCAAGGCCCGGCCCGGGGCGCCGATCGCCGAGGAGCTCGCGAGGATAGGGCGGGAGAACCGGATGCGGATATTCGGGCTATAGGCCGTCTCCGAGATCGATGACCATGTCGCTTCCCTCCGCGCGGAATCCCGCCCGCTCGTAGATCCTCCTCGAGTCCTCGGTGGGGCGGAGCCTGACTCGCCCGAGGCCGATGGCCGATGCCGCGGCCATCGCCTCGGCGACGAGGGCCGAGCCGATGCCGCGGCCCCGGTAGGCGGGATCCGTATAGACGTTGAGGAGCTCGCCGAGCCCGCCCGCGACGGCGCCCGCGCGCCGCCTGACGCGCAGGGCCGCCTGGGCGACGGCGCGCCCGCCGTCCTCCGCGAGCCAGCAGACGAGGCTGCCTTCCGCCATGTCGGCTCCGAGGAGGGAGGCGAGCTCGGCTCGGCGGGAGACCTCGTCGAGGGAACCGGAGTCGCGCGTTATGCGCTCGAATGCCAGCCTGAGGCCGATGATCGCCTCGAGGTCCGAGGCGACCGCGCGCCTGATGGCCGGAATGGTCGGCATGGCGCCCGGGCCCGTCCGGTCAGCGTCCCTTGGACCGGGTCTTGATGTAGATCTGCTTGCCCTGGTCGGTGGGGCTGGCCCTTTCGTCGATATCGAAGAGCCCCGACGCCTTTATGAGGTCGCCGAGCTTGCGGTAGCCGTAGTTGCGGGGGTCGAACTCGGGCTGCCGGTTCATGATGTAGGTGCCGACGGCTCCGAGGTAGGCGTAGCCGAACTCGTCGGCCGCGTCCTCGACGGCCGCCCGCATCAGGTTGGCCGCCTTGCGGTCGAGCTTGATGTCGGCCGCGGCCTTGGGCGGGGCCTCGCGGTCGCCGCGGGCCTCGCGGTCCTCCTCGGGCTCGCGCAGGATCTCGGTATAGATGAACTTGTCGCAGGCGGCGACGAAGGGCTTGGGCGTCTTGCGCTGGCCGAAGCCGAGCACCATCTTGCCGTCCTCGCGGAGCCGCATCGCGATCCTCGTGAAGTCGGAATCGCTCGACACTATGCAGAAGCCGTCGAGGCTCTCCGTGTAGAGTAGGTCCATCGCGTCGATGATCATCGCGCTGTCGGTCGAGTTCTTCCCGGTCGTGTACGAGAACTGCTGCACCGGCTGGATCGCGAATTCGAGGAGCTTGTCCTTCCAGCTGCGCAGATTCGTGCTCGTCCAGTCGCCGTAGATGCGCTTGACGCTCGCGACGCCGTATTTCGCTATTTCGGCGAGGAGGCCGTCCACGATCGAGGCCTGGGTATTGTCGGCGTCGACGAGCACCGCGAGCTTGAGCTGGTCCTGATGGCCCAGGCGCTCCTGCTGGTTCTGATTCTGGTTCTTCATTGATCTTCTCCGAATAAGGATGCGCGCACCCTCCGCACCGTGCTCACGGCGCCGAGGGGTACGCGGGCGGGGCCGCCCGTCACGAGGTCTTCAGCCTCGAGGACGAGCCCCTTCTCGTTCTTGTCGAGCCGGACGGGCCGGAGGAGGGCCCGGACGGGCTCCGCGCCGGGCAGCCGGTAGAGCACTTCGAGCCTGTCGCCCGAGCCCCTGAGCGCGCGCTCGACGACGCGCACCTTGCCGAGATAGTCGAGCCCGCCGGCCTCCAGGCGCTCGGGCTTGGGGTCGGACTGCGCAATCTGCCTCTCGGTGAGGACGAGCCTCCGCTCGATGCGGTCCGCGAGCTCGCGCCGCTCCTCCTCGGGCCTGCCGGAGGAGGCCAGGCTGGCGCGCAGGGCCGAGAGCCGCGGCTCCGGGTCCGGCCCGGAACCGCCGGCCCGCGGCGGTCCGCCGAGGGCGATAAGATCGCGCAACGCGTCGATCCTGGAGCGGGGCTCCGGCTCCGGCGGGGCGGCCGCGCCGAAAGCGAGGCCGTCGCCCGCCCCCGCGCCGGCGGCCGGCCCCGGAGAGCGGGCCTGCATGAGGGGCGGCGCCTCGAGCCCGGCGGAGGACAGGGCGGCGTTCGCCTCCTCGAAGGTCCCGGCGGAGAGGAAGTACACGCCCGGCGCGAGCCGGTCCGCCGTTATCTTCCCGAGGGCGGCGGACCGCTCGATCACCGGCCGCAGCCTCTCGTCGGCCACGAGCGTGAATCCGCGATAGAGGCGGAGCGAGCGATACTCCTCCTCCCACGCCGTCAGGGAGAAGGCGAAGCTCTGCGGCAGGTCGGCGCCGGACAGCTCCTCGAAGCGCGATTTCATGTCCGCCGCTTCGAGCCCGGCCGCGAAGGCGCGGCGGACCGTGTCGCGCTGGACCTCGAAGCTCCACACGGTTCCCAGGGAGACGGGCCGGGCCACGCAGCCGACGAAGAGCCGGTCCTCGAGGCTCGCCTCCGGCATGAGATGGAGGGCGTGGGCGCCCTCCACGACGAGCAGGCCCGGCCTTCCCGTCGCGGCCGCGGCGGTTCTTCGGGCCGGGACAAGGCCTCCGCCGCGGAGCGCCAGCATCCCGAGATCCTCGAGGGGCCCGAGCGCGGCGGCGGGATCCGGAGCGAAGCGGGCTCGCCGGGCGACGATCCTCGTCCATCGGGCGAGGACCGGCCGCGGCAGGGCGACGCCGTCGGGCAGGCTCTCGAGGGCGCTCGCGAGGATGACGGCGAGCGAGGCGGCGGCGCCTTCCCGGCCCCCGTCGGGATACATAGGCTCCGGCCAGCCCTCGGCCGCGACGCAGGAAGCGAGATAGAACGGCAGGTCCTCCGCCCATTCGGACAGAAGGCGGGAAAAAACCTGCCGATCGAGGCAGCGCTCCTCCTCGTCGACGGCGCGCAGTATCCCCGCCGCCGCCAGGGCGCGCGCGAGGGCGCCGAGGCGGTCTCCGTCCGCCGCCGAGAGCCCGGGGAAGAGCGAGGCCGCGCGCTCGGCCGCCCTTTTAGTGAGGCCTCCTCCCTTCCGCGTGGAGAGGGGGGCGTGGAAGAGGAAGGAAAAGAAGGCTACGGCCGCCTTGGCGTCGACGGGGACCGAGCCCTCGCCCGCGCCGGCGGCGGGGCTCTCCCGAAAGCCGAAGAAGAAGGCCGGGTCGAGGGCGCGCGCGCGCAGCCCGTCCTCGAGAAGGGGATTCACCGCGATCAGCCTGCGCCCGCCGTGCTGATAGCGGAACAGGAGGAGGCGGTCGAGGAGGTTGGACATCCTGACGCCGAGCTCGAAGAGAGGCAATTCGCCCGCGAAAAGGTCCTTGAGAGCCTGTTCCGGGACCGGGCCCAGGAGGAGGGAGGAGCCGAGGATCCGGACGTCGAGGGCGTCGAGGAGGGCGAAGAGCGATTCCCTCGTCTCGGCCCTGCGGAGGAAGGCCTCGAGGCGGCGGGCGAGCTCGCGCTTGTCGTAGGGCGTCTTTATCGGCCCTATGTAATTCCTCACGGCGCCGAGCAGGGCCTCCGTCCCCGAGGTGAGGAGGGCGTCCGACCAATCGCCTGCGCTCGGCTTGGGGACGGGGCTCTCGCTCATTCCCAGGCCTCGATGTGGTAGCGGTAGCCCTGCTCGGTCAGGAATTTGCGCCGGTTGGCGGCGAATTCCTCCTCGACCGTATAGCGCGAGACGAGGGAATAGAAGTAGGAGTTCCGCGCCTTTGGCCTGAGGATGCGCCCGAGGCGCTGCGCCTCCTCCTGCCGCGAGCCGAAGGAGCCCGATACCTGGATGGCGACCGACGCGTCCGGCAGGTCTATCGCGAAGTTCGCCACCTTGGAGACCACGATGACCCTCACGCGGCCCGCTTTGAAGTCGGCGTAGATCCTCTCGCGCTCGGGGTTGGGCGTGCGCCCGGTGATGAGGGGCGCCTCGAGCTCCTTCGCGAGGCGCCCGAGCTGATCGAGGAACTGGCCGATTACCAGCACGGGCTCGTCCGGGTGGTTCTCGACGAGCTCGCGGACCGCCTCGTACTTCGCGCTGTTCTCGGCGGCGAGGCGGTGCTTGTCCCGAGGCTCGGAGACCGAGTAGCGGAGATGCTCGTCCTCCGGCAGGGGGACGCGGATCTCGCGGCAATAGGCCTCCGCGATGAAGCCCCGGCGCTCGAGGTCCTTCCAGGGGACGTCGTAGCGCTTGGGGCCGATGAGGCTGAAGACGTCTTCCTCGCGGCCGTCCTCGCGGACGAGGGTGGCCGTGAGGCCGAGGCGCCGCACCGCCTGGATCTCGGCGACGACGCGAAAGACCGGGGCGGGCAGCAGATGCACTTCGTCGTAGATTATGAGGCCCCATTTCTCCCTGCGGAAGAGGTCGAAGTGCGGGAAGTCCGCGTCCTTGTCGGGCCGCCACGTGAGTATCTGGTAGGTCGCTATCGTGACCGGCCTCACCGTCTTCTCGGCCCCCGTGTACTCGCCGACGGCCTCGGGCGGAAGGTCGGTCTTGTCGGCGAGCTCGTCCATCCACTGGTGGACCGCGGCGATGTTCGTGGTGACGATGAGCGTCTTTCGGCCTATCGCGGCCATCGCGGCCATCCCGACGATGGTCTTGCCGGCGCCGCAGGGCATCACGACGACGCCGTAGCCCGAGCCCGGGAGCCCTCCGCCGACGAAGGCCCCGAGAGCGTCGATTTGGTAGGGCCGCATGCCGAATGCCCCTCCCGAGGCGCGGCTTTCTCGCAGCCCGATGGCGAGAGGGTCCCCCGCGGCAAGGGGCGCCTCGTCCTTGACCGGCCATCCGAGCTTGAAGAGCTCGCGCTTCACCGTTCCCCGCTCGGTGACGCGTATCTCGAAGCCGCCGGGGGCCGGCACGAGCCACTTCTGGAGTCTCTTCGACGAGGCGATCTCGCGCTCGGCCTCGACGTCGGCGCAGGCCAGGAGGAGCCTGTCGGGCGCCGGAAGCTCCTTGAGGACGAGGCGGCCGAATCGGGCCATCGTATCCCGGACGATGAAGGAAATATCCCGCGGGATCTCGTAGCGGCTGTAGAGCTCGAGGGTCGTCTCCACATCGGCGGGGGACAGGCCCGCGCTCGCCGCGTTCCATAGGGAGAGGGGGGAGATCCGGTAGGTGTGGAGATGCTCGGGGCTCTTCTCGAGGGCCGCGAAGGCGCCGATGGCCGCCCTGCCCGCCTCGAACCCGGGATCGTGGACGTCGAGGAGGAGGGTGAGATCGCTCTGGACTATGAGGGGCTTGCCGTCGGCCATATCCGATAAAGCATACTGCGAAGGAGGCGCGGAAGCCAAGGCGCGATCGGTATCCGGCGCCCTTCCGGCCTCCCTCAGCGCGGGAGGCCGGGACCGAGCAGGCCCTTCGGATCGACAGCGGCCGACAGCATGCCTGCGCCGAGCATGAATCGGACGTCCTCTTCCATCGCCTCGACTTCCGCGGGACCGATGGCGGAGGTGAAGTGGCTCGCCGCGCCGAGCTTGCGGGCGTCCTCGAGGCTGATGCCCTCCTCCTCGGCTCCGATGGCAGAGGCCTCCTCCTCGTGCGACGCGATCCAGGCGAGCGCCCGCTCGTGCACCGAGACGTAGAGTTCGACGAGCTCGGGATGGTCGCGCAGGAAGGCCGCCCGGGCGGCGATCACCAGCTGCGGTCTCACGTAGCCCTCGGCCGTCGCCAGGACGCGGCATCCCGCGGCCTCGGCCGACAGGACGCTGGAGGCCGCGAGAAGGGCGACATCCACCTGGCCCGCGAGCAGGGCGGTCCGAGCCGCGGGAATGTCCATCTGGATGAAATCGACGTCGCCCAACGCGAGACCCTCTTTCGCCAAAGCCGCCGCTAGGAGCTGATGCAGGACGGTGCCCTTGGGACCGGCCACCTTCCTTCCCTTGAGATCGGCGATCGAGCGCAGCGCGGGATCCTTCGCGACGATAGCGAAGAGCCCGGTCGGCCGGCTGAAGCCCGATACGATCTTGAGGTCGTTGCCGCCCGCCGCCGCGAGGATGACGGAAGTGGTGTTGATCACGCCCGCGATGTCGATGGATCCCGAAGCCATGGCTTCTGCCTGCTTGGCCCCGGAGTCGATCTCGAAGAGCTTCACGGCTACGCCCTTCGCGGCGAAGGCCTCTTCGAGCATGCCGCGCCTCACGGCGACGATGAGGGGCAGATTGAAGGGCGACTTCGCGTAGGAGACGCGGATCTCCTTAGGCGGTCGCGCCTCCGATCCTCCGGCCGCGCATAGGACTCCGGCGGCGAAGGCGATCGAGGCCATCGCCGGGATGAGACGCTTCACGAGCCGTCCTCCTCGGGACGCGCCCCGAGGCTCAGGGCGAGGGAATCCAGGAGGCGGGCGAAGCCCTCGCTCCTCGACTCGCGGGGCCGCGCCAGGCCGACCGCCTCGTCGCTGACGACGCGGCCCGATCTCAGCGCGACGATCCGGTCGCCGAGGTAGACGGCCTCGCGGAGGTCGTGGGTCACGAAGGCCAGGCTCGTCCGCCGGGACGCCAGTATCTCCAGGAGCTCGTCCTGAAGCCGCCTGCGCAGCGGAGCGTCGAGGGCCGAGAAAGGCTCGTCCATGAAGAGGATGTCGGGATCGCGCACCAGGGCCCTCGCCAAGGCTACGCGTTGCGCGATCCCTCCCGAGAGCTGCGAGGGATAGGCGCGGCGGAAGCCCGCGATGCCCAGGAGCTCGAGCGCCTCGCGGACGCGGGGCGCGCCCTCCCGCTCCGCCTTCCTCGATCCCAGGCCGAGGGAGACGTTTCCCTCCACCGTCAGGGAGGCGAGGAGTCGGGGCTCCTGGAACACGAAGCCTATCTTCGTCCCGGCGCCCAGCGTCACGCGGCCCTCGTCGCGGGACTCCAGGCCTGCGGCGACGCGGAGCAGGGTCGTCTTCCCCGATCCGCTCGGCCCGACGACGACGGCGATCTCTCCCTCGGCGAGCTCGAAGTCGACGTCGTCGAGGGCTCGGATCACCCTGCCGTCCACGCGGAAGGAGCGGGAGACTCCGACCAGGCTCAGGCCTGCCATTGCGCCTCGAGTCCGGCCCAGGGCAAAAGCCGCGACGCGAGCGCGAAGGCGGCGCGATCGATGACGAGGCCCAGGACGCCGATCGTGAGTATCCCCGCGAAGACCTCGTCGACCCGGGCCATCTCCTCCGCGTCCAATATCCAGTAGCCGAGGCCCGAGGCCGCGGCCACCATCTCGGCCCCGACGAGGGCGCGCCAGCTGTAGCCGAGCCCCAGGCGGAGGCCGTTCACGACGCTCGGCACGCTCTCCGGGATCATGATGCGGAGCAGGATCCGCCGCCGCGGGAATCCGACGCTCCTCCCCATCTCGACGAGTCGAGGGTCCACGTTTCCCAGGCCCGTGACCGTTCCCATGAAGATCGGGAAGAAGGAGGCGAGCACGATGAGGGCGACCTTCGACGCCTCCCCTATGCCGAACCACAGGATGAGGACGGGCACGAGGGCGAGGGGCGGGACGTTCCGGACGAAGCTGAAGAGGGGATTGAAGGCCGCCGCCAGGCCGGGAGCCAGGGAAGCCAGCACCGCGACGGGGAGCGCCAGGGCGACCGACAGCCCGAAGCCCTCGACCACGCGCAGGACCGAGGCGGCGACGTGCCTGCCGAGCTCGCCGGTCGACGCCGCGACGGCGACCGCCCTTGCGACGCGCAGGGGCGGGGGCAGCAGGTAGGCGCTCGCCCATCCGAGGCTCGACGCGGCCTGCCACAGGGCGAGGACCGCCAGGAAGGGCAGCGCGGCCCTCCATCGGCGCCGCGGCGGACTCGACGCGGACGCGACGACGACGCCGTCTCTCTTTTCCATCAGGCTTCCCTCTGGATCGGATGATGCAGCTTTGGATTCCTCGGCGCGGGGTCTCCCGCGTCTCAGCGATCGGCAGCGAATATAATCCGATCGCTCCGGCCCTGTCTAGCGTCGCCCTTCCCCCGCGATTGCAGGAACGCGGCGGGCGGCGCTACAGTAGAGGCGACATGCGAAAAGCCATTCGGACCGCGCGCTCGCCCTCTTTCAGTCTCGCCCGCGTCATGGTTCCGGGCGCCTTGCTGTACCTCGTCTTCGCCACCTTCTTCGGCTTCTTCTTCGTCGTCGCCGACGAGGTGAAGAGCGAGCTGCGCCGATCGAGGAGCATCGTCATCGACCTCTCCGAGCATCATGGGGCGCCCCTCCGCTTCGACCTCGGGTCCTCTAGCGGGCCCGACCTGGCCGCGAAAGCCGAAGCGAGGCTCGCGTCCGGGCTCGTCGAGGGAGGGGCCTTCTTCCTCGGCCTGTGCGCGGCCTGGGCCTACCATGCCCCCCTCATCCGGTTCTTCCGCGCGAAGCGCCGGGGAGGGACCTGCCCCGTGGGACTGGCACGGGCCGCGAAAGCCAGGATCTGGCGCTCCCCGAACATCGTGGCCCTCGCGACGGCCGTCCCCTTCGTCGTCGTAGGCTTCATCCGGGCCGCGTCGAGCCGCGTCCTCCTCGAGGCGAGAATGCTCCCCATCGAGGCGGCATTCCTCGCGCTATCGACTCTCTTCACCTATCTCTACCAGCGCCACCTGGTCCAGGACCGGTTCGTTCCGCTGCTGTTCACGCGGGAGGAGCTCGCCACTAACCTGCCGGGCGGCCACAGGATGAAGGTACGGGAGAACCTGACCCTGGTCCTGACGCTGGCCACCCTCCTGCCCGTGATCGTCGTCGCCCTCTTCATCGGGACCGGCATCTCTACGGTGGGCACCTTCTCGAGCCTCAGCTCCGACCAGAGGGCTCTTCTCTTCGGCGAGGAGGGGGGCGCATCGCTTCCCAGCATCGACTTCAGGGGCCTGCCGCGCGAGCACTCGGGCGGACTCAGCCTCGACGACCTGCCGGTGCCTCTCATCGCGCCTCTCGACACCCTGAGGATCGCGGCGGGGCTCTCCCTCGGCCTGGCGATAGTCCTCGTCTACGTCTTCCTGATAGCGCGCTGGACGAGCCTCGACATCGTCGGCCCCCTCGAGGTCCTCCGCGCCAACATCGACCGCGCGAGGGAGGGCGACCTCTCCGCCCTGACGCCCGCGACGACCGCCAACGAGGTCGGGGAGCTGACGGTGGGCGTCAACGCCATGCTCAAGGGAATAGCCGAGCGCGGGCGCATCAAGGAGCTCTTCGGGCAGTACCTCACGAAGGAGATATCCGAGGCCATCCTCGACGGGAGGGTCAAGCTCGAGGGCGCCCGCTACGAGGCGACGGTCATGTTCACCGATATCCGCGGCTTCACCGCTATGTCGGAGCGCCTCTCGCCCGAGGAGGTCTTCGCCTTCCTCAACGACTACCTGGGCCGCATGATCGACGTCATCGCCGCGCGGGGCGGCATCATCGACAAATTCCTCGGGGACGGCATCCTGGCGGTCTTCGGCCTTCCGGTCGCCACCGACAGTCACGCCGCCGATGCCTTCGGCGCCGCGATGGACATGCGCCGCGCCCTGGCGGAGATGAACGCGGAGCGCGCGGCGGCGGGCCGCGAGAAAGTGCGGATCGGCATCGGGATGCACACCGGCGAGGTGATAGCGGGCAACGTGGGATCGGCCAAGAAGCTCCAGTTCACCGTGATCGGCGACACCGTCAACCTCGCCTCGCGCATCGAGGGCCTGAACAAGGACTACGGATCCTATCTCCTCGTCTCGGGGGAGACCCACGCGAGGCTGGGAGACGCGAAGCGATCCGAGCGCTTCGAGCGGATCGCGGGCGCCGTCGTGCGGGGGAAGAGCGAGAGGGTGGACCTCTACAGGCTGGCGGAAGCGGACTGAAAGCGATGCCCGCCGGCCCCTCTTTCCGCAACCGCACTATCGCCCTGAGCGCGGACGACCGCCGCCGCCTCGCGCCCGAGCTCGAGAGGGCCCGCGCGCTCGGCGCTTCGCGATCGCGCCTCGCCCCGGCGGACGCGACGGACGCGGTAATCCTCGGCGACGCCCTCGAGATCCTGCCCAGGCTTCCTCCCGCCTCGATCGATCTCCTCGTGGCTGACCCGCCCTACAACCTGGACAAGGACTTCGGCGCGGCGCGAGGCGCGCGCATGAGCGACGAAGGCTACGAGGAGTACACGCGAGCCTGGGTCGAGGCCGCCCTCCCCCTCCTCAAGCGCGAGGCGAGCGTCTACGTCTGCTGCGATTGGCGCTGCTCGTCGGCCGTCCAGCGCGTCCTGTCTCGGTCGCTCATGGTGCGAAATCGCATAACCTGGGAGCGGGAGAAGGGGCGCGCCTCCTCGAGGAACTGGAAGAGCGCCCACGAGGACATCTGGTTCGCGACCGTGTCGGACGGCTACCGCTTCGACGGGGACGCGGTGCGCCTGCGGAGGCGGGTGAGGGCGCCCTACCGGGAGGGCGGCGCGCCCAAGGACTGGGAGGAGGGTCCCGGCGGCCGCTTCCGCGACACGGCGGCCTCCAATCTGTGGACCGACCTCACCGTGCCCTTCTGGTCCATGCGCGAGAATACCCGTCATCCGGCCCAGAAGCCCGAGAAGCTCCTGGCCAAGCTGGTCCTCGCCTCTTCGAGGCCGGGCGACCTCGTCCTGGATCCCTTCTCGGGCTCGGGCACCAGCGCCGTCGTCGCGAAGAAGCTCGGGCGCCGATACGTGGCGATGGAGATCGACGCGGAGCACTGCCTGGCCGCGCTGCGCAGGCTCGAGCTCGCGTCGGCCGACGCGCGTATCCAAGGTTACGACGGCGGCCTGTTCTGGGAGCGGAACTCGGGCCCTCGAAGGGCCTGAGGCGGCCGACGCGGGCCCTAGGTCTTCTCTTCGAGCGTGAGGAGGACGGGCAGGTGGTCCGAGTAGCCGGCGGCTCCCGGGCCCGGCCACGCGAAGGGCACCCCTTCGGCGTCCATGAGGAAGGCCGCGCCGGCGGGCGAGAAGCCCGCGAAGCGGAGCCCGCGAGCGTCGAGGAGGCCCGGGCTCAGGAGGAATCCGTCGAAGCGCTCCCGGCTGCCGCGAAAAGAATAGCTGTAGCCTCCCGAGACCTCCCAGGGGCTGTAGAGCACGACCTCCCCGTCGAGCGGGGCGGCCTGAGCCGGCGCCGAGGCCACGAGGAGGCGGGCGGGCCGAGATCCGCCCGCGGTAGCCGGGCCTCGGCCCGGCGTCGCTTCCTCGACCGGCATGAGGGCCGTCGCGTAGCGACGGTCAGCCCGGAGGTACTCGTCGGGACTCTCGTTGAAATCGCCGCAGACGACGAGCTCGACGCCGGGGTCGGCGCCCGTCCTCGCCGCGACCCTCCCGCGCACGAGGGCCGCCTCCTCGCGCCGAGCCTCCTCGGTCGCCTCGGCCCCCTCGGACTTGGACTTCCAATGGCAGGCGAGAAGCACGAGCCGCCGGCCGCCGGCGTCGAGGTCCAGCTCGAGGATGGCGCGGCCGACGCGTCCCGCGGGCGTCGATGCGGCGTGGCAGGCGGAGGCGAGCATGGGCAGGCGCGACAGCACGCAGACGGAGAAGGGTCCGCCTTCCGCCGGCGCGACGGCGGCGTAGCGGTAGCGGGACGCGGACAGGGGACCGGAGCGGAGAGCCTCCAGGACCTTCCCGTTCTCGATCTCCTCGAGGCAGAGGACGTCCGGCCCGGGAGGACCGCCCGACGACGGAACGGCCGCGAGGACGGCGGCCGCGACGTTAGCGAGGCGTATACGGTATCGCGCATCGTCCCATTTGCCCTTCGCCACCGAGAACTCCGGGAATTCGGCTCCGTCGTCCGCTGCGTCGAAGAGGCTCTTGACGTTGTAGGCGACGATCGACACGCGGCGGCCGGCCGGGGACGACGGCGGGGCGGAGCAGCGGGACGCGGAAAGGCAAAGGAGGCAGAGGGCGGTCATGGGGACGGCGTACGATAGGCGCATGGGACCTCCGAGCACACCGGCTCCGAAACGGAGCTAGAGTAGGCGCTCGGCTACAATACGCCGGATCAGCGCCGCTTCCGATTGAAAGCCGGCGCCCAGACTCTCGAAGCCCTCCCCGGTGATCGCCTCGTAGGCCTGGACGTAGCGCCAGGCGGCCTCGACGCGCACGGAATCGGGGATGTCGGGGGCGGGGCCCCCGCCTGAGAAGCCTCGCTCGGCGAGCCAGCGGCGGAAAGGCTCCTTGTCGAGCTCGCGCTGATCGTCTCCCGAGAAGAAGAGCAGGTCGTAGCTCTCGGCCCGCCAATAGCGGCTGGAGTCGGGGCTGTGGAGCTCGTCGGCGAGCACGAGCCGCCCGTCGGCGACGCCGAACTCGTACTTCGTGTCCGCGAGGATGAGACCCGAGAGAGCGGCCAGCTCCTGGCCTCTCCGGAAGAGGGACAGGGCCGCGGCGCGGACCTCGTGCCAGAGTTCCTCGCCGATGATCCCCGAGGAGACGATCTCGGCGCCCGAGATCGGTCTGTCGTGGCCGTCCTTCTCCTTCGTCGAGGGCGTGACGAGAGCCACGGGAAAGCGTTCGTTGCGCGAGAGGCCCCGAGGCAGCTCGATGCCCGACACGCTCTTGCCGGCTTCGTAGTCGCGCCAGGCCGATCCCGAGAGAAAGCCGCGCACCACCACTTCGACCGGGAGCATCTCCACCTTGCGGACGAGACTGGCCCTCCCTATGCCGAGGGAGGCCGGATCGCCTCCCGGGAGCATGTGGTTGGGCACGATGTCCCGGCAGCGCTCGAACCACCAGGCGGAGATTCGGGAGAGGACTTCCCCCTTATAGGGTATCGTCGATAGGACGCGGTCGAATGCCGAGATCCGGTCGCTCGCGACGAGGAGGAGGGCCTTCTCGCCGACGATCACGTCGCGCACCTTGCCGCGGCGCACGGGGAGGCCCTTCGCCTCCGCCTCGTCCAACGAGGCGAAGGCATGCTCGAGGGCGGGCTCGACATCCTCCTTCGTCATGCGCCGAGGTCGGCCCGAGTCGCGGCCGAGCGGGAAATGAGGCCGTACGCTATCGCTTCCTCGGCGTTCATCCAGAAGTCGCGATCGGTGTCCTTGCGCACCCGCTCAATCGATTGACCCGTCTCTTCGGCTATGACGCGGTTGACGCGCTCCCTCGTCTTCTCGAGCTCGCGGGCGTGGATCTCGATCTCGGTCGCGACGCCCCGGATCCCGGAGAGGGGCTGGTGGATGAGATAGTGCGAATTCGGCAGGCCGAGCCTCCGGTCCTTCGGCACGGCGAGGAGGACCAGGGCGGCCGCGCTCGCGACGAGGCCCATGCCGACGATGCGCACGGGGGCCGACACGAATCGAATCATGTCGAATATCGCGTATCCCGCGTCGACGTCGCCGCCGGGCGAGTCGATGAGGACGCTGATCGGCTCGTTTCCGAGGCTTTCGAGCAGCAGCAGCTGTCGGATGAAGCGCTCGCTCGATTCCTTGTCTATCTCGCCCGAAAGCAGTATGGTCCTCGTCTTGAGGAAGCGCTCGGCGAGGGCATCTTCCGTTCGGGGAGGCGGGGCCTTCGGCTCGTCGTCATCCTCGTCGAAACGGGGACGCATGCTCTCTATGCTCATGGGTACTCCTTGGAGACTACAATATACAACGTCATGCCGCGCAGCGGCCAGCCAGATCGATCACCTCTAGATTTCGAGGCCGATGACCTCGACGGGATGCCCACCGCGCGCCTTCGATTTTCCCGAAAGCAGGTCGGCCGCCGCGCGCGCGCAGCCTTCCGAGAAGCCGTAGGCGGCGCCCAGGCCGGCGGCGCTCGGGAAGAAGGCGGCATCGTAGGGGTCGCGCATCGCGATTACCCGGTACCTGGGGATGAACTCTTCCACCAGCCTGGCCAAGCCTTCCTGCGCGGGCCGGAAATGCGCGTCGTAGGTGAGGATGGCGGCATCGGAATAGCGCCCGCGGGGGCCGATGAAGCCGAGGAGCTCCTCCGTCTCCTTGGGCCCCGGCTCGGCGGGCAGGCCTAGGACCGCCGCGCCGGGAAGCGCGGCGCGCAGGACGGCCAGGACGGCGTCGGACTCGAGGGCTTCCGGGGCGTTCGGCACCGGCACGAAGACGAGGACGAGGGAATCCGCGAAATTCCCGGCCTTTCCGGCTTCGAGGACGAGAGAGCCGCGAAGCAGGCTCGCGCCTCTCTCTATATCGCGCATCGCCTTCCGAGCGAGCTTCGCCGGCGGGGCCCTACCCCGAGCGGACTTCCCGGGACGCTTGGAGAAGAGAGCGTCGAGCCGCCTTCGGCTCATCTCGATGCGAACGGCGGGGAGCTCGCCGGCGGCGGCGGCCTTCTCGAGGGCGCCGGCCGCCGCCAATGCCTCGCTCGGCCGGGAGAACAAGCCGAGATCGCAGCCCGCGAGAGCGCCCAGGACCGCCGCCCTTCCCGGCTCCTCCTCGGGCCCGACGTCGTCGCCGATCACGAGCCCCCGGAACCCCAGGGATTCCCTGAGCCGACCCTCGATTACGCGGGCGCTCGCGGAGGCCGGTATGCGTTCGCTCTCGAGGGCGGGCACGAGCACCCTCCCTACGAAGACGGCCTCGGCTCCCGCTTCGACGGCGCGGGCGAAAGGGCGCATCTCGCAGCGCTCGAGGCGCTCGACCGGAAGCGATATGAAGGCCATTCCCTCGTAGCAATCGCTGCAGATCGATCCGAGCCCCGGGAAGCGGCCGATGCATGCGGCGACTCCCGCGCGCGACAGTCCGCGGGAATACGCGGCGCCCAGGACTCCGGCGAGCCGGCTATCCTCTCCGAAGCCCCCCAGCGCTCCGGCCGTATCCTTGGGGTCGCTCGCGAGATCCAGGCGCGGGGCGAGGACCATATCGACTCCGCAGGCGGCAAGGCGGGAGCCGAGGAGAAAGCCCGCTCGCCTCGCGGCCCGGGCGGAACGGGAAGAGGCGAGGCTCAGGGGCGTCGGCGCCTGGGGGAAGGGAGGGAGGCCGAAGCCCGGCGATTCGCCGCCGCCGATCGCGACGAGGGCCCGCCCCAGGCCCGACTCCTCGGCCGCCCTGCGCGCGGCCGAGACGAGGGACGCGAGCGTCTCGGGATAGTTGAGCAGGTTGCCCGGGAGGAGGTAGGCCCTGATGCCGGCCCGCGCGAACGAAGCGAAAAGGTCGGCGGCCTCTTTAAGCGGCCGGGCAGGGGATACGGGTCCCGCTCCCCCCATGATCATCCCCGCGGCGCGGGCGCTGCGCGACATACCGCCTCCCTTCTCCTCCATTCTAAGCTATTTTGGGCGGATCACGGCAGCTTTTCGCCCGTCTTCCCCGAAGCGGATCTCGCCTTGGCCAAGGAGCGAACCTTCGTCGAGAGCTTCCTGTCGGCGAGGATCTCCTCGATCGACGCCGGTACGCGATAGGACCAATTCCCGACGCCGACGGTGCCCGGTACGTTGATCCGCTCGCTCTTCGGGTCGATCGGTCGCAATTTCTCGCTCAGACCGAGGATATCCTGGATCGGATAGACGGCGATTCGGGAGGAGGAGCGCGCGAGCAATTCCAGCAGCGGGGCCGCATGCTCCGTACCCAGTCTCGAAGGGCAGGGCCCCAGGTCCCTGCCGAGAGAGGCGGACGCGAAGCGCCATGTCTCTTCGCGATCCGCCTCCGCTTCCCACCATTCCCGGATGGAAGACGAATCGTGGACGGAGGGGCAGGCGACCGAGAGCTCGGGGTAGTCCGCGATGGGGAGGTAGGGCTGGCCGGCCTCGTTCCAGCGCCTCGTCCAGCGTAAGACCCGAAGCCCGAGGATGCCCAGGTCCTCGAGGACCTTCGGGACGCAATCGGGGACGGAGCCCAGGTCCTCGGCGCAGGGAAGCATCGGCACTGTCCTCGCGATCGCGCCGAGGAGGGACTTCCCCGTTCGCGCCCAGAGCTCCTCCGCCTGGACTCTCTTCGCCCTGAACAGGGATTCGAGCCTATCGCGCTCCTGATCGGAGAGAGTAGGCCAGCATGTCGAAGAGCGATGGTCGAAGGTAGGCACGAATGACCCGGGCGCGTACTCGAAGAGCGCCCTGTCCCGCCAGGCGGTCAGGAGGCAATCGCGCGCGGCGGGCGAAATGGACGGCAGGGCCTCGATGTCCTTCTCGCCCCGGACGGAATCCTTGAACAGGAAGAGCTCCTCCTCCCCAATCCGCTCGAGGGCGGCGGAGGCGGCGCCTTTCGCCGCGGATTCGCCCGCGGCCTGGACGAGGCGCCAGGTCGGCACGTGGGGGCGGGACATCCAGCGGATCCGCTCCGGCGCGAAGCCCAGGACTTCGAGATCGCCCCGACTTACCGGCACGTCGGGGATGAAGCGCCCGATCGCTCCCGTGCCCTCGCGATCGGAGAGCGCCCATATCCTGAAGAAGCCCAGGACGTGGTCGATGCGGTAGCAGGAATAATACCTGTCGGCTTCGGCCAGGCGCTCCGCCCAGAAGCCGTAGCCTTGCCGCTCGAGGGTTTCCCAGTCGTAGATCGGGAAGCCCCAATTCTGGCCGAGGCTGGAATACATATCGGGAGGAGCGCCCGCGGAAAGCTCGAGGCGGAAGCAATCTCGCCTGGCCCACACATCGGCGGAGTCGGCGTTCATCAGGATCGGGATGTCGCCCATGAGGGCGATGCCCTTTCCCGCGAGGTACTCCGCCGCGCCGCGGAATTGCTCGCCGGCCCGCATCTGCAGCCAGGCCCAAAAGCGAAGCTCCTTCGCGAGAGCCCCGTCCCCCCAGAGGGAATCGATGTCCGCCGCGGTCGGATCTTTATGGCTCGTCCACTCCCACCAGGGCCTCTCGGAGTTCAAGGTCTTCAGCGCGACGAACGCGGCGTAGCTCCTGGACCAGGGATTCGCCGCGATCCACGCGTCGAGCTCCCTCGACAGGGCGAGGCGGGCCGGGCCTCCTCCCTCGCTCCCGCATGACCAGATCCTCCGCAGGAGCCCGAGCTTGGCGCCGAGCAGGGCTTCGTGGGGCACGCGCTCCTCGCCCGAGAAGCGTCGAACGAGGGCATCGGCTTCGGCGCGGAGATCGGAGGCTGCATGCCCGACCGGGCCCGCCTCCCCCGCCGCCAGTTCGGGCAGGTCGCCGATCCTGACGTAGATCGGGTGGAGGGCGAAGGCCGATAGGGCGAAATAGGGAGAGCTCTGGAAGCCGGAATCGTTTACCGGCAGGAGTTGGATGAGGTCGAAGCCCCAGGCCGAGGCCAGATCGGCGGCGCGCGCCAGATCGGGAAACTCGCCGCAGCCCGGCGAGGCGTCGCATCGGATGGCGGATAGGGGAAATACCAGACCGCTGAGACGGCGGCGGCCGTGCGAGAATTGCATGATTGTTGACCCCTCGCTCCCAGTATAGTGCCGAGGGGCGGATATTGGAAGTTTCGGGAAACGGTAAGTCTGATCGCAGGCTATCTTCCGAACAAGGCCCTCACGGCGGATCCTATGTCCGACTCGCGGGTCCATCCCGGCGCTTCGCGCGAGTCGATCGCGCCCGCCCGGCCCTTCCCGTCGGCTCCCTCGCCGGCGGCCTCGCGCGGCCCGATGAGGAGGGAAAAGCCCATCGCGGCCGAAGCCTTGGCCCGCCGCCTCATCTGGCGGACGGGCCGAAGCTCGCCGGAGAGCGAGAGCTCGCCGGCCAGGGCGGTATTCGCGGGCAGCGCAGTATCGGAGCGGGCCGAGAACAGCGCGCAGGCCAGGGCGAGGTCGATGCCGGGTTCGGCGATCCGCATGCCGCCGGCGACGTTGACGTAGATGTCCTGATCGGAGAACCGCAGGCCCGTGTGCTTCTCGAGAATCGCCGCGATTCGACTCACGCGCCCGGCTTCGATCCGCTCCGAATATACCCGAGTCAATCCTGCCTTGGCCGGTACCGTCAGGGCCTGGATCTCCACGAGCAGCACTCTCGAGCCCTCGTGGACCGGAGCTACCGCCGTGCCCACGGGCATGTTCCTCGAGTCGCGCCTCACGAGGAACAGCCCCGACGGATCGGTCACCTCCTCCAGACCTTTTTCGCCCATCCTGAAGAGCCCCACCTCCTCGGCGCTTCCGAAGCGATTCTTGCTCGCGCGCAGCACCCTCATGTCCCCTTCGCCCTGCTCGAAGCCCAGGACGGCGTCGACGAGGTGCTCCGCGGCCTTCGGCCCCGCGATCAGGCCTTCCTTGGTGACGTGCGCCACGAGGATCAGGGCCGCGTCATGGGCCTTCGCCCAGGCCGAGAGCTCCTGCGCGCAATACTTGATCTGGTTGGCCGTACCCGGCACCGAGCCGGCTTCCTCGGCCCGAAGCGTCTGGACGGAGTCGATCACGGCGATCGACGGCTTCAATGCGTCCAAGGTCGAGCGCACCAGGCCTAGATCGCATGAGCAGAATACCTCCAGACCGTCGCGCAGGGCGCCGAGGCGATCCGCCCTCATCCTGATCTGCGCGGGCGACTCCTCCCCGGAGACGTAGAGGATCCGTCCCTTGGTCTCGGCCCGCGCGCAGACCTGGAGGAGGAGGGTGCTCTTCCCTATGCCCGGCTCTCCGCCGATGATGGTCGACGAACCTCGCATCAGTCCCCCGCCCAATACCCTGTCCACCTCGGATAGTCCCGTGGGCAATCGCGCGCCTTCTCCCGGATCGATCGAGAGTATCGGCAGTGGGAAGGTCTCCCCCGCCCTATCGGCTCGGCCCTCCGCCTGCGCCGACTCGCGAAGCGAATTCCATTGCCCGCATTCTGGGCAGCGCCCGAGCCACTTGGGCTCGGCATGCCCGCAATTCGAGCAGCGATAGACGGGACCTTTCTGCTTAGTCGCCATGGAAGGGTATCGTACGGGATGCGGAAGGATGCTTCAAGGGCAGTCGAAGGATCGAATCGGGAACCTAGCGCCCCCTGAGGCGTCTTCCTTTCTCGTCGAAGAGCTCGGGCGAGGGCTTGGGCTTGCTCGGGTCGGCTTCGCGGACGAAGGTATCGATTTCCTCCGAGAGCAGCTTTTTCAGCTTTTCGGCGGTCTCGTATATCGCGTCGGGTCCCATGGCATCGGTGACGTCCTCCGGACCCATGAGGAGGCGGAAGGGCCGCAGACCGAGCGCGCGCGCTATGCCCTCAAGCTTCTCCGGCGAGGGGAACTTTCGTCCCATCTCGACCTCGCCGACGTAACCCACCGATATGCCCGCCCGTTCGGCCAGCTCAGCCTGGGTAATACCGAGGAGTACCCTGTATCGTTTCATGTTGCGAACCAGAAGTTGGTGGAGCTCGGTCACAAGCACATGGTAGAAATTCAGGACGGAAAAGCAATTCGCTAAAGGAGAGGCCACTCTCTATAAGATACCGGGCACGGAGACCCGGGGCGGGGACCGGGACGCAGAGGCCGCCTTCGCGCCGAGGATCGGACGCTTCCGTAAAGCCGCCCGGGAAGGTATATTCGTCGCGTGCCGATACGACGATCCGGTCCCCGGCCCGGCAAAGGATTACTCGCTCTCTGTATGCTGGCGGCCGCGTTCCGGCAATGGAGCGAGGGAACCGAGCCCGTACGAGTCCGAGAAGCCCTGATCGCGGCCTCTATCCCGGCCGAAGCGAGGGCTTCCATCCAGTCGAGGATCGACGCCGATCCGCGATCGTTCCGGCGATATCTCTCGGATGCGCTGGCCGCGCGAGAGGCCGATCCCATGCTGCTTACCCGAGTCGACAAGGCCAAGGCCTTACCTGATGGATACGCCCCCGGCGACCTCCGCGCCCTCGAGGGGACCGGCCTATCGCAGGCTCGCGCCGGTCTCCGACTCCGGGAGACGGCCTTCCGGGCGCTGGAGTCCATGGACTCGGCCGCCCGCAGCGACGGCGTGACGCTCCTCGTCGCCTCGACCTACCGCTCCTACGCCTATCAGGCCGAGGTCTGGGACCGCTCCGTCAAGGAAGACGGTCTCGCGCAGACCGAGGCGAGCGTGGCCCGCCCCGGGCATTCTCAGCATCAGCTCGGCACGGCCCTCGACTTCGGCCCCATTTCCGACGCATTCGCCGAGACGAAGGCCTCGCTCTGGCTGACGGCGAACGCCCGGCGCTTCGGCTTCTCCCTGTCCTATCCGAAGGGCATGACGGGAGTCACCGGATACCGATGGGAAAGCTGGCACTACCGGTATATAGGGAAGGCGGCGGCGGCCCTCGAAGGGGAGTACTTCGGGGGCGTCCAGCAATATCTGCTGATGTTCCTCGAGGCCCTTTAGTCAGGTTGTTGAAAAACTCGAAGCTTTGCAACACCCTCTTAGGCGACGCGGGCGGGGAAGCCTACTTCCTCGCCACGACGTCGCGCGCCGCGCGCCCCGACTCGAGCCTGAAGCCCTCGGACATCTTCTCGACCACGGTCTTGAAGTGCTTCTCGCTCGTGAAGCCGTAATCCTGGAGGACTGCCGGCTCGATCTGCTCGTAGGTGACGTTGCCGGCCTCGTACTCGCAGAAGATATTGGCGAGGTAGACGACATGGACCACGTCGCGATACTCGCCGGGTTCCAGGCTGGGCTCGTGGTGGTAGCGGATGGCGGCGACGAGGGATTCGGGGAAATTCCACTTCTCGGAGATGCGCGCGCCGATCTCCGCGTGGTTCATGCCGCCGGCGATGCCCTCGAAGGTGTCCGCGGGGATGTCCTTGTCCTTGCAGAACTCCCGGATCTTCTCCAGCAGGTCGGGGTGGACCGACGAGAAGATGATCTTGCCCATGTCGTGGAGCATCCCGCCGACATAGGCGTCGTCGAGCAGGCCTTTGACGTTCGCCTTGAAATTCTTGGCCAGGTTGTAGGCGTAGTAGGCCGTCCGGTACGAGTGGTCCCACAGCTTCTTCTTGTCCGAGGCGCCGTCGTCGAGGATCTTGAAGGTACCGTAGGAGTAGAGGAGGTTCTTGATGCCGCGCAGCCCCACGAGCTTGACCGCGTCGACGATGTTGTCCACCTTCTTGGCCATCATGTAGGCCGCCGAATTGACGAGCTTGAGGAGGTCGGCGGTCATCGCGGGATCGGTCGATATGTATCTCGCGATATCGACGATCTGGCTGTCGGGATCGGCGATCAGACGCTGGATCTGGACGATATTCTCGGGGAACTGCGGCAGGCTCGTGATCGACTTTACGATCTCGTCGGTGAGCGTGGAGACGGACTCTATCCTGGCCGCGGCCACCGGCACGGTGATGCGCGCCACCGTCTCGCCCGACTCGGCCCAGATATCGAAGCATTCCTCGTCGAGACCGATCTTCTTGAGCATGAGGACCAGGATCACCAAGCCGAGCCCGGCTCCCTCGGAGGGATCGAGCACCTGCTGCAGGGCGTCCTCCAGGCTCGTGTACTTCCGCGACCGCGCGAGCTTGTCGTGGATCCGGAGGTACTCCTTCTTGTTTATCTCGACGTTGTTGCGGACCTCGAGGATGATATTGGGGCCCTTGGCCTGGAAGATTATCTTGACGTAGTAGCCTTTCTCCTTCTGCTTCTGCAGGTACCAGGCGATATTGTCCATCGTATCCTGCTTGAAGCCGGACATCCCCTCTTCGTACTGGTCGGGATCGTTGATGTCCAGGGCCCGAGAGTCGAAGTACACGCGCTTGGTATTCGCCTTCTTCGCGTTGACGGCCAATTCCCTGAGGCAGTAGACGATATAGTCCTTGAGCTTCTTCTGCCCGAGCTCCGCCAGGAAGACGTCGAGGACTTCCTCCATGTAGACTTCGATGTCGTGCGGGAGGGTGTACGTCAGGATATTCAACGCTATCGCGTTGTGAGCCGCCCTTTTTATCTTGGCGACGTCGACTACGAGTTCGTTTGCACCCATGCGCCCCACCTTTCCACTTTATTTATAACGATTTATATGAAGCCATAATAATAACGTTTCAATCGCTTTTCAACAGGGCGGCGGTCTTAGCCCATATAGCTCTTTACCGTCCTCGCCATGCGCAATAGCTCGCGCCGGACCCTGCCGTTGAAGGAATCGGGGGGAAAATCGCCTCGGGAATCGGCCGATCCCGCGGGCATGCCCGTCAGGACCGTCAGCCCTTCGTCGATCGTCGAGACGGCCCAGATATGGAAGGTCCCGGAAGCGACGGCCTCCTGGACTTCCCGCGCCAATGTCAAATTGACGACATTCCTCCTGGGTATCATGACGCCCTGCGTGCCGGACAGGCCCGCATGCCGGCACACCCGGAAGAAGCCCTCTATCTTCTCGTTGACGCCTCCGACGGGCTGGACCTGGCCTACCTGGTTCAGGGAGCCGGTCACCGCTATGTCCTGGCGCAAAGGCACGTCGGCGATGGCCGAGAGCAGCGCGTATACGGCGGTGGACGAGGCGGAATCGCCTTCGACGGCGGTGTAGGACTGCTCGAAGCAGATGCTCGCGGTGACCGCGAGCGGAAAATCCCGCGCGTACCTGCTGCGGAGGAAGCCTTCGACTATGAGGACGGCCTTGTCGTAGATCTCGCCGGACAGCCCGGATTCGCCCTCGATGTTTATGACGCCTCCCTCGCCGGGGCTGACCTGGGCGGAGATGACGGCGGGCATCCCGAACGCGAAATAGCCGCGGTCGTGCACGGCGAGGCCGTTCACTCTGCCGACCGCGCTGCCCGTGGCCTGAAGGATTATCTCGCCGGACGCGATCATATCCTCGATCTTCTCCTCCGGGAGATTGGCGAGCCTAGCGCGCGCCTCGACGGCGCCCCGCACCTCGGCCGCGCCGATCGAGGCCGACCCGGCGAGCCGCGCGCGGTAATCCGATTCCCGAAGCAGGTCGGCGATCATGCCGAATCGCGTCGACAGCCGCTCTCGATATTCCGCGAGCCGCGCCCCCTGCTCGATTACCGCGGCGAGGCCGCTCGCGTCGAGCGGAACGAGGCCTTCGTCGAGGCAGACGCGCCTCGCGAAGGCCGCGTAGTCCAGGAGGGCGGAATCGTCCAGGGGCATCGACGAATCGAACTCCGCGTGGACCTTGAAGAGTTTCTGGAAATCGGGGTCGGCTTGATAGAGGAGGTCGTAGCTCGATTCTCCGCCGATCATGACCACCTTGACGTCCGCCACGGGCGCTTCGGGCTTCAGCCAGCCGACGGGGCCGAGGGGGCCGTCGCGGCTTTGGATGTCGGCCCGGCCGTCCTGCAATGCCCGCTTCAGCCTGAGCCAGGCTTCCTCGTCGGCGAGCACGTCCTCGGCCCTGAGCACGAGGAAGCCGCCCGAAGCGCGCAGGAAGGAACCGGCCCGTATCCGCAGGTAGGCGCCGCGGGTGTCGCCCTCCTCGTCCGGCCTGGGTTCGACGGATCCGAAGAGATTGGCCGCGCTCGGATGGTTCTCGATCACGATGGGCGCCTTGGTCTGCCCCTCTCGGTCCACGACGAGGTTCGCGCCGTAGCGCGCCAGGGCGGGGCTTCGCCGACGCCTGCCGGCATTGGAGTTGCTTCCTTCGGGGGCGAAGAGGAAGAGATGGGCCATGATGTCCTTCTCGAGAGTCTCGACCCAGGACCGGATCTTCAGGTCCCCCCATTTCTCGGCGATCAGCGAGGCTTCGGCCCCCACTTGCGGCGCCAGGATCCTCGCCTTGAGCTCTTCCTCCCTCTCCTCCAACTCGATTCGGCCCTTCCGCAGCTCGGCGAAGAGTCTCTTCATCCCGTCCATGTGGCCGTACCATCGCCGCCTGAGCTCGTCGTAGGCCTCCTGAGTCATCTCCCCCGCGGCGACCTTGGCCTGGAGGGCTTCGAAGCTTTCGACGGAGTTCGAATAATGATCGGAAGCGTCTTTGCGCGCCGAGCCTTCAGGCTCGGCGATCTTCGGCACTATAGGGCCGAAGATCGGCACGATGTCCATCGTCACGCCCTCGCCCGCCGATATCTGGACGGGCCTGAACCCGTCGGCCAGAAGCTCGGTCTCGAGCGAGGTCAGGAGGGCGTTCTCCTTTTCCTCGAATTCTCGGGTGAGCTCGGTCCCGTCGCGCCCGGCCGCAGCGCTCTCGGCCTGTAGACGGACGATATTCTTGAGGGCCTCTACCATGCGGTGGAGATCGCGCTTGAAGGCCTTGCCCCCGCCCGACGGCAGGACGAAGGCCCTCGGCTCGAGGGGCGCGCCGAAATCGTACACGTAGACGATGTCCCGAAGGGTCGCTGCCGATACCGGAGCCTCCTCGAGGGCGCGGAGGACGGCCGTGCGCCGTCCGGTGCCGGGCGCGCCCGAGACGTGGACGTTGTATCCCCTCGCCCTGACGCTCACGCCCATGCGCAGCGCCTCGACGGCCCTCGGCTGGCCGATGACGGCATTGCCCCACTCGGTTCCGCCGGATTCGGGCGCGGCGGATCGGATCGCATTCTCCGCGCGGGCGAGGTCGATGGAGAATGCCACGTCCTCGGCGCGGAGCTCGAGGGGCCTGTCCCCCTTGGCGCCGGCGGATGCGGAGGCCATCAGTCGGCGTGCTCGATCAGAGTCGAGACGGGCACGATCCTGTAGCCCGACCCGATCAGGTTGTCGACGAGGAGGGCCAGCTCGCGGAAGAGATAATCGTCGCGGCCGCCGGCCGGTATGCCGAGTCGGATCGGGATGATCGACCCCGGTCGGGCCTCGGCGAGCACCTTCTCTACGATGCGGTGGGCGTCGAGGTAGGAAGACGGCATGCGGGCGACGTCCGCGAGGGTGACCCAATCCAGGGGATCGACGTCCCGGCCGACGAAGGTATAGTTCATCGACGCCCCGGCGGCGAGGATATCGGTGTTCACCGTGTAGTAAGGCGTATGCCAAAGGAGGGACAGCTCCTTGCCGGTCGCGGAGAACCATTCGTCCTCCGCCCGCGCGAGGCCGCGGCGGACGTACTCCGTATCGATCTTAAAGCGCGCGTCAGTCGGGTCGACCGCCGTGAAGAACATGGAGCCGATCTCGTTGCCGGAGCCGGCGAGCAGGCGCGCCGCGCCGGGGCTTTCGCGGACGAACTCGCCATTGACGAAGAAGGTGGCCGTGACGCCATAGTCCTTAAGCACGTTGAGGACGTCGACGAGGCCTTCCGCCGAGCCGATTGCGTCGAAGACGATCGCGAGCTCGCGCCTCCTTATGCGCGAGCCGTGGTCGAAGGAGGCGCCGGCCCTCGGCTCCTCCTTGTCGGGGAAGGGCGCGTAGCTCGTCGCGGGGGGCGGGAAGAGGGGCCTCGTGCCCAGCGCCTTCACCGAGCGGATCATGAGATTGTTCCTGTACGAGCCTGCGGCGAGGGCATCTAGGTAGACGCGGTATGCGGGCGAGCTCGACGCCGGGGCGAGCCCCGCGAAGGCCGGGGCGGGTACCCAGCCGCTCGTCGCGGCGCCCGAAGCGGCCGCCTTGGCGACGGCGTCGCCTGCCATGGCGGGATGCATGTAGGGCGACCCTGCCGCTTGGGCGTAGAACGCGCCGTCGTCGGATCGGCCGTACTTCTCGGCCTGCGAGATCGCGACGAGGCTGCGCTGCCCCGTGGAGAGCGCCACCGTCTCGATCAGCGAAGCGCCCGCAACGACTATCCTATCCTCGGACAGCCAGAGCGCATGGAGGGCGTCGGGCGCCTTGACTTCCGACTGCACCGACCAGTCGGCATAGGAGCGAACGGTCACCCCGGCGCTCGTGACTACCGCGACTTTGGACTCGTCGGGGGAAAGGACGAGCTCGAGGGCGCCCTTCGCGTCGAGGGATTGAACGGCCGGAGCCAGGCCGACCATGGCCGGATCGGGGGGCGCGGAGAGGCGATAGGCGCCCGAGCTGCGGGCCCCGTCGCGCAGGGAGCCGGTGAAGACCGTGACGAGCCCTCCGGCGGGCCAAAGCACGTCGCGGACCGTCGTGTCGCCCTGCAGGAAGAGATAGGGCAGCGCGGTCACCCTCGGGTCGGAGCCGAAATCGTCGGGATCGAGATAGATCAGGAAGAGGTTGCGGCCGCCCTTGGAAAGTATGATCCTCGAGGCGTCCCGAGAGACCCAGAAATCGTCGAAATTGGGATCGAAGGAGAAGGGCGTCTTGCCGGCGAGGACGCCCATGCCGGCGATGCCTCGGTACAGGGCCTGGGTGAAGAACTCCGCGGGGAGGATCCTGAAGAGAGCGTTGTCCTTCAGGTAGAAGAGAGAACCGTCGGAGGCCCAGCGAGTGCATTGTATCCTGCCGTCGCCGATGCGGCGGTACTCTTCGTCGAGGACGCGCGACCCCGAGAGCTGGTCGACGCTGTAGTAATAAATCGAGCCGTCCTTGGAGTACACGAAATTGCGCGAGTCGGAGGACCATCTCGCCGGGAGATTCTCGATCGAATAGCCCAGGTTGGAGGCGACCACGGTCTCAGTGCCCTTTGCCACGTCGAAAAGAACGAGCTTCGCGTACGCGGGCGAGGTCGGCACTACGTAGAGGACGAAGGAACCGTCCGGACTCGTGGCGCAGGGAAGCAACCTTCCCTGGCGGACCGACGATCCCCTCGCGAACGCGGGATAGCCCGCGACCGGCGCCAGGCCCGAGAGGGAACGGTCGCTGCGGAATAGGCCGAAGCGATTCTGTACTTGGAGGCGCGCCCCGCCGTCGACCAGGGCTATCCGCTCCGGGAAGATGGTCAGCTGCGCGGTCCCCCCGCCGTTGAGGTCGGAGGCGAACAGCGTATCGTAGGCGCCGTCGCCCGGCAGCTCCACCCGGGCCGAGAATAGGAGACTATCGTCTTTGCCGAGGTCCAGGCCCTTGTACTCGAGTTCCGCCCATCCGGAGGCGATCATGACGCTCAGGGCGAGAATCGCGATGCTTCGCTTCATGTAATACCGTCCCGGTATATTGTCGGCGATCGTGGACCGGATGTAAACCGGGAGCCGGACGATATCGACGCGCGAAGAGGGAAAGGAAGGGTGCCCGCCCTATCTCAGCGGGAAAAAAAGATCGCAGGCGTGCGTGCCCTTGACGCTCGCGTGCTTGACCAGGCAGCGCCCCTCGGAGCCGATGTCGGCCTTGATCGTCTTCGCGACCTGGTCGAAATTCCTGTGTCCGTCCCACTGTATGCAAGAGTAGCAATGGCGGGCATCGAGACGATGGATATCCTGCGGCATAAGGATCCTCCATGGGTTATAATTTCCTCTATAACCCTATCGGAAGGCCAAGCGGGCGGACCGAGGAAAATCAAGGCCGCTCGGGGGCCAAGGCGAACCGGTCGACGAGATCCGCCACCGCGCCGTCCTCGTTCGTCCGTAGGGAAATATACCGCGCCGCGGCCTTGACTTCAGGGACGGCGTTGGCGGGCGCGCAGCCGAATCCGGCGGCGCGCACCATGCCGAGGTCGTTCATCGCGTCGCCGATGGCCATCGCGCGCGCCATCGGCAGGCCGAGCATCGCGGCCAGGCGGACTAGCGCCAAGCCTTTGTCGGCGCCGGGGGCCAGCACCTCGAGGAAGTACGGCTTGGACGTGAGGACGATGGCTCGGTCGCCCAATAGGGCCGACAGCTCGCCGACCAGGGCGGAGACGCGCTCCGGCTCGCCGGGAACGACGAATTTCGTGAGCCCGCGGGCGAAGAACTCCTCCCTGTCCTCGACGAGGATCGTCGGCTGGCCGGTCAGTCTCGAATCCTGGAAGGCCCAGGGGTTCGGCTCGCTGACGTGGATGATGCCCTCCTCGTAGATCTGCCAGGGAAAGCCGCGCGCCTCGATCGCGGCGGAGATCTCGCGGCAGAGAGAGGGATCGAGCCGGCGCTCGTCGAGCACGCGGCCGGAGGCGGAATGGATGATCTCCGCCCCGTTGGAGCAGATCATGTAGTCGCCGGAGCCGACGAGGCCGAGCTCCTCGGCGTAGGCCCGCATCGAGTGGACGTTGCGGCCCGAGGCGAGCACCAGCCAGAGGCCGGCGTCGCGGGCTCGCGCCAGCGCGCGTTTATCCGCTTCGGAGATGGTAAGGTCGGCTCGGAGGAGAGTATCATCGAGATCGATGGCGATCAGGTCGACGTTCATGGCCCAGAGAGTAGCCCGAAGTAAGCCGTCGGGTCGAGGCCCGCTTGCTTCCGGTCGGCATCGCGTGTAGTCTCGATCCATGGAGAGAGCACGTCTGATCCTCAAGCCGAGGGAAGAAGCGAGGATCCGGGCGGGGCACCCCTGGGTCTACGACAACGAGATAGCCGGCGTCGAAGGCGGTCCAGAGCCCGGGGCCGAAGTCGAAGTGCTCGACGCGCGTCGCCGATCGCTCGGCTCGGCGTTCTTCAACCCGAAGTCCAAGATCCGCGCGCGAATATACTCGCGGATCCCGCGCGCCGCCGACGCGGCGTTCTTCGCCGAGGCCCTGGAGCGCTCCCTCGCCTGGCGACGCCGCTTCTTCGACCCCGAGAGGCAGAGCCTCAGGCTCGCCTTCGGCGAGGCGGACGGCCTTCCCGGGCTCACGGTGGATTCCTTCGTGGGCGAGCCCGAGGACCGGAGCGTTCGTTCCGGCAGGGGAAGATGGCTCTCGGCTCAATTCCTCTGCCTCGGCGTCGACGCGCGGAAGGCGGCGATACTCGAAGCCTTGGCGAAGGTATTCCCGTCGGACGGTATCGCGGAGCGCAGCGACGCGCCCGTGAGGGCCCTCGAGGGACTCCCGCCGGCGATCGGCGTGCTCGCCGGGAGCGTTCCCGCCATCGCGCTCATCGAGGAGAACGGCCTGCGCTTCGGCCTGGACATGCTCGGCGGCCAAAAGACGGGCTGGTTTCTCGACCAGCGTTCGAACCGCGCCGCGGCCGCGCGCTTCGCCGGAGGGCGAAGGGTCCTCGACGCCTTCTGCAATGCCGGAGGCTTCGGCCTCGCCTGCGCGGCGGCAGGCGCCTCGAGCGTACTCGCGGTCGACTCCTCGGCGGACGCGGCCGCCTCGGTTTCGGCCAACGCGGCGCGCAACGGTCTCGATCGCCTCGTGGAGGTCCGGGAGGCGAATGCCTTCGACCTCCTGCACGCGCTCGAGAAGAGCCGGGAGAAATTCGGCCTGATCGTGCTGGATCCGCCCGCCTTCGCCAAGAACCGAGCCTCGGTCGAGGGCGCGAAGCGCGGCTACAAGGAGCTGAACCTGAGGTCCCTCAAGCTTCTCGAGGAAGGGGGCATCCTGGTGACCTGCTCCTGCTCCCACTGGTTCGGTCCCGAGCCCTTCGCGCGCATGCTCGACGAGGCGGCGGAAGACTCGGGCAGGAGGATGAGGATCATCGAGGAGCGGACGCAGGATCTCGACCACCCCATAGTTTCGGGCTATGGGGAGTCGAGATACCTCAAGTGCACGATAGCCGAAGCGATGTGAATCACAAGACTATGGTCCTCGACGCCTCCTCGAGGTTGACGCCGAATAGACGCTGGAGCTCCTCCGCCTTCGTGTATGACGTACCCGCCCTCGAGTTGAAGAATCGGATGAACTCCGTCATCGGGCCGTCGTCCTTCTTCATCTCGTAGAAGGCCGAGGCGAAAGCCGCCCTGTAGAGCCCCTCCTCGGCGAGCTCCATCGTCGTGAGCTTCCCGTACTGCTTCTTGGCTCGGCCGTCGACGATGGCCGATGCCCCGTCATAGCCTATGGTAAAGACGAAATCCTCGCGTGACAGCATCGTTGGCGCCGTTTCTCGACCGCTAAGCCGGCGAGAAGCTTTCTTTCGAGGCTCCGCAGAGCGGGCAAACCCAGTCGTCCGGGAGACTCTCGAACGCCGTCCCCGCGGCTATCTTGCCGTCCGGGTCTCCGACGGCCGGATCGTAGATGTAGCCGCAAACGTCGCATACGTACTTCTTCATCTCGTTCTCCTTGTTTTAGGCCTTCCAGAGGCCATGCTTGTTGCAGTGCTCGCGCGCTCGAACCTGGGCGGCCGCGACCGGGAAAAAGGCCTCCGGCTTGTCGCCCGGGTTGAGGAAGGCACGGTACGACGCGGAGACGCCCGCATCCTGGCCGGGGACGAGAAGCTCGATCCACTCTATGAAGTGATCGGCCTCCATCGGATGGGCCACGGAGCCGACTCGCACGAGGACGCCGCCGGGCCTTGCCTCGATTACGGGGACGTGCTTCTCCTTGGCCGCGTCGGTCGAATTCTCGGCCAGGGCTCGCATGGGCTTTCCGCAGCAGGAAGGGTCGCAATCGGAGGGGCGGATAGCCTCGACGACGCTCCCGCAGGAATCGCATTTAAGGACTTGCAGTTTTTGCGACATGGCTTTCTCCGTTACCAATTCTCGCCTAGGCGCTCGAAATAGGCTTGAGGGTGCGCGCATGCCGGGCAGGCCTTGGGAGGCTCCGTCCCCTCGAAGAGGTAGCCGCAGTTGAGGCAACGCCAGACTGTGCTCTTGTCCGCCTTGAAGACCGCGCCCGCGTCGATATTGGCGGCAAGCTTCTCGTAGCGCTTGGCATGCTGCTTCTCCGCGACGACGATCGAGTCGAAGACGGCTCCTATCGCGTCGAAGCCTTCCTCGCGAGCGGTCTTGGCGATGGCCGGGTACATCTCCTTCCACTCGTAGTTCTCGCCGGCCGCGCCCGCTAGGAGGTTGTCCTTCGTGGAGCCGATGACGCCGAAGGGGAAGGACCAGGAGACGGCGGCGTCTCCTCCGTCCATGAACTTGAACATGCGCTTCGCGTGTTCCCGTTCCTGGTTTGCCGTTTCCTCGAAGATGAGGGAAATCTGGACGTAGCCTTCCTCCCTCGCCTTTGAGGCGAAGTAGGTGTACCTGTTCCTCGCCTGCGATTCGCCGGCGAATGCCGTAATCAGGTTTTTCTCGGTCTTCGTGCCTTTTAGGCTTTTCATTCCCTTCTCCTTCGCTATGGATTTTGCCCGCCGGGCTCGAGCCAGTGCGGACGAGACGCCTGCGCGGGCGCCTGTAAATATAGCCAATCCGCCATTCAGGCGCAACGAATATCCGCGGCCGACCCGTTTTTTAATTCGGCTCAATTGGCGATCGCATATCCGCGCGTAGCAGATCGGAGGCCCGATGCCCCTGGACACGCTGTACGACTCGGGACGACGCGCGACTGGCGCGCGGCCCAGGATACGGGAGAGGCTCGCCCGGGAAGGGCCTGCGTCTCTTTCGGATGCAGAGCTATTGGCAGCCCTTCTCGGCACGGGGATCAGAGGCAAGGGCGTCCACGAGCTGGCGGAGGAGGTTCTCGCCCTCCTGGACTCCGGTCGGGGGATCCCCGAGGCCGATGCGCTCGGTCGTCTATCCGGCATCGGCGGGGCCAAGGCCAGCGCGGTTTGCGCCGCCCTCGAGCTCGGCCGCAGGCTATACGGCGGCAGGGACAGGAAGATCGCCTCCCCGGGCGACGTCTGGCCGATAGTCGCCCACTGGTCGGACCGGAAGCAGGAGCGCTTCATATGCTGCTCGCTGAACGGGGCTCACGAGCTTATAGCGGCACGCGTCGTTTCGGTGGGCTTGGTGAACAGGACGGTCGTTCACCCGAGAGAAGTCTACGCCGATCCCATTACCGACCGAGCCTGCGCGGTGATCGTGGCGCACAATCACCCCTCGGGACGCCTCGAGCCGAGCCCCGAGGACCGCGAGATCACGTGCCGGCTCAAAGAGGCGGCGGACACCCTGGGCATCGCCCTCCTCGACCACGTCATCTTCTCCGGCTCCGGCTACTTCAGCTTCGTCGAGCACGGCCTTCTCGAGCCGCCGTCCGCCGACTAGCCGAAGGGCCGAGACCGGCTTGTATCGGCTTATTCCGGCTTCGCGAGATCGTTCTCGGTCCTCTCCGACCGTGTGGCGGCGTTAAGACGTACGTAGTCGCGGAATTTGCCGCTCGGCGAGAACATGCAACCCGGCGTGACGGAAACTATTCCCCGACCTGCGAAATCCTTGTCATGTAATCCGTGATGGCCTTCACGAAATCGGCGCGGACCATCTTGTCCACCGAGCGGAACGCGAAGGCCTTGGCCTGTTCGTCGGAGATTGCGTTCTCGCGATATTCCTTGAAGTAGGTAGCGATCGCGGTACCCGACTCATCGCTCAAAGCGAGCTTAAGTGACCAGTGGAGAGATTTGAAAGTCGGATTGACAGCGACCGGTTCAGTAGCCCAGCTGCCTGTGATAGCGAGGGCGCCGTCCGACTGTCGTGCCAGCTTGAGTCCGCTCAATGCGCCGTCGACTATCGCACCGATCTTGCCATCCTCGTCGCCATCGATCGAGAGCTTGTAGGTGATATTCTTGGCCGCGTCGTCACGTTTGGCCGCGAGGTCGGCGCTGTCGACCTGCATAGCAAGGAGCTTGGCCGCGGGAGCCGAGATTATCTGGAGCTGGCCGAGGAGAAGATCGGAATGGAGGCTGACTTGGACAGCGCTGTCCAAGAGGGCGAACTTGTAGAGGATGCCCTTTTCCTGCTCGGCCCTAGCCGAGAGCTTGTCCGTGAGGTCGATGTTCTTCTGGATGATCGTCCTGTAAAGAGCCGCTGTGGGATCTCGCTCAAGATAGGCGACGACCGAAACCTTCCCCTTCGGATCAGTGTAGGGGTCGGAAAAACGAAGATTCAGGAATTGGGCATTCGACTGGAGATCGACGTTTTGGGCAATGGAGGTCTCGTTCTGGGAGAGTGTCTTGTTCTCCGAAACGATTTGCATATAGCGCCTCTGGGCGTTGGAGTCGATCTTGACGGTCGCCTTGAAGATGAGGGCGAGGGAGCCCGAGGCGTCCGACTCGGCATCTCTCCTCGAATCACCGGAGCCGACCGCCGCGAGGTACTTGCTCTCGGGATAGGACTGCTTGAGATCAAGCATCCAAGGCGGCGCCGCCGGAGCTGCAGTGACACAGGAAAGCGAAAGCACCGCAAGGAATCCCATCGTCGCAATACGGCAAACATGTGCGCTCATTTTCGGAACTACCTTCTGTTTAGAAAAGAGCATAGGACGTAAGCAGATTGAGGCCGTCGTGGCCGACGTCCTTATCGCCTAGGTCATCCACATAGAGTATAGCGCCGTTGCTATCCAAATACTGGACACTCACCGTATGACGGCCTGGCTCGACTTCGAACTCGCCTACCCAGGATTTGCCGGGGAAGTAGCTTGCACAGCGGAGATCTGCCTGTTCGCTCGCCTCGATCGCCGAAGTAGTTGCAGCCTTCCCTAAAACGCCGAGAAGCGCCCCAGCCACGCCCTGGTTCTGCGTCTGCTTGTCGATCGCCTCGTTGGCCTTGCCGGCCGCGATGCCTTTGATCGCGGTCCTGAGGACGGTCTTCGTGAAGATGAGAGGTTCCTTGACCTGGAAAGTGGCGAATGCCGCATTCTCGAGGCTCTCGATGAGAGCGAGCTCACCCGCCCGCGCACCATCCACCATGACGACGGCCTTGGCGATCGGTGAGGGCTTGGCTACCATTTCGGGGAGCTGGCACTTGAAATAGTAGCCTGGCGTCGCTGAAGGGAAGGGTAGTACCACATCGGCCTTGTTCTGGAGCCTTCCGGAAGAGTTTTCCTTGTCGTACGAGATCACGATTGCATTCTGAAGCGTCGCGATGCGGAGCGTGTCGGCCCTCTTGCCGGGAGACCTGCCCGTGAATCCGATGAGACTGATCCTCGCCTTATCGCTCGGCTGGAGCATTCCATCGAGCTTCGGGGCGGGAAAATTGTAAATATGGGGCTGGTCGACGAAGGCTTTCTTCAGTCGATCCATCTCGATACTGGCGTCGTCGGGTCTTCCGTCTGCCCTGTAGAGGAGGATGCTCATGAAATGGGCGAGGGCGGAGTCGCGGAACTCTGTCTTGCCCGCCTTGGCCTGACCCTTCGCGTTCTCCGAGCCGTTCATGCTGTCGGCAAGCTTGCCATACTTGTCCTCGAGCAGGTCGAGCTTGGTCCCCATCCTGCGTATCTCCACGAAGGCCCCGTCGAAATCGTTCATCCGGGCGTAGTCGATGGCCTTGAACACGTTGAGATAGACATTCTCGAACTCCTCGCCGGAATATTCGAGCATGTAGTCGTTGATAAGGAAGGAGGCCGCCGCCTTGGAGACGCTCTTCGTGTAGTTGTCGTCGATAAGGCGCTCGGCCTCGCCGAGGCTCTGCGCGCTTTGATCATCGTGCCCGGCGTAATACTGGAGCATGCCGACGTCGAGGTTGTAAAGGACACCGTCACGACTGCTGTAGAAATCAGTTTTCTGGGGCCCGCTGAGAGTAGCTATGGCCTTATCGTACTGGCGCGCGGCAACCATATTGTCGACGGGCTGGAAGACAAAATTTCGGGTCGTGACGCATCCGCCGAGGAGGAAGACGCAAAGGGCGGCAGCCACGAGGCGGACGCCCTTGTTTCTGTTCATGATCACAGGTCCTTTGCTTCCCGCACTTTACATCGAAAGCGAGGACTGTTTGATGAACTTCTTTATCTGCTTGCTGCCGATCCAGACAGTCTCGTTCGTTTCGATGTTCACGAGGCTTAGGTCGACCTTGTAGGACACGACGCGCTTACCCTCGACGGCGTCGATAGTCGAGGTGATAACGCCCTGCATGAAGAAGTCGGCGCCTGTCTCCTGCCCGAGCCTCTTGATGGTGTCGGGGTTGGCCTCCGTCTGCTGGTTCGCTCTCTCGTTGCGGATGGCCTCCCTATCCTTGTCGTTGGCGACGAAAGAGACCTTGCCGCTGTTGATGAGCTCGCGCTCGATGTCGCTAGTGAAGACCTCTGCGTCGATATGCTCGTCACTGCGGTTGCGGATGGCGCCGACGATGACGACGGGCTTGCGGTTGTTGGTGCCGGAGAAGTCGGAGAGCCACGGGCGATTGATGACGTCATCGATCATGGACTGCGCCACGAGGGAGGCGTCGGTGTCGTTCCAGCGGCCGCTTAAGTCGATCTGTGTGTCGCCGGAGACACGAGAGACGCTCCTGGAAGTAGCACAGGAACCGAGAATTAGGACAACAAGCGCCGCTAGAGTACCAAACTTGGAAATCCTGGCCATATAGTACCTCTTATTTGTAGGATTCATTACAATCTTAAGTATATCGGGCGGAGGCGCTTCGTCTAGAGGTGGCCGACACATAAGGGTTCCTGAAAAACCCTCTTTTGCTGATCAGGCAACAAAATCCAGCCT
>CAZBGA010000029.1:0-42739 GCA_964491385.1 uncultured Treponemataceae bacterium | reverse complement strand
CCGGCTCGGGATCGATCCGGTCCGCCAGGCCGACGAGGCGCTCGCGGAGCTCGGCCGCGCCGCGGCCCGCGATATTGTCGACTCTCACCGTCGCCTCGATCCCGGAGCGAGCGAGCCAAGCTTCCTTCGCGGCGTCGCTCGGCCTGTCGTCGAAGGTGAGCGCTACGAGCGTCGGGCGGCCGTCGGATAGGAGCGAGGCGAGGAGCCCGTCCTCGGCGGGCGAGGGGGCGAGGTCCGCGCGCGTGACGAGGACGCGGACGTCGGCGCTCGCGAGCGCGGCCCGGGTCCTCTCCACCCTGAGCCCCCCCAGCTCGCCATCGTCGTCGATACCAGCCGTATCGTGCACCGCGGCCGGGCCCAGTCGGCCGAGCTCGATCGGCCGGACGACGGGGTCGGTGGTCGTACCGGGAGTCGCCGAGACGATGGAGACTTCCCTCTGGAAGAGGCGATTCATGAGCGAGGATTTCCCCGAGTTGCGCAGGCCGGCGAAGACTATCGAGACGCGCTCGGATGACGGGGTCGAGTTCGCGATCATGGCGCGTCTCCTTGATGGGGGCTCATCGCGGTAGCCTTGCGCGGGTTGAAGCGCTCCGCGATCTCGTTCCTGGGCAGCCCGCTCTTCCGGGCGACGCTATCGATATACGATTCGAGGAGCTCCGCGGACCCTCCGGCGCCGCGAGGACGGGCCTCCGCGCGGAGCTCGGAGGCCAGCTCCTTGACGCGCCTGTAGCCCAGTACCGGAGCCAGGAGGTTGAGGAGAGCGTCGGAGGCGACGAGACGCTCGGCGATGCGCTCCCGCCGCGTCCCGAGGACGGGCAGGAATTTCCGCGAGAGGGCGTCGAGCGCGTTGCCGAGGGAGCAAGCCGCGTCGAGAAGCTCGTCCGCGAGGAAGGGAAGATAGGCATTGAGCTGGAGCTGGCCCTCGAAGGCGAAGGCGCGCGCGGCCGCCGCTTCGTGCTCCGCGGCCATCGCATGGCCTCGCGCGTACTCGAGGAGGACCGGGTTCGCCTTCGCGGGCATCATGGTGGAGCCGTACTGGAGCTCGGGATGGACGAGCTCGCCGGAGAGGCTCGAAGTGTACAAAAGCAGGTCCGCGCATATCTTCCGGAGGTTGCCCGCGCAGAGGCCGACCGCGTCGGCCACTTCCGCCAGCTTGTCCTGATGTGCGATCTCGTCCGGCAAATTCTGGCTCCTGCTCAAGGGCAGGCCCGTCGAGCGGCGGAGCTCGCGCTCCGCAGCGTAGACGTATTCCGGGCTCGCCGCGAAGCACGTGCCTATGGCCGTCCCTCCGAGAGCGGAAGTCCGAAGCCGCTCCTTCACCTTGTGGAAGCGCCAGCGGTCCCGCTCGACGCAGCCGGCCCAAGCCCCGAACACCTGGCCCAGGCGGATGGGAAGGGCATCCTGGAGCTCGGTCCTTCCGGCGATGAGGAGCCCGTCGTATTCCAGCTCCTTGGCGACCAGGGCCTCCTGGAGGGCGACGACGCGGCCTTCGAGGTCGATCACGAGCTCGAAGGCCGCCACGGTAACCGCCGTGGGGAAGGTATCGTTCGTGGATTGGGCGCGGTTCACGTCCTCGATGGGGTCGAGGGGAGGCGCCTCCCCTCCCCGCCGATCCCGGAAGAGTTCCCTCGCCCTCGCGGCCGCCACCTCGTTGAGGTTCATGTTGAAGCTGGTCCCCGCCCCGCCCTGCCTGATGGATAGCGGGAACTGGCCGTCGTGCTTTCCCATGGCGATTTCGTCCAAAGCCTCGAGGAGACAGGCGAAAAGCTCGGGATCGAAGCGGCTCTCGACTTCCTGGACGGCCGCGACGGCCGCGCGCTTCACCTTGGCGTAGGCCGCTATGAGCGCGGGCGGCGTCCGGCCGGGCCCGAAGTTGGCCAGGGCCTTGCGCGTCTCCTCGCCGAAGTAGACATTAGGCTCCATCGACCGCCTCCGCGATCAGTCGCCGCGAATCGCCCCGCTCGAAGGAAAGCTCGCGATCCACCGATCTCATGCGCAGGGCGAGGCAGCCCAGGCATTTCTCTCCCGCCTCGTCGATGCAGATCTTCCCGGGATATAGGAGGTAATTTTTGCGTACCGGGCTCGGCGTCATGTTGGGCATGAGGACGTTGGCCCCGGCGAGGATCATCTTCTCGCGTCCCTCGGGGTCCAGGGAGCCGGCGGCGGTCGTGGCCGGAAGATGGGCATAAGGCATGAGGAGGCGGAGGAGGCTCGTCATCCGGAGCGTCAGCTCGATCGTCTCCCGCTTCGCCCCGGCTAGGGGCGTACCGGGATGCGGGATGAAGGGGCCGATGCCCACCATGTCCAGCTCGAGCTCGGCGCAAAGCAAAGCGTTCGCGATCCGCGTCTCCTCCGTCTCTCCGGGTAGGCCGGTCATGAAGCCCGAGCCGACCTGATAGCCTTCGGAGCGCAGGTCATCCAGGGCCCTGAGCCTGCGATCGAGAGAGATGCCGTTCCGCAGCCGCGCATGGAGCTCGGGATCGGAGGTCTCGAAACGGAGAAGGTAGCGATCGGCCCCGGCGGCCTTCAGCCTTCGATACTGCGAGCGTGTCTTTATGCCGCAGCTCAGGGTGATCGCCGCCTCGGGGAGCCGATCCTTGATGCGATGGACCGCGGCGGCGAGGCGCTCCGTCGTGTACCAGGCGTCCTCGGCGCTCTGGAGCACGAAGCTCCGGAGGCCCGCGTCGTACGCTTCCTCCGCCGCCGCGACGAGCTCGTCCTCGGAAAGGCGGTAGCGTTCCACCGAGGCGTTGCCCGCGCGGATCCCGCAATAGAGGCAGTCGAGCCCGCAGTCGTTCGAGAATTCGATGAGGGCGCGCAGGAGGATCTTCTTCCCGTGGACTTCCTCGCATACCTTGCGCGCCGACAACGCGAGCTCTTCGGTCCCCGCCCGGCGGTAGTAGTCGACGATGTCCTTCGCGTCCGCGCTTGCGCGAGCGTTCACGAGGGTTCCTCAAAAGTAGATGTCACGCTCGCCCGCCTCGATCTTCGCGAGGGCCTCGCGGGCCCTCTGCCTCAATTCCGGCCGCTCGATCTCGCCCGCGAGCTTGTCGAGGAGGGCCTGGCCCTTGCGCTTCGTGGCGGGGCTCGCGAAATCCAGCAGGTACTCCTGGAAGGTGAAAAGGCCGTTCGGCATGCAGAACTCCTTGATGAGGCCCGGCTTGGCCAGGTCCATGAAGTCGTGTCCCACCCTGCCCTTGCGGTAGCAGCCGGTGCAGAACGAGGGGATGTGGCCCGAGTCGATCAGGGAGGACACGACCTCGTCGAGGTCGCGGTGGTCCCCGAGGGCGAACTGGCTCCCCGTATCGCCCAGGTCCGCCTTCGCTTCCTCCGAATAGGCGCCGGGATTCGTGCGCGATCCGGCGGAAAGCTGGCTGATGCCATAACGGAAGAGTTCGTTCCGCATGGTCTCGCTCTCGCGGGTGCTGAGGATGATCCCCGTGTAGGGCATGGAGATCCTGATGACCGCCACCATGAGCTTGAAGTCCTCGTCGGCTATGGGATGCGGCACGTGGTTGGCTATGGCCGAGCCTTGGGCGGGCTGGAGCCGCGGCACGGACACCGTGTGGGGGCCGCAGCCGTGACTCTCCTCGAGGTGCCGCGCGTGCTCGAACATGGCGAGGACCTCGAAGCGCCAATCCCCGAGGCCGAAGAGAGCCCCGATACCCACGTCCTCGATTCCGCCCTCCATCGCCCGGTCCATGACCAGGAGGCGATTCAGGTAGTTCCGCTTCGGCCCCATGGGATGGTAGTAGGCGTAGAGCTCGGGATCGTAGGTCTCCTGGAAGCAAACGTAAGTGCCGATTCCCGTCGCCTTCAGCCTCGCGAAATCGGCGACGGAGAGGGGCGCTATCTCCACGTTGATGCGGCGGACGTAGTTCGCGCCCTCGCGGACCCGGTAGGCGGTCTCTATGGCCTCGAGGAAGTAGTCGAGGGAAGAGTCCGCCGACTCGCCGGTGAGCATGAGGATACGCTTGTGCCCCTCGCGGAGCAGGGTGCGAACCTCTTCCTCGATCTCCCTCGTGTTCAGGACGGCGCGGACTAGGTCCTTGTTGTCCTTGCGGAAGCCGCAGTACAGGCAGTTGTTGGAACAGGTGTTCCCGATATAGAGCGGGGCGAAGAAGACCATGCGGCGGCCGTATATGGCTTCCTTGACCCGCGTCGCGGCGTCAAGGATCCGGGCGCGCTGGCCCGCGTCGCTCACGCGAAGGAGGGCGGCGACCTCCTCTATGGCGAGCCCGTGGAGCTCCAAGCCATGGCCGAGTATCTTCTCGAGCTCGTCCGCGCCGGGTCTCGGCGCCTGGGCGAGGCCCTTGAGCTTCTCGCTGTCGATGAAGCTCCTCTCAGCGCGCGTTTCCGAGCGCGTCCTCGACTCCGTCGCGTTCTGTCCTTCCATCATTTCCCTCCCGATAGGGCGTGAGGACGGACTTGACTTTCGCTCCGGGAAATCTCCCCAGCTTGCCCGAGAGGGCCCCCAGCTCGTCGGTGTCGCCTTCGACGATGAGGGAGATGACGTTGACGCCTTTATCGCGAAGGGGAAGTCCCTGCCTGCCGAGGACGAGATGCCCGTAGGCGTGCAAGGTATCGTTGATGCCCTTGACGCTCGCCGTGTCGGTGACCAGGATCGCGATGACGCCGATTCTCTTCTCCATCAGGGTTGCCTCTGGATCGGATAGCGGTGGAAGATTCCTCGGGATCGGAAGGCCCGTCCCCCAGATACGGCAACTATATCAGCAGCCTTATCGATATGTCTATACCGATAAGGCGGGTAAAATGCTAGGATGGCCCATGCGATCGCGATCACCCTCGATCATTCGCGCGAGACTCCTTACGGCCGGCGCCGGGACCGAAGCTGGCGCACCTGGGGGCGAAGGACGATGACCGCGATACTCTCCTTATTCTCCGCCCTCCTCTACGGCACGGCGGACTTCTCGGGCGGCGTCGCGACGCGCAGGAATTCGGTCTTCTCTGTGATGCTCCTGTCGCAGGCCGCGGGTATCGCCGTCGCCCTCATCGCCGCGCCCATCGTCGGCCCCGATGCGCCGCGAGCCGCGGATCTCGCCTGGGGCCTTCTAGCCGGACTCACGGGCTCCATCGGGCTGGCGGCCCTTTATCGCGGCCTCGCCCTGCGCAAGGCCGCGATCGTGTCCCCCATATCGGCCCTCGTCGGGGCGATCGTCCCGGCCACCTTCGGCGCCGTGCTCGGAGAGAGGCCCTCGGAGCTCGCCTTGATCGGCGCCGCCATATGCCTCCCCGCGATCTTCCTCCTCTCCTACGAGAAGGGGGAGACGAGGGACAAGGCGGAGCTCAAGGCGTCCTTCCTCTACGGCCTGGTCGCGGGCCTCGGCTTCGGATCCTTTTTCATAGCGATCTCGAGGACCGCGCCGAGCTCGGGGCTCTGGCCCCTCCTCGCCTCGCGGGCGGCTTCCATGGCGGCTACCGCGGCTGTCGTAATCCTGGGCAAAAGAAGGCTTTCGGTCGCTCGGGCGGACCGACCCGTCGCCCTCTTCGCCGGGATGGCCGACATGGGAGCCAACGTCTGCTTCCTCCTCGCGAGCCGCTCGGGCCTCCTCGTCCTCGTCACCCTGATCGCCTCCCTTTTCCCGGCGCCCACGGTAATCCTCGCCCGCGTCCTTCAAGGCCAGCGAATCTCGGGACCCCGCGCGGCCGGCATAGCCCTCGCCCTCGCGGGCGTGGCCCTCATCGGGCTGAGGTAGTCGCCGCGGCTAGATTCGCCCGAGGGGCCCCGCATAGGCGGCAAGGACGGATCCATGTATAATTTCCGTAGACAAAACCCGGGAGAAGACGCATGGATGATGTCTCCGTCGGCCTCTTCAGTGATGGTTACCTGCCGGTGCTCGACGGCGTGGCGCTCACCGTCCACAACTACGCCTACTGGTTGAACAAGGAATCGGGACGGAGCTGCGTCGTCGCGCCCCGTACTCCCGGCTACATCGACAAGGAGAGCTATCGGGTCGTCCGCTTCTTTTCGCTGCCCACCGTCGTTCGGCCTCCTTATCGCTTCGGCCTCCCGGGCCTCGACCCCAGGCTTCGGCGCTTCCTCCGCGAGGAAGACTTCTCCCTCATCCACGCTCATTCGCCCTTCGGGGCCGGACTCGTCGCCGCCAGGACCGCGAGGGAGAAGAAGGTGCCTCTGGTCGCGACCTTGCATTCCAAGTACCGCGACGACCTGGCGCGGGTGATAAAGGCCAAGGCGATCGTCGACGACCAGATAAGGAGGATCGCCGATTTCTACTACTCCGCGGACTACGTCTGGGTGCCGCAAGAGAGCATGGTCGCGACCCTGCGCGAGTATGGGTACGACGGCCCCTACGAAGTGATGGAGAACGGCATCGACCTGAAGCCCCCGGAGAGCATCGCCCCCTTGCGCGCCAGGGGCGCTGAGCACCTGGGCCTGCCGGAAGGCCTAGTCGCGGGACTCTACGTCGGCCAGCACATCCTCGAGAAGAACCTCGAGTTCCTCGTGCGGAGCCTGAAGCGGATCATGGAGGCGATACCGGAGTTTCGCATGGTCTTCGTGGGCCAGGGCTACGCCAAGCCGAGGCTGCAGAAACTCGCCGCGGATCTGGGAATCGCGGGGAAGACGCTCTTCCACGAAGCCGTCTACAACCGCGAGGCCCTCGCCGCGATCTACGCCAGGGGCGACCTTCTCCTATTCCCCTCGCTCTACGACAACGCCCCCCTCGTGCTGCGGGAAGCCGCCGCCTTCTGCACGCCGGCCCTCATGCTGAAAGGATCTACCGCCGCGACCGTCATCGAGGACGGACGTAACGGCTTCCTCGCCCCGAACGACCTCGAGGCCTACTCCGAACGGGCGATCGCGATATTGAGCGACCGAGCCGCCCTCGAGCGGGCGGGCATCGGAGCCCAGCGCAGTCTCTGCAGGAGCTGGGAGGGCGTCCTGGGACAGGTGCGGGGGCGCTATCGCGAGATACTCTCGCGGTGGCGACGATAGGTCGGCGGATTTAGGGTCCGTCGAGGGAGGAGAGCATCGATCTTGATTACTACACCGTTGTGTAGTATTACTTGAATCATGAACTCTCCGTCCGAGCCCCCTCCCGACATCCGCATCGGTACCTCCGGATACGATTATCCCGAGTGGAAGGGCATTTTCTACCCGAAGGCCCTCGGCCGGAAGGAATACCTGGGAGCCTACAGCGAGGCTTTCGGCACGCTCGAGCTCGACTTCCCGTATTACGGAACGCCGAAGCCCGGGGATCTCCGCGAGCTCATGGCGCGCGCGAGGAAGCCGATGGACTTCTCCATCAAGGCCAATCGGGCCCTGACGCATAAGATCGACCCTGCCGCCTGGAAGGACGGCGTAGACGAGTTCGCGAAGGGCATCGGCCCCTTGCACGAGGCGGGGCGCCTCTGCGCGGTCCTCCTCGAATTTCCCTCCTCCTTCCGCTATCGCGACGATGAGCGGCGCTATCTCGACAAGGCGCTCAAGGCGCTCTCCGCCTTTCCCCTCGTCGTCGAGTTCCGAAGCGCCCAGTGGTTCAACGCCAGAGTCATCGACGGACTCAAGGAGAGGCGGGTCGGACTCTGCTCGGTGGACCTGCCGCGCCTCGAGGGGCTTCCGCCCCTCGCCGACCTCGTGACCTCCGATGCGGCCTACGTGAGGTTCCACGGCCGCAACGCGGCAGCGTGGCTGAGCGGCGACGCGGGGACCCGCTGCGAGTACCTCTATTCGAGGGAAGAGCTCGATGCCTGGGTCCCGCGGCTCGAGGCGATGAGCACGCAGGCGAAGACGCTCCGCGTCTACTTCAACAACCATCGCAGGGGCGACGCGGCGGCCAACGCCAGGCAGCTCATGGCGCTCGCGGCCGCGGCGAAGCTCGTCTAGGCCGAAGGCCATGGGCTCGGGGACGATCCTGCACGTCAACGCGATCGGCATCATGGCCGCGATCGAGGAAATCCGCGACCGCTCCCTTCGAGGCAGGCCCTTCGTCGTCGCGAACGCGCTCTCGCCGCGCGCCGTCGTGCTGGACCTCTCGCCCCGGGCCCATCGAGAAGGCTTGCGGCGTGGCATGGTCCTTCCGGTCGCGCGCGACCTATGCCCGGGCGTCGAGGTCCGGCCGCCGCGGCCCGGGCTCTACCGCGCGGCGGAGGAGGCGCTCCGGAGCGTCGGGCTCGGCTACACGCCGCTCGTCGAGCGGGCGGGAAGCGGCCATCTCTTCATCGACTTGGCCGGGACGCGCCGCCTCTTCGGCGCCCCCGAGGACGCGGCGCAGAAGCTCCGGGGCAGGATCATGGAGGAGACGGGTCTCTCGCCGAGCATCGCGCTCTCGTCCAACAAGACGGTGAGCAAGGTGTCGACGAGAGTCTTCCGCCCCGCGGGCTTCGTGGCCCTCTCCCCGAACGAGGAGAGCTCCCTCGTGCGCATGCAACCGGTCGGGCTCCTCCCGGGCGTCGGCACCGCCCTCCTCGGGCGCTTCGGCCTACTCGGCATCGATACGATAGGCGACTTGGCCGATCTCTCGGAGAGCGAAGCGCGCGCGATCGGCCCGAGAGGGCCGGAGCTCGTGGCGAAGGCTCGGGGTATCGACTCCTCCCCCGTCGATCCCGAACCGCCCGAGCGGCGCGCCGTCGCCGGCGAGACGGTCTTCGAGCCCGACACGACCGATCCCGAGGTCCTCGGGCTGAGGTCGGGAGCCATCGTCGCCGAGCTCGCCTTCGCGCTGCGCAAGGACGGATTGGGAGCCCGGCGCGCGCTGATCGAGCTCACGTACACCGACGGACTACGCGTCTCGGGCTCAGCCGGAGCGGCTCGGATCCTCGCGCGGGACGACGAGCTCCTCTCCCTGGCCCTCGCGGCCCTCGAACGCGCGAGGAAGCGACGCGTGCGGGTCAGGCGCCTCGAGCTCAAGCTCACGGGAATCGAGTCGGCGGGACCGGAACTCGACCTTTTCGAGCCCGAGGACCTGCGGTTGTCGCGGCTTCAGTCGGCGCTGGACAGGATCCGGGGGCGGTTCGGCTTCGCCGCGATCGAACCTTGTTCCTTCCTCGCGGCGAGGGCGTGACCGAGCATGCTCGCGCCGCTCTTCGTTACGTCGACCTATTCCTTCCACTTCGGGACGGCGCCTCCGGCCGAGCTCGCGGGACGGGCCAGGGAGTACGGCTACGGCGCGCTCGCCCTCACCGATCGCAACGGCGTCTACGGCTTGCCCGCCTTCATCCGGGTCTGCGAGTCCTCCGGCCTGCGGCCGATCCTGGGAACGGAGCTCGTCTACGACGGAGGGAGAGCCGTCCTCGTCGCGGAGGACGGGCGCGGATTCGCGCGCATGACTCGGCTCCTTACCGAGCGGGCCGCCGGGGGCTTCGACGCGCGGCGGGCGATACTGTCCGACCGGACGGGCCTCGCGGTCATGACGGACGACCTCGGGCTCCTCGAGGCCGCGGGAAAGTCGGCAGGGCTCTACTCCCTCCTCTCCCCCTGCAACAGAGGATCGTGGCGAAGGCTTAGAAGCCTCGGTCATCCCTCCATCGCCGCGGGCGAGACCCGCTTCCTCGATCCGGCCGAACGGGCGCTGCAGCGGCTCCTCGTCGCGATCGGAGGCAGGAAGACCGTCGCGGAGGTCCGGGGCGAGGAGCTCGCTCCGGAGTCGGCCTTGCTGGTCAGGCCCGAGGAGTTCAGGGCCGCCTATGCCGACGCGCCCGACGCGCTCGAGGCGAACGAGGCCCTCGTCGACCGCATATCGATCTCGAGCCTCTTCGACGACTTCGTCTTCCCGCGCTACGATGCCCGGGCGGAAGGCGGGGCCGCGGCCCTCCTGCGGCGCCTGGTGCTCGAGGGAGCGAATCGGCGCTACGGTACGATCGGCGAAAAAGTCGAGGAGCGGATCGAATACGAGCTCGGCATCATCGAGGGGAAGGGATTCTCCGACTACTTCCTCGTCGTGCGGGACATCGCGCGCAAGGCATCTCGGACTTGCGGCCGGGGGAGCGCCGCCGCGAGCATCGTCTCCTATTGCCTCGGCATCACCGACGTCGACCCTATACGGCACGACTTGTATTTCGAGCGCTTCCTCAACCCGGGCAGGAAGGACCCGCCCGACATCGACGTCGACTTCGCCTGGGACGAGCGCGACGAGCTCCTCGCGAAGGTCATGGCCGAGTTCGGCGAGGCGCGGGCGGCCCGAGTGGCGAATCACGTCTGCTTCCAGCCGCGATCGGCGCTGCGCGAAGCCGCCCGAGCGTACGGCATGCCCGACGGCGAGATCGCGGCCTTCGAGCGGAGGGCGGCCGTCGACGCGGCCAAGGCGGTGGAAGAATCCGACGACGCATGGAAGGAGATAGCGAGCCTCGCGCCCGGGATCGTCGGCTTCCCCCGCCACCTCGGCGTGCATTCGGGAGGCGTCATCGTCGTGCCGGACGAGCTCGCGGACCATGTTCCCATCGAGAGGACGGGCGCGGGCATTCGGGTTACGGCATGGGACAAAGAGGGCGTCGAGGACGCGGGCCTGGTCAAGATCGACCTCCTCGGGAATCGATCCCTCGCCGTCGTGCGCGACGCCCTGGCCAATCTACGGGAGAACGGCGTGGATCTCGGCGAGTCGAGCTGGAAACCGATAGACGACCCCGCGACCGTCGATCTCCTCGGGCGGGGGGACACGATGGGCGTCTTCTACGTCGAGAGCCCCGCCATGCGGCTCCTCCAGAAGAAGACGGCCCATGGAGACTTCGAGCACCTCGTGATCCATTCGTCGATGATCCGCCCCGCCGCCAACCGCTACATCAACGAGTATGTCGACAGGCTGAAGGGCAAGGAGTACCCGCCTCTCCATCCCCTTCTCGCGGGGCTCTTCGACGAGAGCAAAGGGATCATGTGCTACCAGGAGGACGTGTGCAAGGCCGCGGTCGCGCTCGCCGGATTCACTCCGGCGGAAGCCGACGGAATACGGAAGGTCCTCTCGAAGAAGGACGTAAAGGCGCGGCTCGAGACTTACCGTCGGAAGTTCTTCGCCGGCGCGCGGGAGAAGGGCGTCGACGAGACCACGATCGGCGAGGTGTGGGCCATGATCGAGTCGTTCTCGGGATACAGCTTCGTCAAGGCCCACTCGGCGAGCTATGCCATGCTCTCTTTCAGATCGGCATATCTCCGCTGCCACCATCCCGCGGAGTTCATGGCGGCGGTCATGTCGAACCACGGCGGTTTCTACTCGACGCTGGCCTACGCGAGCGAGTCGAGGCGGATGGGCCTCGAGCTCCTCTCCCCCGACGCGAACGAGAGCGAGCTCCGCAGTCGGGGGAAGGGAAAGACCATCCGCTTCGGCCTCGGGATGATCGGTTCCTTGGGCGCGGCGACGGCCGAGCGCATCGTCGGGGAGCGGACGCGAGGCGGCGGCTATTCATCGGTGGACGACTTCGCGAGGCGGGCGATGCCCGGCCGGGGCGATGCGGAAGCCCTCGTCGGCTCGGGGGCCCTGGATTCCCTATCTCCGGAGATGGCGCGATCCGATAAGCTCATGCGCCTTCTGTCGGTGCAAGCGGCGCTGGAGAGCAAAGGCGGCTATGGCAGCGAGCTTTTCGCGTCCGAGCCGATGATCGGTCCGCCTCGCGGGCGCAAGGCGGATTCGGAACGAAAGCGCCTGGAGTCCGAGATGCGGTACCTCGGCACGACTCTCGCGGTCCATCCGCTCGCCCTTTGGCCCGGCGCCCTGTCGAGAGCGCGCTCGCTCGGCAGGGATATCCCTTCGCTCGTAGGGCGGCATATCGAGCTTATCGGCTGGCCGGTCACCGCCAAACCCGTCCTCACCGCCGATGAGGAGCCCATGGAATTCATCTCATTCGAGGATGAGACGGCCCTTTATGAAACGGTGCTCTTCCCCGACGAATACAGGCTATACCGCCACCTGCTGTTTGAAGAGCGGCCCCTCATCGTGCGCGGGCTCGTCGAGGAGGACAGAGGCGCCGTGACGCTCGCGATTTCCAGCATCGATAAAGTGGCATAGCGTAAGGGAATTCGCCGTTTGAGCTTTGCGCCTACTATCGATATCGCTATACTATATTTCATCTTGCTCGATAAAGAGGAGTATATCCATGAAGATCTTCCTCAACGTATTGGGAGTAGTCTGCCTTCCGGTCGGCGCCGTGTGGTTCTTGCAGGGAACGAGGATCCTGAACTTCGGCGTCATGGCGGGGCATAGGCGATGGATCCTGATAGGCGGCGTTATCCTTATCGCAGGCATCGTCATTCTCGTCTTCAATAACCGGAAGAAGGCAAAAACCGAATCCAATGCCATATCGGGATGATTCTTACGGACGGACTCAGCATTGAACTGGCGGAATGTCGGAACGGCGATACCAGTCTCGGCAAGGGGGCCGGATGCCTGACAAGATCCAGGGTACCAGCGAGATCGCCGACGGCTTCTACATCCTCAACTTCGGCTTCGTATGCGGCTACCTCCTCGATGCCGGGAGCTCGGCCGTCGCATTCGACACGGGCATGGCTCCGGGCAAGGCAATCGCCGAATCGCGGAAGCTGAAGGCGGACCCGGCTCGCGTACGACATGTCCTCCTGACCCACTCCGATCGGGATCATGTCGGAGGGCTCCCCGCGTTTCCTAATGCCAAAGTCTATCTCCCGAGGGACGAGCTGACCATGCTCGATCGGAGCTTCATCAGCATCGACAACCGGAGGCGCAGGGAGTCGATGCTCAGGCTCGCCGCCTTCACGGGGACTCGATTGCTATGCACGATGCACAGCGGATACACGAACGACTTCAAAAGGGCGATGGAAACCTGGCTCGAGGAGAGCCGTCGGGCCGAGCGAACCGGGGGGTGAGGCTTCCGATACGCCGTCGCGACGCTCTCGCCCTATTTCTGCTCCGCCCAGGGGACTATGACGGCCCTTCCCAAAATGTGCCCAAGCATATTGAAGCTCAGGAGAGCGGGCGTCGCGTCCTTCGGGACTCCGAGGCTCGCCACGTCGAGGGCCTGGACGGCGATGAAATAGCGATGCTTGCCGTCTCCTTTGGGGGGAGCCGCCCCGACGTATTGGGCCATCCGCGCGTCGTTCGGCAGTTGCCAGGCCCCTGAGGGAAGGTTTTTCCCGTCGGGGCTGCCCGCGCCCGAGGGCAGCCGGGTCGTCGTGGCCGGAATGTCGACGACGATCCAGTGCCAGAAGCCGCTGGGCGTCGGGGCGTCGGGGTCGAACATGGTCACCACGAAGCTCTTCGTCCCCGCCGGGACATCGGACCAGGCAAGCTGGGGGGATATGTCCAGGCCGCCCGGGACGCCGAAGGCTCCGCTCATCTGGGCCGGGGCCATCTCCGAGCCGCTCCTGACGTCGGCGCTGGTCAGCTTGAGCGCCGGAACCTTGGGAAGCCGGATGTAGGGGTCGGGCCTCGCCTGGGCCCCCGCGATTCCGATCGCGGCGACCGTCAAGGCGATAGTTACGAGGAGACGCTTCATAAATCCTCCTTGGACTCGAATAGCCTTCTTTGGGGAAGGGGCTCCATGTCTCAGCTCGTAACCGCCCCCTCCGAGGCGTCGGAGCATAGCCGCGCGAACTTAGCCAAAGCCCCCCGGGCGTAGCCGGTGTCCCTCGGCTTCCATTTCGAGAGTCGGGCCTTGAGCTCGGCCTCGCTCAAAGCCACGGAGAGCTCCTTGCGCGAAAGGGAAATCGCGATGAGGTCGCCGTCGCGCAGGGCGGCGATGGGGCCGCCCTCCTGGGCCTCGGGGCAGACGTGGCCGACGATCATGCCGTGGCTGCCGCCCGAGAAGCGGCCGTCCGTAATGAGGGCCACCTTCCCCGCGAGGCCGGCTCCCGCGATGACCGCGGTAGGGGCCAGCATCTCTCGCATGCCGGGACCGCCCTTCGGGCCCTCGTAGCGGATGACCACGACGTCGCCGTCGGAGATGGAGCCCGCCAGTATCGCGTCGAGGGCGTCCGTCTCGCTCTCGAAGACGCGGGCGGGGCCCGAATGCTCGACGAGGTCGAGGCCGCAGGTCTTGAGCACCGCGCCTCGCGGCGCGAGGTTGCCGTGCAGCACGCAGAAGGGGCCCGTCGGCTTCTGCGGCGCGTCGAATGGCAGCACTACGTCTTGTCCTTCGAGCCTGGTATCGATGCCGGCGAGATTCTCGGCGACCGTCTTTCCCGTGCAGGTCAAGGCTTCGCCGTGCAAGAGTCCGTGGTCGAGGAGCATGCGCATCACGAGGGGCACTCCGCCGACGCGATCGAGGTCCTCCATCACGTAGCGGCCGGCGGGCTTCATGTCCGTGAGGGTCGGCGTCGTATCGTGGAAGTAGTTGAACTCGCGCGCCTCGAGCCTCACTTCGGCCTCGCGGGCGAGGGCGATGAGGTGGAGTACGGCGTTGGTGGAGCCGCCCAGGGCCATCACCGTTCGGATCGCGTTCTCGAAGGCCTCCCTCGTCATGATGTCGCGAGGCTTGATGCCCCGCTCGAGCATCGCGAGAAGGGCGCGGGAGGAGGCGCGCATGTGCTTGGCCTTGGCCTCGTCCACCGCGGGGATCGTGGCCGAGCCGGGAAGGCTCATGCCGAGGGCCTCCGCCGCGGCGGCCATCGTATTCGCCGTATACATGCCTCCGCAGGCGCCCGGGCCGGGGCAGGCCTTGCGCTCGATGCAATGGAGATCCTCGTCGCCGATATTGCCGGCCGCGTGCGCCCCGACCGCCTCGAAGACGCTGACGATGTCGAGCTTGCGTCCCTCGTGCGAGCCGGCCCGGATCGTTCCGCCGTAGCAGAAGATCGAAGGGATGTTCAGGCGCGCCATCGGCATGATGGAGCCCGGCACGGTCTTGTCGCATCCGCCGATCGCCAGGAGGGCGTCCATGCTGTGGCCGCGGACGACGAGCTCGATGGCGTCGGCTATCGCCTCCCTGCTCGGGAGGGAAGCCTTCATCCCCTCGGTGCCCATGGCCTCGCCGTCGGTCACGATGAAGCTGTTGAACTTCATCGGCTTGGCCCCCGCGGCGATGAGCTCGGCCTTGGCCAGGGCGGCCAGCTCGTCGTGATGGATATTGCAGGGCGAGACCTCCGCCCCGGCGCTGGCCACCCCGACGATCGGAAGGTCGAAGTCTCCGTCGCCGAAGCCGATGGCCCTGAGCATCGCCCGGTTCGGCGAGCGCTCGTGGCCCGAGGTCATCTCGCGAGAACGTTCGTTCGCGGCCGCGCCGTGGAGGTCGCTCACGATCGGGCCCTCGCCCAAGCGAGGTAGGGCAGCCCGGCGGCGAGCGCGCGGGCGGCCGCAAGCCCCGGCAGGAGCTCGGCCGTCGAGTCCCAGAGCCCGGTGACCAGGGCCTTCCTGTGGGTCTCGGGCATAGAGATCGGGAAGCGCCTGCTCCCGGCCCTGAGCTCCTTCGCCTCGAGGTCCATTTCGATGCGAAGCGACGGATCGGCCTCGACCATGCCCTGGAGCTCCTTCGCGCCTTCGGCCGAGACGCTGACGGCCGGCAGGCCGAGCGACACGCAGTTGCCGGCGAAGATCTCGGCGAAGGACTCGCCCGCGATGGCCGCGATGCCCGCGCGGGCGAGCGCCTGGGGAGCGTGCTCCCTCGAGGAGCCGCAGCCGAAGTTTCGGTTGACGATCAGTACGGAAGCTCCCGCGAATCGCGGATCGTTGAAAGGATGGGACTTGGGTTTGCCCGACTCGTCGAAGCGCGCGTCGCGGAAGACGTACTCGCCGAGGCCTTCGAAGCTCACGCCCTTCATGTAGCGGGCGGGGATGATCCTGTCGGTGTCCACGTCGTCCTCTCGCAGGGGAAGGCCCCTCCCGGATACGAGGGCGCGGACGTAATTGTCGTTCGCCATCAGAAACTCCTCGAATCGACGACCTCGCCGCTCACGGCGGCCGCCGCGACCATCGCCGGGCTCATGAGGAGGGTGCGACCGAGGGCCGAGCCCTGCCTCCCTATGAAATTGCGGTTGGAGCTCGAGGCGCAGAGTTGGTTCCCCTCGAGCTTGTCGGGGTTCATCGCCAGGCACATCGAGCAGCCCGCGAGCCTGAAGTCGAAGCCCGCCTCCTTGAAGACCAGGTCGAGACCCTCCTCGCGGGCCTGGGCCGCCACCTGCATCGAGCCGGGCACGACGAGGGCCCTCACTCCCGCGGCCACCCGGCGGCCTTTGGCTACCGCGGCCGCCTCCCGCAAGTCGCTTATCCTTCCGTTGGTGCAGCTGCCGATGAAGGCGACGCTGATCTTCTTGCCGGCAATCGGCTCGCCCTCGGAGAATCCCATGTGGGCGTAGGCGGCGCGCGCTCCCGCGCGTCGCTCGCTCGGCAGCTCGGAAAGCCTCGGCATCCTCTCGGACACTCGTATGCCTTGGCCGGGATTCGTGCCCCAGGTGACCATGGGCTCGACCTCGGAGGCGTCGAGCTCCACCTCGTCGTCGAAGGAAGCGTCGTCGCCGCTGGCTATCGATCGCCAGAAAGCGAGAGCCCTGTCCCAGTCGCCGCCGGCGGGAGCGAAGGGCCTGCCGCGGACGTACTCGAAGGTCGTCTCGTCGGGGCTCACGTAGCCGGCGCGGGCCCCGCCCTCGATGCTCATGTTGCACAGGGTCATCCGGGCCTCCATGCCGAGGGCGCGCACGGCGCTGCCCGCGTACTCGTAGGCATAGCCGATGCCGCCTTCCACACCGAGACGGGAGAGGATGAAGAGGATGAGGTCCTTGGCGCCGACGCCCTTCCCGAGGGCGCCCCGAACCGAGATCCGTCGCACCTTTGGCCTGTCCATCGCGAGGGTCTGGGTCGCGAGGAGGTCTCGGACCTGGCTCGTGCCGACGCCGAACGCGATGGCGCCCAGGGCTCCGTGCGTCGAGGTATGCGAGTCGCCGCAGGCGATCGTCATGCCGGGCTGGGTGAGGCCGAGTTCGGGCCCTATCACGTGCACTATGCCTTGCCTGCCCGACGAGCGGCCGAAGAGCGCGATGCGCGAAGACGCGGCATTGGACTCGAGGGCGGCCATCATCGCCTCGGCCTGAGGATCCTTGAAGGGCCTGGATTGATCGTCGGTCGGAATGATGTGGTCGGAGGTCGCGAAGGTCCTCTCGGGGAATGCGACCGGGAGACTCCGCTCGGCGAGCATCGCGAAGGCCTGGGGCGAAGTCACCTCGTGCACGAGATGGAGGCCTATGAAGAGCTGGTCCCTGCCCGAGGGCAGCTTCCCTACCCTATGCAAGTCCCAGACCTTGTCGAAGAGGTTGGCAGACATCGTTCCTCCTTAGGTGGTTTCCGCTCCTCGCGCCATGAGGAGCTTGCCGGACCGCACCATGTCCCGAATCCCGAAGGGACGGAGCAGGGTCTCGAAGGCGTCGAGCTTCTCCGAGCTGCCCGTCACCTCGACGGCCAGGGTCGACTCGGCGAGATCGATGGTCTTCGCCTTGAAGGCTTCCATCACCTGGAAGGCCTCGGGGCGGCGGGCGGGCGGGCAGTCGATCTTGACGAGGGCGAGCTCCTTCTGGATCACGTCCTCGTAAGAATAGTCCCGGGCGTGGATCACGTCCACGAGCTTGTTCAGCTGCTTGAGAATCTGCTCGAGGGTGTCGCGGCCCCCGCGGGCGACGATGTTCATCCTCGAGAAGCGCGGGTCCTGGGTCTCGGAGACCACGAGGCTGTCGATGTTGAAGCCGCGCCTCGAGAAGACGAGGGCCACCCTGATGAGGACGCCCGGCTTGTTGGCGACGTAGAGGCTCAGGGAATGGCGGGCGGCGCCGCTGTTCGTATCTTCCATCTCAGGTCCCTCCGGTAGGCTTCTCGAGCTTGCGCCGCGGCGGTTCGAGGAGCATGTCCTTGAGCGGCGCCCCCGCGGGGATCATGGGGAAGACGTTGTCGTGCTTCTCCACCTCGGCGTCGACCAGGCAGGGCCCGTCGTGCTCGAGGGCCGCCTTAAGCACCCTCCTGACGTCGGCGGGCCGCGTTATGCGATAGCCCTTGACGCCGTAGGCCTCGGCCAGCCTCGCGAAGTCGGGATTGCCCTCGAGGTCGACCCCCGAGTAGCGCTCGTCGTAGAACATGTTCTGCCACTGCCGCACCATGCCGAGATAGTGGTTGTTGATGACCACGATCTTGACCGGGAGGTCGAGGTTGCGCATGGTCGCCAGCTCCGAGAGGGTCATCTGGAAGCCGCCGTCGCCGACGATGGCGATCACCAGCTCGCCCGGCCTGCCGAGCTGGGCCCCGATCGCCGCGGGGAAACCGAAACCCATCGTGCCGGCGCCTCCCGAGCTTATCCAGTTGCGCGATTCCTCGGAGCCGACGAACTGGGCCGCCCACATCTGATGCTGGCCGACGTCGGTCGTGAAGACCGCCTTGTCCCCCGCGAGGGCGCGAAGCTCCTGTATGACGTGCTGGGCCCGCACCTTGCCCTCCTTGCGATAGGAAAGGGGGTACTCCCGGCGCCAGCGCGCGACCTGCTTGACCCAGTCCTCGGTGTCGCCGCGCTCGAGGAGGGGATTGAGCTGGGCCAGGACGGCCCTGGCGTCGCCGACGATGCCGACGTCGACCTTGACGACTTTGTCCATCTCGGCGGGATCGATGTCGACGTGGATCTTGACGGCGCCCCTGCAGAAATCGGAGTAGCTGCCGACGATGCGGTCGTCCCAGCGCGAGCCGACGCTCATTACGAGATCGCAGGCCACCATGGCTTTGTTCGCGTAGGCAGTCCCGTGCATTCCGAGCATGCCCAGCGACAGCTCGTGGCTCTCGGGCAGGACGCCCTTGCCGAGAAGGGTGCTTACCGCGGGCATGCGCATCTTCTCGACCAGCTCGCGGACCTCGCGCGACGCGCCCGAGATGGCCGCGCCGTGGCCGACGAGGAGTATCGGCCTGCGGGCGGCCTTGAGCGCCTTGACGGCCGCCGCGATCGCGGACGCCTCTCCTTCGCGCGGGACGGCGTAGCCGGGGAGGTGGAATTCCCCGGGGCTCGCATCGAGCAGGACTTTGCCGGAGATGTCCTTGGGCATATCGATGAGGACGGGGCCGGGGCGGCCCGAGTTCGCCAGGTAGAAAGCCTCCCGCATCACGCGCGGAATGTCCTCGACATCCTTTACGAGGTACGAGTGCTTGACACAGGGATAGGTGATGCCCGAGACGTCGGCTTCCTGGAAAGCGTCGAGACCGAGAACGAAGGTAGGGCTTTGACCGCATATTACGACCAGGGGCACGGAGTCCATGAGGGCGGTAAACAATCCGGTCACCGTATTCGTGGCACCCGGCCCCGAGGTGACGAGGGCTACGCCGACCTTGCCCGTCGCGCGGGCGTAGCCGTCGGCCATATGGACGGCCCCCTGTTCGTGCCGGGTCAGGACGAGCTGGATCTTCCGGCCTACGAGCGCATCGTAGATGGGAATGGCATTTCCGCCGGGAAGGCCGAACACGAACTCGACACCCTCTTCGATCATGATTTCGACGAGGGCTTCCGCCCCGGTCAGCTGTTTGTCGCCCATGGCAACTCCGAATGAGCGAGATTTTGACGCTTCTCTGCGTCTTCAATAGTATTAACGCGATTTTCTAACTATTTGTCAAGGCTTCAATGGGAATAATAGTTTTTTGTATATGTATTTTTTACATTAATCACTGGCATTATCAGTTTTTTACTCTGTATATAAGCAAAATAACTCGAGAAGCGATCCGAATTGAACAATCCGCAAGCTTCCGATCGAGGCTCGAGGCGACAACGGCGATCGCCGAGTCATGCGGGGTCAGACTTTGGCGAAGCAGAGAACGCAGTTGTGACCGCCGAAGCCGAAGGAATTGGAGACGGCCGCTTCGATCCTCGCATCCCGCGCTTCTTTAGGGACGTAGTCGAGGTCGCACTCGGGATCGGGCGTTTCGAGATTGATGGTGGGCGGGAGGACGCCGTGATAGACCGCGAGGATGGTGATGGCCGCCTCGAGGGCCCCCGCCGCGCCGAGGGTGTGGCCGATCATCGACTTGCTCGAGCTGGCGGGAGGATTCGCATAGCCCCTCATGCCGAAGACGCGCTTGATGGCGAGAGTCTCCGCCTTGTCGTTGGCCTGCGTCGAGGTGCCGTGGGCGTTGATGTAGCCGATCCTGTCGGGACTCAAGCCGGAGCGGGCGATCGCCGCCTCCATCGCCTTCGCGGCCCAGGTCCCGTCGGGGTCGGGCGCCGCGATGCTGAATGCGTCGCAGGTCATGCCGTAGCCCCGCAGCTCGGCGTATATCCTCGCCCCTCGGGCGGATGCGCTCTCATAGCTCTCCAGGACGAGGACGCCCGCTCCCTCGCCGATGACGAAGCCGTCCCTATCCAGGTCGAAGGGGCGCGAGGCCTTCTCGGGCGAATCGTTCCGGCGCGAAAGGACGCCCATGGCGTCGTAGGAGTCGACGACCAGAGGCGCGATCGTGGATTCGGTCCCGCCCGCCACCATCAGGTCCGCATGGCCGAGCAGCATCATGTCCATCGCGGCCCCGATGGAGTTCGCGCCGGTGGCGCAGGCCGAGAGGGGCGCGACGTTGGGACCGTGGATGCCCAGGTCCATCGCCGCGTTGCTCGAGGCCATGTTGGCGATGATCCTGGGCACCGCGAGCGCGTTGCCGTGGCCGGGTCCCTTGGCCGCGTGGACCGCGAACTGGGCGGCCAGGTGCTCATAGTCCCCCGCGGCGGAGCCGATGACGCAGCCGACCCGACCCGGATCGAGGGCGGCCAGCCCGACGCCGGAGTCCTCGATCGCCGCGATGGCCGCCGACGAGGCCATCTGCGAGAAGCGGGCCATCCGCTTGATGCGTTTGCGGTCGAGCCGATTCTCGGGGACGAAATCCGAAGCCTCGCAGGCTATGCGGCTTCCGTAGCCGCTCGAGTCGAAGGCGCGTATGGAGCCGGCGGCCGATTTACCCGCGACGAGGTTCGTCCAGAACGCTGCCGTCGAGCAGCCGAGCGGCGATACGACGCCGATTCCGGTGACGACTATCCTCATGCGGGAGCCCGAAGGCCCTACTTGGCCCGCTCGACGAAAGTCCCGTCGCGGGTATCGAGCTTGATCTTCGTGCCGATATCGCAGAAGAGGGGTACCGATACCTCGATGCCGGTGTCGAGGGTGGCAGGCTTGAAAGTCTTGCCCGAAGTGTCGCCCTTGACGCCGGGTTCGCAGTAGGTGATCGTCCGCTCGACGAGGATGGGCGGAGTGACGCCGACTGGCTTGCCGTCGTAGAAGGTGATCTCGATCGGGTAGTCGTCGTCGGCGCTTATATAGCCGGCGTTGTCGCCCAAGTCTTCCTTCGAGATCTCGTACTGCTCGAAGGTCTCCTGCTCCATGAAAACGTAGGTGTCGCCGTCGATGTAGGAGAGCTTCATCTGGAAGATGTCGAGATCCACCGACTCGAACTTCTCTCCGGCGTCGAGGGCGACGTCGGAGGTCTGCCCGCTGACGATGTTCTTGACTCTGAAGCGCGTGACCATGCCCGAACGTCCGGTCTTCTGGCCGAGTATGCGCTGGACGACGAGCGCGTCGTTGCCCACCTTGAAGACCGAGCCGGTCCTGAGCTGTGAAGTGACTACCATATAATCCTCGCTAAGAATGAGTATCGCGTCCCGGTAACGGATAGTTGGCCGTCCCGGGACCAGATTCTACACGATTTCGCGCAAGAAGGTCAGGAGGCTCGAGGCCAGGTCGCGATTCCGCAGGAGGGATTCCGAAAAGGCTTTGAACCCCGGCAGGAGCTCGGGATGGAGAGATAGGACGGACGGGAGCGATTCCCGGCCGGAAACCGTCGGACCGTCGGCGTCGCGGTCATTGAAGGAAAGGTAGAGCTCCTCGAGCGCGGAGAATGCCGCGGCCGCGAAGTGGGGCCTAAGGCGCTCAAGGAAGGCCGCGACCTTGACCATCTGGTGCCTGCCTTCCTGCGGATACGCCTGCCAGAGGAAGGGCCTGCCCGAGAGGGCCGCGCGCGCCCAGCTGTCCTCGCCCCGGATAATCGAGAAATCGCAGGCCAGGAGAAGCTCGTCCCATCTCTCCTGGGGCAGGAAGGGCAGGGCGACGAGGGGAAAGGGCTTGCCGGCCCCGGCCCAGGCGGCCGCGAGGCGGTCCCCGCCCTTGCCCGCGGCGGCGAAAACGAGAATATGCCGTCCCTGGCCGCGAGCGGCGAGGGCGTCGAAGGCCGCGAGATCGGCGACGATCCGCGAGTAGTCGCGCTCGTATGAAAACGAGCAGATCCAGAAGCGATCCTCTGCGCCCGCAGCCGGAGAACCCAGATCGGCGAGGAGCTCCAGCCTGAGCTCCGAGCGGCCGGGCTCGCTCGAGGCGCGACGGCGCGATCGGGAGAAGCTTCCGTCCATGACGAGGCCGCCCGTCCCCGGGCCGAAGCCCGGCAGGAACATCGCCTTCTTCACCGAGGCCGATCGAGTCAGCGAAGGCATGCGGTGGAGCTCTTCGGCGTACTTCTCGGCCGTCAGATGCTCGAGGTCCACGAGGAGGCGCTCTTCCTTAGGACAGGGGTCGAAGATGATGTCCTCGAGCCAATCGGGCCGTCCGCAGGCGAAGCATTCGAGGACTATCCTCGGTCTCCTGGCGCGGAAGGCGGCGGCGGCCTCGCCCGACCCGTCCCCTTGCCAGCGATATACTTCCCAGCCCCGGTGCAGCTGGACCGCCGCGCCCGAGTCGATCGCCGGGTCGAGGAGGGCGAAGGCGGCGAGGTCGTCGACCACTAGTCTGAGCCGAGGCGGGGCCGGAAGCTCGGACAGGGAGCGCGCGAGCCTATAGGCGAAGCCTATGTCGCCGTAATTGTCGACCACCTTGCAGAGTATGTCGATGTCCATCCGCCGCTCGCCGATGTCGCGCGCATTCAGTACACTGGTCATAGGAGGCACCGTGACACCGCTCGTCATTCTCATCTGCTATATATCCCTCGCCCTCGTCGACCTCGCCTGGGGACTCTTCCTCACCGCGCTGAACTACCGCAGCGTCGCCCGACGCGGGGGCGAGGTTCCCGAGGAATTGCGCGCCAGCCTCGGCTCCGAAGAGGCGGTGAAGGCGGCCTCGTACTCGAAGGCCAAGATGCGGCTGTCCTTCGTCGCGAGCCCGATCGCGACGGCCATCGTCCTCGCCGCCGCCGCCTCGGGCCTCTTCGGCCTCCTCGACCGCTTCTCGGGCGGCCTGGCCGCGGGGGCCTACTGGCACGGCGCCCTTTTCCTCGGTCTCCTCTTCGTAGCGCAGTCGCTGCTCGGAAGCCCGATATCCCTGTACTCGACATTCTCTCTCGAGAGGCGCTTCGGCTTCAATACGACCAAGGCGAAGACCTGGCTCCTCGACAAGCTGAAGGCCGCGCTGATCTCGGCCGTCCTCGGCCTCCCCCTCCTCTACCTCCTGTACGCCTTCATCGACGGGGCCGGCCCGCTGTGGTGGCTTTGGGCGGCCGCGATCTTCTCGGTCATCGATCTCGGCCTCGGCCTGATCTATCCCCTCGTCATCGCGCCGCTCTTCAATAAATTCACGCCCCTGCCGGAGGGGAGCCTGGCCTCGCGCATAGCCGCGCTCGCGAAAAGCCTGGATTTCCGCGTCGGCGGCGTCTTCGTGATGGACGGATCGAAGCGCTCCCGGCACTCGAACGCGTACTTCACCGGCCTCGGCCGCGTCAAGCGCATCGTCCTCTTCGACACCCTCGTATCGCAGATGTCCGAGGACGAAGTCCTCGCCGTCCTCGCCCACGAGATAGGCCATGAGAAGAAGCGCCACGTACTGAAGGGGATGATCGTCTCGATCGCCCTCTCCTTCTTCGCCTTCTGGGTCCTGGACCGCTTGATGGGCTGGGGAGCCCTCTACGCCGCCTTCGCCTTCGCGGCGCCTTCCAAGCACGCGCTGCTCTTGATCCTCGCCCTGGTCTCGGGGCCGGCGACCTTCTTCCTCGCGCCCGCCTTCTCGGCCTGGTCGCGGAAGCACGAGTACGAGGCCGACGCCTTCGCGGCGAAGGCGGCCGGCGCCGAAGCCCTCGCTTCGGCCCTGATCCGCCTCAATCGCGAGAACGCCTCCAACCTCTGGCCCCATCCCCTCTACTCGGCCTGGTACTACTCGCATCCCACTTTGCGCGAGAGGCTGAAGGCGATTCGCCGACCTGCAGGCGCGAGTTGACAGGCGGAAAGGCGGCTACCCGCACAGCACGGAAAGGAAATTGCCGGCCGGGTCCCTGAACCAGGCTATGTCCGGACCCCTGCCCTGCGCCTTGCCGCGCGCTATGCCCTTCGGGTCGGTCTTTATGCCGGCTTCGTACTGCTCGAATCGGACGCCCCGGCCCGCGAGCTCGTCCACCGCTCCGTCTATATCGTCGACTTCGAAGTTCAGGACGGTGAAGGTGGCGGGTTGGTGATCTTCCTTCTCGTAGACGAATACCGCGGCGCCTCCGGGCAGATGCAGCCTCAACCCCATGGTCTCGCGATCCACCCGAAGTCCCAGGATCCCCGCGTAGAATTCCTCGGCCTTCGCCAAATCGTCGACCGAGAAGCCGCTGAACGCCGATTTCGGTTTAAACATGGCGCCCCGCCCTCAGATGCTGCCCGTCGTGTAGCGCTCGAGCTGGCCGATCTCGGCGGCCTGCCTGTTGATCGTCAATTCCTGCTCCCTGAGGAGCTCCTTGATGACGTCGCCGATCGAGACGACGCCGACCGGCTTGCCGCCCTCGAGCACGGGGAGGTGGCGGATCCGCTTCTCGGTCATCAGGCTCATGCAGTCGGAGACTGTCGTCTCGGGGCTCACGTAAAGCACCCGGCTCGTCATGATCTCCTTGACCAGCGTCGTTTCCATCGCCCGTCCCTTGATGATGATCTTGCGGACGAAGTCGCGCTCGGAGAAAATGCCCCGGAGGTCCCCCTGGGCGTCGAGCACGAGGACGGCGCCGACGTTCTTGTTCGCCATGATCTCGAGGGCGGCAAGCAGGGTCGCCTCCGGACTCACGCTCACGATCTCCCTTCCCTTGACCGCCAAGATCTCTTTCACGGTTACCATGCGTTACCTCCGTTCACAAGCCCATGAACTGAATATAATCCGCTTTGGGGCGCGGAGCATCATGACTTCGCCGCTTTCCGACCCCAGCGCCGTCCGAAGGAGCTTGCCGCCTCGGCGAATCCGCGAGATAATCAAGCCTTCGCGAGTAGCCCGAGGCGATCCTCGGGAAAATCTGCAACGAGCGGTTGGTGGCCATGTTCACGAAGAATCGTAAAGACGGGACCTACATTCGCGACCTGCCCTATTTCACGAGGCTCACGCCCTACCTGATGCCGACCCGAACGGAGGCCTGCATCTACTTCGAGCAGGACTTCGACGTCACGAAGGCCCTCGAGTACGTGCACGCGGCGAACGCCGCCTCCCCCACGGGCGAGAAGAGGCTGACGCTCTTCCAAGTCTTCCTCTGCGCCACGGCGCGGACCATCGCCATGAGGCCGAAGCTTAACCGCTTCGTCGCCGGCTTTCGCTACTACCAGCGCAACGGGATCGTCTTCAACTTCGTGGCGAAGAAGGAGCTCACGGACGGCGGGGCCGAGATCAACGTAACCCTTCCCTTCTCGCCCTACGAGACCCTGGCCACCCTGACGCCCAAGGTCTCCTCCTTCGTCTCCCGGGTGAAGAAGGGCGAGACGACCGACGCCGACGATCTCAACAAGCTCCTGGCCCGCCTTCCGCGGTTCGCGAACCGCATCGTCTTCGGCGCCGTGTCTTTCCTCGACTACCACAACGCCCTCCCCCTCTCCTTCACGTCCGGCCTACCCTTCTACTCGAGCGTCTTCTTCACCAACGTCGGGAGCGTCGGGATCGACGCTCCCTTCCACCACAACTTCGAGCTCGGCACCTGCGGCCTCTTCGTCGCGATCGGCAAGATCCGAAAGGAGTCCGTTACGGACGAATCCGGCAGGATCGAGCGGCGGGACAAGGTCAAAGTGACCTTCACCTACGACGACCGCATCGCCGACGGCATCTACTGCGGCAAGGCGATCGACCTCCTCCGCTCTCTCGTCGAGGACCCCGCCCTCCTCGAGGCGCCGCCGGAGCTGAGCCCCGATCAGCTCGCCGAACTCGGGGTCGCCCAGCCGCGGCCTTCCGGGCCGTCGGCGTAGCGCGCATGTACGAGTCCAAGCCCTGGCTCGCCCATTACGGCCGGACGCCCGCGACCCTCGTTTACCCCGAGCTCTCCCTCTTCGGGATGCTGAAAGCCGACGCGGAGCGCCATCCCGGGGTCGCGGCCCTCGAGTTCATGGGCAGGAGCACGTCGAAGGCGCGGCTCCTCGACAGGATCGTCCGCATGAGCCGCGCGCTCGCCGCCTCCGGCTTGAAGAAAGGCGACCGCGCCATCATCTGCCTCCCGAACATTCCCCAGGCCGTCATCGCCTTCTACGCCCTTTCGCGGGTCGGCGCGATCCCCGCCCCCATTCATCCCCTCTCGACGCCGAGCGAGATCCTGGGCTTCGCCACCCTGGTCTCGGCCTCATGGGCCGTCACGCTCGACGGATTCTATCCCCGCTTCGCGGAAATCCTCCGGCGCGGCGGGTCCTCGGGCGACGGCCAGCCCGGCGATTGCCCGATCCGAAAGACTATCGTCTGCTCGATAGGCGGCGAGACCGGCTTCCCGACCTCGCTCGGCTACGCGCTCGGGCCCGCCCGCAAGATAGCTCCCGTGCCCTACGGCGAGACCGTCCTCTCGTGGAGAGGCCTCGAGGCGCGCTCAGGCTCGGTCCCCGAGTTGGCCGAGCCCGATCCCCTGTCGGCAGACGAGCCGGCCCTCATCCTCTTCTCCGGAGGGAGCACGGGCGAATCCAAGGCCATCCTCCTGTCGAACAGGAATTGCAACGCCCTCGCCATCCAGACGGACGCGGCCGGAGGCCCGATCCTCCCCGGCGACGCCATCCTCTCCATCCTCCCGATGTTCCACGGCTTCGGATTCGCCGTGGGGATTCATGCCATTCTCGTCCACGGGGGGACCTGCGTCCTCGTGCCTCGCTTCAAGGCCGGCGCTCTCGCGCCCCTCGTGCGCCGCCACAGGCCCGCGTTCCTGGCGGGGGTCCCGACGCTCTTCGACGCCCTCGCCGCCGATCCCGAATTCTCGCGAACGCCCCTGGGCTCCTTCAAGGGCATCTTCTGCGGAGGAGACTCCCTGAGCCCGGAGACCAAGTACCGCTTCGAGGCCGTCCTCAAGCGGAACGGCTGCGGCGCCGACCTCCGGGAAGGCTACGGCATGACCGAGTCGGTGACCGCGAGCATACTGATGCCCCAGGGCGAGTACCGCGAGCGCTCCATCGGCCTGCCCTATCCCGATATGCTCGCGAAGGTGGTGAGGCCGGGCACGACCGAGGAGTGCGAGGCGATGGAGGAGGGCGAGATCTGCGTGACCGGCCCCACGATCATGCTCGGCTACCTCGACGATCCCGAGGCGACGGCCCAGGTCCTCAAGGCCCATCCCGACGGCAGGACCTGGCTCCATTCCGCCGACATCGGCTGCATGGACTCCGACGGCTTCTTCTACTTCAGGCAGCGCGCCAAACGCATCATCAAGACCTCGGGTATCGCGGTCTATCCTTCCCAGGTCGAGGACGTCCTCAACAAGCACCCCGCCGTCAGGCTCTCCTGCGTCATCGGCGTCCCCCATCCCACCCAGGTCGAGGTCCCGAAGGGCTTCGTCACCCTGAACGAGGGCTACTCCGCGACCAGCGAGCTGGAGAAGGAGCTCATCGACCATTGCCGAAGGCAGCTCATCCCCCACTCCTGCCCGCGCCGCATCGAGTTCCTTCCCGAGCTTCCCATGACTCGCGTGGGGAAGGTCGCGTTCAAGACCCTGCAGGAGAGGGAGACCGCGAAGGCCTCGGCCGCGCAGACGCGGAGCTAGCGCGCCATGGCAAGCTTCCGCCTCTCTTCCTTCGGCGAGCGCTACTCCGGCCGCACCGGGATCCTGGAGCTCATGAACGACCTCTCGGAGCCGCCGGCCGATCCGCTCTCGCCCTTCTGCATGCTGGGCGGCGGGAATCCGGCCATCATTCCCGAGGTGGCATCGGCCTGGGACGACTCGCTCGGCGCCTTGACCCGAGGCGAGGGTTTCGCCGCCCTCATCGGCGCCTACGATTCCCCGGCCGGAAGCGCCGGGTTCCGGAGCGCGATCGCCGAGAGCTTCTCCGCGAGCTACGGCTGGCCCATCGCCGAGGGCAACGTCGCGATCGTGAACGGCAGCCAGATCGCGGCCTTCTACCTGCTCAACATGTTCTCGGGGGCCTTCCCCGACGGTCGGAGGCGCAAGATCCTCCTTCCCGTCGTGCCCGAGTACATCGGCTACGCGGACCAGGGCCTCGAAAGGGACTGCTTCTCGGGGAGGAAACCCGGCATCGAGATGCTGGGCGAGAGGAGTTTCAAGTACCGGGTCGACTTCGATTCGATCGCGATAGACGACTCGATCGGCGCGATCTGCGTGTCTCGGCCCACCAACCCCACGGGCAATGTCCTGACGGACGAGGAAGTCCGCAAGCTCGCGGCCCTCGCCGGCGCGAGGGGGATTCCCCTCATCCTCGACAACGCCTACGGCCTCCCCTTCCCCGGCATCATCTTCCGCGACGCGCTGCCGATCTGGAACGAGGACATCGTCCTCTGCATGAGCCTGTCGAAGATCGGGCTCCCCGCCCTTCGGACCGGCATCGTCATAGCCCGCGAGGAAACGATCAAGGCCGTATCCGCGATGAACGCCATCGTCTCCCTCGCGACCGGGTCCCTCGGCCCGGCGATCGCCGAGAGCCTCCTGCGCTCGGGGAAGCTCCTCGAGCTTTCGCGGGAGGTGGTCGGCCCCTATTACGCGGCGAGATCGAAGCGCGCCCTGGAGATAGCGGCCGAGGAGCTCGGAGACCTGCCCTGGGCCGCGCACGCGAGCGAGGGCTCCATCTTCCTCTGGCTATGGCTCAAGGATATTCCCATCCCCACGCGGGAACTCTACCTCAGACTGAAGGCGCGCAACGTGATCGTCCTCCCCGGCGAGAGCTTTTTCTACGGCCTCGACGAGGACTGGGCCCATTCGCGGGAGTGCGTTCGCCTCAACTATTCGGGCCCGGAGGCGCTGTTCGCGCGCGGCCTGGGGATCATGGCCGAGGAGCTCCGGAGAATCTATTCGGCCTAGGGCTTGGGGAAGCGGATCGTCCATCTGGTCCCCGCGCTTCGATCCAGGTCGATTTTCCCGTGCAGCTGCTGCACGAGCACCTTGACGAGAGTGAGGCCCAGAGTCTTGGCCCCCTCGATCCCGATATGCTCCGATATGCCGACCCCGTCGTCCGCGAAGGCGAGTAGGATACCCTCGGTCGAATCGATGCGGATATCGACCCGGCCCCCGGCCCCCTGCGGAAAGGCGTGCTTCTCGGCGTTCGATACCAGCTCGTTCAGCAATATGCCGAAGGGAACGGCGAAGTCGAGCCCCACCGGGATGGGGCCCTCCGCCTCCAAGCCGAAATGGATCGGAGAGACGTCCCTGGCGAGGTTGAGGAGCTCGCCGGTGTATTTGACGAGATCGATGCTCTCGAGCTGATCGGTATCGTAGAGCGTCTCGTGGACCAGGGCCATCGCGAAGATGCGCTGGATGCTCGCCTCGATCGCGGCGCGCGATGTCGCGTCGGCCTGCCTGTCGACCTCGAGCCGCAGGATGCTGGTGATGATCTGCAGGTTGTTCTTGACGCGGTGATGTATCTCTTGGAGCATCACGGATCGCTCCGCCACAGCCCGCTCGAGCTCGGCCGTCCTCTCCTTGACGCGCGTCTCGAGAAGCTCCCTATCTAGGCGGTGGCGCAGCTCGTGCCTGATGAGGACGCCGCCGTAGAGAATGATGAAGCCGATCACTCCGACGATAGTCAGCAGGGCGAGGACGAGGTAGGAATGCGAGATGTTGCGGTATCCGACGATCAGTGCAAGCGGATAGATAACAAAGGTAACAACGCCGGCTATCCAAATCGACCAATACCCCAGTCGGTACTCTGACAGGAGGATGAGTCCGAACAATAGGAAAATTCCGCCTGTTACATCCCCTCCGGTGTTCGAGGTGAGTGAATTAAGGACCGCCGCAAGGAAGAACATAGCGACCTGCATCCATCTCGCGATGGGAGACTTCCAGAACCCCGAGATTGCCCCGCAGATGCCGACCGCGGTTACGCTCAGGACGTACCAATCAAGCAGGGACGCCAGGAGAGTGGTTCCACGGAAGATCCGGATAGCCAGAACATCTAGGATATCGACGATGACCGCCGTAACCCCCGCTGTAATACCGACAAGCTTCTGGAGACCATCGGGATCCGCCGCGAATTCTTCTAATCGTTTTTTAAAGCTCACTTATTGGGGGGACCACCAAGACAACGGTATCTCTCCTATCGGCGCTATATCGTCCATCTCCTCGCAGGTCACCGATACGATCTTATACTCCAGCTCCTCGACCGTGGATTCGAAGTCCCACGCTCCGGCGGCTATCGGGTTGTACTTGCCGAGCCTGGCGTCTTCCTCGATGTCGCGCTTGTAGTCCGAGACCATGTTGAGGGCGAGAAGGCAAAGACCCTTCTCTATGATTTTCCCATCGCCGCCCATGAAATTGGATCCGAGCCGCAGGCGCTCGAGGACTGAAACGCAGTCTTCGGGGCGGGCATTGAAATAGCGCTTCGTCTCGCGGGTCGAGAGAAGATAGGTGCCGAGGTGCGCGACGGCGGTCCGCTCGGCGTCCTCGCAGCCGGCAAGGAAGGGAATCGCGGCGATCAATTTGGCTATCCGCCCTCCCGCAAACCGCTCCTTCTCCTCCACGGTCATTCTGAAAGCCTCGGCTACGCAGCCGGAAATCTCCGCCCACATGCTTTCGGGGAAGAGCTTCGTCCGAACGAGAGTCGTCTCCTGAGTCATCACCGTCATAAGAAGCCTCCTATAAATGAGATAGTCCATGTTATACATCAGGTATTTGGGGAAAGCTATACAGTGATAGAAAAACAGAAGGAGCCTCATATCCCAAGCTATGGGCGCCGCGGATCTTCGAAAAATACTAATACTCATAAATAATCATGGACTTTAACTGTTCGGAATCCATATTTTAATTGACATAAAGAATCGCCGTTCGAAACAAGAATGCGCGGGAGCAGTACATGGACCTGAGGGTAGAGGGGAGCGATCTGCCATTCGACTTACAATACGAACTTCACGAGCTTTTCGTCCGAACCATGGACGGAATGCTGGGCTCCGAGGGTTTGACCCTCCTGCAATTCTATATACTCAAATCGCTTAAGGATTCCGGCCATATGTGCAAGATGTCGGAGCTCGCTGCGTCGAGGTTTCTCAGCCCCGCCGCGGTGACGGGGATCGCCGACAAGCTGGTCAGCCTGGGCTTCGTCGAGAGGGTTTCGGATAAGAGCGACCGGAGGATAGTCCTCCTGACTCCCACCGATCGCGCGAAGCTGCTCCTCGACACGATCGATCTCAAGGCCCGGGCATTGATGGGGAAATTCCTCGACGGAGTCAGCGCCGAGGACCGGGCGACCGTACGACGAGTCATCGGGGATTTCGCGAGATTCCTGAGGACAGAACTTAAGCTCCAAAAGGCATAATTATGATGCGAAAACCTCTGAAGTCTCTACTGCTCGCGGCATCCTTGGCCCTCATGTCTCTCTGGTCTCTCTGGCCCCAGGATGCCCCGGCGACCTTGACCCTGGCCCAATGCGTCGATCAGGCTCTCGCCGAGGGATCCGACAGCAGGATCCTGCAGCGAAATCTCGATCTGGCCAGGGAACAGTATGGCCTCAGCCTCTCCCAGGCTTCATTCGCGCTCTCGGGCTCTCTCGGCGAAAACGCGACCAACGGTTTCGGCGATCCCGCCCTGCTTTCCGATAATTCCCTGGCAGTGGGCTTTTCCCAGACCCCCCAGGCGGGACTTACCCTCGCGTCGCCGATGACGAGCATCAGCCTCACTTCGACCCCCTATATCGCGGCGAGCCCCCTCGAGACGGCCTTCGGCCCCCTCGCGGCGAGCTTCCCCTCCTTGTCGTCCCTGTTCCCGCCCGGTCCGACGGGGACGGTCGGGGTCAGCTTCAACCAGGTACTATGGAACGGCTACCCTGGCGGCATCGCCCGCGCGGCGACGCAGAAAAGCCTCTTGGCCCTGCAAGGGCAGGAGCTTTCGGCCGAAGTCGGCCGATCGAATATCGTCTCGGCGGTGTCGCAGTCCTACTTCATCATGCTCGGGTGCCAGCTCGACCTCGCGGCCAAGCGGGAAATCCGGGACCAGCAGGATTCGCTCCTCGCTCAGATCCGCTCGACCTTCGACAGCGGCTCGGCGGACGAAGTGGACCTCCGGAGCGCCGAAATAAACGCGAAGAACGCCGAGATCGACGAGCTGGGCGCCGAGAGCGCCCTTCGCATCGCGCGCGCGAGGCTGGCTCAGGTCCTCGGCAGGCCGCGCGACTCCTCTTTCGCCGTCGCCGAGGAGGAAAGCCCCGTAGTCCCCGTCGCGAGCGTCGAGGAAGCCGTGTCCGAGGCGTTGAAGAGGAGGATCGAGATCCGCCAGATCGAGATCGACCGTAAATTGGCGACTATCGATCGGGATCTCATCAGGGGTCAGCGGATTCCCGCGATCAGCGTCAGCGGCGGCATCAACATCATCTACCAGTTTCAAGGATCGGATGCGGCCGGCCAGGAAAGCCTCGGGGCGAAGCTTTCCCTCCCCGTCCTGGACGCCGGAGCCGCCGCCCATCAGCTCCGGGCGAACGCCATCCAGAGCGAGGAGTACGGAATCCAGGAGGAGCAGCTCCGCGAGAAGATCGCCACGGACGTCGAGGAAGCCTTCGATCTCGCGCAGGTCCAGCTCGAGCGGCTCGAGACGGCAAAGCTGGCCGCCCAGAGATCCGAACTGAAATTCAGGCTCCGGAAGACCGAGCTCTCGTTCGGCACGGTGAAGAATCAGGACCTGCTCGATGCCTCCGTAGAGTATGCGAATGCCCGCTCCGCGGTCACGAACGCGGAGCGGAACGCCCAGCTCGCCGTCCTGCAGCTGCGCGACCTCATGGGTTACTAGGAGACGCTCAATGGATAAACTTCCGAGGCTCGTTCCGGCCGGGGCGGCGATCGTCGCCCTCGTCGTAGCTTTCGCAGGCTGCTCGCGCGGGGCGTCATCCTCCGGCCCTTCCGGCAATAGCCCGCCCGGCCAGACGGGTCCAGGCCTCGCCGATATATCGGTCCGCGCCTCCGCCGTCGCATTCGGCCCCCTCGCCGCCCTGCACAAGGCCTCCGGAACGGTGAAGCCGGTCCTGCAAAGCCAGGTGGCGAGCCAGGTGGGAGGAGTGGTCTCCAAGGTCCTCCTGAAGGCGGGGGATTGGGCGGCCGAGGGAGGAGTCGTCGTCCAGCTCGACGACAGCCAGCTTCAGCTCTCGGCCAAGACGGCCGAGGCCGCGCTCGAGGCGGCGAAGATCAACCTATCGACCCTGCAGGGCACGACGAGCCAGGCGAGTCCGCGGCTCGACTTCCAGGTCCATTCCGCCGAGGCGGCGCTTTCCGCGGCACAGAGGAACTACGAGTCCAAAAAGGCCCTCCTGGCCCAGGGAGGGGCGACGAACGCCGAAGTCGACGAGGCGAACAGCGCCTTTCAGTCGGCCCAGGCGAATCTCGAGGCCGCCAAGACCGCCCTCGACCAGAACCAAAAGGCCGATGTCCAGGACATAGCCCAATCGAAGCTCTCGGTCGAGCAGGCCGACTACGCCCTCCAGCAGGCCCGCCTGAACCTCGCGCACGCGTCGATCCGGGCGCCCTACGCGGGACGCATCGTTTCCGTCAACCTGATGCCCGGCGAGTTCGTCGGCCCGGACGCCCCGGCCTTCGTCATCGCGTCCCAGGAACGGGAAGTGGATTTCTCGGTCCCCCCGTCGGACGCCGCTAGCCTCTCCATCGGCACCCCGATCGATTTCACCTTGAACGGGGAGGCCCGCAGGCTGTCTTTGAGCCGTTCTCCGAACGTTCCCGTCAACGGCGTGGTTCCCTTCGTCGCCAACGTCCCGGGCTCCCTGGCCCTCCCCTTCGGGGCTGTCGGCACGGTGAGCTACTCCCTCGTCCTCGCGCGCGGCACCATAATCCCGACGGGAGCGATCCAGACGAACGAGGACAAGAACTACGCCTTCGTGATCGAGAACTCCAAGGCAGTCGAGCGCCCGATAACCATACTGGCGGAGAGCGGGGATACCGCGGCCATCGCGGGCGTGGAGCCAGGCAGCTCGGTGATCGTAAACCCGCCTCCCGGCCTCATGGACGGCTCCGCGGTCAAGGCGATTCCCGCCGCCTCGGTGGATGGAAGCAAATGAGCAAGGTCCGCGAGCTCCAGGCCAAGATCTACGAAAAGATCAACCCGGCCGTAGGTTTCTCCGTGAGGCGCTACGTCTTCGCCATCGGCGTCTTCGTGGCGATATTCGCCTTCGGGCTGATCTCGATCCTCAATCTCGGGGTCGACCTCTTCCCCTCGATCAATTTCCCCTTCGTCGTCGTGTCGACGACCTACCCGGGCGCGTCGCCGAGCGTGATAGATCAGCAAGTCACCCAGGTGATCGAGAACGCGGTCTCCACCTTGAGCGGCATAACGGACCTCAACTCCACGAGCTCCAACGGCGTCAGCCTCGTGTTCATGAGCTTCGACGCGTCGACCGACCAGAACAGCGACGCGAACCAGGTGGCCTCCCTCGTGTCGGCCGCCGTCCGCCAGCTTCCCCAGGGAATCGGCGCCCCCCTCATCCAGACCTTCAACCCCTCGTCGATCCCGATCATGCAGTTCGGGATATCCGGCTCGGGCGCCAGCCTCGGCGAAGTCGACACCTACATCACGAACGATCTGACTCCCCTCCTCGAGCGGGTCTCGGGGGTCGCCAACATAAAAGTCGACGGCGGGCCGGTACGCCAGTTCCAGGTTCTCCTGAACCCGAATCGGCTCCAATCCTACGGCCTCTCCCCCCAGGCGGTCGTCGGGGCCATCACGGCGTCGGCGGTCGACCAGCCGATCGGGACAATCAATCGGCACGAGAACGCCCTCACCTTCGCCACCGAGAACGTCCCCGCCGACGCCTCCATGGTCGCCGAGGTCCTCGTCGATCCGATCCGCGGCATCCGGGTCGGCGACCTCGCCGCCGTGCGCGACCTCCCCGTCTCGACGAGCTACGCCCGGGTCAACGGCAAGCCGGTCGTCCTCGTCTCGATCCAGCAGACCTCGACCTCGAACGCCGTCGCCGTCGTGAAGGACGTGCGGGCGCTCCTCGCCCGGACCAAGATGCCGGCGGGCTACCAGGTCGATTTCAGCAACGACACGACGGCCTCGATCAGGGCCTCCCTCGATTCCACCTACCGGGAGATCGCCATCACCGCGGTCGTGGTCGCCCTGATCGTCCTCCTTTTCCTCGGCAAGCTCAACACGGCCTTCTCCGTCATCCTCGCCGTCCCCATAGCCCTGTCGGCCTCCCCCATCCTCTTCAATCTCGCCGGGTTCACGCTCAATCTCGTGTCCATGCTCGCCATGATCGTCGCGATCGGCGTCGTCGTCGACGATTCGATCGTAGTCGCGGAGAACGTCGAGCGGTACAGGGCCATGGGCTTCGGCCAGAGGGAGGCCGTCCTCAAGGGGGCCAGCGAGATCTTCAGCGCCGTGGTCGCCGCGACCCTCTCCCTCCTCTCCGTCCTCATCCCGGTGAGCTTCATCGGCGGGATCATCGGGGACTTCCTCCGGCAGTTCGCCCTCGGCCTGGCCGCCGCGGTCGCCTTCTCCCTCCTCGAGGCGGTCCTCTTCCTGACCGTCCGCCTGGCCTATACGCCGGAGACGCAGCGGACCCTCGACTGGGGCGACCTCCTCCGAAGCTTCGGGAAGATCGGCGAATCGATGGCCTGGGGCCTCAGGGCCTGGAGGAAGGCGGCCGCCATCGTGGTCGGGATCGGCGCGCTCATAGCCCTGGCCGCGACCAAGAACTTCCGGTTCATGCCGGCCCTGCTGCTCTATCCCTTCGCGCTCGGCCTCCTGCGCTACCTGGGCCGCATCCTCCTCGCATTTTCCCAGGCCCTCACGACGACCCTCCACGGATGGACCGAGACCGGGCTCGAATGGGTCAGAGACGCGTACGCCAGATCTCTCGTCGGCCTGATCGAGAGGAGCGTCGTCGTCCTCGTCTCCACCGGGATAGTCCTCGTCCTCGTCGTCTTCCTACTCGTGCCGAGGATAAGCTTCAGCTTCGCCCCGAAGAGCGACAACGGCACGATCACCATAAACCTCGCGATGCACTCGGGCTCGACCCTCGAGTCGACGAACCACGCGACCGCCTCGCTCGAGGCCTTCCTCCTCGGGCAGCCCGAGGTGAGGACGGTCCAGACGATAGTCGGAAGCACCGGGGTCTTCACCGTCGGCTCGGGGCAGCCGGAGAACACCACTATGGTCGTGCAGCTCGTCGGGCTCGACAGGCGCGCGGGGGCCTACGACCTCATGGACAAGTACCGGGGCGGCATGGAGAAGATCCTGGCCGTCGCGGATCCGTCGGCGACGCTGAGCCTCGAAGTGTCGGGAGGGCCCCAGGGATCGAACTCGACCATCTCCCTCAGCCTCCTCTCGTCGGACCAGAACGTCCTCCTCGAGCGGAACGCGAAGGTCCTGAGATTCGTGCAGGGACGCCCCTTCGTCGTCGGCGCGACCTCGAGCCTCTCCGACGTCAGCATCGAGCGCGACTTCAAGCCGAGCGAATCCCAGATGCAGGGCTCGGGATTCACCCCGAGCGCGATCGCGGGCCTCCTCCAGACCTACGCCTCGGGCACCCAGGCCGGGAACGTCCAGATCGGAGGGCAGAGCTATCCGATCATGGTCAAGATCGACCCGACGAACCTGAGCGACGGGCAGTCCCTCATGAACCTGCCTATATACTCGCAGGCGCTCCAGTCGAACCTCCTGGTCGGCCAGCTCGGAACCATCGCCATCCGCCAGTCGCCGATCGACATCGAGCGCTACAACCGCCTCTACACGGCGACGCTGTCGATAACGCTGGCGAAGAACGCCCCGCCCGCGCTGACCTTCCAGAACTCGCTGACCGATGAGCTCACGAGGCAGGGCCTCCTCGACGACAAGGTGAGCCTGGGATCGGGCGGCGCCTTCGGGGCGAGCGCCCTCGCCGGCCAGGTCGCGAAGACCGGGATCACGGCCTTCCTCCTGGCGATCTTCCTCGCCTACCTCGTCATGGCGGCCCAGTTCAACTCGTGGCGATACCCGGTCTATCTCCTCATGCCCGTGCCCCTGGCCATAGTCGGCGCCCTCGTGTTCGTCGTCTTCCTGGGCGGAGGCCTCGATACCTTCGGCGTCCTCGGAATGCTTCTGCTGATAGGGCTTTCGGCGAAGAACGCGATCCTCTACCTCGACTTCGTGGTCGAGCGAATCGACGCCATGCCCCTCAAGGACGCCCTCATCGAGGCCGCGCGGCTCCGCTTCCGGCCGATCATCATGACGACCCTGACCGTCCTCGTCATCTCGGGGCCCCTGGTCTTCGGCCGGGGCCAGGGCACCGAGTTCGGCCAGAGGCTCGGCGTCGTCATGTTCGGCGGGATCATCTCCTCCGCCATCCTCACTTTCTTCGTGGTTCCCGCCGCCTTCTACCTCTTCGAGAAGGGTCGCGCCGTATTCAAGCCCGCCGAGGACGGGGTGGAATCGGAAAAGCCGTCCCTCGGAGAAATCGCGGGTGGGCAACCCGCCGGAGCAACGGGCGAGGTCGTCTAGGGAGCGGCGGCATCGGCGCTTCACTATAGGCTGAAACCCCGGTAGCGCATGTACAGGAAGAGCGCCGCCGTCATGAGGGCGTGGCCGTAGTCCTCCGCGCCGACGAGGTCAATCGCCTCCCGCTCCGGCACCAGTATTACTTCGATCTCCTCTTCGCCGTCGAGGGCCTGCTCGCGCGCGGGAGCGCAGCCCTCCGCGACGAAGGCGTGGAAGGTGTTCGTCATGAAGGCGGGATTGGGGGAGAGGAGGCCCAAAGGCAGGATCATTTCGGCCGCGTATCCCGTCTCTTCCGTCAGCTCGCGACCCACGGCCGAGGCCGGATCTTCCCCTCTCTCTACGATTCCGCCCGGGAACTCGAGGCAAAGCCGTCCGCTGCCGTGTCGGTATTGCCGTATCATAACGATCATCCGACCCTGGGGAGCGTCGACGACGGGGATTACACCCGCCCAGTCCAAAGAGTTGACGAGGTAGAAAGTCCCCCGCTTGCCGTTCTCGGACTCGCGGTCGCTCGATGAGACGTCGAAGATCCTGTAATCCGCCAATGATCGGGCGGATATTTCGCGCCAATGTCCGGATCTGCCCATGAATCAAAGACTAATGCGTCGGCGCGATACTGTACAATCCGCGGCATCCGGCCACATCGACGGCCTTGGTGCTCATAAAACCAGGCCGAAAATGTCCGGTTATCAGATTGAAAACATCCCAAACTCAGACTGAAAACTTCTAAACTCAGGCTGAAATTGCTCTAAGCTCAACCTGAATAACATTATGAAACAATCAGGAGCTATCTTGGACGAAAGAGTGGAAGTAATACTCAGTCAGTAGTCGAGCGCTTCCGCCCCTTGCGCCTTCAGCAATTCCTTAGTCGACAGCAATCCGCAGGCGGCCTGGATGTCTTCGCCGCGCGAACGCCGCACCGTGGCGGGAATTCCACTTTCGACGAGGGCTTCCTCGAATTCTTCCATCACCTTGGCCGAGCTTCCCCGGAGGGGGGAGCCGGGGATGGCGTGATAGTGGATCAGATTCACGCGGGTCTTCAGCCCCTGGAGGATCCTTACGAGCTCCCGCCGGTGGCGAGGACTGTCGTTGACTCCCTCGAAGCAGATGTACTCGATGGAGATTCGGCGCGCGTCGGCCTTTTGGGCTTTCCTGAGGAAGTCCAGGACCTGCGAAAGGGCGTGCACGTTCTGGACCGGCATCAGGCTCCGGCGCTCCTCCTCGAAAGGCGAGTGGAGGGACAGGGCGAAGCGGACCCTGCTCCTCCGGAAAAACTCCTCCAGCGCGGGGAGGAGGCCGACCGAGGAGAGGGTCACTCGCTGGTTAGAGAAGCCGAAGCCCCAGTCCGCCGTCAGGATCTCCAGGCTCTTGAGCACGTTCTCCAGGTTGTCCAGGGGCTCCCCCATTCCCATGTAGACGACGTTGGTAAGACCATCGCTTTCGGGGATCCCTCGGACCTGCGAGAGGATTCCCCCCGGGCTCAGGTGGCCTTGGAGGCCTTGCTTGCCGGTCATGCAGAAGAGGCATCCCATCCTGCACCCGACCTGAGTGCTGACGCAGAGGGTCCTGCGGTCCGGCTCGGGGATGTAGGCCGCCTCGACGAAGCGCGGCGACTCGGAGTCGCGGTTCGGGAGGTAGGAGCCGCCGGCTTGAAAGAGGTATTTTACGGTGCCGTCGGCCGACTGGGTCCGCCTGACGGGCGCCCCGAATCCCAGGGAAAACCCCTCTTTCAGCCTTTCGCGCGCTTCCTTGGGAATATCGGTCATCTCGTCGAAGGAGGCGACGCGCCGGGCGTAGATCCATTGCGCGAGCTGCTTCGCGGCGAAGGGACGCAGCGAAAGCGACTGGGCGACGGGAAGGAGGTCCTGCGCCGTCAGCCCGAACAGTTCCTGCCTCAGAAATAGACCTCCGAGACGATGCTCGGGTGGGGAACGCCCTTCCCGATCAGGATATCCCGCACTTCGACCACCATCGACGCGCTTCCGCACAGTTCATAGGACAGCTCCGGATCCCAGGACCCGGATTCGAGGAAGGCCGTCAGCCGCCCGTGGTAGGTCCCGGTCGCATTTCGGGTATCCGGCCCCGAGCGCGAGCAGCAGCGAATGTATCGCTCTCCCATTACGGCCGCCAGCTCGTCCGCGAAATAGAAGTCCTCGGGCGCCCGGACGCCGTGCAGGAGCCTCTTACCGCCGGACAGTCCAGCCCTGGCCATGGACAGGAAGGGAGCCAGCCCCGTGCCGTTGGCTATCCACAGCCCCGGTCCAGGGAAGGCAGGGAAGGATCCCGAGGGTCCGCCGATCAGGATATTGTCCCCCGGGGCGAGGCCCGCCAAGCTCGGCGTCAGCTCCCCGGCCTCCGCCACGGTGAACAATATCCCCGCCTCGTCCTCGCGCGGCCCCGTGAACAGGCTGTACAGCCGCGAAGGTCCGCTTTCGTAGAGGGCGACCTCGACGAGCTGTCCCGCTGCAAAATCGAAATCGCGCTTCCAGGTCAGCGCGAAGGCGCTGCCCAGCCGCTTGGCGCTCGAAATTCGGACAGTATGCGTGGATTTTACCTTCATCATGGGGCGTCGGAAATCAAATGTACCCACGTCGAGCGACTAGGGCAAGAAAGCCATAGGACCGACTTACGCAAAATCCGATCGCCAAAGATGCACCGCACGCTCGGCCATTTTCCTCTGGCGAGCGATCAATCGTGCCGGTGTCCACTCCTCCGCTCCCGACTCCGCGACATCTTTCGACAGGCGGTAGGAACTTTCGGCATAGGATGCGGACTTCCCGGCGAAGGAGGCGTTGCCAACTTGTCTGTTCAGGGATGGCTCGAGAATGCTGAGATTGCCGAGGCGGTAGACGTAGCGGGCTCTATCGTCGTAGGGGAAGTATTGATCCCAGGAGGCATCGGGATTCTCGGGCAGGATATGCTCGATGGTTCCCGGATCGGTATCGGGATCGCGCGGCATCCCCGCGAGGTCGCTTTCGAGGCGAAATAAGATGAACTTGGCCAAGTGCTTCGATTGGCCGGAGGTTTCTGCCTCCAGGTTCTCGAAATCGTGCTTGAAAGAATCGTCCGGGATATAGATCGGCCTCAGGATATCGAAGACTCCCTTGGGCTCGGTGATCTTGCCATCGAGCAGAGCCTTGGCGGCGGCATGGTACACGGGCTCCAGCTCATTTGCATTCCTTGCGCCTACGGTGGAATGGCGGAAGGTGATCGCGGAGACGAGCTTGAGGACACGCTTAAAATCCTCTTTCGAAAAGCGCTCCCACGCGGCGAAGAGGAGGGGCGTCATCTGCCTCGCCTTATAGAGCCCGAGCTCGCGCACGTATGGCCGGCACTCGGGATTCTCTATCCAATACTCGTGATTCTGGTCGCCGAGAGCAGTATAGAGCTCAGAGCGATTCTCGAGGGCGTCGACGAGGGCGAAGACTTCGGGAGGCGTCTTTACCCGATCCCGAATGATCTTGAAGAGTCTTTGGCTTCGGATTCGCGATTGCTCGCAGAGAAGGTGATAACGCAGGAATTCCGGGAAGCGCTCCTGCCGGACCGTTCCGATCAAGGCCTTCCACCGGCGTTGCAAAGCCTCGAGATCGGCTTGAACCCTTATTCGCGAGAATATGTAGTTCTTGATGAGGTCAGTGGCGGAAAGCTCGAGGCCCCGGGCGTTGAGGGTCTCGAAGACCGTATAGGCATTGAGCTCGTCGTCGACATTGATTTGGATGAAAAGCAACTGCCGCGCCATCGTCTCGCTGAGGAAGGAGGCCAAATCCTGTCCGTTGCCCGCTTCGGCTCCTTCTCCCAGTCGGGCGGAAAACCACTTGCTGCATTCCCAGAGAAGGCGGTTGGACTTCGGCAAGCCGCGAGGGTTTATCGGGGCACGCAGCTGGACGAGGTAATCCTGATAGAAAGCGTCGTCGCTATCGTTCAAGAAAAGCTTGGAGCTCTCGATCAATGAGGCCGGGTCCTTTTCGCCTATGAACTTGGACCTAAGGCTCATCGCGCGTTCCCGATTCTCGGCCGGCTCGACTCCCGCCTCCGCGAGTTCGAGAAGCCTGCCGATCACGGCCAAGGCGATGATCGAGAGGGTCGCGAGACGCTGCTGGCCATCTAGTATGGAAAACTCGCGGTCGCTCAAACCCTGCAAGACTAGCGCTCCCATATTGTGCCGATCGTCAGGAACGCTTCGAAGCTCGACGATATCGTTCCAGAGATCCTCCCACTGCTCCTCTTCCCAGGAATAATCGCGCTGGTAGGCGGGTACTCTGAATCGCTTGCCGTTGCCGATGAGATCGAGATAGGTAGCTGTTCGCGTATCGAGAAGCACAGTCCTGGCCATGATTCCTCCAAGTATACCTTAATTCCCCGCCAGCGCCGACTCGACCCACGAGAATCCGATGCGTTCCTGCTCCAATCGTAGGGAGGGAGCCAGACGATCGTACCGCAGCTCGTCGTAGAGCTCGCGCTCTTCGGGATGCAGGCGGGTCAGGTCGGCCTTCGTGGGCGAGCCTTCGCTCGTCCACTGGTCGCGGTGGGCGAGAAGGGTCGCTCGATCCATCAGGAGAGACTCGGTCTCGGGGAAGCTCGCGCGGAGCTGGTCCAGGATCGCGAAGCCGTGAGTATCGAGATCGCCCCAGTAGCGGATCCGGCGGCCATGTAGCCATTCGGCGCGGCTCAGGGCCGCGAAGCCGTATCCCGCCCCGAACACGATGAGGCTTCCGGACTGGTCGGGAAAGGCCAGGAAATTGATCTCGTTCTCGGTGATGAAGACTTGATGCGGACCGGAGGCTCCCCTAGCCGCAAAAAGTCCGGCGAAGTCCTCGGCCAGGAGGCCCAGCTCATCGACACGCAAGGTCGAGCCGCCTCCCGGGACTTCGAGGCCAAGATCGAGGGCAGGGTCGAGGAGGCGGAATCTCACGTAGCGGGGCTTTTCGCGCAGGCCGTAACGGCGAGCGAAGCCGGCCGATGCTCCGGCCTCCCGGTCGACGGCCTCCGGCGAGAGGACGATGTCCAAGAGCTCCGAGAGCAGGCCGCGATTGCTCTCGACGAATTTGCTGTGAACGCCGGGA
>CAZBGA010000028.1:0-43395 GCA_964491385.1 uncultured Treponemataceae bacterium | reverse complement strand
CGTAGCCCGAGGCGACGTGGAGACCGGCGAAGCTCGTGAACTCGCTCTCGACGGGGAGGCCCGAGTCGCGCATCGCGCGGCGCCAGCCCTCGTAGCGCTCGCGGGCGGTCGAAAGCTCGAGGCTCCCGCCGATGAAGCCCATGCGGCGGTAGCCGTCGGCCGCGAGGGCCATGGTCGCGGCGTAGGCTCCGCCCTCGTTGTCCACGAGGACGGCGTCGGCCTCGAGCCCCGGCGCGAGGCGGTCGACGAGGACCAGGGGGGTGGCCGAGCCCCGCGCCCTCCGGATGCCCTCGCCCGAGCCCGTCGCGGGGATGACGACGATACCGTCCACGAGGCGCTCGGCGAGGAGGCGCATCCGCTTGGCCTCCTCCTGGGCGCTCTCCCACGAGGAGCAGACGATGAGGCTGTAGCCGGCGCTCGAGAGCTCGCGGTCCATGCTCTCGGCGAGGAGCATGAAGAAGTCGCTCGCTAGCTCGGGAGCGATGACGCCGACGGTCCGCGTCGAACCTTTCTTGAGGCTGCGGGCCACGTTGTTCATCCTGTAGCCGAGGCGCTCGACCTCGGCGCGCACGCGGAGGGCGGTGGCTTCGGCGACGGAGACGTCCCCGTTGAGCACGCGAGACACCGTCGCCGTGGACAGGCCGGAGGCGAGGGCGACGTCGCGTATGGTCGCGTTCACGCTATACGCCTCTTCCGGGTTTCCGGTATAATCAAGCGGTTCGAGGAGGAGCGACCATGGCCGACGAAGCTGCGGAATTCTGGGCTAAATTCGAGAGCGAGACCGGCGAGAAGGTCGAGGCGCGGAGCATGGGGGAGTGGTTCAAGCGCGGCGGCGCCGAGCGCGGCTTCTGGGGGCTCCTCATCCTCACCGACAAGTCCTTCCGATTCAAGTACATGCCGAGCGAGAACTGGATCATGTCCATCTTCAAGCGCGCGACCAAGAGCGCCGACAGCGACAAGCCCGTCGATATAGTCGTCCCGCGCTCGGACATCGCCAAAATACTCGCCCCGAAACGGGACTTCCTGGCGAAGATCTTCGGCCCGGCCTTTCCGCGCTTCTCCGTGGTCGTCGGCGGCGAGGCGGAGGAGAAGGTCTATTCCTTCTCGGTGGATCCCACGAGCGGCCTCGTCGCCGCGCTCGAGAAGGCCAGAGTCGCCGCGGCGGGACAGGGCGCTCGATAGGAAGCACGGTCCGGCGCTCATTTCCCGACGGGAATCACACCCTTCTTCAATATGATGTTGCCGTACTTGACCGTCTCGCCCGTCATGACGACGGCGAAGGCCATCTTGGCCCGCTCGTAGAAGGCGAAGCGCTCGATGCGGGCGACGGGAGGAGTGCCCGGCCAGCGCCGGTCGATGGGCACGCGGTAGGAGGCCTCGACGCTCGGGTCGAGGGCGTCGCCCGCGACCGGAGCCATCATCATCGCCGGCGCATCGACGTAGGAATCCAGGTTGATGAGGGAGAGGATGCCGTCGAGGAGGGCGGGGATGCGGATCCCGTCGGCGCGGACTACCCTCTCGTTGCAGCTGTCGCCGGGGAAAAAGGCGTCGGCTAGGACGATTTCGTCCCCGTGTCCCATCCGATAGAGGACCGAGAGCAGCTCGGCCGAAATGCAGGGCGCGACTCCGATCAGCATGTCAAACCTCCCTTTGAGCGTGGATGTAATCGTTTACCAGTTCCATTCTTTTGTCAATCCATATTTGTAATCGATTACAATCGGGGCCAGAGTGCCGAAAAACAAACATCGAGTGCGCTATCCTCGATTGCCGGTATCAAAAAACGGGGCTTAGGCTAGGTCGTCGGTGCCTCGCACCGGCGCATCGTCATTCGTCAGAGGAGAGCGTCCATGAAGAAACTCGTCGTTATCGCCCTCGTCCTCGCCGTACTGGCCACCGGAGTCTTCGCGGCTCCGAAGCCGGTGATCGGCGCCCTCATCCGCAACCTGGATGAGCAGTTCGTAGCCGACTACGCGGCCAACCTCAAGGTCCTCGCCGACAAAGCCGGGGTGGACCTGAAGCTCCTGGATTCCCGCTCCGACCAGGCGACCCAGCTCGACCAGCTGAACACCCTCCTCACCCAGGGCGTGAAGTACTTCGTCATCGTACCGAATCAGACCGAGGCCACCGAGCAGATGGCGAAGGCGATCCAGGCAGTCGGCGGCGGAGCCGCCTTCTCCAACATCCAGCCTTCCGTCGCGGCCCTCAAGGTCGGGCCGACTTTCTTCCTCGCCTCCAGCCCCGAGTCCGTCGCGGGACAGATCCAGGCCGACATCATCGACAACTACTTCAAGAAGAACCCCGGCAAGCTCGGCTCCGGCAAGGCGATCAACGCCCTCTTCCTCCTCGGCCAGCTCGGCCACCCCGCCCAGAAGTATCGCACCGAGGCCGTCAAGGCCGGCCTCGTCGCCAAGGGCTACAAGCTCAACGTGATCGCCGAGGACACCGCCAACTGGAAGCCGGACGAGGCCCAGCAGAAGATGGACGCCTGGGTCGCCGCCTATAACGGCAAGTTCAATATCGTCATCACCAACAACGACGGTATGGCCCTCGGCGCCGTCGAGTCCCTACTCACCGCCAATTACACGAAGTCCGACGCCTCCGACGGCACCATACTCAAGGTCCCCGTCCTCGGAGTAGACGCGACCCAGGTCGCCCTCAAGTCCATGTCGGAGAACAAGCTCTACGCGACCGTCCTCCAGGACTCGGTCGGCCAGTCCTCCACCGCCTTCGAGCTCGCCCTCGCGATGGCCACCGGGAAGTACAAGCCCGGCTTCGTGGCCTGGGGCATCAAGCCCGAGACCAAGGTCAGCGCCGAGGCCCCCGCGAACGACGCGGCCGTCATCGGCCAGTGCTACCTCGTCCCCTTCAAGGCCGTGACCAAGGACAACTACAAGTCCTTCATCACGAAGTGATATATTCGATCGCGATCTGACGATGCCACCGGGACCGCGTTCGTCGCGTCCCGGTGGCGCTCGCTTCGAAAGCTGCGCTTGCGGAGGATCCATGGCCTTAATCGAGAGCTCGCCCTACGTCCTCGAGATGGTCGGCATATCGAAGACCTTCCCGGGCGTTCGCGCACTGGACGACGTCACGCTCCGCGTACGCCCCGGGCGAGTGCACGCTCTCATGGGCGAGAACGGCGCCGGCAAGTCTACCCTCATGAAATGCCTGTTCGGGATATACCGCGAGGACGCCGGCGACATCGTGTTCAAAGGCGCGAAAGTCAAATTCAAAAGCGCGAAGGACGCCCTTGAGGCTGGCGTCTCGATGATCCACCAGGAACTGTCGAACGTCCCCGAGCGCTCGGTGAGCGAGAATATCTGGCTCGGCCGCGAGCCCCTCCATCGCATGGGCCCCATTAAACTCCTCAACCACAGGAAAATGCGCGAGGATACGGGCGTCCTCATGAACAGCCTCGATATGGAAATTCGGCCTGCCGAGAGGATGGGCGGGCTTTCCATCTCCAAGCAGCAGGCCTGCGAAATCGCCAAGGCCGTCTCCTACGACGCCTCCGTCGTCGCGATGGACGAGCCCAGCTCCAGTCTCACCGAAACCGAGACGGCCCACCTGTTCAAGATCATCCGGGACCTCACCGCGAAGGGAGTCGCGGTCATCTACATATCCCACAGGATGAGCGAGATCTTCCAGATCGCCGACGAAGTCTCGATCATGCGGGACGGCAGGATGATCGGCACCTACCCGATCGCCGAGATCGACGAGGACAGGCTCATAAAGCTGATGGTCGGGCGCGACGACACGCATCGCTTCCCGCCCGTCGAGTCGTCGCCGGGAGAGCTCAGGCTCGAGGTCCGCGGCCTGACCTCGGCGAATCCCCGCTCCTTCCGGGACGTCAGCTTCGAGCTGCGCCGGGGGGAGATCCTGGGGATCGGGGGGCTCGTCGGGGCGCAGCGCACCGAGCTCGTTGAGTCAATCTTCGGCCTGCGCAAGGTCGTCTCTGGGGAGATCCTCGTCGACGGCGAGAAGGTCGACATCCGCTCGCCCGGCGACGCGATACGCAAGGGCATCGCCCTCATCACCGAGGACCGCCGCGGCTCCGGGATATTCCCCCTGCTCTCCATAACGGTCAACACGGCGATCGCCTCGCTCGGCAGCTATATCAACACGGCGCGCCTCCTCGAGCACAGGAGGATCGAGAGCGAGTCCCGCAAGCTCAACGAGGCGCTCCGGACCAAGACTCCATCGATGTCCACGCTGATCCAGAACCTGTCCGGAGGCAACCAGCAGAAGGTGCTGGTGAGCCGCTGGCTCATGACCCTGCCCGACATCCTCATAATGGACGAGCCGACGCGGGGCATCGACGTGGGGGCCAAGTTCGAGATTTACACGATCATGGCGGACCTCGCCAAGAACGGGAAATCGATAATCATGGTCTCTTCCGAGATGCCCGAGCTCATCGGCATGTCCCACCGGGTGATGGTCCTCTGCGCGGGCCGGCACACGGGCACGCTCGAGAAGGCCGAAGCCACCCAAGAAAGCATCATGCGCCTCGCGACGCAGTTCGAGTAGTCAAGGAGTCCTCCGATGGCCGCCAATAATCCAGCCGGAACGCTCGAGCCGAAAAGCAGCTTCCGCGCGTTCGTCAGCAAGAACACGAACCTCGTCACCTTCGTCACGCTCGCCGTGGCCCTCGGGCTGCTCACCAGCGGTAGGTCCTTCGAGTGGCCTTCCATCCGCAATCTCATGATCGCCGAGTCGGTGCGGGCCTTCGCCGCCCTCGGCGTCGGCATGATCATCATCACGAGGGGCATCGACCTCTCGATCGGCTACGTCGTCTGCCTCGTCGCCAGCGTCGCGGCCTCCTTCGCCCAGACGCCCGACTACGCGGCCGCCCTCTACCCGGGCAAGGACTTCCCGATCTGGCTGCCCCTCCTCGCCGGCATCGTCACCGGCGGCCTCTTCGGCCTCTTCAACGGCGTGCTCATCGCCTTCGGGAAGCTGCCCGCCTTCATCGCGACCCTCGGCACGATGTCGATCGCCCGAGGCGCCCAGCTCATCTACACGAGGGCCGCGGTCGTCGGAAGCCTCAAGGACAACTACAAATCGATCTCCCAGGGCGCGCTCATCGGGCCCATACCCAACCTTGCGGTCTACGTCGCTATCGCCTGCTTCTTCGTCTGGCTCCTCCTGCGGCACACGAAGCGGGGCACGAACTTCTACGCGATAGGCGGCAACGCCATGGCGGCACGAGTCTCCGGCATCAACGTCGAGCGCGAGATCGTCATCGTGTACACCTACGCGGGCCTCCTCTACGGCATCGCCGGCTGCCTCCTCGCCGGTCGCCTCGGCCTCGCGAACGCCCTCACCGCCAACGGCATGGAGCTGGACGCTATAGCCGCGGTCACGGTCGGCGGCGTTTCCCAGACGGGCGGGGTGGGCACCATGAGCGGCATGCTCATCGGCGTCCTCACCCTGGGGATCATCAACTACGGCATGACCTACCTTGGCGTGGACTCGTACTACCAGCTCCTGGTCAAGGGCTTCATCATCATCGCGGCGGTCTACTTCGACATGAAAAAATTCGCCCGCAGGGCGTAAGCCCGGGGCACGATCCGCGCCCTATCCGCTCTTTCGTGCTATAGTGGGCAAGATGTACCGCTTCCTGATGGTGGACGACGAGGAAATCGTCCGGCGAGGCTTCGAGACCAAGATCGACTGGGCGGGGCAGGGCTTCGAGTTCCTCCCGCCCTGCGAGAACGGCCGGGAGGCCATCGCCGTCATCGACGAGCGTTTGCCCGACGTGGTCATGACCGACATCCACATGCCCCACGCCGACGGCATCTCGGTCGCCGCCCACGTGATGGAGCGGTATCCCGAGATCGTCGTCGTGATCCTCTCGGGATACGACGAGTTCGGCTACGCCCAGGCCGCGATCCGCAACAAGGTCTTCGACTACGTGCTCAAGCCGGTGTCCTCCCGCGAGCTCTCGGTCCTCCTCGCCAAGATCAAGGCCAAGCTCGACGCCGACCGGCGCTCCCGCGACGACGAGACCGCGCTCAAGGAGAGGGCGGACCTCTCGGTCGGCCTCCTGCGCGAGCGCGGCCTCGCCGAGTTCGTCTCGGGAGCCTCCGGCCCTCCCCCCCAGGCCGAAGCCGAGGCGGCCCTCGGCTTCGATCCGCGCTCCCTCGCCTGCGTCGCTATCGTCGTCGAGCGCGAGGGCGGCGAGCGCGTGGCCGCGGCCCGCGAGCCCGACTCGGACGGCGCCGGGGGGCCGGAGGCCAGGCCGCCCGGAGAGATGCGCGATCGGCTGGCGAAGGCGGTCCGGCAGGCGAGGCGCTCGGCCGTCTTCTTCCCCGCCGAGGGGCGCGGCGCCGCCCTGATCTTCGAGCCGGGCACGGAACGCAGCCGGGCCACGGCTTCCGCGGTCGCGTCGGCCCTCGTCGACGGGGGAAAAGCCGCGCTGCGCGTCGGCGTCAGCCGCGCCTTCGCGGAATGGATCGACGCTCCCCGCGCCTACGCCGAGGCCGGCGCCGCCCTGGCCTACCGCCTCGTGCGGGCGCCGACCGAGCCCTTCGTCTACGCGCAGGCCGGCGAGGATCGAGGCGCCCTGGCCGAGCTCCGCGCCCGCGAGGAGCGTCTCTGTCTCGGCGTGCGCACCGGCGCCGCGGGGCGCGTCGGCGATCTGGCGAGGTCCTACATCGAGACCCTGGCAGCGGCCGATCTCTCTCCGCAGCGGGTGCGCCACGAGATCCTCGCCCTCTTCTCGCGCGCCCACGACGAGCTCGCGGGAATCGGCGTCTCCTCCGCCGCCCTGTCCGCCAAGCTCGCCTGCGACTACTACCGCTACGCGGAGGGACTGGACAGCCCCGAGGCCGTGGCGACGGCGCTGGTCCGGCTCGCGGAGGTGGCGGCCGGTGCCCTCGAGGCGAGCAGCCTCCACGAGCCGGAGTGGAAGATCCTGGACTTCAAGGAGTACGTCGCGCGGCACTTCGCGGAAAAGAGTCTCTCGATCGGGAAGGCGGCGGAGCGCCTGTCGATCAGCGAGAGCTACCTGTCCAAGCTCCTCCGGCGGCGGCTGGGGACTTCCTTCGTCGACTACCTATCCGACTTCCGCGTCGGCCGGGCCAAGGAGCTCCTGGCGACCAGCGACATGATGAGCTACGAAGTGGCCGAGGCGGTCGGCTATCCCGACGCCCGATACTTCGCCTCGCTCTTCAAGAAGCGCACGGGCATGACCCCCTCCGAGTACCGTAAGTCGCTCGGCGCCTCGGCCGGGCAGGGCGGCGCGGGATGAGGATACGCCGCATACAGTCCACTCTCGTGCGGGCCTTCGCCCTCATCGTCGTGATGACGATAGCCCTGCTCGGCGCCGTCTCGCTCGACTTCTTCCGCAACACTCTCGTGGATTCGGCGAAGCAGAGCACGATGCAGTTCGCGGCCCAGCTGTCGAGGATCGTGGACAACTACATCACCTACATGAACGACATCGCCCTCGTCGTCATGGAGGACGAAGACGTCCGCGCCTACATGGCGGCGCCGGCGGCGAGCTCCGAGAGGGACCGATCCAGGATCGCGCTCTTCCTCGGGTCCATCCGCGAAGTGCGCAAGGACATCGACGGAGTCTTCCTCGTCCCGAGCCCCCGCGCGACCGCCGGGGCGACACCCGCCTACGTCATCGCCTCGTCGCCGGGCGCGAAGGTCAACCCGGACTACGACTTCGGCCGCTTCGCGTCCGCGAGCGTGGCCGCGGGCCTGCGGGGCGACAGTCCCTTCGTGTCCTCCGCCCACGTCGAGAACATGATAGACGGGCGCTACCCCTGGGTCATCTCCCTCGTCCGCGGGCTCGTCGGAGGCGACGGCTCCGCCCTCGGCTACATCCAGGTCGACCTGAACTACGCCATCATCGAGGACCTCTGCAAGGACATCCAGCTCGGCTCGTCGGGCTACGTCTTCATCCTCGACAAGACGGGCGACATCGTCTACCACCCGCGGCAGCAGCTCATCTACGGGAACCTCAAGACCGAGCGGATCCCCGAGCTCCTCGCGCTCCGGGAAGGCTTCCTCACCTCCGAGGTGGACGGGCGCGACATCCTCTATACCGCGAAGTCCTCCGGCCGGACGGGCTGGATCATCGTCGTGGTCTCCTACTTCTCGGAGCTTCTCGCCGGATCCCGGCGCGCCATCTATACCTTCATCCTGCTGGCCATCCTCTGCTTTACGGTCTCCGTCTTCGTCTCGTCCTTCGTCTCCGTCCGCATCTCGCGCCCGATCGAGGCGCTGCGCCGCTCGATGCAGGAGGTGGAGAAAGGCAACTTCGACATGGACATCACCGTCGAGTGCTCGAACGAGGTCTATCAGCTCGCCCGCGACTGCGACATCGCCGTCAAGAAGGTGCGCGACCTCATCGAGCAGAATCGGAAAGACTCCGAGCAGAGGCGCCTCCTCGAGCTGCGCGCCCTCCAGGCCCAGATCAACCCGCACTTCCTCTACAACACCCTCGACTCCATAATCTGGATGGTCGAGCTCGGGGAGAACCAGAGGGCGATCGAAGTCACCTCCAACCTCGCGCGCTTCTTCCGCCTGGGGATCAACCGGGGCTCCGAGATCATCACGATCCGCACCGAGATCGAGTACCTCGAGACCTATCTCTCGATCCAGAAGACGCGCTACAAGGACAAGCTGGACTACGAGATCTCCTTCCAGCCCGAGCTCTACGGCTCCCGGATCCTGAAGCTCCTCGTCCAGCCCCTCGTCGAGAACGCGATCTACCACGGCATCAAGAACAAGGAATCGCCCGGGGTCGTGCGCGTCTACGGCGAGAAGGAGGGCGAGGCCATGATCATCCGCGTGAGCGACGACGGCGTCGGCATGGACGCCGAGCGTCTCGACGCGCTGCGCCGCTCGCTCTCGGATCCCCCCGTATACGAGGCCGAGGCCGGGTCGGAGGCCTCCCACGGAGGGGTCGGCGTCAGGAACGTGCAGGAGAGGATCTCCCTCTATTTCGGAAGCGAGTACGGCCTCGCCTTCGAGTCGACCCCCGGGGCGGGCACGACGGCGATCGTGAGGATACCGCTGGTCGAGGAGTCCGAGCCGTGAGGGATCGAGGAGTCTTGGTCATGATCGCGCTGGCCCTGGCGGCGGCCCTCGTCGTCACCCTGGCCTTCCGGAAGGATTCGGCCCACGCGGTCGGCAGGGAGAAGGTCGTCGCGATCTTCAAGACCGGCGCCGGCGCCAACGCCTTCTGGGCGGCGGTCGGCGACGGCGTGGAGTCCGGGGCCCAGGACTTCGGCTTCGAGGTCTCCATACGCGCGCCGCGCGACGAGATCTACGTCGACGAGCAGATCGGGATCCTCCGCGAAGCGATAGCCCAGAAGCCCGCGGCGATCGTGCTCGCGGCGGCGGACATCCACCGCCTCGTCGAACCGGTCCGCGACGCGAAGGCGCTGGGCATTATCGTGGTCTGCGTCGATTCCTTCCTCGAATCCGAGGACGCGGACGCGAAGGTGGGCACGGACAACTTCGAGGCCGGGCAGAAGTGCGGCGCCGCCCTCCTGCGCGACCTCCGCGCGGCGACGCGGGACGGGAAGCCGCGCGTCGCGGTCATGAGCTATGTACAGGGTAGCTCCACGGCGATAGGCCGCGAGTCGGGACTCCGCGACGCGCTGGCGGACAAGGCCGACCTCGTCGGAACGAGCTACAGCTCCTCGGACGGCCTGATCGCCTACAGGCAGGCGAAGGAGATCCTCGCGCGCGAGCCGGCCCTCGCGGGCATAGCCGCGCTCAACCTGCCCACCACCCTCGGCGCCGCGCGGGCCCTCGTGGAGTCCGGCAGGCAGGCCGAGGTGGCCCTCGTCGCCTTCGACAACTCGCCCGAGGTGATGCGGCTCATCGAGCGCGGCGTGATCCGGGACGCCATAGTCCAGAAGCCATTCAACATGGGCTATATCTCGATGGAGGAGGTCCGCGGTCTCCTCGCCGGCAAGCGGCCGAAGCCCTACACGAACACGGGCTCGGTCGACGTCGACAAGGCCAACATGTTCGACCCCGAGAACCAGAAGCTGCTTTTCCCCGTGGCGGGGCAGTAGGCGGCGACGATAAACATGGGAAGGATCGAAATGGAATACATATCCGTCGCCCTGGCCGACACCATCATGGGCCGCTATCCCGATCCGCGGAGCATCCCCTACAGGGATTGGTGCTACGTGCAGGGCTATGTCCTCGCCGGTTTCGAGAAGCTCTTCGAGTCGACGCGAGAGAGGAGATATCTCGATTACATCGTGAGCTACGCCGACTCCCATACCGGCGCCGACGGCGAGCTGCCCGCCTTCACCGGAGAGAGCCTCGACGACATGATGGCCGGCACCGCGATCGTCGCCGCGTATCAGTGGACGGGGAAGGAGCGCTACAGGCGCGCGGCGGAGAGGATCCGGCGCGCCTTCGACGATTATCCGCGCAACTCCGACGGAGCCTTCTGGCACGGGAAGAAGCTGCCGAACGAGACATGGATAGACGGGGTCTTCATGGGGCAGGTATTCCTCACGCGCTACGGCGCGGCTATCGGCGAACGGGAGGCCTGCTTCGACGAAGCCCTGCTCCAGATCGGACTCGCGGCGAAAAGACTGGAGAAGGGAGGCTCCGGGCTGTACCTGCACGCTTTCGACGAGTCGCGCAATGCGTCCTGGGCGGACAGTGAGACCGGTCTGTCCTCCGAGGTATGGAGCGAGGGGCTGGGATGGTACGCCCTCGTCCTCGCGGAGACCCTGGCCCTCATCGATCCGGGCCACCCGGGCAAGAAGATGCTCGAGGGAATCCTCCGGGGCCTCGTCGACGCGCTATCGCGGGCCCAGGATCCCGTCACCGGGCTTTGGTACCAAGTCGTCGACAAAGGCGAGATGCCCGGCAACTGGCACGACAGCTCCGGGAGCGCCATGTTCGTCTACGCGATCCGGCGGGCGGGCGAGCTGGGCTGCGCGGACGCGGACGCCTGCCGCGCCGTCGCGGGGAGGGGCTACGCCGGCATGCGCGCAAAGGTAAGGGCTGGCGCGAAAGGCCTCGTGGACGTCTACGACGCCTGCGACGGGGTCTGCGTGCAGGACGACTACGCGGCCTACGTGAACTACCCGAGGGTCGTTAACGCGAAGGAAGCGGTCGGCGGCGTGCTCTGGGCTTCGACGATCATGGAGAAGCCGGGGCGTAGGCCAGGCTCAGTCTTTATTGATTCGGCGATATAATGATTTATTGCCGGGTGAATAACCATCCGTGCCGGCTTTCTGATCCCTCAATCAGCGATAGTGCTCGGCAGCTGAGGCGTTCCAGGGCAAGGAAAGAAGTTCATCGATCAACGTCTTAGCCTGCTCGTAGGATTTGGTCCTTGGATCATCGCAAAGCATCAGGACCAGCATCTCTCGGTCTCTCCGTTCGTAAGCATTAATAATGGTTCGAGCCCGAACGAGCCTAGGCAGGATAACCATATCCATCAGTTTGTCGGGGAGCCTGCCGACCCGAACATTGTGAATGCCATTGGCGTCGCAGACTACGGGAATTTCTACAAGAATATCTTCGGGAAGTCCTTCGATCGAGCCGTTATTCGGTACATTCAGAGTAAGGATGCGCCGATTGCCGTTTGCAAGGGCATCTATGAAAGGAATATGTTGCTCTGTAGTATTCGATGGACGATAGGCTTCCATGACCGGTCTACCCGACGCCACCAGCTCGCCGAGATTTTTTTGGATTTCTATCTTGGAGTCCAGGTAACTATCCCAACCGATCTTGGAATCGAACCCGCCATTCTTTCCGAACCAACGGCACTTCGTCTCGTAATCCGTGTGCATCCACCAAGGCGTCGCGGACCTGAGGGTGTCTCCGACCGGCATGATTCCGTATAGCCGGTAAGTCTCGACAGCTGCGCGGGACAGCTGGTCCTTCAGAAATACTCGATTGGGGTCGTTGTACCGTTCGCTCCGCCAATAGTCCTCCGATCTTTCCCTGATCCAGCTGTCTATCAGCGGATAGGCGTTCACCCCTTCGAAGGTGAAACTCGTCATCCAGACGCAATGGTTGAAGCCGACCACTTCGGCTCCGACTTTTTCCAGATCAAGCCCCAACTCTTCGGCGATCTCCTTGTAGGCATTGTGGCCGTGACAGAGGCCGACTGATCGGATCTTCGTATTGCGTGTCACCCAGTTCGTACCCTCGAAGACCGGGTTGGCGGTTTGGACGAGCCAAGCGTCCGGACAGAGCTCCGTCATGTCGGCGGTCAGGTGCTGGAGGAACCGGATCTGATGGTAGGCTCCGATCCCGCCGTAATAGCAGGAGACCCTGTCTCCGATACCGCGGTAATAGCCGGCCTCTTCCGCGATAGTCCTCTCTTTTTCCAACGCAGTATAGCCCCCGATCTTAACAGCGCAGATCACGTATTCGGCCCCTGCCAAGGCTTCCCTGCGGTCGGTGAAGGACTTTATTCTCAGATCCATCCTGGATTCCCGGCAATACTTGGTCGCCAGCGATTCGGCCGTCTCTAACCTTTTTTCGTCGATGTCCACCAATGAAAGAACGCTTCCATTCAAGGAAGGCAACATGGCAATGTCCTTCAGCAACTCGATGGAGAAAGCGGTGCTCCCGGCGCCGATCAATGCGATATTAGTCATTTTCAAAAACCTCTTTGGCTTGCTTTGCCAGTTTCCCGCTAATTAGCGGTTGGTCAACCGAATGTCGCGGAAATGACATTTGCATCATCCCTTGATTCCGCTTTGCGCTATTCCGCCCACGAGTTGCTTTTGCGTAAAGAAGAATACGAGCACCGGGAATATGGCCGCGACGAAGGAGCCGGCCATTACCGAGGGCCAATCCATACCTCTGAACGGATCTTTCATGAAAAAGAGCTGGAGAGAAACGGTATAGGAGCCTACCTTATTGAGATAGATGAGAGGATTCAGGAAATCATTCCATGAGTTGAGATACTGCATTATGACGACCGCGACCAGCGCGGGCCTCAGGAGCGGGACGATAATTCGAGTAAAGACGGTGAACCGGCCGCAACCGTCGATGATCGCCGCCTCATCGAGTTCATAGGGGATGCCCATAATGAACTGTCTTATGAGGAAAATATACAGCGACACGCCGAGCCATAGGGGAACGATCAAAGGATAATACGTGCCCTGCCAGCCAATCGCGGTGAACAAAATGAACTGGGGGATGACTACTGCGTCCCAGGGAATCATCATTGTCCCGAGGAGTATTATGAAGATGATTCTTTTCCCCTTGAATCGCATCCGCGCGAAACCATAGGCGACGATCGCCGAGGTTCCCGTGGCTCCCAGGATCGAGAAAATGCAGACAACCAGAGAATTCCATAGTTTCCTGACGATTTGGTAGTTATTTTGGAGCGATACGAAGTTTTCAAGGGAGATAGTCTTGGGGATCAATTGCGGTGGATACGCCCACAAACCTTTCGGACCGTTTATCGCCTTGGTAAAAATCCAGTAGATCGGGAACGTGTAGATGACGCAGACCGCGAGCATGATGACATACAGGATCGATCTGGTGAAGACCACGGGAAAGCCTGGCCGTTTCATCGGCTAATCCTTCTCGCTTTCGTAGTATACCCAAAACTTGGAAGTGGCAAGGATTGCCATGGTGGCGACCAACACGACCGAAAGGATAATCCACGATTGGGATGCGGCTTGGCCGAATCGCATGTAGCGAAAAGCCGTCTCGTATTCGTAATACGCGAAGACATAGGTCGATTTGACTGGACCGCCTCCCGTGATTACCATGAAAGGCACAACGCATTGGAATTGCGCGATCATGATGATTATCAGGTTATAGAGCGTCGTCGGAGCGATGAAAGGAAGCGTTATTTTAAATAGCTTCCTGACTTTGCTGGCTCCGTCAATATCGGCCGCCTCGTAATACTGCGCCGGTATCGATTGCAGCGCCGCGAGGAAGAGGATCATGGACGTGCCTACGGCCAAGGCCCCCGTCAGCGCTATCGAGAACATCGCCATGTCGGGTTTGATCAGCCAAGGGATCTTTACGTTGAACAGAGTCAAGGTAAAATAATTGATGACGCCGAGATCTTTATCCATCATGAATTTCCACATGCTACCTGAAATAGCTCCCGAAAGCACTGCCGGCAGATACACCAGGGCCCTCGCGACACCCGTACCACGAAGCTTGCTGTTTAAGAGAAGGGCCAGAAGCAGGGCGATGACGAGCTGGTAAGGAGTCTCGAAGAGCACGAAGCTCAGGGTCTTGAGCAGCGAAGGCAGCGCATATTCGTCGTCCGTAAATGCCTTGATGTAATTCTGTATCCCTACGAAAGTCATGCTCTTGAACATATCCCATTTAAAGAAGCTTATAGATAACGAGAAGAGCATCGGGCCCGCGGCGAACAGGAGCAAGCCCAAGAGCCATGGAGAGATGAATAAATACCCAGAGAGCGCCTCTCGCGCGGTTATTGACAACCCCTTCTTATTTTTTCTCAGGACCGCAGTCGGGAATGTCATCGATACATCTCCTAGAAAGAGCGGGAAGAACGGATTCTTCCCGCTTATAATCATTCCTTGGACGAATTCGATTCGCGTCGGAGCTAATGCCCCGCCAGGATCCTATCCATCTGCGTAACCGCGTCGTCCAGGGCTTTTTGCGGTTCCGCGTTCTCGATGAGGATTTTCTGTATCGCTTTCTGGAATTCCGCGTCGGCCTCGAAGAACTTCGCGTTCCGCAGATAGCAGCCGGGATCCAAACCCTTGATATCCAAGGCCTTAACGAAGGGGCCCATGGGGCCATCGGCCATCTTCAACTGCTTCACGACCGGTTTGTAGCCCGGTATATCCCATTCCGCCTCAATCTTCTGTCCCTCGGAAGCCATAAACTTTACGAACTTATATGCGGCTTCGGGATATTTCGATTTGGCGCCAACGGAGAAAAAAGCCCCATGCAAGACCGGTTTCACCGCGTCGCCTTTCTTCGGGACAGGAATATTGACGAGACCGAAGGGCACGCCTTCCTTGATGATATCCATCATTGGCCAGGATCCATTGTCCATCATGGCGACTTTCCCGGAAAGGAACTCGGTTTGCCCGGGGCTGGATATTCGGTTCTCAATCACCGATTGTGCGGAAATATCGTACAAACGCTTGAAGAACTTCAGCGTGGCCACTGCCGCAGGCGAATTAACAGTCGATTTCATGCCGTCGACGGATACTTCATCGCCGCCGTTTGACCAGAGATAGCCCTGCATCTGGTAGGTAAAACCCGCGGGTACGATAAAACCGTACTTCGCGTCCGTCCCCGTACCGCTGGTGAGCTTTTTACAGGTAGACTCGAAATCGGCCCAGGTCCATCCGTCCTTGGGATAGGCGACTTTCGCGTCATCGAAGGCCTTTTTATTGTAATATATCATCCGTGTCGTGGTGCCTTGAGGAAGCCCGTACAGCCTACCTCTATAAGTCGCCTGCTTAACGGAGGGATCATAATACTGACCTAGATCGGATCCGTCTTTTTTCACTCGGTCCGTGATATCCGCTATCAAACCTCCTTCGACGTACTGCGGCGTATTCCACACCAACAGGGCGTCCGGACCGTTACCGGAGACTGTCATCGTCTGTATCTTCTCGTCGTAACCGTCGGGCGCCGATATAGTCTCGACCTTGATGTCAGGATTCTCCGTCATAAAAAGATCGATCGCTTTCTGATAGATGGCCAAACCTTGTCCTCCGTCCCAAGTGAGGAAGGTGATTTTCGTCTGTTCCGCGCCCAGCCCGGACGAAAGTCCGAATATCAGCGCGAACGCCATGATAAAGAGCAGCCCTCTCTTCGACATGAATGCCTCCTTGTTTGGCGTACGGCATTAGTGCCGCCGCCCCTTCACCCTATTTGTATAAGGCATGGTCGGCATTCGAGGAAGCTATGGCAATACTTATTTCCCAGTATTCCGATACTGTTCTATTTCATCTTATTGACCATCAACAGCAATTCGATCCGATCGTGAACGCCGATTTTCGAATAAATCATACTGACGTGATTCCTCACCGTCTGCTCCTCTATGCAGAGCTTCCCGGCGATCTCCTGATTATTCAGGCCCTGCGACAGAAGGAGGAGCACCTCCTTCTCCCGCTTCGTAAGGTCGTCGAGGCGGACCGCACCTTCATCCTTGGCCGACCTCTGCCTGGAGGCGTCCAACTGCTTCACGAGCTTCATGGCTATCGCGGGGGATATCAGCACCGAGCCCTCCTTGACGGCGAGCAGGCTCATTATGAGATTCGAAGGCTGGGTCTCTTTGAGCAGGTATCCTACCGCCCCTCTGGAGAGCGCCTCGTGAACGTAGACTTCGTCGTCATATGTCGTCAGTATGACTACCTGGGTCTCGGGATACTTACGTCGGATTATGGCGGTCGCCTCGACGCCGTCCATTAGCGGCATTCGGATGTCCAGGAGGGCGATATCCGGGCGGAAGCTCTTGACCAGTTCGACGGCTTCCCTGCCGTCGTAGGCGATCCCCATGATCTCGATGGCGTCGGACCGGGATTCGATCACTGATTTCAGGCTTTGGACGAAGAGCGTCTGATCGTCCGCGATAATGATCCTAGTTTTCATCGAATTCCCCACCTTCCTGGATAATCAGCGGAATGCTGGCGTTTATACTGAAGCCGCCGACGGTATTTTTCGCGTCGAAGGCTCCATTGAGCTTGCGAATCCGCTCTTCCATGCCTTGGAGTCCGATGCCTTTCTTGATATCTTGGGAACCTTGCCCGTTATCGTAAATGCCTACGATGATTTCCGGGCACCGATCATTTGGGGCGATCCAAAGATTGATCTGTATCTTGGTCGCTTTACCGTGGCGAAAAGCGTTCGTCAAACCTTCTTGGATCATTCGGTACAGGGTCTCGTCGATCTCACCCCCGAACCGCCACGGAAGATTGCCGTAGTGTACGGCTACCTCGACTCCCGTCGCCTCCGAAAAAACCGCTATCAGCCCGTGTATCGCCTTCAGCCCCCTGGGCGCTTCGTCCTCCATGTTCCTCAATTCCCTCAGCGACTGCCTGGTCTCTTTTACCGCGTCCTTCGCTTGAGATATTACCATGCCGAGCATGTCGGCTACCTGTGTCTGATCGGCGCTGATCTTGTCGGCGATCGATTCGGCGAGCATGATGATATTGATGAGGCTATGCACCGCAGTATCATGTATGTCCCTGGAGATCCGTGTCCTTTCCTGATGGGCGGATTCCAGGCCGGCGGCGGCGGCGTAGTTCTGAAAGTGTATATTGGCGTCGATCAATTGCGATACGGCCTTGTCCAATCGCTCATTCATCCGGATTTGACGATCAAGGTTCCCGACGACTGTGCGAAGGACATTCGCCGCTATCCCCGCGACAACCGCGATCGCGATCAAGGCGAGAACATCGGAGGATGGGATCGGGGGCAAAGATGAATCGACGCCTCTCGTGACAAGTACGTTGAGAACGGTAAATCCGACGATGGAAGAGGTCAGGACTACGCTTGGAAGCAAGGCGAAAAAGGCGCTGATCTCGACGACGAGTATCGCCATAAAGGATATTTCGAGACCCCAGCCCTTACCCGCCCCGTAGCCGAACACAAAGACGATATTCGTGAATAGGAAGAAAAGTACGGTCTTTAGTATGAATAAGAATCGAATGTACCAATGTTTCCTGAAAACGAATAGTGCTGATGAAAGAAGGAAGGAAGCAACGATGAGTATGAATATCTGATCGACCCAGACATCCTGTCCCTTCCATTCCGATCGGACGAGCCAGAACAGCGCGACGATCGATGCGTAGCAGACGGCTACGAACGAAAAGGTAAAACGGTGATAACTCTTCTCGATTTCCATCCGGAACGGCCTCTTGACCTGATGGAGTATACTCCTTGCCGTCGGGAAGCCATACAAAAATCAGGCTGAGACTTATACGCATGCGGCAGCTAAAAATCGCATGCCGATGTCGTGCGCCCTTACCCCTAGTCGAATATCACCTCTGCAAATAGGGCTTGTACGGAATCGGATCGAGCACCTTCATCCCGGTCCAGGCCGCGAATTCGTTGAGCTCGTCGGTCAGGTCGCCGAAGCCGCCCGCGTAGTGGTGGTTGACCCGGCCGACGAGTATGGAGTTCATGAGCTCCTCTACGCCGACGCCGCGACCGTTCAGCCTGAGGCCGCCGACCCAGCCTCCCGAGCCCGCGTAGCCCTCCTTGCCCTCGATCACCTCGCCGGCGAGCACGAACAACTCTTCGAAATCGTTTCGCACGGCCGCGACGGTGACCGGCCCGGCCCTGAAGCCCATCCGAGCGACCAGGCCCTCGCCCTTCCACTCCCCGCCCTCGTAGCGGCCTATGTTGAAATGCCGATCCCAGCATAGGCTGCCCTCGGCCGCCCAGCAGCCGGGGGCGACGCCGCAGTGCCAGAGGCAGAGCGAGGAGTCGGACTCGTCGAAGGCGACGAGGTCGTTGAGCGAGGCCCTGCCGCCGCCCATCGCGTTCAGCGCGAGCATGGTCACGGCGCTCGGCACGTCGGCCTCGCAGGGCGCGACGATGCCCTCGTCGTTGAGGCGGCTCACCGCCGCGCAGACCGCGATGCCGTAGGCCTGCTGGAAGCGGGGCCAGCAGGAGAGCGCGAGGGCGTGGTAGCCGCGCTCGGCCGCGAAGTCCTTGAGGGCGAGGTAGACCCTGACGGACTTCTCGGCCTGGTCCTTCGCGACTTCCGGGGCGAAGGGAGCCTCGCGGCCCATGCGCTCCAGCTCGGCGGCTACATCGCCCGCGCTCCTGGCTTCGGCCAGGGCGACGATCTCCTCGACGCTGTGACGGGTCTGGAGCCTCGTCCCGAGCTTCCTCTCGAGCACGCGCTCGTCGACGTAGAGATTCTCGAAGCCGTCGGCCAATCCGCCGATCTGCCCGATCCTCGCGCGCCGCAGAAGCTTCACCGCCCCCAGCGCCTTGACCGTCACGGCGAGGCGCTTCCGAAAGCGCGGATCCTCGGGCGCTCCGTAGAACCACTTGTAAGGTATCCGATGCTCGCCCAGGTAGTTGGCGATGATGGCCCCCAGCATGTTCGTCCCGCAGAAGGAGTTGAGCTGGAGGACGCCGCTCGTCGCCGGCTCGGGCACCGACCAGAGCCCGATCGCGCCCTTGGCCCGCGCGAGGGGCAGGATCACGCGGCCATAGGGAAGGCTCGCGTTGAACAGCAGGACAAGGTCGACCCTCTCCTCGTCCATGAAGGCCCGCGCCGCCTCGGCGTCCGCCTCGCTCCTTAAAGGGGAAGAGGCGACCGAGAGCTCGAAGCCCATCTCCCGCGAGAGTCCATCCATCGCCGCGGTGATCCTCGCGTAGAGCCCCTCGTCGTCCCCGGGCATGTTGGGGTGAACGGCCCCGACCAGTCCCACGCGTACAACTTCGGTGCTCATGGCTTCCTCGCTCCCATCCTGGGGAAAAGCGGCTCCAGCGCCGCGTAGCAATCGTCGAAGAGGGACTTCGCGATCCGATAAGTCCCGAAGTGCTCCTCCCTGGGGCGAGACCGGTCCACGATCTCGATGAAGCGCTCGGCCACGGAGAAATCGGGGAAGGCCCCGCAGCCGACGCCCGCGATAACCGCGGCGCCGATGCTCGTCGCCTCCTCAAGGTAATTGGGTCTCAGGACCTCGGCCTCGTAGACATCTGCCATGACCTGGCGCCACACGGCGCCCTTGGCTCCGCCGCCGATGACGGTGACCGAGGGGATATCGAGCTTGGCCCTGAAGATGTCCAGGATGATCGAGAGGTTCATCGTCACCCCTTCAATGATGGCCCGCAGTACGTCGTCGCGCGTGTGCGCCAGGGTCAGGCCGAGGAGAGCGCCCTTGGCCTCGGGGTTCCATCGGGGGGACCGCTCGCCGAGGAGGTAGGGCAGGAAGATGAGGCCGTTGGCGCCGGGAGGCGAGCGGAGGACCTGGGCGTTCATGAGCTCGTAGGGATCGGCCCCGAGGGAAGCGGCGGCCTTCTCGAGCCCGCCGAGCTCGTTCCTCGCCCAGGCGTAGGCCGCTCCGGCCGTCTGGCTGGTGCCGCAAGGGTGGTAGGCTCCGGGCACGGCGTGGGCCCAGACGAAGGTGCGCATGCCCTCGTCGAAGATGGGCTCGGCCGAGGTTGTCGCTATCCACGAGGACGAGCCGAGGTAGTTGTAGGTCAGGCCCGGCCTGACGGAGCCGGCGCCGACTCCGGCGCAGACTCCGTCGCCAGCGCCGGCCGCGACGGGAATGCCCGCGACAAGGCCGAGCTCCGCGGCGGCCGAGGCTCCCAGCTCGCCCACGACGTCGGTCGACTTCCGCAGCTCGGGCAGCTTCTCCCCGTCGAGCCCGGAGGCCGCGACGAGGCGCTCGGACCAGCGCAGGCCGGCGAGGTCGAGGAGGTTGGTGCCCGAAGCGTCGGAGAATTCGGAGGCCATCACGCCCGTGAGCCGCGCGTTGACGTAATCCTTGGCGTGGAGCATCTTCGCGGTCCTCGCGTAGACCTCCGGCTCGTGCGCCTTGACCCACATGAGCTTGGCGGCGGAATAGGAGGCGGAGGCCCGGTGCCCCGTTACTCGATAGAACTCGCGCGCGTCGATCCGCGAAAGGATGAAGGCCTCCTCCTCGACCGCGCGCTGGTCGCAGTATAGAATAGCCGGCCGGAGGGCCTTGCCGGCCGAGTCGACGCAGACGCAGCTCATCATCTGTCCCGAAAAGCCGATGGCCGCGATCTCCTTCGGGTCTATGCCCGCGGCGATGCGCCGCGAGGACTCGGCGACCGCGCGCCACCAGTCCTCGGGCTCCTGCTCGGCCCAGTTGCCGTTGAAGTAGCGCGTCGGATAGGAAACCGTCGCGCTGGCGACGAGTCGGCAGTCCGTCGTGAAGAGGGTGGCCTTGTCGCCGGAGGTTCCCAGGTCGTGGGCGAGAATGTAGCGCCTCATCGCGCAACCTCGCCGAAGCGAAGCATGGTCTTGATGGAGCTCGGCTTCTCGGTGGCGGCCAGGGCCTCGGCTATGTCGCCCAGCTCGTACTCTCCGCTGACGAAATCCCGGTGCCGGAGCGCCCCCGAGCGGATCCATTCGATCAGCGGCTCCTGCGCCTGGGCCTCGGCCTCGCGGGTCGGCCACTGGTGCATGTAGAGGTTGAAATTGTAGGGTCCGGTCCCCTTGGCGACGTTGAGGCTCTCGCCCGCGAGGACGCCGTAGACGCAGACCGAGCCGCCGAGGCGTATCAGGGGCAGGGCCGCGTTGACGACCTTCTCGGAACCGACCGCGTCGACCACCGCGTCGAGCGCCTTGCCCCTCGTCCCGGCCAGGGCGGCGATAGCCGGGTCCTCGGGCTCGAAGACCGCGTCGGCCCCCATCGCGAGGGCCTTCTCCCGCTTGAAGGGCAGGGTGTCGACGACGCCGACCCAGCCCAGGCCGAGGAGCTTCGCGAAGCGGCAGAAGGATAGGCCGACGGGCCCGCCCCCGAATATGAGGATGTCGTCTCCGCTGCCGAGGCGGAAGTCCGCGAAGCCCGCGTAGACCTCGCGCCAGGTGGCGAGAAGGCCAGCCGCCTCGACGGGGATATCCTCGGGGACGGCGCGCATTATCCGGTAGACCTCGACCCAGCCGTGGGCCTCGTCAGCGACTCCGTCGGCCGCCATGGCCTCGTGGTCGGCCGCCAGGACGTACTCGGAGTCGCCGCCCCAGCCCGAGCCGTAGCCTTGCGGCTTCAATACGAGGCCGCCGAGGACGCGGTCACCTATCGAGAAGGACCTGACCTTCGATCCGACCTCGACCACCCGGCCGACGGTCTCGTGGCCGAGGAGGAGGGGATAGGCGTCCCTCCCAATGCCGGGGAAATGGCCCGCGACCAGCTTCCTGTCCGTCGCGTTGCAGATGAACGCGATCTCGCTCCTGACCAGGGCCTCGTAGGGGCCCGGACGGGGTACGGCGAGCTCGACGATCCCGATCTTGCCCGGCTCCGACACGGCTGCGCTTCTCATGGTCCTTCCGCCTATCCTTTCGCCCGAGGGGCTTATTCGATCGTCTTCAGCCAACCGCCGTCTATATAATAGGTAGAGCCTACGCAATAGCTCGAGCGGGGCGAGCAGAGGAAGATGAAGAAGTCCGCGATCTCCTCGGGGCTCGCGAAGCGCCCGATCGGAGCGTTGTCCTTGGCGATCTTGTCCAGGTACTGGTCGACTGTGGTGCCCGTGCCCTGCGTGAGGATGCCGGCGGTCTTGCGCCAGTCGGGCGTGAGCACGAGGCCCGGGTTAACCGTGTTCACCCTGATGTTGAAGGGAATGAGCTCGTTCGATAGGCATTTGCCGAACATGACGAGGGCGGCCTTGGTCGTGTTGTAGATCGGCTCGTAGGAGAGCGGCTGTTTGGCGCAGATCGAGGCGGTGCTGACAATCGCCCCTCCGCCGCGCTTCTTCATCGAGGGCACGACCGCGCGCGAGAAGCGCACCGCCGCCATGACATGGAGGTCCCAATAGTATTGCCAGCGTTCGTCCGACGCTTCCATCACCGTCTCGGAGGAGCCGGTGCCGGCGTTGTTGACGAGGATGTCGATGCCGCCGAAGCTCTTCTCGGTTTCGGCCGCGACCCGCTCGGCGCTTTCCGCCTTCGAAACGTCGGCCTCGATCCCGATCGCGGGGACTTTGAATTCTTGGGCTATCGACTCCGCCTCCTTGACGGCGCGGGCTCCGTCCCTCCCGCAGAGGGCGGTCGAGACCCCCTCGCGGGCCAGGGCGCGGGCTACCGCGAGCCCTATTCCGACGGTTCCGCCGGTGACGATCGCCGCTTTCCCCTTCAATTCCAGATTCATGAGTAAACCTCCGTTGTCTAGGCTGTCAGACGAGGGCGATCATCACCTTCATGGCCTTGTCCCCCGCCCTCTCGATGTAGCGGTAGGCCTCGGCGTAGTCCTCGAATTCGTACCTGTCGGTGACGAGCCGGTCGAGCGCCATCTTGCCGGAGGATGCGAGGACTACCGCGTCGGCATAGTCCTCTGCCCGGTACATGAGGGTACCGACGAGGGAGAGCTCCCTGTCCTGGACGAGGCCGAGATCGACTACGGGCTTCTTGCCGAACACGCCGACGACGACGACGGTGGTGCCCTTGCGCGCGGCCGCCACCGCCTGGGCCATCGTGGCCTCGGCGCCCACGCACTCGAGGACGAGATCGGCCTTGTCGGGGCCGAAGCGGCCGGCGATCGCGTCGGGCAAAGCCTCCGCCTGAGCGTCCACGGCATGGTCCGCCCCGCATTCGAGGGCGAGGCTCAGGCGGTAGGCGCTCTTGTCCATGACGAGGACTTCGCGCGCGCCCTGGGCCTTCGCAGTCTGTATTACGAGGTTGCCGATGGGGCCAGCCCCGACCACGGCCACTTTCTTGCCCGAGGCCCCGCCGCCCCGCCGGAGCGCGTGGACGGCGACGGCGAGCGGCTCGATCATCGCGCCCCCCTCGGCCGACAATGCGGGAAGAGGCACGATCTTGTCGGCGGCGACCGCGAAATAATCCTGCGCCGCGCCTGGGGCCTGGAAGCCCATGACCCGGAGGCTGTCGCAGATGTGGTAGCTTCCCGTCCTGCAGGAATAGCACTTCCCGCAGCTCAGCTGGGGCATGAAGGTCGCGAGGGCGCCCAGCTTCAGCGCGGGAGCCAGGCCCGAGGCGCCGGGTCCGAATTCTTCAATAGTGCCGGAGACCTCGTGGCCCTGGACCACCGGATACTTGGTGTAGGGGTGCAGGCCGTGCCACACGTGAATGTCCGATCCGCAGACGCCTATGCGCTCGATCCTCAGTAGGACCTCGCCTTTTCCGGGGACGGGACGCGCCGTCTCGCGAATCTCGATCGAGCCGGGGCTCGTCATCACCGCTTGCCTCATTCGCTTCTCCTTATCGCTCCGTCCGCGGAGCCTCGATCGTCGCCGGCTCTTCGATATCGCATATCTGCAGGTCGTCGTCGCCCGTGCCCGTCCGGAAGACTACGAGGAAGCGTACGTTCGCGCTCCCTGTAGGAAAGGGTATCCAATGCCAGGAGCCCTTCGCAAGCACTACGGACTGGCCCCTGCGAAGCCTTACTGCGCGCAGGCCTTCGAGGACGCCGCCCTTCGGCTCCTGCGGAGGGGCGACGCAGACGACGGCGTCGCCGTCGACGGCGGAGAGCATCTCCGGGGTCCGGAGGTGGCGCTCCATCCGGGATAGACTCATCGGGCGCGCCGCGCAGTCGAGGCGCCCCGCGCAGAGCCCGGCGGGCATGCCGAGGTCCGTCGCCGCGAGCTCGAACGAGAACTCGGCCCCCGCCGCCGGAGCCGCGCCCGAGGCGGGAGTCGCCAGGATCCCGACGCCATCGAGGCTCTCGGGTCCGGCTTCTCTAGTCTTCAATATCATTCTCGAGTTCCTCCCTACTTGATGATCGCAAGCTTCGTGCGGTCGAAGGTCACGGCGACCGCGACGATCACGAGAATCCCGAGGAACACCTGCTGGGCGTACACGTCGATGCCGACCACGGTCATTCCGTTGTTGAGAATGCCCATTATAAGCGCGCCGACGAGCGTGTTCAGCATCCCTCCCGCTCCGCCCGTCATCGCCGTGCCGCCCACTACGACGACGGCGATGGAATTGAGCACGTACACTCCGCCGATACTGGGGTAGCCCGAGTAGAGGGTGGAGGAAAGCACGATGCCGGCGATCGCGGCGCCGAGCCCCGACATGGCGAAGGATACGAGCCGAGCCTTGTCTATATCGAGCCCGGAGAGATAGGACATCCTCTCGTTGGCTCCTATATATATGATGCCCCGGCCGATCCGCGTGAAACGCTGCAGCACGAAGAAGACCATGAAGGTCGCGAGGCCGATCATCCAGACGCTCTTGATAGGCCCGACCTGTCCGTTGACGATGTCGACGACGCCGTAGGAATTCTCCGGCACGGAAAGCGGAGAGGCCGAGAGTAGGTAGGCGAGGCTGAGCAGGATGCCTTGCGTCCCGAGCGTGCCGATGAAGGAAGGAATGCGAAGCCTAGATACGATCACCCCGTTGAGCGCTCCGGACGCGAGCCCGACGACGAGGACGAAGGGGAAGGCCCAGGCGCCGAGCCTGCCGATGACGAGCATGAATACGACCGAGACCAGGGACATTATGCTGCCGACGGACAGGTCGATCCCGCCAGTCATGATGACGCAGGTCTGGCCGAGCCCGACCGCGAGGAGGATCGCCACCGCGTTGAGTATGGTCTGCGCGTTGTAGGCGGAGAGGAAATTCCCGTCGCCGGCGGTGAAGGCCCCGACGAGGACCGCGAACATGCCCATGGATATATAGATCGGCTTGATCGCCGCTCGCTTCATGGTACCCACCTTTCGCCTAAACCACGTAGCCGATGACGTCGAGGGGCGTCGGCTTTCCGCCCCTCGGGCAGGGGATCTCGCGGACCGTCCGGCCGTCCTTCATCACCAGGATCCTGTCGGAGAGGCCGATGTCCTCCTCGAGCGTATCGCACATCACGATGATGGAGAGCCCGGCGGCCGAGAGCTCGCGGATCCTCCGGTAGATCTCGTCCTTGGCGCCCACGTCGATGCCGCGGGTCGGGTGGTCGAGCACGAGTATGCCCGCCTCGGCCGCAAGCCACTTGGCTATGACCACCTTCTGCTGGTTCCCGCCGGAGAGGGTCGCGCAGGCCGTCTGCGGGGAGGGAGTCTTGATCATGCACTCGGAGATCCACTTGAGGGCGCTCTTCCGCTCGAGGGCGGGGCTAAGGAAGGGCCCGCGCCGCATCCGGGAGAGCACGAGGAGATTGATATTGCTCGCGACGTCGAGGCTCGTCGCCAAGCCTTCGTTCCGCCGATCGATCGGGATGACGCCTATTCCTGCCGCGATCGCATCCTTGGGCGAGGAGAAGCGTGATACGCGACCCCGGATCGATATGCTGCCCGAGCTCGGCGCCTCGGAGCCCCCAAGGCAGCGGCAGACATCCTCCTTGCCCGATCCCAGCAGGCCCACCAGGCCGACGATCTCGCCCTCGCGGAGGTCCAGGGAGAAGCCCTCGAATTTCCCCGAGAGCGAGAGATCGCGCACGGAGAGCGCCACTACGCCCCGAGGCCCGGCCTGCATGGTCTCGCGGTAGTGCTCCGCGGCGAGCTCATGTCCTACCATCAGACGCTCTATGGAGGGGACATCGGCTTTTCCCCGCTCCAGATCGGAGACGACGACGCCGTCCTTGAGAACCACGATCCTGTCGGAGAGGCTCACGACCTCCTCGAGCCGGTGGGAGATGAAGATGATGGAAGCCCTCTTCTTGAGCTCGCCGAGGATGCGGAACAGCATTTCCGTCTCGCTCTCCTGCAGGACCGTCGTGGGCTCGTCGAGGATGAGGACGGGATTCTCCGACCCGTAGAGCTTCGAGAGCCAGAGCAGCCGGGCGATCTCGATCATCTGCTTGCGGGAGGCGGGAAGCCCGCCCACGCTCGTCCGCGGGTCCAGCGACCCGAGGCCCACTTCCTCGAGCTGCGCGCGGGCGGCCTCGGCCATGCGCTTCCTGTCGATGAGCGGACCTCGCGCGAAGCCGCGCTCGTTGGCGAGGAAGAGGTTGTCCATCACCGAGAGGTTCGGGACCATGCAGCCTTCCTGGAAGACCATCCCTACGCCCGCGCGTATCGCGTCGTCCGGGCCCCCGAGCGCGACTTCCTCGCCGCGGAGGAGGTACTTGCCCTCGTCCGCGCGATAGAATCCGATCACCACCTTCATGAGGGTCGATTTGCCGGCGCCGTTCTCGCCTACGAGGCCCAGTATCTCGTTGCGATCGACGCGGAGGTCCACGCTTTTCAGCGCCGCCACGCCGGGGAACGACTTCGAGATCCCGCGCAGCTCCAGTATCGCCTCGCTCATTTGATTATCCCGATCTTCTTGCGGTCGATCGTCAACGCGACCGCGACGATGAGGACTATACCGTTCACGGCGTTCTGGACGTAGGGGCTGATCTTCATCAATACCATCCCGTTGTTGAGGACCGTGACGATGAGGGTGCCGAATACCGCGTTGAGGGCCCCGCCTATGCCTCCCGAGAGAGATACGCCGCCGACAGCGACGGCCGTCATCGCGGGGAACATGAGGTCCTTGCCCGCGCGGGGATTCGAGCTCGCCAATCTGGATATGAGGAGGATGGCCGCCAAGGCGTAGACGCAGCCGGTGATGGCGAAGACCGCGATCTTCACCCTGTCGACCTTGATGCCGGCTTGCCTCGCGAGTGCCTCGTCGCCGCCGATCGCGTACATGTAGGTTCCGAGCCTGGTCCTGCGCTGGATCGCGAAGAGGATCGCGCCCAGGACGAGGGCTACGATGATCGTGTTCGGCACCTCGAGGAGGTTGCCGTTCGTGAATAGCTGGAAGCTCGGGTCGAGCATCTTGATCGAGTTGCCCCTGCTCGCGACGACGGCCAGGCCTTGAGCCACCCAGCCCAGGCCCAAGGTCGCGATGAAGGAGGGCATCCGAATCTTCGTATTCACGAGTCCGTTCACGAGGCCGGCGAGGCCCCCGATGGCCGCGGCCAGCGGCACGGCCCAGAATCCCAAGTCGTATTTAGTGAGGGGATTCTTGATCAGGAAGCCGGCGACCACCGCGCAGAGCGAGATGACCCCCTCCGTCGAGAGATCCATCGCCCCGACGAGGACGACCTGGTGGATGCCCAGGCATATGACGAGCGGGATGCCGGCCAGGCTGAGGATGGTCTGGAGGTTCTTGGGCGAGAGGGACATCCCTCCCGTGCCTATTGCGCAAATCGCCAACACTATGGCGAGAGCGACGAGCTGGCCGTTCATCCCTCTCGATATGAAGGAGGATACCCGAGCGCGCGCGAGCGCCGTCCCGATACCCGCTCCCATTCCCCCCCTCGATCCGATCGTGTCGCTCATCGATCTCCTTCTCCAAGCGTCCATAGTAGCCGCGGTTCGCGGCCGCGCGCAGCCGGTCCCGCGCTGGGGAGGGCCGCGAGGCGACCCTCCCCGGTGATCACTTGATGGGTCCTACGTAGTTGGAATACAGGTCGCTCCAGTCATACTTGGGCGTACCCTTCACGAACTCGGCGATGATCTTGTCGATGTTGTCCTGAGTGACCTCCACGGCCTTGGCGTAGAAGGCGCGCTTCTCGGGAGGCGTCGTCTTGACGTTGATCTTCCCGTCCTTGGCGGCGAGCCCGAGGGCCAGGCCGATGCCTCCCTGCCAGAAAGCAGGGTTGATGACGGTCCCGGCGGCCTCGCCGGCCTTGACGGCGTCGAGCATCTCGCCGACGCCGTCGCAGCCTACGACGAGCACTTTCTTCGCGAGCCCGGCGGCCCGGATTGCCTCGAGGGCGCCGAGGGCCATGTCGTCGTTGGCCGCCCATACTCCGCCCACGTCGGGATTGGCGACGAGGAAGCTCTTCATCTTCTCGAAGGCCTTGGTGCGCTCCCAATCCGCGGCGTCGTAGGCGACGAGCTTGATCCCGGGATTCTTCGCGATGGCGTTCTGCAGCCCCTGGAAGCGGTCGACCGCGACGGAGTTGGCGAGCATCCCCTGCAGGGCCACGATCTTACCCGAGCCGCCCATTTTCTTGAAAAGCGTGTTGGCCATGAATTCTCCGGCGTCGATGCCGGAGAAGGAGATGTGGGCCACCCAGTGCGGATAGTCCGTCACCTTGATGTTGTCGGGCTTGTTCCACCAGGTGACGAAATATACGCCGGCGGCTTCGCAGGCCTTCGCGATGGGGATGACGTTGGGCGATTCGTTCGGGTCGATGTTGAACACTGCGTTCTTGCCGGCCTTTGCGATGAGGGCCTTGATGTCGTTGAGCTGCTTCTCGCTGGAACCCTCGCAGGTCTGGATGACGGTGAAACCGCCGACCGAATCGGCGTAAGCCTGGGCCCCGCGCGCCCACACCGCATGGTAGGGATTCTCGAGAGAGCGGATCGCCGTGCCCATGAAGACTCCGCTCGCATTTTGAGCGAAGACGGCAGACAGTGACACTGCTATGAGCAGTGTCATGAGCGCGAATGATTTCCTCATCTTCTACCTCCTGATCGTGAAATTGTCCGCTGAACGCCGCGGATTGAGATCAGGATATCATTGTATACTGATCTGTCAACTTGTTTTGAAACTATATTATCTAACAACGTTAGTAGGAATTATTTGGGTCAATATCTATAAATTCTTACGGGGCAGGGACTAGGCGAAGAGATTATGGGAGAAAAAATCCAGGATCATTAGGGCCGAGGCGCCAAGGACTCCCCTTTCCTCGCCCAGGCTCGAGTACTCGATGCGCACTCTCTTGTCTACGTCAGGGAGCCCGATATGGAGGATGCCCTCTCGCAGCTTGTCGAGGAAATACGGCCCCGCCTTGACGTATGCGCCTTGGATCACTATTAGCTCAGGATCGTTGACCATGATGATGTTGGCCAAGCCGATAAGGAACCACCGAGCGACATCGTCGATAAGGTAGAGGCTCAACGGGTCGCCCTGGGCCGCGGCCGCGCATATATCGTCTAGGCGCACCGAGGATGAGGCGAGGGCGCGGGAAAGTGGCGAGTCGGGAAAGCGACCGGCGGCGTCGCGGGCGAGGCCGAGGATGCGGCGAGCCGAGGCCATAGCCTCAAAGCAGCCTCTGTGGCCGCAGATGCAGGGGAAGCCGTCGTACGGATCGAGGGTCATGTGCCCTATCTCGCCCGAGATGCTCTGCGCTCCCTGGATGACCTCCCCGCCGAGGACGATCCCCGCGCCAAGGCCCTCCTGGAGAGCATCGATTACGGCGAAATTGCTCAGACCAGCCGCCATCCCCTTTTCCCTCTCGGCGACGGCCTGATAGCGGTTCGCGTTATCGGTGAAGATCGGTACGTCCCACCCCTCCCCCAGCCCCTCGCGCAGCCTGGCGATGAATGGGACATCCCTTCCCCAATTCGGGAAATGCGGCGAATAGATCGAAATTCCTTTCGCCGAGTCGACGAGCCCCGGGAGGACGACGGCGATGCCGATGAGCTTTTCCCCCGTCGCGGCCTTCCTCGCGACGAAGCTCCGTATTGTGTCGACGAGAGCCGAGATGATTCGCTCTACGGATCTGTCGTCGTCCAACTTCGCCTTGTGGTAATAGGTAATATCGGCCCTCAAGTCGGAGGTCACGGCGATGAGGTCCTCGGGGGTAACGTGGAGGCTTATCGAATATCCGTATTTCTCGTTGAACCGGTAAAGCTCGGGCTTCTTCCCCCCTTCGTCGGTCGAATCGCCCTTTCCCGCGGAGAGGACTATCCCCGCGCCCGCCAGGGAATCGAGGATCTTCTTAACGGTCGTCTTGCTCAGACGTATCGTATCGGATATCTCCGCGACTGAAATCGCCTGGCGGGAGCGTACGAGATCCAGGACGACGCGGGTATTCAGTTGTTTTAGACTTTTCGGCTTGCCGCTGGTTTTCACTTTGTCGCCTTTCCAGTTCGGCTAACACTATGTCGACTTGATGCATATTCGTCAATCATTATAAAACTATATTTCCAAACCCGCATAGGCAGGCAATAAGCCTTGAAGCGAAAGCCATTGACTTAAAAAGAAGCCGTATATGTAGATAATGGGTAGTCGCGATTTATTCGCGGGGATATCGGCTTGCGTGCTTCGTCAAGCTCAAAAAGCCAGGCTACTCTAGAGAAAGTAATGCCAAACAGTTTTACAACGCCGAATTGGCATCCCAGGAACGAAGACCAGCCTATCTCTTGGCAGGAGGGCCTGGATCGCGAGGGGAACGGGCCGCCCGGGCCAGAGACAGGGCTTCCGCGCACAATCGCGCGACCTCAGTCCAGGATCCGGACGAAATGAGCTCTTCCTTGACCATCCAGCTGCCCCCGATCGCGGCGACGTAGGGCAAGGCGAGGTAGGTCGCGAGATTGGAGGTATCGACCCCACCCGTCGGAACGAAGGCGACCTCGGAGTAGGGGCCGTGGAGCGACTTGAGCATCTTCACGCCGCCGGAGGCTTCGGCAGGGAAGAATTTGAGAAGGCCGAGACCTCGTTCCAGGGCCATCTCGACCTGGCTCGGGGAATTGACTCCGGGCACGACGGGAAGACCCGAGGAGATACAGGCGTCGACGATCCTGGGGTTGAAGCCGGGCGTCACCGCGAAGGAAGCCCCGGCGGCGATGGCCGCCTCGACCTGATCGGCCGTGAGAACCGTTCCCGCGCCCACAAGAAGCTCCGGGTATTCCTTCCTTAGGAGGGCGATCGCGCCAGGCGCGGCCGCGCTTCGAAAAGTCACCTCGGCCACTAGGAGGCCGCCTTCCGCCAGGGCGCGCCCGAGGGCCCTCGCCTCTTCGGGCTGCCTCAACTTGATGACCGGCAGGATCCCGTATTGTACGATCCGCTCGAAAATCCCGCTCATCATCTCATTCTCCTTTTTCCTCGGGACTGACCGTCCAGGCGGTCATAACCTCGAGGCCGTTGTCCTCGAGGAATTTAGCGTCTCCGGGCGAAATTGCGTCGGTTACGAGGCAGTCGATATCCTCGGGCAAGGCGAAGCGCGCGAAGGAATTCCTCCCCAGCTTCGACGAATCGACTAGAAGATAGACCTTCGTAGCTATGGACATCATCGCCTTCTTGATGTCCGCCTGCTGAAGATCGGGCGTACCGGCTCCTTTCTCTATGGAAAAGCTGTTGGCGCCCATGAAGGCTTTGTCCACGGTGAGTTCGCGCAAGGATTCCTCGGCGCGTGGGCCGACCGTGCAATGGAAGCGCTTGCGCAGGATGCCGCCGAGAAAATGTACTGTGGCGGTCGGGTGATCTTCGAGGCTCATCGCGATAGTTAGGTCGTTGGTGATGACCGTGATATCCCGCTTTGAGCCGAGCATCCTGGCCAGCTCGAGCGTCGTCGTGCCCGTGTCGATGACGATGGTGTCACCATCCTCGATGCATTCCAGCGCGAGCGCCGCTATCGCGCGCTTCTCGGCGATGTGCTGCGGGCCCTTCTCGGCGGAGTCGGGCTCGAATCGCGCCTGGACCCGGACTATCGCGCCGCCGTGGGTGCGCACAAGGGCGCCACTCTCCTCGAGATCGCGAAGGTCATTGCGTATCGTCGCGCTTGAGACTCCGAAGCGCGCGCAGAGTTCGCTGACGGTCGCCTTCTTCTTCGCGACCACGTATTCGAGGATGTCGCGCTTCCGCTCCTCGACGAACACAAGCTCCTTTTTCATGGCCGAATCCTAGCACTCGGCGCCGACGGCTGTCGACGAGAGGCCGAAACGGCGTATCGAAGCCCCTCCTCGGCGAGGACGAAGGCCGGCCCAGCGGAGCGGGCCGCCAGGGCCGCGCGGGCTGCCGCCTCGTCGATGGTGTTGAAGTCGAACATCCCGAAATGGTGCCCTATCGCCGCGCCGAATGGCGCGCTCTCGGCGAGGGAAAGCGCCTCGTCCAGGCTGAAATTGCCGGGTATCCCGCCGGCGAGCCTCTCTGCGTCCCTGCCATTGACGGGAAGAAGGCCCAAGTCGACATCGAAGGCCGATAGATTGTCCGCAAGTCCCGGATAGGGAGCGCAGTCGCCGGAGTGGTAGATCGTGACGCCGCCCAGATCCGCCACATAGCCCAGGGCAAGATGCCTCCCGTGGTCGTCTATCGCGAGCTCCTCGTGGGCCGATGGGAGAGGATGTATCGCCACTCCGGCGACCTCGAGAAGGGCGAAGGCATGGGCTTCGACGAGGCGACCGGCCGGGACGCCCCTGGACCTCGCGAGGGCGGCGCAGGAGGCCGGCACGACGAAGAGGCATTCGAGATTGGCCGCGGCTATCGGGCCGAGAGTCCCCGGGTCGAGGTGATCGGCGTGGCCGTGGGTCGCCAGTACGAGGTCGATGTCGCGCAGGGTCTCGGGGGCAAAGGGGGCCGGGCGCATCCGCGCATGCGGTCGCGCCGTCCCCGCATACTTGGCCGCGAGGCTGTCGGACAGATAGGGATCTATCAAGACGCGCAGCGGGCCGGCCTCCAGCAGGAATCCGGCCTGCCCGAGCCAATAGACGCCGAGGCCCTCGCCTCCCGCGCGGCCGCGCGTGGGAGGCGAGCCGGTCGTCCAGGAAATGCGGGAGTCGCTCAGATCCCCGCCTCCTCGAGGGCGGCCAGGAGATTGGCCACGGCGGCTTCGGTCGCCCGGTCTATGCTTTCGTCCGTGAATCCGCCCAGGTGGGGGGTCGCGATTACGCGGGGGTCTTTCGCGATGGTCCAATCCCCGGGCGGCTCCTCGTCGAACGCGTCGACAGTGTATGCGCGCACTAACCCCGCGGCGAGAGCCGACCTCATCGCCGCGGCCTCGACGAGTCCCTCGCGAGCGGTGTTGACGACGACGGCGCCCTTGCGCAGTCCAGCTATCTCCCGGGCGCCGAGAAGATGCCTGCCGTCCGCTGGAGGGGGACAGTGAAGCGAAACTACGTCGGCCTCCGCGAGGGTCGTGGGCAGAGAGGCCCAGCGAAAGGCGGGCGAGGGAGCGAACGCGGGGTCCGGATAGAGATCGTAGGCGACGACCTTCATGTCGAAGGCCAAGGCGAAGCGGGCGACGAGGCGGCCGATCTTGCCGCAGCCGACGATGGCCAAAGTCTTCCCCTCGAGCTCGAAACCTTTCTCGCGAGTCCACATGCCCGCCTTGAGATGCGCGTCGGCAGCGCATATCCCGCGCGCGGCGGCGAGGACGTGGCCGAAGGCCAGCTCGGCGACGCCGCGGGCGTTGGCGCCCTCGGCGCGGAGGACGCGGATCCCGCAGGCCTTCGCAGCCTCGAGGTCCACATTGTCGACGCCGGTGCCGTTGCGGCTGATCGCGGCCAGCTTGCCGGCCTTGGCGAGGAGGCCGGCGCCTATCCTCTCGACGCCGGCGATGTATCCCACTGCGTCGCCGATGGCGGCGGCGAGCTGATCCTCGCTGGGCTGCGCCCCGGGACTCGGGAAGACGAGCTCGTGGCCCGCCGACCTTATGCGGTCGAGCATGGGATGCCCGCCTTTTGATAGCGAGCGGGGAGTCACCAGCACTTTCCCCATGGCATCGGCCTAGCGTATGACCGGGACGCCGCCCGAGCGGAGCACGCGCCTCGCGAAGCCCTCGGTCTCTATGTCTCCGTAGTTGTGCCCCGCCTCCGCGTTATAGACGCAGAAGGAGACCAGGGGCTCGGAGCCGGTGTTCACGGAGCGGTGGGCCCAGTAGGGCGGCACGTAGACCATTCCACCCCGTTTCATGGGCTCGGCGGCGAATTTGCCGTCCTTCGTTTTCATGAGCATAAAGCCGTCGCCGCGCAGGCAGAGGTAGATCTCCCCGGTACGGAGTACGGAGTGGTAGTGGCCCTTCGTCATGAAGTACTCGTCGCCTACTAGGCCCGACAGCAGCTTGGATACGCAATACATCAGGTGGCCGTACTCCTCGGGCACCGGTTTTTCGAATACCTCGTAGTGAAGGGGATCGCCGTCGGCTACCAGGCGCTCGAGGGCCGCCGCGTCCGCGTAGTGGCCGCGCATGGAGCTCGCTCTGCGCTCCGTCTTGCGGGTGAAGTCGGTCATCTCGCCGTCGACCAGGTCGATGCCGGCGGAGAAGGGTCGGATGAAGCTTGTCCCTTCGGCGATATAATCCATGAAGCCTCCTATCTGCATTCCGCCGCTATGCGGCAAAGCCGGTCAAACTCGGGCCCGCTAGCGGGGATATCGATCCCGAAGACCTCGGCTATGACCCGCGTCCAGCCATGGATGAAGTACACCCAGCCATCCTCGATCCTGAGGGACCTCGCCTTCTCCTGGGCCTTTGCCTGCTCGAGGAAGACGAGCTTCCCGCGGTAGTTGTACTCCCAGACGAGCGCGCCCTCGGGGAAGCGGACCGCATCGCTCAGGGGCGAGCCCTCGGCGTCCTTTCCCAAGCCTGTCGCGTTGACCACGAGGGAATTGGGCTTCAGCGCGCCGACGACCGCGTCGTTGGCCTCGGCCGTCCCGGCGAGAACGTACTCCATCCTGATACCGGGATTGATGCCGGCATGGACCTTCCTCATGTGCTCGAGGCGCTTCGGGCTGCGATTCGTCACGACGATCCGCGAAGGCCTCTCGCCGGCTCTCTTCTGCTTCATCAGGAAGCAGGTGAGGGCGAGCGAAGATCCGCCGGCGCCGAGGATGCAGAGTTCCCCTCCGGTCTCCCTCCACCAGGGTTCCGGTACGAAGGCTTCCAGGGAGAGGCCGCTCGTAATCGGATCCTTCGCATGGCCCCTGAGCCGGCCATCCCGCTTCGAGATGCTGGAGATCTCGCCGAGAAGCTCGGCGTAGGGATCGAGGTACTCGAACCTGTCCCTCGCGGCCTCGAGGAGGTCCATCTTATGGGTGGTGACGAGGCCGCCGAGCGAGAGTCTGTCGCCCTTGAGGAATGACACGACGCGACGGTAATCCTCGGGCGCGTCATGCACCTTGCAGTCGATTCCGGCTATGGCGACGTCGCCGAGGCCGAGATGGGCCGCCCACTTGGGAAAGACTTTCATTATCGACGACCTGGCCGTGGTCACGCCGACGAAGTAGAACGTGGGCTTGCTCGCGGGCCTGAGCTCGTTGACGGTCATGATTCATTGCCTCCGCTTTGCCCGGGGAAGCCCGAAAGGATTCCGAGCAGCCTCTCGTAGTTCGGAAGGCGTCGGGCATAGGTTTCGCCTCTCCGCATGTCGGGACCGATCCGCGACGCGGGCCTGGCCCAGGAGTCCGCGGCCGAAGCGAGGTCGGGCAAGGCCCCGCAGGCCGCCCCGGCGACGAGGGCCGAGCCCATGGGCGCGCCGCCCGAACCCTCCAGCGTCGCGATGCTCATGCCGAGGATGTCGGCCTTCATCGCGTTCCAGGCGGTCTCGCGGGCGCCGCCCCCCGTGACCCTGAGCTCGAGGAGCTCGAGTCCCTCATGGATGGCGCGTACGGCGTCGCGGTAGACCGCGTACTCGAAGGCCACTCCCTCGAGCATGGCGCGATAGAGCCTAACGGCCCCGTGCTCGCGGGTGACTCCCGCCCAGGCGCCTCGGAGTGTCGGGTCGCTCGGCGTCACCCGCCCATCCATGTGGGGGACGAAGTAGGGATCGTCGAGCCGCGGCTCGAGATCGCGTATCGCGTCCCCAAGCCGCGCGAGGGCGCCTGCGGTGTCCGTGCTTCCGAGCACGCTCTCGACGAACCAATTGAGGTTGAGGCCTCCGCCGTTCACGTACGCGTAAGAGTGCCAGAGCCCGTCGACGGCCGAACGACCGCAGCCCATGACCCTCGCCCTCAGGTCGGGCGCGTAGGAGGAGACCGTGGCGGCGAAGACGGAGGCGGTGCCCGCCACGTCGACGCAGATGCCAGCGGAGGACGCCCCGCAGGCCAGGAAGGAGGCAGCGGTATCCCCGAGTCCCGCCGCGACTGGGGTGCCCTCGGCAAGGCCGGAAGCTCCGGCCGCGCCGCGAGTCACCTTGCCCACGATTTCTCGGGGAGACGCGATGCGCGGCATCTTCGAGGCGGGTACGCCGAAGGCCGCGAGGAGGCCCTCGTCCCAGCGCCGCCGCGCGTTGTCCGCGAAGCCGGAGAAGTGCAGATAGGTGTCGTCGACGAAGGACTCATCGCCCCGTAGGCCGCAGAGCCGCATCGCGGCGTAGCCGCCGGGCTGGACGAAGGAGCTTATCCGGGCCCAGGCCTCGGGCCTCTCGCCCTTCCACCAGAGGATCTTGGGTCCGTGGTTGTAGCTAGGCTCGTTGCCCGTGAGCTCCAATACGCGTTCGCCGGCCCTCTCGCGCATCGTCGCGATATAACCGGCGCATCGAGTATCGAGCCATGAGTCGTAGGGCGTAGCGGCTATCCCGTCGATTCCGAGGCCGATCACGCCGGCCATCTGCCCGTCGATGGCTACCGCGGCAACGCTGCCCGGCTCGATGGAGGCCTTCTCGAGGCAGGACCGCAGGGTGCGGCAGACCGATGCAAACTGCCGCTCCGGGTCCTCTTCGACGGCTCCGGGCGCCAGGCGGATCAAAGCCGAAGCCTCGGATGCCTCAGCGAGGAGCTCGCCCCCGAGAGCGTAGGCCGCCGCCCTCGTGCCTTGGGTACCTATATCTACCCCTATTACGCAATCGCGTCGCATCGGAGCCGCCATCAACCCATCGCGAAGCCGGACTTGAGTCCCTCGCCGCGAGCCGCCGATGCGAAGGCCGCGATCGCCTCGTCGAGCCTCCAAGTCTTCGTGATGACGGAGCCTACGTCGATGAGGCCGCGGGAAATGAGGCCGAGGCAGGCGCGATACTGGGAGAGGCTCTGCCTCGAGGTCCCAGTCACGGTTATCTGCTTGTAGTGGATTACGTTGGTGTCCAGGCCCACGACCTCCTTGCCGGCGGGAAGGCCGCCGAAGAAGACCACGCGGCCGTTCAGCGCGGCCAGCCCGAAGGAGAGCTGCTGCACGGAGGGGACCGATGCCGCGGCTATCACGACGTCGGCGCCAGCGCCGCGAGTGAGCTCGAGCGTGCGCTCCTTCGCTTCCTCGGCGGGAACGGGGACGAAGCTCGGCTCGTCCCTAACGCAGGTTCGGAGGCGATCCGGGTTGATGTCGCTCATCATGACGAGGCCGGCACCGGCGAGCTTATATAGCTTTGCGTGCAGAAGGCCTACCGGTCCGGCGCCGATCACTATCACGGATTCGCCCGGCTTGAAATGGACGCGCTCGAAGGAGTTGTAGACGCAGGAGAGCGGCTCCGCTATCGCTGCCTCGGCGAAGCCTACCCCGTCGTCGATCGGAGCGACATTGCCATGGGCGACGGCGGGGGCAGGCACGCGAACATACTCGGCGAATCCGCCGTCGTCGTGGATGCCGAGCGCGCGGAGGATACCGCAGTTCTGGCCTTGGCCGGAGACACATTGATCGCAGACGCCGCAACCGTAGTTAGGCGCTACTGCCACCCTCATGCCAGCCTTATAGCCGCGCACGTCTCGCCCTACCGCCTCGACCGAGCCCGCGAACTCGTGACCGAGCGTGACGGGAGATACCTTCGAGCCGTTCTTGAGCATCCTTACGTCGGTGCCGCAAATGAGGGCGGCGCCAACGCGAACCAGGATCTCGCCGCTTCCGATCTCGGGAATCGGCGCGTCGACAACGCGAAGGTCGTCCGCGCCGAATAGTCTGACTGCTTTCATCGCTCCTCCCCTTCATGAGAGCTTGACCGGAAGGCCGGTCGCTATGGAGCGATTGCCGGCGACTACCGCCTCGACGGCCTTGAGCCCATCCCTGCCGGAAGGGCTCGGCGACCCGTCCCCGAGGATGCAGCGCGCGAAGGCGGCGTCCTCCTCGCGGTAGGCGTCGACGAAAAGTGTCCTCCAGCTCTTGACCGCGGGGGACGAGAGCTCGCGTCCGGAAGCCGAGCACACGGCGAGGCTGGACTCCTCCAGGGAGCCGACGAAAAGCACGCCCTTGGTCCCCAATATCTCGAGCCTCGCGTCGTAGCCATAGCCTACGGAAACCGCTCCGTCGATCATGCCCTGAGAGCCGTTCGCAAAACGGACCGTCATCGATACTGTATCGTAGAAGTCGGGGTACTCGGCCCTGGCCTCGGGACAGCGGTAGTTTCCCGCGATGGCGTAGAGCTCGGCGATGTCGTCGCCCGCGAACCAACGCAGGGCGTCGATATCGTGACTGTTGACTTCGGCCAATGGGCCGTTGCTTTTGGCTATATCGTACATCCACGGCTGCGGAACGCTGGGGCCGCGCGTCAGGGACTTGATAAGAACGGGGTCACCTATCTTTCCCGCGTCGAGGGCCGCTTTAGCCGCGACGAAATCGCGGGCATAACGGCGCATGAACCCAATCTGAAGCTTTACCCCCGCGCGGTCGCAGGCGGCGATCATGTCCGCGCATTCGGCGGGGTCCATAGCCATGGGCTTCTCGCAGAGCACGTGCTTGCCCGCCGCCGCCGCGGCTACAACGATCTCGCGGTGGAAGACAGTCGGCGTAACGACGACGACGGCGTCGACGCCGGGATCGGACAGGGCGTCCTCGTAATCGGCATAACCCTTGTCGAGACCGAGCTCGGCCAGTGCGGCATTCCTGGCTTCCGCTACCGGATCCACCATAGCCGCAAGACGGATGCCCTCGATGCCAGTCGCAAAATTCCTCGCATGGATCATCCCGGCTCGACCCGAGCCGACGACTGCGATTCCAAGTTCCTTTCGATGCATGGATACCCTTTCTCGCAATTGATAGCAGATTATGTGCATTATATTATCGTTTGTCAATATATTCTGTCATTTAAGTGTTTTTATTTACCATTAATAAGCATTTGGTGATATAGTACTCTACCTCAAAGAGACTTACCGACATTGGCTCGGCATAGGAGATTTTCATGAAAGCTCGCCTCCTTCCCATCCACTTCGCTTCCGGTATGGACGCCGAATATAAGGCGCAGCTGGGAGTAGTCGCCGAACTGCTGGCGAACCAGGCGGATATCCTCCCGCCCCATGCTCTCGGCTCGGCCCCGCCCGACGCCGACGCCTATTTCTTCCCCCAGCTCATCGGCGACGCGTTCAAGCAGCTTGCCCAGCTGAAGGCCCTCGACAAGCCATTGCTGATGATTACCTCGGAGTTAGGGACTGTGGCGATGTGGGACTGGGAGATTGTCAGTCTCCTGGTAGCCGAAGGCGCAGAGGTCTTCGCTCCCTACACTCTCGAGCAAGCCAAGATAGCCTGTCGCGCCCTCGGCTCCCGTCGCGCGTTGCGCGATGCCACTTTCCTAGTTTTCCAAGACAAGCCAGGAGAGGGCATGCAGGCGGATATTTTCAAGCGGTTCTATTGGTGGGAGGAGACATGCACCGAGCGCATGCGTTCTCGTTTTGGAGTCCGAGTCGAGAAGCGGAGTTTCAAAGCTTTGGCCGCCGCCGCAAAACTTATCCCTGACGCCGAAGCGGACGCGATCTTGCGCGCCAGGCCGGTCGCCTGCTCTGCGGGGGAGAAGCCCCTGCGCTCGGCCGCCAAGATGTATCTCGCGATCAAGGCCGAGGTCGCCGGCGATCCCAGAATCCGCGGCGCAGGCATCAACTGCCTGAACGAATCCTTCTATTCCGATACTACGCCCTGCCTCGCCTGGGACTACCTGCTTGAGGACTCGGGTCTACTATGGGCATGCGAAGCCGACACTATGTCCCTCCTCACCGAGTACATCGTGCGACAATCCCTCGGTGGGCCGGTGATGATGAGCAACGTCTATCCTTTCCTTATGGGCATGGCCGCTCTTAAGCACGAGAAGATACCCTCCTTCCCTGACATCGCCGATCCCGAGGACCACGCCCTCGTCGCCCATTGCGGCTACTTCGGACTCCTACCCAGAGCCTTCTCGACGGAGTGGACCCTCGAGCCAAAGGTGCTCGAGATCGTGAACGACAACGCCACCGCCATCAACGGCCGTTTGCCACTAGGCCCGGTTACCTTGTCAAAGCTCGACCCCCACCTCAAGCGGCTGCAAATACTCCCCTCTGTCCTCGAGAGCTACGCCGCCTACCCGGGCTCGGATTGCCGAAACGGCGGCATTGTCCGCGTGCGCGACGGGCGCGCCCTCATGGATCGCCTCTATTCCCATCATCAGATATTCACCACCGGGGATAGGAGCGTGGAGCTCAAGATCGCGGCGAAGGCCTACGGGCTGGGAACCGAGGTAATCTGATGCCGGCAAGAGACCGAGACGACTAGCCTCGGGGCCTTGGATCGACGCGGTCGGGATCGGTAAAATCTGTCCATGCCCGACAGCACAAACGCGCGCGGCCGCTATCTCGCCGTCTGCCTCAACCCCGTCATCCAGAAGACCCTCGTGTACGATCGCCTGACGAAGGGCGAAGTCAACCGGAGCTCCGAGTATCGCGTCGACGTCGCCGGCAAGGGCGTCTGCAGCGCCCGCGTCCTCGGCCAGCTCGGCCGGGAGGCCATCCACCTCACCCAGTTAGGCGGCCCCACGCGGGACTGGTTCCTCTCAATGTGCTCCGCGGACGGAGTCCGGGTACGCTGGGTAGAGTCGGGATCGGACATCCGGTTCTGCACGACCATCATAGACAAGGCCGACCGGAGCGCGACCGAACTCGTCGAAGAGGCTCGACCAGTCAAGGACGGGACGGCGGACAGAGTTCTCGAGGAATTCGACAGGCTGCTGCCGGAGGTCGTTACGGTCATGCTCTCGGGCACCAAGGCTGCGGGATTCTCGCCGTCGATCATGCCCGCGATGGCCGCCCGGGCAGCCGCCGCGGGAAAGCGCCTCATCCTCGACATAAAGGGGCGCGACCTCATGGAGAGCCTGCCTTTCCGCCCCTGCGTGGCGAAGCCCAATCTCGAGGAGCTCCTGCAGACCTACGCGCCGGATAAGGTGGAATCCTGGAGGTCCGGCGGTGACGAAGACGCGATGCGCCATCTCGTCGCGAGAATCGGCCGCGAGTACAAGGAGAGGCACGGCGCCTGGCTCGTCGTCACGAGAGGCTCCCGATCAACGCTTTTCTGGGACGGCACCGCCCTGCGGGAGTGCCCGGCGCGTCCGGTCAAGGTTCTGAATCCCATAGGCTCCGGCGATTCCTTCAACGTAGGCGTCGCGACGGCGCTCGAGGATGGCGCGACCATCGCCGAGGCGGTGGCCGAGGGTACGAGACTCGGGGCGCTGAACGCCGAGAGGCTGAAGCCGGGCTCTATACTTTGACGCCCTCGATTCAGGCACGCGACGCGGATGCCAAGGTGAAGGCCATCCGTCACTGCTCGCTCTCGAAGGCTATGGGGCCGACGGCCCGATCGTCGATGCTGCGCCTTCAGCCCAGCATCGACCTCTCGGCGCTCAAGAGGTCACGTGCGTACCAGTCGGCTCCCGCGGCGCGAAGCTCGGCCTCGGGAAAGCTTCCTCCCAGGGCGAGGCAGGCAGAGCCGGCGGCCTTGGCCGCCTTGACGCCCGAGACCGCGTCCTCGACGACGAGACAGGCCTCGGGGCCGAGGCCAAGGCGGCGCGCGGCCTCGAGATAGATGTCAGGGAAGGGCTTCTTGCGCTCGACCTGCTGGCCGTCGACCACAGCGTCGAAGTCAGCTTCCGACATGCCTATCTCGCGGAGGTTGGCGTCGAGCTTGCGCCTGTCCGCGCTGGTGGCGATCGCGGTCCTCAGACCGCAGGCACGGCACTCGCGCACGTAGGCGACCGCTCCCGGCAACTCCCTGAGCCTGCCGCTGATGAGCTCGAAGTAAATCTCGTAAGTCCGCGCCTTGTCGGCTTCTATACCGATCGCGACGCCGTACTTCTCGGCAACTCCGCCTATGAATCGGTTCTCGCCCGTGCCGATGAAGGGAAGGAAATCCTCACGAGTCGCGGCTACGCCGTAGCGCTCGGCAAGCATTGCGATGGCCGCCTCGGCGATGAAGGCCTCCGAGTCCACGAGGACACCGTCCATGTCGAAGATCACCGCCCGTATCATGTGCGACGACTCTGCCGGAAACCGCATCGCCTCGTCAAGAGACCCGCGCCGGCGCGTCGAGTCGGGGAATACCTTGACCTAACGCGAGCCCCTGTAGGCGTGGTGGCACGCGCCGCAAGCTCCGAGGACGGCCGGCAACAGCGCGTCGATCGCGGACTTGTCGGACTTGTCGGCCGACTCCGCCAGCCGGCCGGCGGCGCTCCCGCCTCCCTTGAAGAAGAATTTGGTCCCGGCCGGATAGGCGTCGGCGTAGGTATCGCCGTACGCGGTCGGCACGAAGGCAATGAGCACCGCGATCGCCTTAAGGTTCCCGGCCGCTTCCTTGGCCGACATATCCCCAAGATTCGCCGCGTTGGATTGCATCGCAGCCTTCCTCGCCGAGACGAGCTGGGTGGGTATGGCGCTACCAGCCGTAAGCGCGTCCAACGCCAAGGCCGCGACCACGACAACGGCCATGGCCACGAAGACCGCCAACCGTCTCTTTTTCACGTCGACCTCCTCGATCCTCGGACGGCGCGCGAAGCGGGTGATCCGGACCGGCCATCGGATCGTCCCCGATTGCAGGCTATAGCCGCTCCGATGACAAATATTTCACTTCCACTGGGGTACGATTCCGGTGAACGATTATTAGTATATTCATCAGATCTAGGAGGAAGCATGAAGAACTTCGTATTTCTCTACAGTGGCGGCACGCAGCCGTCGACACCCGCGGAAGGCGAGGCCTCGATGAAGACCTGGATCGCCTGGTTCAAGTCCCTCGGCAAATCGGTCAAGACCGATGGCGAGGCTTTCGCGGGATCCAAGACGGTCACTAAAGCCGGCGCCAAAGACGGAGCCGGCGGTAACATCTCGAACGGCTACAGCGTCATGCTCGCCGAGAATTTGGATGCCGCCGCCAAGCTCGCCAAGGACTGCCCAATACTCGCGCAGGGAGGCGCGGTACACATCTTCGAGGTAATGGAAATGTAACGCTGCCCGTCAAATATCCGGCGCGTTGGCGAGGAGGTAGTCCTCGGCCTCCTTGCACCAGAGCATGTTGT
>CAZBGA010000027.1:18396-43435 GCA_964491385.1 uncultured Treponemataceae bacterium | reverse complement strand
ATCTTCTCGTAAGAAAGCCCGAGGGTCGAGAACCATTCCTCGTCCTTGAGGTTCTTGACGACCCAGATGAAGGCCTCTCGGTGATCGCGGTAGTTCTCGACGATATCGAGGACCATGCGGCGGAGCTTGTCCTCGTAGCCGCCGGACTTGAGCGTCTCGAGCATCCCCGCGTTCAGCGAATAGGGAAAGAGCCTGACGTAGACGTCGGCCCAGTCGGGGATGAAGTTCTTTATATGCAGGAGGAAGGAGCGGCGGAGCTCGGGGTCCTTTATCGCGTCGTACACGGCGACCGGATCTTCGATCTCGTCGAAGAGCTCGGCGAAGCCGAGGGTGGCCGCGCCCTTCAGGTGCGGGTACTTGACGGCGAGCTCCTTCAGGAAAAGGTAGGATGCGACGACGGTCTCGTTGGCCGCTTGATAGGAGCGGACGAAGCCGGTGAAGAAGGCGAGCATCTCCGTGAAGAACTCGGAGTCGGGCTCCCCCGATTCTAGGAAGTCGCGGATGTATTGCACCCGCGCGAAGAAGCTCTTCTCGGCCTTGAACTGGTTATAGACTTTCTCCTCGAAGGAGAGCGGCCTGTCGCGCACGATGAAGGTGGCGATGTCGTCGGTCGCGTTTCCGAAGATCGAGTCGGTCTTGAGCGCCTCGCGGGCCTTCGCGCTCCAGGAGTTCCACTCGCTAGCCGTGAGGACCGAGGGGACGAGCTCGGCCTTGATGTGTTTGAGGTCGGCCCTATTGTCGAAGCTCTTGATGATGATGCGCAGGGCCCAGGCGGGGTCGCCCTTCACCTTCTCGCGCAGTTTCTCCTTGGACCAGACCGCCTTGAGGACCCAGATGTGCTCTTTGGAGAGCGTCGTCAGGCTGTCTATCGCCATCTTCAGGGACATCTTGTGGCCGCGGCTCTTGGCGAAGTCTATGACGATGTCGTCTCCCTTGATGCTCGCGATTCGCCCGATGTTCCAGGTGCGATGGTAGACGAAATTCCCTGCGTCGAAGGCGATGTGCTTCTCGAAGTCCGCCATCGCCTCGTGCATGGCCCGGTAGGATTGCGCGATATTCGAGAGACGGATGTAGTCCTCGAGGTGCGAGTGGTCCTTGTACTTGCCTTTGTAGCACTCGATGACGTCCTTGCGGAGGGAGGGGTTCTTCTCGTCATAGTCGATGACAACCTTGAGGATGTCGAGGGCCGTGTTCCAGTCCTCCTTTTCCTTGTAATGGCGGAAGAGGTCGAGGAGGAAGCCGGCTGCCTTGTCCTCCGATATCTGCTTGGCGATCTTGCGCTGGACATGGAAGAAGAAATCGATGTCCTCGGGGCAGTACTCCACCAGCTTGCCCCAGATCTCCTTGACGTTCGTGGTGAGGCCTTTGTTTATATAGCGGTGCAGCGCCTTCTTGTAGAAGTCCACCGCCTCGTCCAGCTTGCCTGCCTTCTCGCGCTCCTCGGCGAGGGCCTTGACGATGTCGGCCTCCTCGTAGTCGACGCGTATGAGGCGCTCCCATATCGCGTGCATGTCGTCGGGGCGGCCGTCCGACTCATAGCATTCCGCGAGGCGGCGGAGGGCTGTACGGTTCTCGCCGTAGTCGAGGATGCGCTGGCAGACGAACTCCACCACGCTCCACTTCTTGTTGTCGGCGAAGAGGTCCAGCAGCGCGACCATGGCCGAATCGTCTATCTGCTGGCGCATGAGGGCGAAGATGCCGGAGAGGTACAAGGCGATGATGCTGGTCTTCGTGTGGGAAAGATGCTCGTCGCAGAGTTCCTTGACTTCGTCGAGGGCTTTATCGCGCAGAGCGTCTTGGGCGATCGAGTCGAGATCTTTTAGGTTAGCCGCGGAATAGGCGCTCAAGGATGCGCGAGTCCACTTCTCCTCGTTGAGCATCTCCTGGACTTTCTGGGCGACCTGCGATTCGGCCATATTGTCTCCTCTCCTAGGCTGTGTACTGCTTATAGATGGACTGATCGAGCAGCCTGACCTTCAACAGGACCTCGTCGATCTTGGCCCTGTCTTCCTTCGCCGCGATATAATGGTCTATCAGCCAGAAATAGCGGTTGATCAGGCGCGGCGCCAGCGCGGAGCCGCCTTCTTCCCTCGACTCGTTCTCGAGCTGGTAGATGGATTGCCGGAGTTTCCCGACTTCCACGGCCTTCAGCTCCCTCTTGATCGTAAAAATTCCAAGGATGGCGCCGTAGACCGGCATCCACTCCTGCAGCTCGAGTCCCTTATAGCCGAGGGATGCCACTTTCGCCGCGAGGCGGCGTATCATCGTGGACTCGAGGAGGTCGACGTCGATGCGTCCCGGCGCGATGAAGAAGGCCTCGCGGAAAAGCGCCTTGGACTTGCGCTCCTCACCCTGCAGCGCGTACGCATCCGCGAGCTGGGCGAGGACCTCTGCGTCCTCTTTCCTCTCGCGGGCCGCGGTTTCGAGGGAACGGAGGGCCCCGACGTAATCGCCCGTACCCTTCAGGCAGATGCCCGTCCTGAGCGCGAGGTCGGCCTCGTGCGACTCCTCCTCCTCCGGCGGGAGGGCTGAATATTGACCCAAAGCGAGGGAAAAGGCGAAACTCTTGAAAGCGAAGAGGGCGCGCTCGAAATCGCAGGCCAGCTTGGATGCGAATGCCGAGTAGGCCTTCCATTGGGCGAGGACGTACTCGCCGCGCTCGAAGGGATTGGTCAGCGTTTCGAGGCGCGCGAGGCGCTCCGACCAGAAGTTGGCGCATTTAAGGGACCAAAGGACTTCGGGGGCTTCGAAGTCCAGGGAGAGAGCTCGCTCGAAGCAGTCCGTCGCTCCGCGCAGGTCGACGCACTTGAGGCTTTCGTATGCGTTCGACATTAGGACGTTTACGCGTTCCTGCTCGGCCATTCTCTTCCGGGTATCGCTGAACCTGCAGTTGGCACAATACGCGCGCGACTACTTCGTTGCAGGGTCCGCTGGTTAAGGATATAACGCTTCGATACTATCGCGGCTCGAGGTTCTTGGTCAATCGTCGCGCAAGGCGCGAAACCCATGCCTGAGCGCGTGAAACCGCGTTCGCATAAGGCTTTCCATGCGGTTTGACAGATGGGAAGCCTTGGCGCGGGAGCCCCTGATATGATACTATCCGGCCTCATGGAAGAGCCCCTCTTCGCGCCTTCTCTCCTCTCCGCAGATTTCTCCGACATGCGCTCCGCTCTGGCCCGGATAGAGAACGCGCGCGCCGACTGGGTGCACTTCGACGTCATGGACGGGCGCTTCGTCCCCAATCTGACCTTCGGCCCCAAGATGGCCGCCGACCTTCGGCCGCTCACCCGTCTACCGCTCGACGTGCACCTCATGACGGTCGAGCCCGAGAGGCTCGCGCCGGCCTTCGCCTCCGCCGGCGCCGATTACGTCACCTTCCATCTCGAGGCGACAGTGCACGCCCATCGGCTGGCCCAATCGATCCGCGAAATGGGCGCGAAGCCGGGCATAGCGATAGTGCCTTCGACTCCCGCCTCTTCGCTTTCGGAGCTCCTGCCTGTCGTCGACCTCGTCCTCGTGATGACGGTCGACCCGGGGTTCGGGGGACAATCCCTCATCCCGGCTTGCCTGGACAAATGCGCGTCGATAGCCGCCATGCGCTCGGAACGGGCATTGAGCTTCCTGATATCCGTAGACGGCGGCATCAACGGAAATACCATTCCCGATGCCGCGCGGGCAGGGGCCGACGTCCTCGTAATGGGCTCGGCCTTCTTCTCGGCGAACGACCCGGCGACCGCTCTCCGGGACGCGGCGGCCTCGTATAAGGCCGCGCGGCATTCAGTTTCAGGCTGGGCGAGCCGATAATTCATCGGAGGCATATGCCCATGCACAGGTCCAAGCCCCGGCTCCTAGCGCTCCTCCTCGCTGCGGTCCTGGGGGCCCAGGCCGCCGGACAGCAGGCGGCGCCTCAGGCGTCGCCTGCGTCCGAAGCCAAGGCCAGCCTGGACAGGGGCGTCGAGCTTTTCGGCCAAGGGAAATATCGCGACGCCCTCGACCTCTTCGGAAAGGTGATGTCGGATCCCAAGGCTACGACGGAAAGACCCGAAGCCGCCTATTGGTCCGTCCTCGCCTACCTTGCCGTCGGCGACCAAGCCACGGCCGAAGCCTCGATAGACGCCTTCATATCCGCGTATCCGAAGAGCCCCCGCGTCGCGGATCTCCTCTATCAGCGAGGCCGCATCCTGTATTCGAAAGGCGATTACGAAGGGGCGCTCAAGGTCTTCTCGGCTTTCGCCTCTACCGCTCCGTCCAGCGACCTCCTGCCCTCGGCCCTTTACTGGAGCGGCGAATGCCTCTACGCCCTGGGTCGACTCGAGGAAGCCGAGCGCATGTTCACGGCCGTAACCCGTGATTATCCGTCGAGCGTGAAGGTGGAGGCGGCGACCTACCGCATCTCCCTCATCGGCCTCGAGTATCGCCAGCGAGAGCTTCTCAAGCTCCTTACCTGGAGCCACGAGGAATCGCTGCGCGCGGCCGAGGATTTCCGGAGGCGCGAGAAAGCCTACGAATCCTCCATCGCCCTTTACCAGAAGCAAATTTCGGACTCGAAGCGCGGCGCCGCCGACGACCAGGACAAGATCATCGCCGACCTGCGCGCCCAGGTGGCGGACCTAGGCACCAAGCTCGCCGACAGCGAGGCCAAGCTGGCCTCCTCGCAGGCCGACGCCGACGCCTTGCGGGCCACGCAGGCCTCTGCCCAGGCGGCTTCCTCGCAGGCCGCGGCGGCTCCGGCTCCGCAGCTGACGCAGCCGTCCGCCGCCGCGCCGCTCGACAAGGACTCGAGGGCGGCGGCTCTCGACGCGAAGGCGCGGGCTCTCGATCTCCTCGAATTCTACATCGAGCGACTCGCCGCGGCGGGATCCAAGGACGGGACCAAATGAAGCGCAGCATGATCGTCGCGGCCGCCTTCCTGCTCGCGTCTTCGCTCGGCCTCCAGGCACTCGATGCGCGGGAGGGGCTCGTCAAGGTAGTCGCAAACGAGTCCACGGCGCGTATCTCGATCTACAGGCTCACGGACGTGGCCAAGGGGCGCTACGAGCCCTTCCTGTTCGATCAGGACCCCAGGACGAGCTTCCTGACGCTGAGCGCCGACGGGAGACTATCCAAGCTGGGCGACGCGTCCGACTTTCCGTTCACGGTCGCCCGCACCGATACGGGGGTGCGGATCGAGTTCCGCTCATCCTCCTTCGTCGTCCGCCAGATCCTCGATTTCGCAAAGTCGGATGGATCCGCGCTCGCCGACGGGCTTAAGGTCACGTTGGAGATCGAGAATGTCTCGGAGCACGAGGCCTCTCTCGGTCTGCGATACCTGCTCGACACGTGGCTCGGAGAGAAGTCGGGGATCCATTTCATTACCGACAAGCGCCCTCGCATCTCCGAGGAGACCGCCATACTTCCGACTTCGGACGACACATGGGTCGGGACTCCCGGCGACAGGGCGAGCTTCATGGTCCTGCTATCGGGCCCCGGCGTAGACCGTCCCGACAAAGTGATCCTCGCCAACTGGAAGCGCCTTGCGGATGCTCCATGGGCCTTCGACGTCAATCCGCAGCGCAATTTCACCCTCGTTCCGTACTCGATCAACGATTCCGCCCTAGCGCTTTATTGGGAGCCCGTCCCCGTCCCCAGCGGCGGGACGAGGCGCGTCGCCTTCATGATGGGTAATCTCAACGAGAAGGGATATCCCGCGTCGAGCGAAACGACTCCGACCGACGCGATCTTCGCCTCGACGGTGCTCGGCACCAGCCCGCCCGACGCGGCGACTTCCATGGCGGCCGACCTCGTAGCGGTTAGGGACCTGATCTCGAGGATCGACATCGCGGTGGCCGAGGGCCGGACCATCTCGCCGGACGAGATCGCCGCGTGGGGCAAGATCCTTGACCGCCTCGAGGAGCGGAAGAAAGGGTATTAGGTCAAGCGATGGCGCGCACAGCGCTCGATCGCGCCGAGCGGCTCTTCGCGAGCGGGCGCTACGCCGAGCTTATCTCCCTCCTGGAGCCCCAAGTTCCCGTATACAGGGAATCCCAGCGCTTCTATTACCTTCTCGGCTCCTCGTGCCTGCGGGTGGGTGATCCTGGAGGCGCGTCGACATACCTGAAGCGCGCGGAACAGCTCTCCCCCGCGAATCCCGACACCTTGCTCGTCCTCGCCGCCCTCTCGGTGCGGAAGGGCGATACCGATAGGGCGGTTGAGTACTACTTGCGCGTGCTCGAAGACCGGCCGGGCGACAGGAAGGCGCGAGCCTGCCTCGGAATCCTTCGCCGGGAAAGCGGTCCGGAGGGGCTGGCGAGGCTCGTAGAGACGGGCCGGATCGAGCGCCTGTATCCCGGCCGGCGTAAGCTTCCGCCATTCCTCGTCCCCGTCTTGCTCGTCCTGGCGGCGACTGCTGCGGTCTATCTCGCCTGGCCGTTCGGCGCCTCGCTCGTAGAGAGCGTCGCGCGGCCCAAAGTGGTCAGGCCCGAGGTTGCCGCTGTGACGCTGAGCCGCTCAGAGCGGGAATCGCCGGTGCAGACCGGCGGGACTTTCCGATACATCCTGACGGAAAAGCAGGCTTTGGACGCATTCGAGAGGGCGAAGGACTTCTTTCAGGTCTACCGCGACAATGCGGCGATTGTCGAGATCAACCGACTCCTCGGGTCCAACGCGAGCCCCGCCTTGAAGGAAAAGGCGAATTCCCTGCGAGCCTTCGTCGGCAGGCCCGATTTCCGAACGATCAAGGATCCACCCTCCTACGCCGACGTACGGCTCGACCCCGCGCTCTTCGACGGCTGCTACGTCGCCTGGAAGGGCATGGCGGCCAATGTTCGGGAGGAGCCGGGCGTCGTCGCCTTCGATTTTCTCGTGGGCTACCAAGACAAGAAGCGGCTCGAGGGACTCGTGCCTGCGACGGCGACCGGAGCGGAAGTCCCGGTCGACAGGCCCCTCGAGATACTGGCCTCGCTCCGATTTGCGGACAGCGCTCTTTCGATGAATTGCGTGGCCATTCACGAGATGCCTCAGGAGGAATCCCGCTGAGGTCCGTCGCCCATCCACGCAACGCTGCCCCTTTCCTTTGGCGATGCATTAAAAAAAGGCCGCGCGGAAGGATCCGCGCGGCCTAGCTTGGCCATGGAACGATCGCACCTATCGCGAAGACTGCTTCTTAGCCTTCTTGGCCGCCGCGGGCTTCTTGGCCGCGGCTTTGCCGGCCGAAACCTTTTTGACTGCGGCCTTCTTGGCCACGGCTTTACCGGTCGAAACCTTCCTGGCCGCGGGCCTTCTTTCGGCCACCGCAGGCGCCTTCCTGGCGGCAGGCTTCTTCGCGGCAGCTTTTGCCGTCGCCGCCTTCGCCGCGGCCTTGTCCTCGATCACGGCCTGAGCCGCGGCGAGCCGGGCTATGGGCACGCGGAAGGGGGAGCAGGACACGTAATTCATGCCCGCCGCGTGGCAGAACTTGACCGACCTGGACTCGCCGCCGTGCTCGCCGCATATGCCGACTTTGAGGCCCTTTCGGGTGGAACGCCCCTTCTCGATGCCCATCTTCACGAGCTGACCGACGCCGCTCTGGTCGAGGCTGACGAAGGGGTCGATCGCGAAGATAGCCTTCCCGCCGTCCTTCTCGGACATGACATAGTCGGGAAGGAATCGTCCGGCGTCGTCGCGGCTTAGGCCCAAGGTCATCTGCGTGAGGTCGTTGGTGCCGAACGAGAAGAATTCCGCTACCTCGGCTATCTCGTCGGCGAGGAGGGCGGCGCGTGGAATCTCGATCATCGTGCCCACCATGTAGGTAACCTTCGAACCCGACTTCTTGATGATGGCGTCGGCGACGACCCTGGTCTGGTCGACTAGGATCTTGAGCTCCTTTCGGTCGATAGTGAGGGGAATCATGATCTCGGGGAGGACGATTCCGCCGGCCTTGGCGACCTCGACGGCCGCCTCGATGATTGCGGTGACCTGCATGTCGAGGATCTCGGGATAGGTGATGGTTAGCCGGCAGCCGCGGTGCCCGAGCATCGGGTTGGACTCGTGAAGCTGCTCGCAGCGCATCCTGATGTGCTCGGGGCTCTTGCCGGTAATGTTGGCGAGCTTGTTGACGCCCGCGTCGTCCTTGGGGGTGAACTCGTGCAGGGGCGGGTCGATGAGTCGGATGGTTACGGGCTTGCCGTTCATCGCCTTGAAGATTCCCTTGAAGTCCTCGCGCTGGAAGGGGAGGAGCTTGGCCAGCGCCTTCTTCCGGGCCTCGACGTCGTCCGCGATTATCATCTCCTGGATGGCGAGCTGGCGCTTTTCGGAGTCGGCGGGATTCTTGAAGTCCTTGAAGAACATGTGCTCGGTCCGACAGAGCCCGATGCCTTCGGCTCCGAGCTCGACGGCCTTCTCGGCGTCGTGCGGCGTATCCGCGTTCGTGCGCACCTTGAGCGCGCGGACCTCGTCGCACCACCCGAGGAGGGTCTTGAACTCCTTGGTCTGCTCGGGCTTCTTGAGGGGCAGGGCGCTGACGAAAACCTCGCCGGTGGTCCCGTTGAGAGTCACCTCGTCGCCTTGCCTGAGGACCTTGCCGCCTACCTTGACCGTCTTGGCCTTGTCGTCGATATCGAGGGCGTCGCAGCCGACGATGCAGCACTTGCCCCAACCGCGGGCCACGACCGCAGCGTGGGAGGTTTTTCCGCCCGTGGCGGTGAGGATGCCCTGGGCCGCGAACATGCCGCCTACGTCCTCGGGGCTGGTCTCGCGGCGGATGAGAATCACCTTTACGCCCGCCTTGGTCTGCTCCTCGGCGTCGGCCGCGTTGAAGCAGAGCTTGCCGGCGGCGGCGCCCGGGACGGCGTCGATGCCCGTCGCGACCTTGAGTTCCTTGAGCTTCGCGGGACCGACGGCGGCCACGTCGATAATCGGGTAGAACACTCCCTCGATTTGCTCGGGAGTGATGCGGGCGATCGCCTCGGCCTTGGTGATGAGGCCCTCGCCTACCATGTCCACGGCGATCTTGAAGGCCGCGGAGGGAAGGCGCTTACCCGTGCGGCATTGGAGCATATAGAGCTTCTCGTCCTCGATCGTGAATTCGAGGTCCTGCATCTCCTTGAAATTCTTCTCGAGGGTCTTGCGGACCTGGGTCAGCTGCTTGTAGGCCTTGGGAAGCTTCTTCTCGAGTTCGATGAGCTTGAGAGGGGTGCGGATGCCGGCGACGACGTCCTCGCCCTGGGCGTTGATGAGGCAGTCGCCGTAGAAGACGTTCTCGCCGGAGTTGGGGTCGCGGGTGAAGCAGACGCCGGTGCCCGAAGTGTCGCCCTTGTTGCCGAAAACCATCTGTACGACGTTTACCGCCGTGCCCTTGAGATCGGTGATCTTCTCTACGCGGCGGTAAGTGACGGACTTGTCGGCCTCCCAGGAATCGAATACGGCGTCGATGGCGCCCCAGAGCTGCTCGACCGGGTCCTGGGGGAAAGCCGCGCCCTTCTTGGACTTGTAGAAGACCTTGAACTCCTCGCAGAGCTTCTTGAGGTTGTCGGCTGAGAGCTCGGTATCGTTCTTGAGGCCGAGCGACTTCTTCATATGGGAGAGCATCTCCTCCATCGGCTCCTTGGAGAGGCCCATGGCGGTCGTGGAGTACATCTGGATGAAGCGGCGATAGCTGTCGTAGGCGAAACGGGGATTGGCGGTCTTGGCGGCCAGGCCCTCTACGGATTTGTCGTTCAGGCCGAGGTTCAGGATCGTCTCGAGCATGCCGGGCATGGAGCGCGCGGCGCCGGAGCGCACGGAGACGAGGAGGGGATCCTTGGGATCGCCCAGCTTCTTGCCGACGGTCTTCTCGAGCTTGGCCAGGGCGACCTTGATCTCGTCGACGATGGACTTGGGCAGCTTGCGGCCGGACTTGAAATATTCCTCGCAAGCGGGGATGCCGATCGTAAAGCCGGCCGGGACGGGGAGGCCGATCTTGGTCATTTCCATCAGCCCCGCGCCCTTTCCGCCGAGGATTTCCTTGCTGGTGACGCTGGTCTCCGCGACCCCGCCTCCGAACTGGTAGACGAACTTTGCCTTTGCCATAGACCTTATTCCTCCATAAATCGAATGGCGCAATGGATTACCGTATAAGGTTATCTGAAAGGTCATTCCCTGTCAAGGAATGAAGGGATATCGAGGCCGGGAGCGAGGGCTATTATAAAAATATTATAGATTCAAGGCGAGAGTTATGACGGTGAGATCGGATCCCGCCATCTGGTTCACGAGAGACTCGAATTTGACGTTCACCTTGTCGCAGGCCTCGGAGAGGTAGGAGAGGTAGTAGAGGCCGAGCTCGGTATTGGCCTCGCCTTCCGGCAGCTGCCTGTAGAAGTCCTGGAGGCTCTTCTTCTTGAGGTCGGCGCTCTTGCGGTCCTCGAATATCTCCTTGACCGTATGATACTCGGATTCCTTGTTGTAGAGAGTGATCTGCAGCCTTCCCTGCATGCCCACAGTCGCGCCCCTGGAGCCGATCTTCCAGGAAAGGTACACGAGCTCGCCCTTGCGCTCGAGCGAATCGATGACCTGGCGCCGGACGTTGGGATCGAAGAGCACCGCGTTCATGTCCACCGTGCCCTTGAAGACGGCCTTCGCCTCGCGCTTCAAATTGGAATTCTCGGCGTTCATCGCGAGCTCGATTATCATCAGCGATACGTATTCGGCGATCTTCGACTTCTCCATGTACTCGGCGAGGGAGGTCCTGACGTCCTTAACCAATTGGTCGTAGCCCTCGGAGCCTTTGAACTTGGCGACGATGAACCAGGTGAAAGGGCGGAGATTGTTCAGGAATTTCTCCGAGAGCAGGAGCTGGACGTTCTTCTCCTCGGGGAGGAGAGACGAGTTCTTGCTGATGTACGAATACATCGGGGAGAGTATTTCCTGCTTTATCTCGAGGAGCAGCTTTTCCTTCTCCTTGAGGACATTCTGGAGATAGGCGTCGTTTATCTTGGTCTTGTCGTCGATGATATTGGCCGGATTGAGACGGTTCCATTTCTTGATCACGTCGCTGGAGAGGACGCGGGCGAAGATGTACGCGTCGTACTGGCGGTAGAGCATCGAGTAGACGACGAGCTTGGAGAGGTCCATGATCTCCTGGCGAGTCGACATGAATTCGCTCTTCGAGATTTCTACCTTGGAAATGTAGTCGACGAGCATCATCCGTTGGAGGGAGGCGGGGGTGAACGTATCGAGGACGATACCGTATTCCTCGACGTTGTCTGCCAGCTTGAATTTCTTTAGGTTCTTGCCCTTGCGTATGAAGAAGGAGGTCCCTTCCTCCGTGAGTACGAGCTTGACCGGCAGATCGATGACGCTCTTCCTCTCCTGCATCCCCTCGCCTTTCGTTTCGATCAGTATATGTCATTATCGGCGTGAGGTAAACAGTATTGACGAACCCGTCGCCCCCTTTCTATTCTCGACCGTGTGCATGAATCGCGCGGTCGCGCTCGCCGCCGTATGCCTGATGGCCCTCGCGCCGGCCTGCGCGGCGCCTGCCTCCGAGATGGACCTCGACGATTGCCTCGCCGCGATCGAGGCGTTCGGATCAAGGCCGGAGGGCTCGGCGTCGGAAGCCGCGGCCTTCGCCTTCATCGAGCGCTTCCTCCGCGCCGAAGGAATCGACACAGCGACGAGCGGGTTCGCGGATGCGCAGGGGGGATATTCGACATCGCGAATCGTCGAGGCGAGATTGCCGGGCGCGCGCAACGACGAGCTGGCCGTGCTGGTGCCCGTAAGCTCCTGGGTGGATTCCTCCGACCCCACGGAGGGCGCCTACGGCATCGCGCTCGCATTGACCGAGGCGGCTCGGCTTTCCGAAGAGGCCCGTGCCGGCTCCGCGAACCCGATTTCCCTTCGCTTCGTCTTCCTGGGAGCCGAGAAGAGGGGCAAAATGGCCGACGGGCAGGTGGCCTCGCTCGGAACGAGCACGTGGCTGTCGCGCCAAGCGGGCGGGACGAGGCTCGCGGCGCTGTACCTCGACCTAGGCGACGAACCTTCGAGCGTCGTCCTCCGCGGGGCGGGGAAAGACGTGGTCTCCCCCTACTGGCTCTTCGAGGGCACGCGGCGGGCTCTGGAATCCTCGGGCATCGGCTACGGCCTCGAGGCGAACCGGTCCCAAGCCTACCGTCTCGGGCTGGCGAGCGATTACGGCCCCGCCGCGCCCTATCTCGAAACGGGCATGCCCGCCATAGAGCTGCGCGGAGTGCGCGGAGCCTCGACCGGCTACGTCTCGAGCCCCGGCGCCTCCAAGACCTGGTTCGGGGACTTCATGGGGAATTTCGCCAAGGAAGAAGCGGGCGGCTTCTCCGATACGTGGGACAGGCATTACTTCATCTTCCAACTGGGGCGGAAGGGGCTCGTCCTTCGCGAGGGGACATATATCGCCTTCCTGGTCGTCCTCCTCGCCATCATGGCATCCTCCTTCCTGATCGTCACCATGGCGAGGCGAGGGGCGACCAAACAGCTGCTGAAACGGGCTCCGGCCATCGGCGCCGAAGTCTTCGCCCTTTTCCTTGCGCTGGCCCTGGTCTTCCTCGCCGGAAAGGGCATCGCGGGGATCGACGAAGCCTTCCTCGGCTCCCTCGATTCGTGGCGGCTCGCGCCGCGCGTATTCGCCGCGGCGCGCATCCTCTCATCCTTCCTTTTCTTCCTGGCGCTGCTCTCCTTCCTCGTCGAAAGGCGTGCCTTGACCCCGAATCCGTATTTCTACGAATTGACCGCCTTGCTATGCCTCGCCGTGGACGTGCCGCTATTCTCGGCGATCGACCTATCGGCGTCGTTCTATTTCATGTGGGCGCTCATCCTCGTCGAGGCGTCCCTCGCCGCCCGCAACCGATGGGCGACTCTCGTCGCCTACGCGCTCATGTACGTCCCCCTCCTCGTCATCGCCGGCGAGCTCGCCGCGCGGCCCGACTTTCCCACGTACCGGAAGCTCATAGCGCCCGATTACCTAGGCGTCTTATCCCTATCCGCCCTCGTCCTTCCCTTATTCGTATTTACCGCGAGCCCTCTGCTCTTCTTCACGCGCCCGGGAGCCGCGGCGCGAAAGAGGACCGCCGCCGTTTTCGCCGTCTTGGCCATGACGATAGAAGCGGGAGCCTTCTTCTACGCCTCGGCCGCGGAACCTCTCGCGGGACCCGGGCGCAAAGACTTGAGGATCTCCGAGACGATCGACCAGGACTCGGGCGAATTCGCCGTCAGGCTTTCCGGCTGGAGGCGGCTCGGAAAGGGCAGCCTAGGCCGCGGGGACCTGGCGCTCGCCTACGACTCGATGGGCGATAGCGTGCTTCTGCGCGGCAAGGACGATGAAAGGAGGATAAGCCTCATCGAGACGACCAGCCGCTTCCTCGACCGCGTGGACGAGAACATCGCGGTCGCTTTCGCCAGCCCGCCGTACAAGGTCGACCTCGCCTTGGAATCCGGAAAGGATATCCTGATATACGACAGCAACTTCCCTTACGAGGTCTCCGTGGACGGGAGGAAGGCCGCCGTATACGCGGGCGTCAACCCCGGCAGGGATCTTCGCCTTTCGCTCACCGTACCGTCCGACTTCCGTTCGAGGCTCGTCGTGACGGCGAGCTACCTCGGCCATCTCCGGCCGTACGCGCAGTCGTCCGGCTCGGCCCTCGAGGACGATGGCCTCGATGTACGGGCGAGCTTCGATATTGGCGCGGGGATGAAATGACGCCGAAGCTGCTCTTCCATGTCGACTTGGACGCCTTCTTCGCCTCCGTAGAACAGAAGGACGACCCGAGCATCAAGGGAAAGCCCGTCATCGTCGGAGCGCGACCCGGCCATCGCGGTGTCGTCGCGACCTGCTCGTACGAGGCGCGGGCTTACGGCATCCGGTCCGCCATGCCCATCTCGGAGGCGTTCCGCCGATGCCCGGGCGGAGTCTACCTCGCTCCGCGCATGGACCGCTACGCCGAGTTGTCCTCTCAGGTCATGGAAGTATTCTCCTCCTTCACTCCCGAGGTCCAGAGAGTGTCCATCGACGAGGCCTTCCTCGACATGACGGGGACCGAAAGGCTCTGGGGCCGGCCGGAGGAGGCCGCCCGATCTCTCAGGGCCCGGGTTTTCGAAAGGACGGAGCTAAGCATATCGATAGGCGTCGCGCCGAACCGCTACGTAGCCAAGATCGCCTCGGGCCTCCGCAAGCCGAACGGGCTCGTCATAGTGGCCGCCGAGTCGGTCGAGGCCTTCATGCTCGACCTTCCCCTCTCCAAATTGTGGGGCGCGGGCGAGAAGACCCAGGAGCGCTTTCGGGAGCTCGGCATCGCGAGCGTCGCCCAGCTCGCTTCCCTCGGCGAGGCGCAGCTCGTCTCGCTTTTCGGCAAAGCCGGCGGCGCCTTCCTGTACGGAGCGGCCCGCGGCAGGGATTCGGGGATGATGGATCCCGGGGACCCCGCATCGCGCTCGATAAGCGCGGAGACTACCTTCGAGAGGGACTGCTCGGACCGAGATTGCGTCGAGGACGTGTTGATGTCCCTGGCCGAGGAGCTCTCCTATCGCCTTTGGTCCCAGGGATCCAAGTCCCGCATCCTCATCCTGAAGCTGAGGCTGCGCGATTTCACGACGATTACGCGCCGCAGGGCGAGAGGGTCGTATTACATCTCCTCCTCCGAGGCCTTCAGCGACGCGCTCTCCCTGCTCGAGCACGCGTGGGACGGGAGGACCGAGATTCGGCTCCTCGGGCTCTGCTTCGCCGACCTCGCGACGGACGACGCGGCGACGCAGGGGGAGCTTTTCGCCGATGGGGGAAACCTCCCCGGCGGCTCCGCGCGGCAACGGAAGGCCCAGGACGCGATCTTCGAGATAGAGCGAAAGGGCATAGGCAAGGTGACGCGAGCCCGTCTCATCGGCCGCGAGAACCGGGGCCGCCCTGGCCCGGAAGCCGGGGGACCCGCGCGGTAAGCATGCGACTCCCTCGCTCCTACTCTCCGGTGAGAGCCTTGGTCAAATCGTCGACCTTCTTTTGGAGCTCCGGGCCCAAGGCGTCGCCCGCCCGCTTATACGCGTCGGCCACGGCGGCCTCCGCGGTGCCGCCCTGGCCCTTGAGGCCGTCGATGGGAAGCGAGTAGACGATGGTGCCGTCCGAACGGACCAGGCGGAAATTCAGGCTCGCCGCGGCCGTGAAGATGTTGTACTTCTTTCCATTGAACTCCATCTGGCGCGCCGGGGCCACTTCCACCAGGACGAAGGCGGCGTAAGGCGAGGCGGCGTCGACGCCGAGCGCGGCGAGGGCCTTGGCCTGGCCCGAGTAGGCATCGCGGAAATCGTCGGGTGCGAGCTTCGCGTTGAAGGGGAGGACCTCGAGGCCCGTCTGCTTCAATACTGCCGCGGCGGGGTCGACGGTCCGAGGGCTGTCGCTCACGCCGAGCTCGGAGCTCTCGAGGGCGATGACCCTGACGACGTTGGCCGGCGGCAGGTAGGCGAAATCCCTGAAGACAGCCTGGAAGGCGTAGCTCTTGCCGCGCGCCTTGAAGACCGGGAAGGCGCGGATGACCGCGTCCCTGCCCGGTTCATCGAGCTTCGCGACCGTCGTGTTGGCCTTGCCGTAGGCGTCGGTCGTCACGAAGGCGACGAGGGAGCCGGAGTTCTTGACGAATTGGAAGTAGACGGGAGCGTCCGCGACCGGCGATTTGCCGGTGCCGTAATTCTCGTAGAGGTAGACAGCGGGCGAAAGGCCTCCGTCCTTGCCCAGGCTCCGGGAGCTGGCTGCGATCTGAGTCCCCTTGGGGTCGACCCACTCGCTCGCCGGCTCGAGGGTGAGCCTAGAGCCGATCCGCGCGAGCTCGGCCGATGCCTGGTCGGCCTTGGACTTGGCGTCGGGCGAGGGACTGGCGTCGGCCAGTGCGAGGACGGTCACGTAGGACCGGATGGCCTCCGACAGGTGGTTCGAGTCGGCTGCGTCCTGGGCCTTGGCCAGATAGGAGTCCATCTCCGCCAGGGCCGGCGAGGCGGCGGCCGCCGCGTCGCCGGGCGCAGCCGCGAGGGAAGCGACGGGCAGGAACAGACAGAGGACGAAGCAGGCCTTGCGCACGTGTGACCTCCTACCGCGGATATCGATTCAATAGACTTCCGAATGTATCTGCGCGTCGTGGACGCGTACGCCGAATTCATCCTCGACTACGGCGAGCGCCTTGTGCATCACCGATTCTCCGAATTCCCGAGAATTGGAGACGAGAGCGGCGCCTATCTCGGCGAAGGCCAGGGAATCGAGGAGATCCACCTCCGCGCAGGAGAAGCGGAATTTCGTCCGTAGTCTCTGCTTGACCGAAGAGACCACGCTCCGCTTGTCTTTCAACGAAGCCGACTCGGGGAGCTCGATGATGAGGATAAGCATGGAGACTACCATAAATACGGCCTGATTCTTCCCTTCGCCCGCGTTACAGTTTATCATAGTCGCAATCGATGCGGAAAGTAAGCAGCAGCAGCGCGCGCGCGGCCCTCGCCCTACTACTCTTGGCGGCGTCGATCGGAACGACAATGGCCGAAGGCGGGGTCGGCGCGGTGCCGACCCCGATTCAATCGTCCCTTCCCGTGGAGGCGCCTTCGAGCCTATTCAGCGCAAAGCTCGGGCCGGGGCCGGACGACGATGCCCAGCTCCTGGTAAGCGGAACCTGGTCGGCTACGATAATATCCTCGCTGGACCTCCAATCCCAGCCGGGAAGCGGTCTCTCGGCGGCCTTCCAGCCTATTCTATTCACGCAGAATCCCGATATCGCTCTGACCTTCCTGCTGTACAAGAAAATCTACTTCGAGGCACACGTATCCGACGACATCACCCAGGCGTATTTCGCTTTAGGCTACAAGGGCGGGGAGGGCGAGCTGGTCCGCGACGCGAGGATAGGAAACGACGGGATTTCATTCCCGACCTTACCCTTTCTCTCCTTCGGCGACGGGTCGTATCGATCCTTCGGCGTCGCGGCTACGATAGCCTCCGATAATTTCACCGGCAGGGCGATGGTCCGCTACGACGAGGCGCAGCAGGTCACTAAGCATTTCGTCGGCAGCACCGAAGTGATCGAGACGACTATAACGCCCAACTCGTTCATCACCGGCAAGTACTTCATGGTGAGGAATACGCCGGCGACCAATCTGAACGTTTACGTCCAGAGCGCTTCCGGAAGCATTGCCGCGAGCGACGGGTACCTGTACCGACAGCTCGGCAGCGACGAGTATTCCTATTCCGCCCTTACGGGCATCGTAACCCTCACGAGCGCGGCCGTGACGCGAGTATTGGCCCACAGCGACTCCACCGGCTCGACGGACGGAATAACGATCGGCGGCCAGAACTGCGACCTCCTCTACGTCCCGCCTCCGGTTCCGGCGACGGGCACGCTCGACCCTAAACTTCAGGTCCTGGACCGATACGCCACGACGGCGAGCCCTACCTCCGCCGAGGTCTTCGTGCGCAACCCCTCGTCCGGACTGAGGGATCAGAACTATCAGGCGCGGATCGATCCGGCGGGTTTCATAGAGGTTACGAGGATCGATGCGGAAGCCCCCACTACCTTCGTCCAAACGAAATACGGCCAGCCCTTCGGTACCTACAGTTCACCTATTGACGCGAACATGCCCTGGCTCTACACGACCGACTTCGCCAGCGGCATCAAGACGGGCTCCGCCCCCGTCTATACGAGGAACGTGATCGTGCAGAATTATTCGACCTCGGCGCTGATAAGCATCGACAAGAATTTCGTACCCGGCTCCATTCAGGTCACGCGCAACGGCATCCCCGAGTATTCGTTCTCCGTCAACGCCAACACCGGAGTCCTCAACTTGAGCCCGCCGCCGACGCCGACGGACGATATCGTGATAACGTACATGCAAGAAAGCTCGGATCGTTCGACGGGCGTCATCGTCGGCGCCCTCGGGGGCTTTTGGGACTTCGGCGATGGCGGGAACGCATGGACGGCCCTCGGAGCCTCGTGGTCCGTTCCGGGCTCGAGCTTTTCCTCCGGCTCGCAAACGAGTCCCGGAAGCATAAACCTCACCGCCGGCGAGGAAAAGGACAAGGGCGCGTTCATCCACAACGCGGCGATCGCCGCGAGGTACTCGCAGTCCGACGCGACGGGGACCTACCAGATCGAGAGCATGGAGCCCGCGAGCGGCTACGCGTCCGACTTCATGCCCGCGGGATCCGCGCCGGGCTACCCGAGCTCCATCGAGGCCGCGGATACCACGATCGTCTCGCTCTTTCCGAGCCTGATCAACAGCCTGCACTCGGACGGCTCGACGCAGGAGGCCCTCGAGATCACGGCAGGGACATCGGTGCCCGGAACAGGCGCGTCAGGGACGTTTTACAAGGTGGAGTCGGCGCCGCCCTATACGTCGTTCAGGACTTTCTCCTTTTTCGCGAAGTTCTCCTCTACCGCCAGCCTGACAGTGCAATTGGACGACGGCGCCTCGCCCACGCCCAACCCGAGCGTTCAGATAAGCCTTCCGGTCGGGGCGGGGAACGGCGCATGGCAGCGCTATCTGGTCCATTACGGCAACGACGACCCGACGGTATACGTGCAGAACAGCGAGAGCGCCGCCGCGGTCGCCGTGGCCGGAGCGACTTCGATCTCACCCTCGATAACCAGCGCTGGCGCCCGGCTGGCGATAACTTTTTTAACGACCGTGGCCTCCGACCAGGTCTGGGTGACTCAGGTCCTCCTCAACGACTCGGTCGGAAGCACCGCCCTGCTCTTCCAGGGGCAGGCCGTGTACACCGATTCCAAAATGAGGCTGGGAATCGGCGATGTTCCTATCGTCTCGGACGTCAAGTTGTCCGTAGATACGCAGGACGCCTACGATTCGACGCCGTACGCCTCGGGCGGAGCCGAGATCGACTCGACGATACTTTTCGCGCGACTCGGGATCAAAGCCCGCGCCACTGCGGCGAGCGGCATCGGCGAGTTCTTCAGCGGGGGCACGTCGATCGAGCTGCCCGCGGCGGATTTCCCCCTCAAGGTCAAGGACGATTTCGATTACGATCCTTCTTCGGGCGCCTTCGGCCGGGACGACTCCCTCTCGATCCACGGCGCCTCGGTAGCGAGCATGAGCCTGGAGCAGAAGACCGCATGGACGCCCGCTTCCGACGCCCTCGACGTGGGCATGCTCCTCCAATCGTGGGACAGTCAGCTCACGCTCGGGCCCTCAATAGCGACGATAGGCCTGTCGGCGGACAACCGCTCTCGACCCCCTGGCTCAGTCGCGCCCGGCAGCCCGGGCGAGAGCTACGGCGAGGCGTGGATCGGCGCCTTCCAATATGCTCTGCCGGCCTTCGAATCGGATTCGGAATTGCGCGACGTCAAGGCGACTCTCTCGGTCAAGAACACGGCGGCCAAGGAATTCCTCTCCGCCTCCCTCGCCGAGAGCGCCCAGCCGACGGCCGTGGACGGGGGCCAGCGCAACGATTCCGCTTTGATGCGCCTGGCTCTCCCCCTCGAGGCGGCCGGGCTGAGCCTCGAGCCCTTCTACTCCCGTTCATGGACGGACAACTGGACGGCGCTCTCGGGGGGAATCGTGAGCGATGCCCAGGACGCGTTGGGCGATTTTGCGAATTTGCCCATCCTCTACACGAGCCCGCCCTTCGTGGAACTCTTTTCTCCGAAGACGGCGGCGGATTTCGCGTCGCAGACCGCGACCACGGGCAATCAGCTCTCGGCGGCGAACTACATGCCCCAGGCGGGCCTGAACCTGTCCCGCGAATACGGGTCGAATTGGTACGACTTCATCGCGCCGTCGACGCTCGCCTTCTCCTTCGGCCGTTCCCTGGCCCGCGCCTATGACCAAATGACCGACGCCAGCGTTTGGACGGCGACCGCGAAGATCGCTTCCGTCAACATGTTCGGGTCGATGGGTGCCTATCCGCTGGGCCTCCCCTTCGAAAACGACGAATATCTCTCGACGCTTCAGGCCCAGCTCCAGGAGCCGAACGGCGGGGGAGCTCCCACCATCAATCTCCAGTTCCACGGCCTGGCCACCCTACATGCGCATGAGTCCGACCAGCTGGACGCGGAGAGCAAGCTGTCGCTTACCCAAGCGCCGGGCGCCCTGGATTGGTCGTGCTCCCTCATGCTTTCCCTCTCGCGGATAGTGCAGAGGCACTGGCTCCTCGATCTGTATTCCCTGGCCATGAAGCCGGCGGCGGCCTCGGGCAAAGACCAGTCCGCGTCGGTCGCCTCGTTCTACCTGCAGGATCTCGCGACCAGGGAGCCGAAGCTGCGGAGCACGATCTCGCTCACCGCCGGGCTATCCGGCCACCAGAGCGACGCGACGACCTATCTGCCCGGCTGGACCTTCGCCGAGTCCTACGAGGCGAAGCTCACGGTCCCGGAGCGCCTCACCTTGAAGATCGACGGTTCGCTGAGCCAAACCCTCACGGCCGCGACCCAGGTGCTCGATCTCGGTCTTCAGCTCTCGATAAACGCGGTCATCTCCTTTTGAGCCTCGCGGCGCGCCCGGCCGAAATCCTTGACACCGCCGGCGCCGCGCGTCTATTGTAACGTGCTATGAAACGACGCCTCGTTACCTCGGCTCTCCCCTATGTCAACAACGTGCCCCACCTCGGCAATCTGATACAGGTCCTCTCCGCCGACGTCTTCGCGCGCTTCTGCCGCTCGCGCGGCTACGAGACGCTCTACGTCTGCGGCACCGACGAGTATGGCACCGCGACCGAGACCAAGGCGCTGGAGGAAGGCATAACCCCGCGCGAGCTCTGCGACCGATATCATGCGATTCACCGCGACATCTATTCCTGGTTCGGGATCTCCTTCGATAAATTCGGGCGTACTTCCACCGAGCGTCAGACCGAGATTACTCAATCGATCTTCCTCGACCTCGACTCGAGGGGATTCATAAAGAGCCGGACCATCGAGCAGCTCTATTGCGACCACGATAAGCGCTTCCTCGCGGACCGTTTCGTCCGCGGCACCTGCCCTTTCTGCGGCTACGGCGGAGCGCGCGGCGACCAGTGCGAGAACTGCGGCAAGCTTCTCGACCCGACGGATCTCAAGGATCCGACCTGCTCCACCTGCGGCGCCACGCCGCGCCCGAAGAGCACCACCCACCTCTACATCGACCTGCCCGCGATCCGGCCCTCGCTCGAGTCCTGGATGAAGAAGGCGAGCGTCGAGGGCTTCTGGGCGAATAACGCCGTCCAAATGACGCAAGCCTGGATCCGCGACGGTCTCAAGGAGCGCGCCATCACCCGCGACCTCAAGTGGGGCATCCCCGTCCCGAAGGCCGGCTTCGAGGACAAGGTCTTCTACGTCTGGTTCGACGCGCCCATAGGCTATATCTCGATAACCGCCTGCGCAGGGGACGAGAGGGGCTTCGACTGGAAGGACTGGTGGCAGCGCCCCGAGGATGTCGAGCTCTACCAGTTCATCGGCAAGGACAACATCCCCTTCCATACGGTCATATTCCCCTCCAGTCTCCTGGGCTCGGGCAAGAAGTGGACCATGCTCCACCACATGTCCAGCTCCGAATACCTCAACTACGAGTCCGGCAAATTCTCCAAATCCCAGGGGGTGGGCGTCTTCGGGACCGACGCCGTCGAGTCGGGCATTCCCGCCGACGTTTGGCGCTTCTACATCTTCTACAATAGGCCCGAGCGCGGAGACACCACCTTCACCTGGGCCGATTTCCAGGATAAAGTGAACGGCGAGCTCATCGGCAACCTCGGCAACCTGGCCAACAGGACGCTCACCTTCGTCACGCGGTATTTCGGCGGCGCCATTCCCGTACTTCCCGCCGTCTCGAGGGATCCGGCCTTCCGCTCGAAGGCGCTGGAGATCGAGAAGAGAGCGGCGGCCCATCTCGAGCGGGCAGAGCTCCGCGACGCGTTCCGCGCGGCCTTCGAGCTGTCCGACCTGGCGAATAAGCGCTTTCAGGAAAGCGAGCCCTGGAAGGCGAGGACGAGCGACCCCGATGCCGCGGCCGCGCTTATAGGCGAGCTCTGCTACATCCTCCGCGACCTCGCGGTGATGATCCATCCCTTCATGCCTTCGGCCGCCTCCAAGCTCGCTTCCTTCTTCGGTAAGACGATCGGCTCGGGCGGTCTATCGTGGTCCGATATAGGCGCCGTCGGCGGGCTCGAGACGGTCCATAAACCCGAGGTGCTCTTCGCCCGGCTCGAGGATGACCGCGTGGCGGAACTGCGCGGCCGGTACTCCGGGACCCAGAAGGAGAGGGCCGACCGCGACGCGAGTCCCGTCGCGGAGACTCGCGCAGTCGGTACCGCGCCCGCACCCGATACCGGCCCGGCGCCGAAGGCGATTCCTTTCGCGGAGCTGCCCGTCGAGGAGCGCTTCGAGCGGCTCATAGACCTTCGCGTCGCGAAGATCGTCAAGATCGAACGCCATCCCAAGGCCGACAAACTCTATATCGAGACCTTGGACGACGGGTCGGGGACGGAGCGAGTGATCGTGTCGGGCCTCGTGCCTTTCTATACCGAGGAAGAATTGCTCGGCAGGAGCATAGTCCTTGTCAACAACTTGAAGCCCGCCAAACTTCGCGGCATCGAGAGCGCGGGCATGCTGCTCGCGGCTTCGCGGAGGGCCGTGGGCGAGGACGGTAGCGCCGTCAAGGAGGCCGTCGAGGTGCTCGACGGGGGCGGCGCGGCTCCGGGCACTCGGCTCGCGCTCGAGGGGCGAGCGGGCCCCGACGCACTCGAGGAGCCGCCGGAGATTGACGTCGATACTTTCTTTTCTGTGGAGATCAAAGCCGCCGGCGGTTTCGCCTGGATAGGAGGGGCGCGACTCGTCGCTTCGGGAAGTCCCTTCGCCCTGGCGAAGGTGCCCGAGGGCGAGATAGGCTGAGGGCCGGAAGGCGCCGTCTGAGAGACTATCGCATGACGATACTTGTCTCGAGGAGGCCGCGCGGGAGCGCCGATCTCGCCTCCTCCTTCCTTCAATCGGATTTCTGGGGCGACTTCAAGGCCGAATACGGCTGGACGCCCCTCCGCCTCGAGCTCGAGGCGCGGGAGGCCGGCGGGGCCGTTCCCGAAGGCGCCAGGCTGCCTCTCCTGCTCTTGATAAATCGGCTGCCCGCAGGCTCGTCGTTCGCGTACATCCCCCTCGGCCCGGAGCTCGAGCTCAAGGCGGAGGAACGCGCTCCGTTCTTTGCCGAGCTTTCGGAGAAATTGAGACCCCTCCTCCCGAAGGGATGCCTTTTCATCCGCTATGATCCGCCCTGGCGCGTCGCGGAGACTATATCGCCCGAAGAGGAAGGCTTCTCCCGCGCGGGCGACGCCTTTGCCCGGCCCGCCATCGGGCCTCCCCTCAGGCGCGCCGCCGCCGACGTCCAGCCGCCGGATACCGTCTTCGTCGACCTGAGACCGACCGAGGAGGAAATCCTCGCCGCGATGAAGGCCAAATGGCGCTACAATGTGCGTTACGCCGAGAAGAAGGGCATCGTCGTCGAGGAAGCCGGGAAGGAATCCATCCCCATCTTCTACGAGCTCAATCGGGTTACGGCGGCGAGGGATAGGATCGCGCTGAGGCCTGAAAGCTATTATGCGAGACTCTTCTCGCTCGCGGCCGAGCGCAAGGCTTCCGGAATTCCCGGAGCGCCGGACCTGCGCCTTTGGATTGCCAGGTACGAAGGGCGAGTCCTCGCGGCCAATATCACACTATTCCGAGGAGCGGAGGCCGTGTATCTCTACGGCGCCTCCTCGGACGAAGAGCGCAGGCTCATGCCGACCTATGCCCTCCAGTGGGCCGCGATGCGGGCGGCCAAAGCCTGCGGGTGCCTCGAGTACGATTTCTACGGCATTCCGCCGACCGATGACCCAGAGCACCCTATGGCGGGCCTCTACCGCTTCAAGACCGGCTTTGGCGGCGCGATAGCTCATCGGGCCGGTTCGTGGGACTTTCCCCTGAGGCCCATCGCCTACGAGGGCTTCAGAGCGGCCGAGAGAGCCAGGGCCTGGTGGTTCAAGGACTTCAGAAAGCGGCTTAGAAAAATCGGATAGACTTCGGCGTCTCGGAATCTCAGTCTTCCTCGAAGATCCGGCCTTCGAAAACCTGCAGTCTCGCGTCATTGTCTTTCCAGGAATCGGACGAGAGCCCGGCCTTGTAGCAGAGGTTCGCCAGGAGCTCGTCCAGACCCCAACCCTGCTCGGTCGCGACCTGGGGGAGGAACACGGCCGCGTGCCAGCCTTTCGACAAGTAGACCCCGTGCCGCCCCACTTCGATCTCGGATACGCTCCCGATCTGCCTCATCGGGCTCAGGACGGTGACTTCGATGGATATGCCGGGGAATTCGCCTCGAGCGAGGGGAGGGAAGCGGGGGTCCTCGAAGGCTGCCGAGGCGGCCATCTCGCGGACGGTCCTGACCAGGGACTCCTCCGCGTTCATCCTGCCTATGCAGCCGCGTAATGGGGCGCCGGCGCCTTTTCCGCCGCGTATAGTCACGAAAGCGCCACGCGCCGACGACAGGGCGGCGCCCGAGACCGGCCAGCGCGGAGAACGGCCCTCGAGTCGGGAGGCGATCGCTTCGCGCGCCGTGGCTATGAGGACGCAGCCGTCCGCGGCGGTCAGCTCCGTTTCGGCAGGATCAGGCATCGGCGAGGGCGATGGCGGCGTAGTGGACGAGGCGTTCCTCGCTCGTTTCCCTGCTCGCCGATGAATCGTGCCTGCCCAGGAGCAGGGGCCTCAAGCCCTTGGCGAGCCCCGACGCGAAGTAGGCGGAGGAGCAGCCCGATCCGCAGGCGCAGACCTGGCCGGACGCCAGACCCTCGAGGATGGATTTCCCGTCCCCGTCCAGGAAGCTTTTAAGGAAGCGGTCGGCGCAGGCCGATGCGATATTCTCTTCGCTGGCCGACCCGAGATCGGAGGAAAGGACCACCAGCGTGGAGTCGATCCTATCCGCGAAGACGAGAGAGAGGGCGGAGGCGAGGGCCTTGACCACGGCGGGGCTCGGCTTCCCCATCAGGACGGGCACGAGGCAGGCCGCGGGAAACTGGGCTATCATGAAAGGCAGCTGAAGCTCGATTCCGTGCTCCTCGAAATGCGGAATGTCGTTCTCGCTCATGATGGTGCCGCAATCCCGCAACTCGTCGACCAGA
>CAZBGA010000027.1:0-18296 GCA_964491385.1 uncultured Treponemataceae bacterium | reverse complement strand
GGGTAGAAAATGCCCGCGACCGTGGCATCCCGCATCTTGGCCTGTCCGATGAGCTCCTTCATGCCTCAAGTATAGACTTTTGGGCGGGGCGATCAAGTGCGGAAGAGCGGGAAAAGATCATCGCTTCCTCTGGCCGGCCCTCGGAGCCTTCCCTCGGGCGCGCGTCCCCGCCGGGGACGCGCGCGGACCGCCGCGTCCTCCCCCACCGCGCTTCGGCACGATGGCGCCTTCGGGAAAGAGAGCCTTGAGGGCCTCGGCCGCGTTGGACACGAAGGTGAAGCGCATAACGTCCTTGACCTCGGCCGGGATGTCGTCGAGATCTTTTCGGTTGCCTTCGGGAAGGAGGACGAAGAATATCGAATTCCGATGGGCGGCAAGGACCTTCTCCTTAACGCCGCCGATCGGGAGTATCCTGCCGGTCAGGGTTATCTCGCCCGTCATGGCGCGGCCGGGAACGAGGGGCTTCTGAGTGAAGGCCGATACGAGGCTCGCGACGAGGGTAATGCCCGCGGAGGGTCCGTCCTTCGGGATGGCGCCTTCCGGTACGTGGACGTGGACCGTCTTCTTGCGGAAGTCCGCTTCGCCCAAGCCGAAGTCGGCAGCCTTCGAGCGTATGAAGCTGAGGGATGCCCGCGCGCTCTCCTTCATCACATCTCCCAGATTGCCCGTCAGGATCAAGCCTTCTTCGCCCTCGAAGACCAGGGCCTCCACCGGCAGGAGCGTGCCCCCGGCCTCGGTCCAGGCGAGGCCGTAGGCGACTCCCGCGCGAGGCTCCGTGAAGACGACATCGTCCTCCCTGCGGCGCTTGCCGAGGAGGCTGGAAGCCTTCCTCTCGGTGACGGAGGCGGACCAGGCGGCCAGCTTCGCGGGATCCGAGGCGAAGCCCTTCTCGACCGCCTCCTGCGCGAGCTTGCGAACGACTCGCGCGATCTCCCTCTCGAGGTTGCGGACTCCGGACTCCATGGTGTAGTGCCTGATTATCTCGAGGATCGCGCCTTCGCGGAATTTTATGGCCGAATCCCCCAGGCCGTTCTCGGCCAGCTGCTTGGGTACGAGGAATTTCTTCGCTATCTCGAGCTTTTCGTACTCGGAATAGCCGGGAATCTCGATGACCTCCATGCGGTCGAGCAGGGGGTAGGGAATGCCGTGCAGGGAATTGGCGGTCGTGATGAACATCGCCTTCGAGAGGTCGAAGGGAAGCTCGAGATAGTGATCGGTGAAACTGGAGTTCTGCTCGGGATCTAGGACCTCGAGCAGGGCGCTCGCGGGGTCGCCTCTGAAGTCCGAGGACATCTTGTCCACCTCGTCGAGGAGGAACACGGGATTGCTCGTCCCCGCCTTTCGGATGGATTGAATGATCTTTCCCGGAAGGGCTCCGACATAGGTCTTGCGGTGGCCGCGGATCTCGGCCTCGTCGCGCAGGCCTCCGAGGCTGACGCGCACGAAGCTGCGCTCCAGGGCGCGAGCGACGCTCCTGCCGAGCGAGGTCTTGCCCGTGCCCGGCGGGCCGACGAGGCAGAGGATGGGCCCTCGCGCGCGATCCGAAAGCTGGCGGACGGCGATGAACTCGAGAATGCGCTCTTTGGGCTTCTCCATTCCGTAATGGTCCTCGTCGAGCGCCCGCCGGGCCTTGTCTATGTCCCGGTTGTCCTTGCTTTTCGTCGACCAAGGCAGGTCGGCCAGCCACTCGCAGTAGACGCGCAGCACGCCCGCCTCGGGCGAGAAGGCCTGGAGCTTTCCCAGGCGCGAGAGCTCGCGCCTGGCCTTCGCCAGGACTTCCTCGGGCGGATCCTTCGCGAGCAGGGAGCGCTCCAGCTCCTTGACTTCGGACTCCTCGCCGTCCTTGCCGAGCTCGCGGTTTATCTCCTTCAGCTGCTCGCCCAGGAAATACTCGCGCTGGTTGCGGTCAATGCGGTTCTTGACTTTCGCGCTGATCCTGCGCTGAAGGTTGGCGAGCTCGGTCTCGCCTTCTATGGCCGCCTCGACGGCCTCGAGCCTCTCGAGGCCGTCCTCGAGGCCGAGGAGCGCCTGCTTTCGCTCGGGCTTTATCGGGAGGGCGTTGACGATCAGGTCGCAGAGCTCGTGAGGCCCCTCGGCGCGCTCGGCTTGGGCGAGGACCTCGGGCGGGATCTTCTTTACGCCCTCGGCGTAGGCCGCGAAGCTCCTCTTGACGAGCCGCAGCGAGGCGTCGATCTCGCCGTCCCTTTCGGTGCCCCCTTCCTCTTTGGGCTTCGGGGCTTCGTCCCCCAGGGCCTCGATCGCGGCCGCCAGATGGTCCTTGCGGAAAAGCGTACGCTTGATCCTCGCCCTGGCCTCGCCTTCGACGAGGAGGCGGAGCGATCCGTCGGGCAGGCGCACCTGCTGTATGATGCGGGCCACCGTGCCTATCGGGTGCACTTCGATCTCGGCCCCTTTATCATCGCCGAGGCCCTTGAGCAGGGCGGTGACTACACGCTTGTCCGCGCCGAGGGCCTCCTCGACCGCGGCGATAGCGAATTTGGTGGCGGCCAGGAGGGGAGCGATGGATTTCGGGAATACGACCGCCTCTCGCGTATACACGAGGGGGAGCTCAAGCGTAGCGCCGCCGCGAAATGCGTCCAAGAGGCTCACATGCGTCCCGGCGAATAGTTCATCTGCCTAGCCGGCGCACGGGCGTTACGCGCTCTTCTTGAGTATCTCGACTGCGGGCGCGGACGCTCCCTCTACCGTCGAGCGGTCGACTACGACTCGCTTGGCGCCTTCGATAGAGGGAATATCGTACATCACGTCCATCATGAGGGCCTCGACGATCGCCCTGAGTCCGCGGGCGCCGGTGTTGCGCGCAATGGCTTTGTCGGCTATCGCCTCGACTGCTCCTTCGTCGAACACGAGCTCTACCTCGTCGAGGCGCATCGATTCCTGGTATTGCCGGAGCACGGCGTTCTTGGGCTCGGTGATGATCCGCTTGAGATCGTCGCGCGAGAGGTCCTCGAGGGAGACCTGTATCGGCAATCGTCCGATGAACTCGGGAATCATCCCGAATTTGACGAGGTCGTCCGGATGGAGCTGCGAGAAGAGGGCCCTGATGTCCTTGGAGCCTCGGGACTTTATGTCGGCCCCGAATCCCAAAGGGTGCTTCGCGACCCTGTTCTCGATAATCTTATCGAGCCCCACGAAGGCGCCGCCGCAAATGAAGAGTATGTTGGTGGTGTCGATGCGGAGGTATTCCTGCTGGGGATGCTTGCGGCCGCCCTGCGGGGGAACATTGGCCAGAGTGCCTTCGATGATCTTCAGGAGGGCCTGCTGGACTCCCTCGCCCGACACGTCGCGCGTGATGGAGATGTTCTCGCCCTTGCGCGCGATCTTGTCGATCTCGTCGATGTACACGATCCCGCGCTCCGCGGCCCCGATGTTTCCGCCGGCGTTCTGGATGAGCTTGAGGAGGATGTTCTCGACGTCCTCGCCGACGTAGCCGGCCTCCGTGAGCGTCGTGGCATCCGCCATGGCGAAGGGGACCTTGAGCCTCCTCGCGAGCGTCTTGGCGAGAAGGGTCTTGCCGGTCCCCGTAGGCCCGACGAGGAGAACGTTCGATTTCTCGATCTCGACTTCGGCCTTCGCCTTGCCGGAGTGGGTTATGCGCTTGTAATGGTTGTATACCGCGACGGACAGCGCCTTCTTGACGTAGTCCTGCCCCACTACGTACTGGTCGAGGTAGTCCTTGATCTCGCGGGGCTTGGGCACTTCCCCTACGAAGCCCGAAGTGATCTCGGTCTCGTCATCGGCCAGTATCTGCTCGCATACCTTTACGCATTCGTCGCAGATGTACACGCCCGGGCCCGCTATTATGCGCCGGGCGAACTCGGCGCTCTTTCCGCAAAAGGAGCAAGTGCGTTCCTCGGTCGGGTTATTTTGCTTCTGCTTCGCCATGCTTCCTCCGCTCGAGAAGACGATCCACCAGCCCGTATCCCATGGCTTCCTGCGCCGACATGAAGAAGTCGCGCTCCATGTCGCCGGCTACCGCAGCGGGGTCTTTGCCGGAGGCTAGGGCGAAATAGTCGATCGTGAGCTTCTTGAGGCGGAGGATTTCCTTTGCCTGGAGGCTGACGTCGGAAGCCTGCCCCTGCACGCCGCCCCATGGCTGATGGATGAGGACTCGGGAGGAGGGTAGGGCATAACGCTTCCCCTTGGTGCCGCAGGCGAGTATGAGGGCGGCCATGGAGGCCGCCTGTCCCAGGCAGTAGGTCTGGACATCGGGCTTTATGCACTGGATCGTGTCGTACAGCGCCAGCCCCGCGGTGACCGAGCCGCCGGGAGAGTTGATGTAGATCGAAATGTCCTTCTCGGGATCCTGGGACTCGAGGAAGAGCAGCTGCGCCACCGTGAGGTCGGCCGTCAGGTCGTTGATCTCGCCGTCGATGAACACGATGCGATCCTTGAGGAGACGTGAGTAAATATCGTAGGATCGCTCGCCGATGCCCGTCTGCTCGATGACGATGGGCACCAGGTTGTGCATTCGCTCTTCCATGGCCATATACCTCATTGTCGTAAATTACTCAGAATCCTTGAGCAAGTCCACGAAGGCCATGTTCGGCCCCGTTTTGACCCGGGCGGCCGCGAGCAAGTCGGCCATCAGCTTGTCTTCCTTTATCCTGTCGCGGAGGTAATCCAACGAACCGCGCTTCTCGTATTCCGCCTTCACTTCATCGATCGAGAGCGAACTCTCGGCGGCTTGGCGCGAGTATTCCGCGGCCAGGTCGGACTCCGAGCATTCGTATTTCCCTTCCTGCACCAGCTTCTCGATGGCCAATCGCGTCGTGATCGACCTCTCGGCGGAGGGTTTCCACTCGTCGACGAGCGACGCCCTGGTCTTCCCGGAGTAGGATAGGATCCGATCTAGCTTTTCCTCTGTGTCGACGCCCATCTGCCGCTTGAGATTCTCGAGGCGCATCGCGAGCTCGGCGGCGACCATCGATTCGGGCAGCTCCACCTTGGAGCGGGCCAGGAGGCCGTCGACGAGCGCCTTCTCCTCCAATTGCCTGAGCTTGTCGGCGAGGCGCTTCCCGAGGTGGTCGCGGAGGTCGGCCTTCAGGTCGTCGAGGGTCTTGTACTTCTCGGATACGTCCTGAGCGAGCTCATCGTCGAGAGCCGGGAGCTTCTTCTCCTTGATCTTCGTGAGCTTGACCGAGAGCTTCACAGTCCTTCCGGCGAGGTCGCGGTTGTCGAAGTCCGACGGATAGGATTTCTCGATCGTCCGCTCCTCGTCGCGCTTCATCCCCACGATTTCGTCGTCGATCTTGTAGACATCGTAGCCCGTTCCGATCTCGAAGGTGAAATCCTCGCGCTCGGTGCCGCCGACCGCATGTCCTTCCGCGTCCATCTCGCGGAAATCGATGGTCGCGACGTCGCCCTTGGCCGCCGCGGCGGAAGCGTCGCGCTCGATGACTATGGCGTTGCGCTCGCGGATGTCCTCGAGCTCGCGGGCCTCGTCCTCGGGGGCGATCTCCACCGTGGGCCTCTCGACCTCGATGCCTTTCCAATCGCCGATCTCCACCGCCGGGAAGACATCGTACTTGACCGCGAAGCTGAAATCCTTCTCGAGGTCGAATTCGGGATCTCCGTCCAGGCTAGGCGTCGAGTAGGTGAGCGGCTGCTCCGTGGGATCGGCGTCCTTTAGGGCTTCCGCGACCGCCTTCTCGAGCACCCTGCCCATCGCATCCAGCCTGAGGCTGTCGCCGAACTTGCGCTCCAGGACCGAGGCGGGCACGTGGCCCGCTCGGAATCCGTCTATCCTCACGCTTCTGGAGTACTCCCTGAGCATGGCCTCATATTCCTTCTGGGACTCTGCGCTCGGTACGGTGACGCTGAGCTTGACTGACGAATGCGCGAGTCTCTCGATGCTCTTGCTGGCTATCACTGACGTTTCCTCTCGAGCGGAAGATGGGCCGCACCCGGCGGCCTCGGGCTGTCGATATGGGCAGTCCTGTCGATCGTCGATAATGAAAAGAGGCGACCCGGAAGCACGGGTCGCCTCGTCCTTTGGAGCGGGAAACGGGAGTCGGACCCGCGACATCCACCTTGGCAAGGTGGCGCTCTACCACTGAGCTATTCCCGCGCATAGATATCTCCCGCGCATCCCGAGCTGCGAGAGAAGGGACTTGAACCCTCACGCCTCTTGGGCACCAGATCCTAAGTCTGGCGTGTCTGCCATTCCACCACTCTCGCGTCGACGGTTTCTCGGCCATCACCGACGCGCCGCATGGTAATCGCAGCCTGAGGAGCTGTCAAGGCCCGGCCCTGCCGCGGCGAAACGGCCTTTTTATTATTAAGGATAAAAGCGGGGCGGCTTTCGCCGTCCCGCCTTTTCCCGATGAGCCGCGCAGGCATCGAACCTGCGACCCGCAGATTAAGAGTCTGCTGCTCTGCCAGCTGAGCTAGCGGCCCAATCTCTCATGCACCGTGCGTCCGACAGGAGTCGAACCTGCGACCTACGGATTCGAAGTCCGTCGCTCTATCCAGCTGAGCTACGAACGCAACGAGAGCCTCGAGGGCTTCCGACCGAACCCGTAAACGGGCGCAGCCGTAGGGTGGGTGATGGGGGTTGAACCCACGGCACCCAGATCCACAGTCTGGCGCTCTACCACCTGAGCTACACCCACCGTGCAATCGGTGACCATACATTGCCAAAAGCCATTGGAAATGTCAAGTGGAGCCTCAGGCAAAAAAAGTCATATACCGGAATATCTTGCGTCGATTCGAGGTTCAGGGGCGGTCTAGGCGATAATGGGCAACGCCGATCCGCAATGCGCGCAACTGACTCGCGATCCCGAAATGGTCATGCCTCGCTTGTCGATTCGGTACGCACGGCGCGCGATGACGACCGCTCCGCACTCGGGGCAACGCGTGTCCACGCTGGTGCCGGAGACGTTGCCCAGGTATACGTAACGGAGTCTGGCGCTCGCGGCCCGGGCGAGCTCGGAGAGCGCGCCTTCGGCTGTAGGCGGGGCTTCGTATTTCCAGGCGGGATGGTAAGCCGAGAGGTGGAGAGGAATATCCGGCGAAATTCCGGCAATAAAGCCGGCTATCGCCTCTATATCCTCGATGGATTCGTTGAGGTCGGGGACGACGAGGGTGGTGACCTCGACGTGGCAGAGACTCGCTGCGATGCGTATGAATTCGAGCACGCTCTCCTTGTCCCCGCCTAGGGTCTTCTCGTAGACCTCCGATGACCAGGCCTTGAGGTCCACGTTCGTGGCGTCCGTAAGCGTCAAGAGCTCTCTGGCGGGGCCAGGCTCCAGACAGCCGTTCGTCACTAGCACGTTCTTCAATCCCGCCGCCCTCGCCGCGGCCATCGACGCGCGGACGAACTCGAAGTGGACAGTCGGTTCGGAGTAGGTGTACGCGATCGAGGGAGTCCCCGACCGCAGAGCCGCGGCTGCCAGGGACTCGGGGCTGAATCGCTCCAGAGGCGAGGACGTCGCTCGCGAGGACGGCAGCTCCTGCGCTATTTGCCAGTTCTGGCAAAACGGGCAGCGCATATTGCAACCGACGAAGCCGGCGGAGAATACGTCGCTTCCGGGAAGGAAGTGGTGCAGCGGTTTCTTTTCGATAGGATCGATCGCCAATGAGGAGACGAGACCGAAGAAGGGGAGGATCAAGGCTCCGCCCTCGCATCGTCTCACTTTGCAGATTCCGGACCGGCCTTCCGCTATGCGGCAGCCGTGAGGACAGAGCTCGCAGACCACCGAGCCCGCCGCGCCGTCGCCGGCATGCCAATAGGATGCCTCGGGCGATTGTTCTTTCAACGTTTTCCGCGCCTAGGCGCGGGCGCTCGACATCATGCGATCGTGGAGCCGGGAGCTGCCCGGGTAGCGGAGGGGGTCGTCGACCTCGAAGGGCTCGTAGCGGACGCCCAGGCTGCCCCGACGGATCCATAGCCGCATCACCGGCCTCGAATACCCGGTCTCATCGACGAGGGAGGGCATCTCCTCGACCGCCTTGATGTCGGCTTTCCTGAATTCCAGTATTGCCGGCTCCGAGCCCGAGGGCGCGGAGAATAGTATGCACTTATCGGGATCGTTGGGATGCTTGCGCAGGGTGCCTGAAAAGGCGATCGCATCCTTTGATGCCCCCGATCGATAGCGAATCACCTCGGACAGCGGCTCTTCCTCGAGCTGCTCGATGAAGTTCATGCTACCACCTCCTTGGACCGGCGTTGAACGCGCAACGACCTTATTAACGCGGAGCCGGGATCCTGCGCGCGGTTGCCCCCCGGATAATAAGTATAATCGACAAGGCTGCCGAAAGTAACAGCATGGCGCGGGCGAACCAGTCGCCGAAACAAATATACAGTGTAGGTGAATGGTCGCGGAATATCGGCACTTCCACGAATTTAGAGACCGATTCGAATAGGGGAAGGGAGTCGAGGATTTGCCCGTAGGGGCCGACGACGCAGGAGACGCCGCCGTTCGTGGAGCGGACGAGGGTCTTCCTGGACTCTATCGCCCGGAACCGCGCCGCGGCCCAATGCTGGATCTCCGCGCTGTCGGTCCTTGACCAGGATATGTTGGTGAGGTTGATGAGAAGATCGGCGCCGCCCAGGCAAAAATTGCGGCAGACGTCGGCGAAGGCATCCTCGAAGCAGATCGGAGCCCCGAATCGGACGGCGCCGCCCTTCGTCGGCAGGTCGAATACGACGTATCTGGTGCCGACCGACCAGCCGCCCTCCAGGCCTACCGCTTTTTGGATGAAGGCCTTGAACCAGGGGTATTCCATGAATGGAATCGCCTCGGCGAAGGGCACCATATGGATTTTCGCGTAGCTTTCGACGAGACGGGTCTGCGGGTCGACGAGGATCACGGAATTCGTGGCGTCGTAGGTTTTCCAATCGACGACGACGGGAGCTCCGGTCAGGAGCCAAGATCCCGTTTCGCGGATGAAGGGAATCAGGGGATCCGAGGCCGGCCTCTGGCTGTAGTACGAGCGGGATTCGGCGTAGGGGCGCATGAGGCTTGTCTCGCTGAAGACGATTATGTCGGGCTTTCGCGGAGCGGAGGCGATCGCTTCGCGGGCGAGCCGAATGCAGATCGCGACGGCGTTCTCGTCGTCGCCCTCGGCCCAGGGATCGGTGTTCTGCTGCACGAGTACGGCATCAAGGGTGCCGACGCGGGGAATCGGCGTCGCCATCCGCGCGAGACCGTAGCCCAGCGCGCCCGCGACGAGGAGAATCGCAAGGGCGGAATAGCCTAGTCTGGCCCGCATGGGGAGGGCGCCTTTCCTCGATGAGCCGAATCCCAGGATCAGCTCCGCGAGCGCGGCGTTGCAGGCGGCGAGAAGGGCCGTTATGCCGTAGACTCCCGTAAGATCGGCCACCTGGAGAAGGGGGAGGGCATCGGTCAGGGAATAGGGAATGAGACCCCATGGATAGCCCAGGAACCCGGTCGATTTCTGGTATTCGAAGCAGGCCCAGAGGACGATGAAGGCTAGCGGTCTCGCCCCGTAGCTGCGATCGAGGAAGAGCCAGAGATAAAGGCCCAGCACGGCGTACACGACGAAATACGCGAGGGTGGTGCTTCCGAGTGTCCATATCCGGTAATCCTGAAAGAACCAGAGCCAGAAGCTCGTGAGAGCGTGTTGAAGCCCTCCGAAGATCCCGACGACCAGGGCGGCCGACCGGGGGCCGGGAAGCTCGAGGACCGCGACGTACAGGGGAATCAAGGCAATGAAGCCGAGACCCGCTAGGCCGTGCTTGAACAGTTCGTTCGGAACGGCCAGACTCATCAATACGGCAGAGAGAACTGCCAGGGCCGCGGAACGAAGTCGGGATCTTCGCATGGGCGGGATGATAGCTCCGCCCGGAACGAAAGGAAAGGGCCGGGCGGAAGCCGGTCGTCCGCCTTGACCCCGCTCGCCTCCGGACACTAGATTTGCCGCATGATCAAAGCCGTCTTTCCCGGATCCTTCGATCCGCCGACGTTCGGGCATATCAACATTGTCGAGCGCGCGCGGGGCCTCTTCGACGAGCTCTTGGTCGTCGTCGCGGTCAACCGCCAGAAAACGGGCTTCTTCGCGCCGGAGGAGCGCAGGGACCTCCTTCTCGAGCTCCTGGGCGGCTACCCCAATGTATCCGTCCATCTCTGCGATAGGCTGATAGTGGAGTTCGCGAGGAGCAACGGCTGCAAAGTCCTGGTCCGCGGGGTCAGGAGCGTGCCCGACTTTTCCTACGAGTTCGAGCTCTCGATCATGAATAAAGGCCTCAATCCGGGAGTAGAGACGATTTTCATGCCCACCGACCCCAAATTCTTCGTCCTTCGATCGAGCGCGATCAAAGAGTTGGCCATGTTCGACGGCGATATCTCGAGCATGGTCCCCCCCAACGTCGCGAGGGCCGTCAAGGCGAAGGTCGGCGCCTCGGGCTCGCGCGGACCCGGGGACGGAGTTCGGACTTGACAACTTCGCGACATTTGTTTATGGTTGCACCGGTCTTTTAAGAAGCGACTGGCTGGCGTCGTCCGCCGAGGACGGCGGCGTTCAAATTTTCGGAACGAGGTTTTTATGGCTGTACCCAAATTCAGGACTTCAAAGGCAAGGACTCGGAGGCGCCAGTCGATCAACATGAAGTTGACCGCTCCCACCCTCGTGACCTGCGGGAATTGCGGTAACCCTGTTCTCCTGCACCGGGTCTGCCCGAAGTGCGGTTTCTATCGCGGGCGACAGGTCATTACGCCCGAATCCAAGGCATAAGGAGAGCGGCATGGACGAGCTGTTCACCAAAATCAAAAAGATCATCGCCGAGAAGCTCGAGGTAGAGGAAGACAAGATCACTCTCGAGGCGAGCTTTCGCCAGGATCTCGGCGCTGACAGCCTCGACACTTACGAACTCGTGTACGGAATCGAGGAAGAGCTCGGCATCACCATCCCCGACGAGAAGGCGAACGAGTTCGAGACCGTAAAGGACGCCTACGAGTTCATCAAGTCCCAGGTGAAGTGAGCCGGGCCCTCGCCGAGCGGGCGGACTGACGTGTTCTTCCAGAACGCCGGTCCCCTGTCCCGTGAGCGCAGGGATCGGCTGGCCGCCTTCCAGAGGGGGGCAGGCATAAGGTTCAGGAGCCTCGAGCTCCTGAACCTTTCTTTTACCCATCGCTCCTGCGGCAACGAGGATGCATCGCGGACCCAGAACAACGAGCGCCTCGAATTCCTGGGCGATGCCGTCCTCGGTCTGGTCGCCGCCTCGACCCTCTATCAGCTCCTCGGCGAGCGCTCGGAGGGGGAACTCGCCCGAATCAAGAGTTACGTCGTCTCCGAGGAGGTGCTTTCGGAGCTAGCCAAAGGGCTCGAGCTCGACGAGTATATTCTCCTCGGCAAGGGCGAGGAGCAATCCGGCGGCCGCGCGAAGAAGGCGATACTCGCCGACGCCGCCGAGGCCTTGATCGGCGCCTATTACCTGGATTCCGGCTTCAACGCCGCCTCCCGCTTCGTCAGATCCCTGATCGAGCCCGAGATCGGCAAAGTGCTGCAGAACCGTCACCACAAGGACTACAAGACGATGCTCCAGGAGTACGCTCAGAAATTCCACAAGAGCTACCCGCTGTACCGTCTGACCAAGAAATCCGGCCCCGACCACGACAGGACCTTCTGGGTCTCCTGCGAAGTCGCCGGCGCCGAATACGGCCCCCATTCGGGCAAGAACAAGAAGGAGGCTGAGCAGAACGCGGCTCAGGCGGCCTACGACGCCATAATCGGAAGCGGGGGCCTCGAGGCGGCGCGCCTGCTGAAGATCGACGGCCAGTGACCGGTCGGCCCGACTCTCGCCTCATAGCCCATACTTGGGTTTGAGCCTGCGTCCGATCTCGAGGAGACGCTCGCGATCGTTCAGGCTGGGGTCGTCGATGACCGTCTCGAGGAGCTCCTTGAGCATCGCGCCCATTTTCGGGCCGGGAGGGACTCCGATCGAGGCGAGGTCCCCTCCTTTTATTGCCAGGTCCGACAGGCCGAAGGCCTCGTGCGCCGCGAGGACGCCCGCGATGCGATCGCGCAAGGCATCGAGACTTCGCGGGTCGACGGGACGGCCGATTATTCCGGTCCCGTCGGCGATGCGCAAGGCGAAGAGCCTGTCGAGGGAGCCTATGCCGACGCGGGCGAGGAAGCGTCGGACCGCGGCGTCGCTCCATGCCTCGTCGTAGGAGAACATGTGGTTGCGGACGAGATGGGCGACTTCCTCCGCGACGGCATTCGGGAATCGCAATCTCTTCATGAAGGCCTCGGCGTCGCGGCCCGAGAATTCCTCGTGGCGGTGGAAGGTCGGCGCCTCGCCCGGCCTCTCCACCTTGGCCTCGGGCTTGCCGATGTCGTGCAGGAGGGCGGCCAGGCGCAGCACCAGCTCGGGAGCGGCCGCGTCGACGGTGGCGTACAGATGGTCCAGGACGTCGAAGACGTGCATCCCGCGCTGCTCCACGCCGCGGCAGGAAGCGAGCTCGGGCGAGATCTCGGCCAGCAGCCCCGTCGTCTCGAGCTCGCGAAGGCCTCGGGACGGGACGGGTGAGAGGAGAATCTTCTGCAGCTCCTCGCGGACCCTTTCCGCCGAAACCGCGCGGAAGCGGCCTATCGACGGCCGGATCGCCGCGAGGGTCGCCGCGTCGATATCGAAGTCGAGCTGGGACGCGATCCGTATGGCGCGGAGCGGCCTGAGGCCGTCCTCGCTGAAGCGCTCCAGCGGATCGCCCACCGCGCGGACGAGTCGGCGGCTCAAATCCCGGCGGCCGCCGTGGGGATCCAGCAAGGTCCTCGAGGAGAGGTCGAATGCCATCGCGTTCACGGTGAAGTCGCGCCGCGAAAGGTCCTCTTCGATAGTGGACGCGAACTCTATACTGTCGGGATGCCGTCCGTCGGAGTACGAGGACTCGGTCCTGAACGTGGTGACTTCGATTTCGAGGCCGTCGAAGAGGACCGTTACGGTGCCGTGCCGTATGCCGGTCGGGACCACGCGCCTATAGGCGCGCATGACCTCCTCGGGGCGCGCATCGGTGGCGACGTCGAAGTCGCTTACTTCGCGGCCGAGGAGGTAGTCGCGAAGGGCGCCGCCTACGAGGTAGCAGGCCTTGCCCGCGTCGCCAAGGACGCGCGCGAACTCGAAGAGCTCCCGCGGCGGTCGTATCGCGGGCATCGCTAGGTGTCCTTGCGAAAGGCCGCGGCCAGGAGCTCCTGCGTCTCGCGGGGATGCTGCACGAGGACGCGCGAACCGGCGATGAGCTCGGCGATCCCGATCTCCCGAGGGTAGCGCGGGATGATGTGCAAGTGCAGGTGCTCGATGCTGGCGCCCGCAGCCAGCCCCATATTATAGCCGATATTGTAGCCGGAAGGTCTCATCTCGCGATCGAGGACGTCGAGGCAGGTTTCGACGAGGCCGTCCAGCTCGCCGCGCTCGGCTCCCTTGAGGCCGCGGACGTCGATGACGTGCCGCTTCGGGAACACGATCAGATGCCCGGGATTATAGGGATACAGATTCAGGGAAACGACGAAGGAGAGCGACTCGTGGACGACCATCCGCTCCACCTCGTCGGATTCGGAGGAGACGAGGCAAAGGATGCATCCCTCGGGCTTGCCTCCCTTGAGGTAACCGAGCTTGTCGAAGTTGAATAAGTACTCCATTATTGACCTGCCCTCGTCGATCTCCTTGCCGAGATGGATCGACGCGCCAATCGCTCGGTAACCGGCGTTTGCGACCGGGGTCGATTGTACTCGATTTGAGGTGAGGACGCCAGCATGGACGCGAGCGAGCGCGAAGACCCGCCATCGGAAAAGCCCTTCCTGATGATACTCGTCAAGCGGGCTACGATCTTCTTCTTCGCTATCTGCGCCATATCGATTTTCTTCTGGGCCGTGGGTTCGGAGAGCGCGTTCCTCGATGAGACTCAGTCGATGCTTCTGAATATCGTCAGGGCATCGTCGCTGGCGGTAGTCGTAGCCTCCGGCTTCGGCATTCTCTTGGCGATAGCCATGGCCATCGGCCGCCGCTTCGGATTGAGCATCCTCGGGCTTCTCGGCTACGCCGTCGCGGGGGCGATCGGAATAGGCGCATTGGCCCTCGCCCAATCCGTCCTGATGCTCTCTCGCGGACTGCGTTAGGCGGGCGGGGATCGCCTTGACCCCCCGCGAAGCGGGCCGATATAATCCGCGAATGCAAGTCAGAGTCCGCTACGCCCCGTCGCCGACGGGTCTCCAGCACATCGGCAGCGTCAGGACCGCCCTCGTAAACTACCTCTTCGCCCGCGCCAACGGCGGCGCGTTCATCCTCCGTCTCGAGGACACCGATAGGACTCGCTACTCGGACGAGTACGTCAAGAACCTGTACGATACTTTCAAGTGGCTGGGATTCTACTGGGACGAGGGCCCCGACGTCGGCGGGCCCTACGCGCCCTACGTGCAGTCCGAGCGCTTTCCCCTGTACGCGGCTCGCGCCCTGGAGCTGGTCGAGGCCGGGGCGGCCTACTACTGCTTCTGCAGCGAGGACCGCCTCGCGGAGCTGCGAGCCCGGCAGGGGGATTCCGACACCTCGGACCTTGGTTACGACCGGCGCTGCCGCTCGCTCGATCCCGCCGAGGCCGCCTCCCGCGTCGCATCGGGGGAGAAGGCCGTAATCCGCCTCAAGATACCCCTCGGCGGCGCGACGAGATTCCGCGACGCCCTCCTCGGCGACATCGAATGGAAGAACGAGGACCTGAGCCCGGACCCCGTCCTCCTCAAGTCCGACGGCTTTCCGACCTATCACCTCGCCGCCGTGGTCGACGATCACCTGATGCGCATAACGCATGTCCTGCGCGCCCAGGAGTGGATACCGTCCGCCCCTCTCCACATGATAATGTATGCCGCCTTCGGCTGGGAGCCTCCCGAGCTGCTCCACCTCCCCATGGTCCTGGGGCAGGACGGCCATAAGCTCTCGAAGCGCCACGGCGCGACCGCCGTGGACGAATTCCGGAAGGCTGGCTATCTGCCCGAGGCCCTCGTGAACTACGTTTCGCACCTCGGCTGCTCCTTCGAGGACGGGCGCGACCTCTTCCCTCTCTCCGATCTCGAGAGGCTCTTCAAGGTCGAGCGGCTCAACAAGGCCCCGGCCGTATTCGACTACCAGAAGCTCGAATGGTACAACGGACAGTATATCCGCATGAAGTCCGACGCCGAGCTCCGGGACCTCGTCATGCCCTATCTCGAGGAGGCCGGCATCGTCGCCGGCGACGCGGCCGGGGCGGCGGCTCCGAGCTTCGAAGCGACTGTCCTCGGAGCCATGCCCCTGGTAAAGGAGCGCCTCCGCTTCCTGAGCGACGCTCCCATCATGATGCGGTACCTCTTCGACGAGCCGCCTCTTCCCGCCGCCGAGGAATTCATACCCAAGAAGCTCGACAGGGCGAGGGCCGCGGAGCTGCTCGCCGCCGCCGGCTCGCTGCTGCCGTCCTGCGACCTCGCGGACCTCGAGTCCACCGAGGCAAGATACAGAGCGGAAGCCGAGCGGCTGGGCGCCAAGTTCGGCGACCTCATGATGCCCCTTCGCGTCGCGATCACCGGCTCTCGCGTGAGCCCGCCTCTCTTCGAGTCGATCAGGCTCGTCGGCGTTCCCAAGGCCGCCGAGAGGATCGCCAGGGCGCTAAAGTCCCTCGAAGGCTGACCCCCCGGCCTCCGCGCCGCCGGTCTCGACCTTGACCTCGGCTTCCGCTTCGGGGCATAGTTTCGGCGCCGCGCCCCTGAAGCGCGGTCAAGGAGCGCTCAATGAGCTACGATCCCGCCTCATCCTACGCCGAGACGAGCGATTTCATCAGAGAAGCTGTTGCCGACGACCTCGCGACCGGCCGCGCGAAATACGTGATGACGCGTTATCCCCCCGAGCCGAACGGTTGGCTCCACATCGGCCACGCCAAGGCCCTGAGCATAGATTTCGGCGTCGCCGACCGATTCGGCGGGAAGTGCAACCTCCGTTTCGACGACACGAATCCCGAGAAGGAGGACATGTCCTATGTCGAGGCGATCAAGACGGATATCGCCTGGCTCGGATACGACTGGGAGGACCGGGAGTACTACGCTTCGGACTATTACGAGAAGTTATACGAACTGGCCGTCAAGATCGTCCGGAAAGGCCACGCATACGTCGACGACCTGAACGACGAGGAGATACGCGAATACAGGGGAACCAACGTCCCCGACAAGAACAACATCACGCTCACTCCGCCGGGGAAGAACAGTCCGTGGAGGGACCGCGGCGTCGCGGAGAACCTCGACTTGTTCTCCAGGATGCGGGCGGGGGAATTCGCCGACGGTTCCAGGACCCTCCGCGCCAAGATCGATATGGCCCACCCCAACCTGCTCATGCGCGACCCCGTCATGTACCGCATCCGCCGCGAGCCGCACTATCGCACCGGAACGAGCTGGTGCATTTACCCCATGTACGATTTCCAGCATCCGCTGTCCGACGCCATAGAAGGCGTGACTCACTCGCTGTGCTCGCTCGAGTACGAGATACACAGGCCCCTCTACGATTGGTTCATCCGCGAAGCCGAGGTCTTCCCGTCCAGACAGATAGAATTCGCCCGCCTCAATATCTCGCATTTCGTCCTGTCGAAGCGCTGGCTTCTCAGGCTCGTCCAGGAGGGCTATGTCTCCGGATGGGACGACCCCCGGATGCCCACCCTGTCGGGGCTCAGGCGGCGGGGCTACACGGCCGCGTCCATCCGCGACTTCATGTCGCGCATCGGAGTCGCCAAGACCGATTCCCTGGTCGACGTCCAGCTCCTGGAGCACTGCATCCGTGAGGAACTCAACAAGAGCGCCGACAGGGCCATGGTCGTGCTGCGCCCGCTCAGGCTCGTCGTGGAGAACTGGCCGGAAGGCCGGGTCGAGGATCTCGAGGCGGTGAACAATCCCGAGGACCCGGGCCGCGGCACGCGAAAGATACCTTTCTCGAAGGTCCTGTACATCGAGCGCGACGACTTCGCCGAGATCCCGCCGCCGAAATACTTCCGTCTCTTCCCCGGCGGCATGGTCAGGCTTCGCTACGGCTACATCGTGAGCTGCACGGGCTTCTCGAAGGACCCCACCACCGGCGAGATCACCGAAGTGCGCTGCAGCTACGACCCCGCGACCAGAGGCGGCGACGCTCCCGACAACCGGAAGGTGAAGGGCACGATCCACTGGGTATCGGCGGCTCACGCGGTCCCTGTCGAAGCCCGTCTCTACGACCATCTTTTCCTCGCCGAGCGGCCCATGGACGTCGCTCCCGGCGTCGACTGGGTGGCGACCGTCAATCCAGGCTCTCTCGATCGGCTGGCCGGGGCCGCCGAGCCCGCCCTCGCCCTGGCGAAGGCGGGGGACCGCTTCCAGTTCGAGCGGCTCGGCTACTTCTGCTGCGATCCCGACTCGAGGCCCGGCGCCATGATTTTCAACCGCACGGTATCGCTGCGCGACTCCTGGGCGAAGATCGAGAAAAAGGGCGCCCCTAAGCCTTGAGCCTCGCGGCCAGCCCGGCGACGCGCTTGCCTTGGAATTTCGCGCCCGCGAGCTCGTTGGCGCTCGGCTGCCTCGAGCCGGTGGGGCCGGCGACGGTGCTCGCGCCGTAGAAGCTGTTCCCGCTCACTTCGTCGATCTTGTCGAGGACGCCCGAGGTGAGGGGCAGGCCGACATAGAGGCCGCCGTGATGCAGTATGAAGGGGATGAGGCCGAGTATGGTCGACTCCTGCCCGCCGTGCTGCATGTTGCTCGATGTCATTATTCCCACCGGCTTGTCGATCAGGCCGCCCTTCATCCAGACCTGGCCCGAAGCGTCGAGGAAAGCCTTGAACTGAGCCGGGACGACGCCGTGCCTCGTGGGAAGGGCGAAGATGTAGCCGTCGTAGTCGCCGAACTCCTCGAACGCGGCCGCTTTCTCCCCGGCGAATGCCTTCTGGGCCTCGTCGGCGTGCATCGCCTTCAGTATCTCGGCGGGAAGAGTCTCGGCTATGCGCAGCAAGACCGCCTCTGCGCCGGCCTCCTTTATGCCCTCCGCGGCCGCCTTGGCCATCCTGTACATGTGTCCGAAGGTCGAATAGAAATAGACGGCTACCCTAGCGCTCACGACTTTCTCCTTGCGCGGCCGCGGCCGCTTCTCGCTGAACATGATCCCGCCGACGGCAGGTTACTATAAGTAACCTAGTAATATTATTGAATATAGTCAATAAGTAATATATATTCGTATATATGGAAGGCAACGAGAAGGAGGAGCTCTGTCCCAAAGTCGAGGCCGCTTTCAGCCTACTCGCGAAAAAATGGATGGGACTCGTCATCTACTCTTTGTCCGGAGG
>CAZBGA010000026.1:41136-45284 GCA_964491385.1 uncultured Treponemataceae bacterium | reverse complement strand
GGGGGCGGAGCGGGAGCCTCTACGGCAGCGACCTCCTCCTTCCCTGCCTTTTCAATTCGGGCTGCGCCGTGGGGAAGAAGGGAATCACCGCCATCGAGATCGAGGGCGGCCGCATAGCCCTCGCCTATTGGTTCGAGGAGGGCAAGGAGAGGCGCTACCTCGAGCGCGAGGCGGAGCCGGCGACGCCGCTCGAAGGCACACCCTATCGACGCGCCCTCATCGGCAACGAAGGACTGGGCGACGTGTTCTCGAGGATGGACCTGCTGTCCTGATCCGCGTCGAGCGAATCCTGAGGCTCATGATGCCTTCCTGGGCGGATGCCGCCGCGACCAGCGCGGTTACGGCCACCGCCGCGCACGGCGCCCCGCGCCTTATCTCATATGATACGCACCCCTAGCCTTGGGGCGGCAATGCGATCGCGACGGACCGGAGGCCTACTGGTCGGTCCCGCCCGCGATGCGCCTGGCCGGCCGGAGGAAGCCGAAGAAGGAGCCGACGAGGCCGCCGATGATGTGGGCGAACTGGGAGATGTTGTTGACGGACCCCGGCGTCACCTTGGCCGCGATCGCGTTGAAGACCTCGCGCCCGAGATAGATGACCATTATCAGTATGAAGGTGAGCGGAATCTCTCCCTTCCTGAAATTGGTGAACGAAGCGAGGAGGATCATCATGAACACGATGCCGCTCGCGCCTAGGAGGACGGTACTGGGGAAGAAGAATACCTGGAGGAGGCCGGTCACGAGGGCCGTCGCGAACATCATGAAAAGGACCGAGAGGGAGCCGTAGCTCGCCTCCAGAATGGGCCCGAGGAGGAGGATGAAGCTGAAGTTCGAGATGTAGTGGTCGATGCTGGCGTGGCCGAGGGGGTGGCTGATGAGCTTGAAGTAGTCCTGGAAGCGGTTCGAGTGGAAGGGCGCCGGCGTCGAGAACCAGGCGCCGGTCAGCCCCGGAAGCAGGGTCCCCGACAGGAGGAGGACCAGCCCCGCGGCGAGCGTGAAAGTCAGGGTGATGGGAGCGTTGTAGCGGATTCGCATCGAAGTTCTCCTATTATATGTCCAGGTCGATGGAGACGGGGCAATGGTCGGAGCCCATGACCGATGGATGGATCGCGGCGCCGAGGACGGCGGGCAGGAAGCCCTCGTCGACGCAGTGGTAATCGAGCCTCCAGCCTACGTTCCGCTCGCGCGCTCCGGGGACCCGGTAGGTCCACCACGTATACTGGCCGGGCCCCGAATTGAAGCGTCGGAACGAATCGGCGTAGCCCGAGGCGAGGTATTTGTCCATCCAGGCCCTCTCCTCGGGGAGGTAGCCGGGATTACCCTCGTTGGCCTTGGGATTGGCGAGGTCGATCGGCATATGCGCGATATTGTAGTCTCCCGCCACCACCACGTGGCGTCCCGAGGCGACGATGCCATCGCATAACGCGAGGACGGAGTCGCAGAAGCCGAGCTTGTAGCCGAGCCTAGCCCCCGCGTCCTGGCTGTTGGGGAAATAGGCCGACACCAGCACGTAGTCGGAGAAATCCGCGACGAGGGCCCTTCCCTCCTCGTCGTAGGCTCCATCGCCGAGGAAAGATATGGAGCGAGGCTCGCGCTTGGAGAAGATGGCGACGCCCGAGTAGCCTTTGCGCTTCGCCGAAGCCCAGTAGCCGTGGTAGGCGCCGCCGCGGCCGTCGGGAGGCGACAGGAATTCGGGCGGGAGCTGGTCGGAGCTCGCCTTAGTCTCCTGGATGCAGAGGACATCGGGGCTTTCTTTCGCAAGCCAATCGAAGAGGCCCTTCCCGGCCGAGGCCCGAACCCCGTTGACGTTCCAAGAGAATAGCCTGGTCACTGGTCCTCCTGCACGACTCGCACCTCGAAGTGGAGGCACGGACTCGCGGTCTCGCCGGTCGACCCTACGTTTCCTATGATCATACCCGATTCGACTTCGTCGTTCAATCGGACGCGCCTCGCCGAAAGGTGGCCGTATACCGTCGACCACCCCCCCTCGTGAAGTATGACGATGTATTGCCCGAGGACCGCGTCGGCGCCGGTCTCGGAGACTCTGCCTTTTCGCGCGGCGAAGACTTCCGTTCCCAAGGGCGCGGCCAGATCGATCCCGGCTGATCGGGCCGCGCGACGGGACGAGAGGCTCGCGCGCGTTCCGAAGCCGGAAGCGATAACGCCCGCAGGCAGGGGCAAACGGAAGAGAAGGCCGAGGAAGAGGGCCTTCTCCTCGAGACTGAAGCCGGCGCCGGGGTAGAAGAGGAGGACGGAATCCTTCCCGCCCGCGCGGACCGATACCGGATAGCTCGAACCCCTCCCGCGATACGAGATGAGGAGGTCCAGGTCGGAGCCCGGCGACGGGGATGCGAAAATCCCCGGGGCGCTCGGAGCCAGGATGCGCTCTCCGGGCAGGAAGGAACGCGATCGATCGAGGCGGTTAATCGTGGCCAGCGTCTCGTAAGGGAGGTCGAGGCGGGCGGCGAGCGAGAAGAGGTCGACGGCGTCGCGGACCGTATAGGAGTAGATGACGAGGTCGGGAGGCTGCTCGCCGCTCCGTATCGCCTGGTACGATCTCTCGAGCTGCTCTTGCCGCTGGACATATATGACGTCGTCCGGCCCGAGGGTCGACATCGCCGGATAGTTCCCGGCCCGCTCTTGCGCCGCGGCGGCGGCGGTCGCCGCGGCAAGGACGGCGGCGAAGGCCGCGCGCGAACGCAGCCTCATGCAGCCCGGCGTCCCTCGCGAGCGGAACGGCGCCGGCGCAAGGCCCGTGAGGCGGAAAGGACGACGAGGAAGGCGGCCGCGCCGGCCACGGCTATCGTGTAGCATCTGCTGCAGCTGGTCGCGAAGAGCCATATGGGCCACGCTATCGCAAAGGACAGCGCGAGAACCAGGGCGGCCGAGAAGATGAAGGCCCGCGCTCCGGCGAGCGGCGCCCGCGCCCCGTCCACTAGCTCGGCTCCTGGGGCGCGGCTCCTGCCTCGGAATCGCCGCCCAATACCGAGTCGACCAAGGCGCGCATTTCGCTGTCCGCGCCCGCGTCCCCGGATGACGAAGTCGCGCCTGAGAGAGCGAGGTCCGTGTTCAATCTGAAGACCCCGTCTCGGAATTCGATGATCCCGCCGTCCTGGCCTTCGAAATTCTCCTCTTCCTCGCCGAGGAACTCGGCGTCCTCCCAAGGCTGCCCCTCACCGACGACGAGCAGCTCTTCAGCGACTCGTCCCCTGTCGAAGGCCGCGAAGGGACGATAGGCAATCCAAGGTCCGAGATAGCGATCCAGGTCCGAGGTCCTCCCGCCCGCGTCTTCCGCAGCCGTTTCGGATTCGGTTCCCGGCTCTGCCTCGCGCCCGCTTTCACCGGCCTCGATCACGACATCGTCGAAGCCCCCCCCTCCCGTCTCGAAAGCGATCCCCGCTCCCGATCTATCTTCGCGCTCGAGGAGGGCCTCGGGCTCGGCCAGGGGCAGGACCTCGAGCTCCTCGATTTCGGCGGGCTCCTCGTAATCCTCGGCGCTTTCAGGGAGATGGACCTCCTCCTCCTCGGCTCGCTCTTCGTCGCCCGACATCGCCGCGTTCGGGAGGGAGGCATCCTCCGCTTCCGATCGAGTCGCGTCCGCTTCGGCCGCGCCGGCGGGTCCCTTGTCCCATTGCTCAAGCGAGGATAAGTCTATCGAGGAAAGCAAAAGCTCGAACTCGACTTCCTCCAATGGCTCGAGCCCCGAATCACGTGTCTCCTCGGATACCGTGGCCGGCTCCGCGGATTCGATTCTTCCGGAATCTTCGGCCTCCAGGATATCGAGGTCCTCTGCGCGCTCGGCGTCCTCGATATCGATGAACCCGATAATGTCGGAAATATCGGCCTCGTCCGCCAGCTCGAGCCCCGAGGATTCGGGGATAACGGGGATATCTTCGTATTCGCCGGCGGCCAACTCATAAGCTTTCGTGGAATTCGAACGAATGTCGCGGGGCGCCACCGACTCGAGTTCCTCGACCGACTCGAGTTCCTCGACCGACTCGAGTTCCTCGACCGACTCGAGTTCCTCCGGCGCCACCGGCGCCGGAGACCGTAAGGGAATTGGTTGTACGAGTTCGCTTTCCGCGAACTGCGGTTCGACCGACTCGAGTTCCTCCGGCGCCACCGGCGCCGGAGACCGTAAGGGAATTG
>CAZBGA010000026.1:0-41036 GCA_964491385.1 uncultured Treponemataceae bacterium | reverse complement strand
CCTCTACGGCCTCAGCTTCCTCTACGGCCTCAGCTTCCTCTACGGCCTCAGCTTCCTCTACGGCCTCAGCTTCGGATTCGACTTCAGGAGGCATCGCGCGCGTTACAGGCTTCACACCGCCTTCCGAAAGGCCCTGGACCGTCGCGGCGGGTAGGACGAAGCTGCCGCTCTTCAAAGCCTCGCCGAGCAGGCGCTCTATCTCCCGGAGCCCTATCGAACTCTGCTCGATAGGGCCGCGCTCACTCTCGACTTTGCCGCCGAGCACGGCGAGTATCTCGTCCCAGCTCTTGTCGATGAGCTCGTCGACGTCGGCTTGCCGATTCTTTCGCACCCTTCCGAGGCCGGCTCGAATGGCCTTCCTGACATCGGGCCTCCTGGATTCCAGCTCGCGGTGCCAGCGCCCGAAGTCCAGGTCGGATTTGTTCTCGACGTACTCCTCGAGAAGATTGATCTGGAAGCGTTTGATCCTGTCGGACAGGACCGTCATCCGGTCCTGCCTGATATTGAACAGGAGGAAGGCGAGCAGGTAGGCGGTCACGAAGAAAGAAGCGAGGAGGATCCACTTCATCGCCGCCGGCAGTACGAAATCGCTCGCGGGTACGATGAAGCCGACCCGGCCGGCGCCCTCGACGACCTTGGAGAAGAGCACGAAGGATTCGCCCGTGCCCACGGAGGCGGCGATGGGGACGGGCTTGTCGTCCGCGCCGGAGGCCCAGAGCTCGGCGACCCGAGGCGGAAGGACCGATCGGTAGGCTTCGGGCACGCGAAGGAGGAGGCCGCCATCTCCCGCGGGGACGGCTATCTCGTCGACCGGCGCGAGGTCCTCCCTCGCGAGAAGCGAGATCAGAGCGTCCAGCGAGACCTGGAATACCGCGGTGCCCCTATAGATTCCGTAACTGTCGGAGAAAGGCAGAGAGTAGAGGAACCGGCCGGCGGCCGGGTCGATTCGAACGATGCCCTTCGATCCTTCGGGGGCGGACACGGAATCGTAGGGAGGGTCGCCGGCCTCGCCGTAGTTGCGGTAGACCGTCTCGAGCTGGGTCTTGGAGCGGATGTCGCCTGGGATGCTGCTGAAGTGGAGGCGCTTTCCGTTCGAGTCTATCAGGCGGATGCCCGCCAGGCCGGAGGTCTCTTCCTGGAGCTTCCCGAAGAGGTTGGCCCGATCGAAGGCGTCCTGCGAGCTGAGATTGGGCAGGAAGCTCCTTCTCACCGGGTCCTGGGCGAGGACGGAGCCGAAGCGCGCGAGGTTGGAGGCGTGGAAACCGGTCTCCGCTTCCGCGACCTTGGCGAGCGAGGCACCTATGCCCCGGACCATGGCAGGATTGCGGAAGCTCGACTCGATTACGTCGAAGAGTCCCGAGAAGGCCGCCACGGCGAAGGCCGCGAAGAGGAGCACGGCAATAAGGAGGCTTACGCTCGCTTTCTGGCCTACCGTCATCTCCCCTTCGCCTTCGCTCCCTTCATCAATATATCGAATGGGCCTTCGATCGAATATCGGTTCAGGAAAGGCCACTCTATAACGTAAACGCTTACGACGAAAAGCCGAAAGGATCGGCATCGAGCTTGATCCGGTGCCGTCGAGGATTTATACTGGGGAAATGCGTTTCCGCGACCTCAACCTGAAGTTCAAGGTCCTCCTGCTTTCGCTCGGGGGAATGCTCGTCATTACGGTCGTCATCGCTCAGTTCTACATCAGCGATATAACCGCGCAGGCCAAGTCGGCCATCCTCGAGAAGAGCAGGGCGATCGTCTATACAGTGGAGGCCACGCGCGACGCCATGGCCGAGCGCGTCCAATCCGGGGTCGTGACCGACCTCGCGGCGCTCGCCAAGAAGGTGGATCGCTCCACCCTCATGGAGGCCGTTCCGATAATCACCGCCATCGAAGTCGCCGGCAAGAACGCGAAAGAGGAAGATTACGAGTTCCGAGTCCCCAAATTCCAGCCCCGGAATCCGGCGAACGAACCCAGGGGCATCGAGATCGAGGCGCTCAAGAAGCTAGAATCGGGGGAACTCGGCGAGTACGTCAAGACCGATTCCCGGAACGTCTACTATTTCCGTCCGATCAGGCTGAGCCAGGACTGCCTCCTCTGCCACGGCGACCCTGCGGGTTCGATCGATCCCGTAGGAGGCGTCAGGGAGGGATGGAAAGTCGGGGAAGTGCACGGCGCCTTCGAGATCGTTTCTTCCCTCAAGGCGGCCGCCCTGACCCAAGCCGCCGCTACGCGCAATATCGCGATCAGCGCCTTCATTTTGACCCTCGGCCTGGGGCTCGGCCTGTTCTTCCTCATCAGGGTCGTCATGAAGCCCCTCGCCAGCTATGTCGCGACTTTCCGGAAGGCGGCCACTGGCGACCTGACCGTGAGGGCCGACGCGAAGGGCCGGGACGAGATCGGCAAGGTGGCCGATTTCTTCAATAATTTCATAAGCGCCCTGCAGGATCTCATGACCGAGGTGAAGGCGGTGGCCGTCGGCGCCGAGGAGATCTCCTCCGACCTCGCCGCGAGCTCGGAGGAGACTGCCGCGAGCCTGCATGAGATCAGGGTCAATACCGAGGGAATGAAAGACAAGATCATCCTCCTCGATACCGAGGTCTCGGGCAGTGCCCGCTCCGCCGCCGACGTCGACGATTTCATAGGAAGCCTCGCGAAGCTCATAGCCGACCAGGCATCCGCCATCAACGAATCGAGCGCGAGCATCGAGGAGATGAGCGCCAATATAAAGAACATAGCCGACGCGGCCGAGGAGAAGCTGAAGATCGCCAACGAGCTCGAGTCCTCCGCCCTGGACGGCCAATCGGAGATGGAGGAGGCCGAAAAGGGCATCAAGAAGGTCGCCGATTCCGCCGGCGTCATCATGGAGATGATCCAGATAATCCAGGATATCGCCTCGAAGACGAACCTCCTCGCGATGAACGCCGCCATCGAGGCCGCCCATGCGGGCGACTACGGCAAGGGCTTCGCGGTCGTCGCCGACGAGATCCGCAACCTCGCCGAATCGAGCGCGGAGAGCGCCGACTCCGTGACCAAGGCCCTGGGCGAGGTCTCCGATAGCATCCAGCTTTCGGAAAAGAGCACCCGCCGCACGGGAGAGGTCTTCGACCAGATCGTCGTCAAGATCAAGAGCGTCGCCTTCTCAATGGCCGAGATGAAGAACGCCACGAGCGAACTGTCCATCGGAGCGCAGCAGATACTCGAGGCCCTCGCATCGCTGCTCGGGACTACCGAGGAAGTCCGAGGCTCGTCCAAAGTCATGAGCGAGAAGGTGGGCGCCATAACGCGGGCCATGCACCAGGTCTCCGATATCTCGGCCGATACCAAAAACGGGATGGAGGAGATCAGCATAGGAATAAACGAAATATTCAAGGCGGCGGAGGCTATCGCCGACGCCGGGACCAAGAATTCGGAGTCGGTTAAGGCGCTGAATGGGCTGATGAGCAAGTTCATAGTGGAGAAAAATATGGCCTAGACGACAGTTTATGCATATTTCCCCTTCTTAATCTACGATTCTCGTATAATTATGCATTTTTCCGTAAAACACTTGACTTTTTATGCACAAAATCAGATTCTTGGCCCCTAGTCACGGCTAAAAGCCTTGACTATAGCCCAGTCAAACAAGGATGGGATGATGGGTCAGTACAACCAAGACGGGCAGATGCCCGCCGGACTACCGCCCCGACAGGGCCTATACGATCCGCAAATGGAGCACGATTCCTGCGGAATCGGGTTTGTGGTAAATATCAAGGGACGCAAGTCCCATCAGATAGTCAGCCAATCGCTTACGATCCTCAATAACATGAGCCATCGCGGAGGCGCAGGCTACGAGCGCAACTCGGGCGATGGCGCGGGGATCCTCACGCAGATTCCCCAGCGCTTCTTCGCCGAAGTCTGCTCCGAGTCGGGCATCGAGCTGAAGGGCGTCGGAGACTACGGCGTGGGAATGGTTTTCATGCCGCGCAATTCCCCCACGAGGGCCGTCGTAAAGGGTCGCATCGAGAAGCTGATCTACGAGGAAGGGCTCTCCTGCCTAGGCTGGCGCGACGTTCCGGTCGACGTCTCGTCGCTCGGCAACATCTCGCGCTCGGTGATGCCGCATATTTGCCAGGTATTCGTCGGCAAGGATTCCGGCAGGGGGGCCGGCCCCTCCGCCCTCGGGCTCGACGATATGGCTTTCGAGCGTAAGCTCTACGTCGTCCGAAAGCGCGCAGAGAAATCCACAGAGGGCAGGAACGAAAGCTCGGCCGACTATTTCTACTTCGCGAGCCTTTCCAGCAAGACCATCGTGTACAAGGGCATGTTCACCTCCGAGCAGGTCGAGCCTTTCTACCTCGATCTCTCCCACCCCGCTTTCGAGTCTTCCCTGAGCGTGGTGCACTCGCGTTTCAGCACGAACACCTTCCCGAGCTGGGAGCGCGCCCATCCCTACCGCTACCTCATCCACAACGGCGAGATCAACACCCTGCGAGGCAACGTCAACTGGATGCACGCCCGCGAGTCGATGATCAAGACGGACCTCTTCGGACCGGACGTCGCGCGCATCATGCCCATCATCAACCCGAGCGGGTCGGACTCGGCCATGTTCGACAACTGCCTCGAGTTCCTCTACCTTACCGGCAGGCCTCTCTCCCACGCCATGATGATGATGATCCCGGAGCCCTGGTCGGGCCACGAGTCGATGAGCGACGAGAAGAAGGCGTTCTACGAGTACCACGCCACTCTCATCGAGCCTTGGGACGGGCCTGCGGCGATGGCCTTCACCGACGGCTCGAGCGTGGGTGCGGTGCTCGACCGCAACGGCCTCAGGCCCGCGCGCTATTACGTCACCCTCGACGACACCGTCATCCTCGCCTCGGAGGTCGGCGTCCTCGACATACCCGCCGACCGCATCGTGCGCAAGGAGAGGTTGCAGCCGGGTCGCATGCTCCTCATCGACACGAAGGAAGGCAGGATAATCGACGACGACGAGATCAAGGAAAGGGCCGCCTGCGAGCATCCTTATCGCGAGTGGCTCGACGAGCACATGATCAGCCTCGAGGACCTGCCGTCGCCGCCGCGCATGCCCGAGCCCAGCCACGAGACCGTACTGAGGCTCGAGAAGGCCTTCGGCTACACCTACGAGGACGAGAGGCAGGTGCTCGTCCCCATGGTCCGCGACGGTGTCGACCCCGTCGGCTCCATGGGGAACGACACTCCCCTCGCGGTCCTCTCGGACAAGCCCCAGCTCCTGTACAACTACTTCAAGCAGCTCTTCGCCCAGGTCACGAACCCGCCCATAGACGCGATCCGCGAGGAGATAGTCATAGGCCCCGAGACCTTCATGGGCTCGGAGGGCGATCTGGTCCACCCGACGCCCGAGGCCGCCAGGCAGATCAAGCTATCGAGCCCCTTCATCGACAACGACGAGCTCGAAAGGCTGCGGCACATAACACGGGCCGGCTTCAAGGCCGTGACCATCCCCATCGTCTACCGAGCGGTCGGGGGAGGCTCCGGCGGACCCGGCGCTGCGCTAGAGCGGGCGATGGACCGCGTCTGCGCCGAGGCCGACAAGGCCTTCGCGGAAGGATGCAACATCCTCATCCTCTCGGACCGCGGGGTGAACAAGACCACGATCCCGATACCGGCCCTCCTAGCCGTCGCGGGACTGCACCACCACCTGATCCGGAACGAGACCAGGACCCGCGTCTGCATCGTCCTGGAATCGGGCGAGCCGCGCGAGATACACCATTTCTCGATGCTGATCGGCTACGGCGTCTCGGCGATCAACCCCTACCTGGTCTTCGAGGCGATCGACGACATGATCAAGACGGGCTTCCTGCCCGACCTGACCCATGAAAAGGCGGTGAAAACCTACAAGAAGGCAGTCACGAAGGGCGTGATCAAAGTCATGTCCAAGATGGGCATCTCGACTGTCCAGAGCTACCAGGGCGCGCAGATCTTCGAGGCGGTGGGCCTCTCGAGCGCCATCGTCGACAAGTTCTTCACGGGTACGCCTTCGCGCATCGGCGGAATCGGGATCGAGGAGCTGGCCGCCGAGATCGAGGAGCGGCACGCCGCCGCCTTCGACGAGCGCGCCCCCGACTACGGCACGCTCCCGGTCGGCGGGGATTGGCAATGGCGCAAGGACGGGGAGTACCACCTCTACAATCCGGAGTCCGTCCACCTCCTCCAGCGCTCGTGCAGGGAAGGCGACTACGGCACCTTCAAGCGGTACACGGCGCTCATCGACGACCAGACGGCGAGGCAGTGCACCCTCCGAGGCCTCATGAAATTCAAGCCGACCAAGGCCGTCCCCATCGACGAGGTCGAGGAGGTGGACTCCATCGTCAGGCGCTTCAAGACGGGCGCCATGTCCTTCGGCTCGATCAGCAAGGAGGCCCACGAGGCGCTCGCGATCGCGATGAACCGCCTCGGGGGCAAGAGCAACACGGGAGAGGGCGGGGAGAATCCCGAGCGCTTCGCGCCAGACGCGAACGGGGACTCGCGCTGCAGCGCGATCAAGCAGGTGGCTTCCGGCCGTTTCGGCGTGACGAGCGAGTACCTCGTCAGCGCCAAGGAGATACAGATCAAGATGGCCCAGGGGGCCAAGCCCGGCGAGGGCGGCCAGCTGCCCGGCCGGAAGGTCTATCCCTGGGTGGCGGAGTGCCGCAGGTCCACGCCGGGCGTCGGGCTCATATCCCCTCCGCCCCACCACGACATATACTCCATCGAGGACCTCTCGGAGCTCATACACGACCTCAAGTGCGGGAATCCCGAGGCGAGGATCTCGGTTAAGCTCGTCTCGGAGGTCGGAGTCGGCACGATAGCCGCCGGCGTCGCCAAGGCCCGCGCCGACGTGGTCCTCATCTCGGGCTACGACGGCGGGACGGGCGCCTCGCCCCGCACCTCCCTTCGTCACGCGGGGCTGCCATGGGAGCTGGGCCTCGCCGAGACCCACCAGACTCTCCTCCTCAACAACCTCCGCTCGCGGATCACCGTAGAGACGGACGGCAAGCTGATGACCGGCCGCGACGTCGCGATCGCCGCTCTCCTGGGTGCCGAGGAATTCGGCTTCGCGACCGCGCCCCTCGTCGCCCTCGGCTGCGTGATGATGCGCGCGTGTAACCTCGATACCTGCCCGGTCGGAGTCGCGACGCAGAACCCCGCCCTCCGCAAGGCCTTCGCCGGAAAGCCCGAGCACGTCGAGAATTTCATGCGCTTCGTGGCGCAGGACCTGCGCGAGCACATGGCCGGCTTAGGGATACGCAGGCTCGTCGACATGGTCGGCAGGACCGACCTCCTCGATATGGAGGCCGCCAAGGGCAATCCCAAGACCAGGAGCCTCGACTATTCGAAGATCTTCTACAGGCCTCAGGTGCCTAACGATTGGGGCAGCCACTGCGAGAAGGCCCAGGACCACAACCTCGACGACTCCCTGGACAGGAGGGTCCTCCTGAGCCTCTGCGAGCCGGCCCTTGAGCGCGCGGCGAAAGTCAGGGTCACGATTCCGATTCACAACGTCAACCGCGTGGTGGGCACCATCCTCGGCGCCGAGATAACCAAGCGCTTCGGCGCCAAGGGCCTGCCCGAGGATACGATCAACCTCAAATTCGTAGGCTCCGCGGGGCAGAGCTTCGGCGCCTTCCTCCCGCGCGGCGTGACCCTGACGATCGAAGGGGACTCGAACGACCACATAGGCAAGGGCCTGTCGGGCGGAAAGATCATCGTCTATCCGCCGCCCGCGTCGCCGTTCAAGCCCGACGAGAACATCATCATCGGCAACGTGGGATTCTATGGAGCCACCGCCGGCGAGGCTTACGTCTGCGGCATGGCCGGCGAGCGCTTCTGCGTGCGCAACTCGGGAGTCTCCGCGGTCGTTGAGGGCGTCGGCGACCATGCCTGCGAGTACATGACGGGAGGCGTCGTAGTCGTGCTCGGGCGCACCGGGCGCAACTTCGGCGCCGGCATGTCGGGCGGCGTGGCCTACGTCCACGACGGCGACGGGAACTTCCCCTCGCGCGTCAACCGCGAGATGGTCGATCTCGAGGACCTGACCGACGCCGCGGAGATAGCCGGCCTCCGGATGCTCGTCGAGCGCCACGCGAAGGCGACCGGCAGCGCCCGCGCCAAGCGGATGCTCGCCGGCTGGGCGGGAGCGGTGAAGCGCTTCGTCAAGGTGATGCCCTGCGACTACAAGCGCATGATCGTCGCGATAGACAAGGCCTCGCGCGACGGGCTCTCGGGCGAGATGGCCCTGATGGCGGCCTTCGAGCAGAACAACCTCGACCTCGCCCGCGTATCCGGCAATTAGGAGACGACCATGGCCAAACCTACGGGCTTCATCGAGTACGAACGCGCCCTTCCCCCCGACCGCGCCCCGGCCGAGCGGGTGAAGGACTGGAACGAGTTCCACACGGCCTTCAAGACCAAGGAGGAATTCCGAGACCAGGCCGCCCGCTGCATGGACTGCGGCACGCCCTTCTGCCACGGCAGCGTCGTCTACGACGGCGCCGCCTCCGGCTGCCCGATCAACAACCTCATCCCGGAATGGAACGACCTGCTGTACCGGGGACTCTGGCAAGAGGCCCTGAGTCGGCTTCGGCTCACGAACAACTTCCCCGAATTCACCGGGCGAGTCTGCCCGGCCCCCTGCGAGGGGGCCTGTACCGTCGGCGCCATTCCCCTGCCTGCGGTCGCGATAAAGAACGACGAAGTGAGCATCATAGACCGCGGCTGGGAGGAGGGCTGGCTCGTCCCCGAGCCGCCCGCGAGGCGAACGGGCAGGAAGGTGGCGGTCATCGGCTCGGGGCCCTCGGGGCTCGCCTGCGCCGATCAGCTCAACAAGGCGGGCCACGAGGTAATAGTCTACGAGCGCGCGGACCGGATCGGCGGGATACTCACCTACGGCATCCCTAACATGAAGCTCGACAAGAAGATCGTGGCCCGCCGCGTCGACCTCATGGCCGCCGAAGGCGTCCGCTTCGTGACGGGCGTCGAAGTCGGCTCCGCCTCGGGGCCGGGAAAGTCGCTCTCGGCCGAAGACCTGCGCGCGAAGAACGACGCCGTCGTCCTCGCCTGCGGATCGACGAGGCCGCGGGACCTTCCCATAGAGGGCCGCAAGCTGGCCGGCATCCATTTCGCGATGGAGTACCTCACTGCCAATACGAAGAGCCTACTCGATTCCGGCCACACCGACGGGAGGGCCATCTCGGCCAAGGGCAGGGCGGTCGTGATAATCGGCGGCGGCGACACGGGGACCGACTGCGTCGGCACGGCCATCCGCCAGGGGGCGAAGAGCGTCGCTCAGCTCGAGATCATGCCCCGTCCGCCCGAGATACGCGCTCCCGACAATCCCTGGCCGCGCTGGCCCAAGATCCTCAAGACCGATTACGGGCAGGAAGAGGCCGCCGCGCTCTTCGGCTCGGACCCCAGGATTTTCCTCGTCACGGCGAAGAAATTCCTGGGCGATAAGGAGGGCCGCGTAAGCGGCGTCGTCGTCGTCGACGTCGAGTGGAAGAAGGACGAGAAGGGCCGCTTCGGGCCGCAGGAGGTCGCAGGCAGCGAGCGTACCATCCCCGCCGGGCTCGTCCTCGTCGCGATGGGCTTCCTGGGCCCGGAGGAGGGTCCGCTCAAGGCCTTCGGCGTGGAGGCCGACGAGCGCGGCAACGCGAAGGCCGGCTACGGCTCCTTCGCGACGAGCGCGCCCGGCGTCTTCGCCGCCGGCGACATGAGGCGCGGACAGAGCCTCGTCGTATGGGCCATAGCCGAGGGCAGGGGGGCGGCGCGCGAGGTCGATCGCTTCCTCATGGGAGAGACACGCCTCCCCTGACGCCGCTCCATCTACTAAAGTTCCCCCTCTTCCGCCATACTTAAGGCATGGGCGGAAGGAGAAGCTTGCTACTCGTCGAGGACGAGGCCATCCTGGCCATGGGGACGGTCTCCACGCTGGGCAAGCGGGGCTATTCCGTAGAGCACGTATTCTCGGGGGAGTCGGCCCTCGCTCGGGTGGCCGCGTCCCCCGAAGGGATCGATCTCATCCTCATGGACATCAATCTCGGGCGAGGGATGTCCGGCACGGAGGCGGCTCGACAGATCCTGAGAAGCCGGGACATCCCCATCGTCTTCCTTTCATCCCATACTGAAGAATCGATCGTCGAGTCGACCGAGGAGATCAGCTCCTACGGCTACGTAGTGAAGAACTCCGGCATAACCGTGCTCGACGCGTCCATCAGGATGGCCTTCCGGCTGTTCGAGGCTCGAAAGAGCATAAACGCGAAGAACATGGCGATCGAGGCGGCGAACGAGCAGCTGCGGGTGACCGTGGAGGAGCTTACCGCGTCGAACAGGAAGCTCGCGCTGTCCGAGGATAAGTTCCTAAAGGCCTTCCGGCTGAGCCCGGACTCGATCACCATCAACCGCCTATCCGACGGCGTATTCATCGACACAAACTCCGGCTTCACGGAGATGACCGGCTACTCGAGGGGGGAGGTCGTGGGGCGTTCCTCCCTGCCGGGCGACATCGGAATATGGGCTCGATCCGAGGATAGAGAGACCCTCGTCCGCGGGCTCCGGGAATCCGACGAGGCGATGAACATGGAGACCCAATTCCGGCGCAAGGACGGCAGCCTCTTCACCGGCATGATGTCGGCCAAGATCATCGAGATCGAAGGGGAGATCTACACCCTGGCGATCACGAGGGACATCACCGAGCGGAAGCTCGCGGACGATCTCATCAAGGACAGCGAGTCGAGGTTCAGGGCCGCCTTCGCGAACGCCCCCGTCGGAATGGCCCTCCTTTCCATATCCGGCGACCTGCGGATGATGAATCGATCCTTCAGCGACATGCTCGGCTGCAGCATGACGGAGGCGACCTCCGTCGATTTCAAGTCGCACATGCACCCCGGGGACCTGGCGCTGTGCGAAGACGCCGTCAAGAACCTCCTCAGCGGGAGCCGCGGCACCATGCGCTTCGTCGCGAGATACTTCCACAAGGGAGGCGGCGTCGTGTGGGTCGACGAAAGCGTCTCCCTGCTTCGGAACGAGAGCGGCGAGGCGCAGGGCCTCATCATCCATGCCCTCGACATCTCCGAGCGGAAGCTCGGGGACGAGAAGGCGGGCAAGCTCAATCGCGTAAGGGCCGCGGTAAGCGAGGTCATGCAGCTGATCGTGCGCGAGACCGACGTACGGAGGCTCCTCGACGACGCCTGCCGGATAGCCGTGTCGCGGGGCGGGCTTCGCATGGCCTGGATCGGGCTGGTCGACGAGGAAGGCAGCGTCGCCAGGCCCTTCTCGAGCGCCGGCGCCGTAGAAGGCTACCTCGGCGGGCTGACGATACCCATGACAGGATCGCCGGCCGGCATGGAGCCGGCCGAAATGGCCCTGCGCGAGGGGCGGCTGTCGGTAATCGCCGACATCGAAGGCGACCAGCGCGCGGAGGCTTGGCGCGAAAGGGCCCTCGCCCGCGGCTACAGGTCGATGGCCGGATTCCCCCTGCGATCCGGACCCGAAATCGTCGGAGTATTCGGCTTTTATTCCGGCGAGCCCGATTTCTTCGGACCCGAGGAGACGGACCTCCTCGCCCAATTGGCCCTGGACGTCTCCTTCGCCCTCGAATCCGCGAAGAGCAGGGAGCTCCGCGAGTACGCCGAGCTCAGGCTGAAGCAGAGCGACAAGCTCTACAGGGAGAGCTTCGAGAAGAGCTCGGCGGCAAAGCTCCTCATCGATCCCGAGACTTCGGATATCGTGGACGCGAACCTCGCGGCCTCGAAGTTCTACGGCTATGCGCCCGAGCGGCTCGTGAAGATGAGGATGACGGACATCAACGTCGCTCCGCCCGACGAGACCCGAGCCGACTTGCGGAGAGTCAGGGACAACGACGAAAGCCGCTTCTACTTCAGGCATCGCTTGGCTTCGGGCGAGCTGCGCGAGGTCGAGGTATTCTCGAGCCCGATAGATGTCGGGGACAAAGTCTTCCTCCATTCGATAGTCCACGACGTATCGGACCAGATGCGGATCCAGGCCGAGCTCCGGGCGAGCGAGACGCGCTTCAGGACCGCCATCGAGCGCGCCCCTGTGGGCATGGCCCTGACCGCTCCCGACGGCCGCTTCTCCTGGGCGAACGGGGCCTTCGCCGACATGGTCGGCCGCTCCGCGGAGGAGCTCTCGTCCCTCCCCTACGCGTCCATAACCCACCCCGACGACCTAGGGCCGAGCGACGAGTGCGCGCGCGCCTGCCTCTCGGGCGAGAGGGCCAGCGCGCGCCTCGTCAAGCGCTACATCCACAAGGACGGACACGCCGTGTGGGCGGACGTCAGCATCGCCCTCGTCAGGGACGAGCGAGGAGAGCCCGCCGTCTTCATCACCCACATGCTGGACATCTCCGAGCGCAAGCGCTCCGAGGAGGCGCTCCAGCGCCTCCTCGTCGAGAAGGACACCCTGATGAAGGAGCTCCAGCACCGCGTGAAGAACAACCTCAACGTGGTGACGAGCCTCCTCGAGCTAGAGAACCGGAAGTCAGTCGACTCGAGCGCGTCCAAGGTCCTGTCCGAGGCCATCGCGCGGGTCAGGTCGATCTCGGCGATCTACGAGCGGCTCTACCTCTCCGAGGATCCCGAGAGAGTGGATCTGGCCCTCTACGTCCAGGACCTCGCCAAGTCCCTCTTCTCGACCTACAACCTCGATCCGGGGCGCGTCGCCCTGCGGATACGGGCGGACCGCGTCCTCCTGGACACCCGACGCTCGGTTCCCCTGGGACTGATCCTCAACGAGCTTCTCTCCAACGCGCTCAAGTACGCCTACGCCCCGGGGGAAAGAGGCGAAGTCCGCGTCGACCTATCCCGGGACGATGGCACGATGAGCCTGGCGGTATCCGACGACGGCGCTGGAATCCCGGACCGCTATCTCGCCTCCGAGAGCGCGAGCATGGGCATGACCCTCGTGCGCCTCCTGACCGAGCAGCTCGACGCCGAGCTCAGCATCGAGAACCGGGGCGGGACCCGCGTGCTGATATCCTTCTCGATCTAGGTCGGAACGAACGGGGTTCTCGACGCTCGCGCTAATGGAGTATGATCTTCCCGCGGAGATCTTCCAGGCATGACACTACGCGCGAAGGGCGAGGAACGGGATCCTGCCGAATCGGGCAGGATCCTCGGGGCGATCGGCGCCCTGCGCGTCGAGGAGGCACTGCGGCTCGCGCTGGAAGCCGCGCCTCGTCCGAAGGCCGAAAGAGTGCCCTTGGGAAATGCCCTGGGCCGGGTCCTGGCCGAGGAAGCCCGCGCCAGGGTCGACCAGCCTCCCTTCGACAAGTCGACGATGGACGGCTTCGCCCACGCCTCTCCCCTGCCGGCACCGGAAGGGCCATGGCGCGTGATCGGCCTGGCGGCGGCGGGTTCGTCCCGTCTCCCGGCCCTGGGACCGGGAGAATGCGTCCGCATCATGACCGGCGCGATAGTCCCGCCGGGGACGGAGGCCGTCCAGCGCGTCGAGTGGACCGAGGCCCTCTCCCCTCCCTCACCAGGGCTCGGCTACTCGGCTCTGGTAAGATTCACCCGCGCCGAGGAGGCGGACAATCTCGTGCGGCGCGCCGCGAACCGGAGGGCGGGCGAGCTCCTGCTCGGCCCGCGGGTCCTCGGGCCTCAGGACATCGGGATTCTGGCGTCCTCGGGATACGAAGGGATCCTCGTCGCCGAACGCCCGCGGGTCGCGGTCCTCTCCACGGGCGACGAGCTCGCGACCCCCGGCTCGCCCCTCGGACCCGGCGCCGTCTACGATTCCAACGGTCCGCAGCTCGCCGCTCAGGCCATGGACTGCGGATGCGACGCGAGCTTCCTCGGGATCGCGAGGGACGACGAGGACTCGCTCTTTCGGGCCTTCGAGGCGGCCCTCCGGGGCCGCGACGTCCTGATCGTGTCGGGGGGCGTATCGATGGGCGATTTCGACTGCGTACCGCGCGCTCTCGCCCGCGCCGGGATCGAGGAGGTTTTCCACGGCCTGGCGATGAAGCCGGGCAAGCCGGTCTTCTTCGGAACGCGGCGCCGCGGCGCGGGCGCTCGCGCAAGCGCGGCCGTCTTCGGCCTGCCCGGCAACCCCGTCTCCTCCTTCGTCGCCTTCGAGATGCTGGTGCGACCCTACCTGGCCGCGCGTTCCGGCCTTGCCTGGAAGCCGCGCATCGTGGGAGCGCGCCTCGCGTCGGCCGTCACGCGCAAGGAGTCGGACCGCCATGAGTTCCTGCCGGCGCGCCTGGAGCCCGGCGCCGACGGACTGCCTTCCGTCCGGCCGCTCGAGTACAAAGGCTCGTCCATGCTGAGCGTCCTGGGGGAGGCCGACTGCCTCCTGTCCATCGCCATAGGCGTCGAAGGCCTCGAGGAGGGGAGCGTCGTCAATGCTCGACTCGTACGGCCGTGAGATCCGCTGCCTGCGGATATCGGTGACCGACCGCTGCAATCTCCGCTGCGTCTACTGCATGCCGCCGGAGGGAGCGGCGTCGATGCCCCATGAGCGCATCCTTTCGTACGAACGCATGGCGGAGGTGGCCGCGGCGGCGGCCCGGCTGGGCTTCGACAAGGTGAGGCTCACCGGGGGCGAGCCTCTCGTGCGCAGGGGCGTCGAGGTCCTCGTGTCCCTCGTCTCGGCCCTGCCCGGCATCGCCGAGCTCGCGATGACCACCAACGGCACCTTGCTCGCGCCCGTCGCCCAGGACCTCGCTGCCAGGGGACTGAAATCGGTCAACGTGTCGGTCGATTCGGTCGACCCCGGAAGGTTCGCCGAAATCACCCGCGGCGGTCGGCTCCGCGACGCCTTGGACGGGGCCCTGGCCGCCCGCGACGCGGGGCTCCGCGTGAAGATCAACGCCGTGGCGATCGAGGGCCACGAGGCCGACCTCGAGGGGGTCGCGGCCTGGGCATCCGCGAACGGCTTGGGCTTCCAGAGCATCGCGCGCTACAGACTGGACGAGGAGAAGCGGGACGGAGGCGCCTACGACAGGCCGCCCGCGTGCTCGGGCTGCGACCGGATCCGCCTCCTCGCCGACGGCACCCTGCGGCCCTGCCTGCATGGGTCGGAGGGCTTCCCGGTCGATTTCGGGGACGTCGAAGGCAGCGTCAGGCGGGCAGTCCTCGCCAAGCCTCCGCGGGGGCATCGAAGCGAGGGATATGCGCCCGCGCAGATAGGAGGGTGACATGGAAGAGGGCCTGAGCCACGTCGACGCGGCAGGGGCCGCGCGCATGGTCGACGTCTCGGAGAAGCCCCGCGTCCGCAGGACAGCGACGGCCGCGGGCCGGGTCGACCTGGCGCCCGCGACGGTCGCGCTGGTCCGGCGCAACGCGCTTCAGAAAGGGGACGTCCTGGCCGCCGCCCGCATCGCCGGCATCATGGGGGCGAAGCGCGCGAGCGAGCTCGTGCCCCTCTGCCACAATATCGAGATCGAGCACGTCTCGGTCGATCTCCGCGTCGACGATGCCGGGATCGGGATCGAGGCTACGGCCAGGTGCACCGACAAGACGGGAATCGAGATGGAGGCTCTGACAGCCGTGGCCGTCGCCGCCCTGACCGTCTACGACATGTGCAAGGCCGTGGACCCGGGCATGGTCCTGCGCGACATCAGGCTCGTCGAGAAGACGAAAGAAGGGGATTAAAATGGCGAGCGCGACACGCGAAGGAGGCTTCGAGATAGTTTCGCTCAATATTTCCGAGAAGACAGGCACGCGCAAGCGGCCGATACCCCGGGCGAGATTCGCCGTCGGGCGAGGAGTCGAAGGCGACGCGCACGCGGGAGTCCTCGAGGACCGGCAGGTCTCCCTTCTCGCGATCGAGGAGATCGAGGAGGCCTCCGCGGCCTGCGCGAAGGCCTCGCCCGGAGCGACCGCCCTTGCGCCGGGCGACTTCGCCGAAAACGTCACCACGAGGGGAGTGGCCCTGCACGAGCTGCCCCTCAACACGCGCCTCTACCTCGGCACTGCCGAGCTCGAGATCTCAAGGATCGGGAAAGAGTGCCACGCGGCCTGCGAGATCAGGCGCCTAATAGGGGACTGCGTGATGCCCAGCCGCGGAGTGTTCGCGCGCGTCGTGCGGGGGGGGGAGGCCGGCATTGCGGATCGCTGTCGTTACAGTCTCCGATAGGGCCTCCCGAGGGGCCTACGAGGACCGCTCGGGCCCGGCGGTGGAGGAGGTACTCCGGGCCGCCCTGCCCGGCTCGTCGATCGAGCGCGAGATCGCGCCCGACGAGCGCGAGGCCATCCTCGCGGCCCTCGCGCGCCATCCCGAGGCCGACTGGATCCTCACGACGGGAGGGACGGGGCCGTCGCAGCGCGACGTCACGCCCGAGGCGACCCGCGAGTACTGCGACCGGCTCCTCCCCGGACTGGCCGAGTACCTCCGCTCCCGCTCGCTGGAAGAGACGCCGATGGCCGTGTTCTCCCGCGGCGAGGCGGGAATGCGCGGTCTCCAATTCCTCGTCAATTTCCCCGGCAGCGAGAAAGCCGCGCGATTCTGCGCCGCGGCCCTGGCTCCACTGATGGCCCACGGCAGCTCGGTCGCGCGCGGCGAAGGGCACTAGGGCCATGGACGCATCCGAGCGCTTCACCCCCGAGGCGGCCGAGTCGCTGCGGGAGGAGATCTCCGAGAACGGCGGCGGCGAGGTCTTCGCGGCCTGCCGCATCGGCAAGGACGGACGCATCGACGAAGTCCTGGTCGCCGCCCGCGGCACGAGGTCCGCGGTGCCGGCCCTGGCGGCCTACCTAGAGCGGGGGGACGTCATCGTGCACAACCACCCCTCGGGGACGCTCAGGCCGAGCGAGGCCGACGTCGGCGTCTCCGCCGAGGCCGGCTCCTCGGGCGTAGGCTCCTACATAGTGAATAACGCGGTCGATCGGGTGCATGTGGTCGCCGAGCCCGCCCGGCGCAAGCCCTATTCCAGGCTGGACGAGGACGAGATCGCCGGAGTCCTCGAGGAGGGCGGCAAGCTCTCGGGCCTGATCGCCGGCTACGAGCCGCGCAGGAGCCAGATCCGCATGACGCGCGACGTCACGAGCGCCTTCAACGACGGCGGCGTGCTGGCGGCCGAGGCGGGAACAGGCGTCGGGAAGTCCTTCGCCTACCTCGTGCCGGCCTTCGCCTGGGCTATCAGGAACGAGGAGCGCGTCGTCGTCTCCACGGCGACGATCAACCTGCAGAAGCAGCTGGTGGACAAGGACATACCCGTTGTCCAGAAGCTGTTCAGGAAGAAGACGAAGGCCGTCCTCGTGAAGGGCCGGGGCAACTACCTATGCCGCACTCGCCTTCGAGAGGCCATCGACGAGGAGGGGATCTTCGCCGGGGAGGACCATCCCCTGCGCCGCATCGAAGGCTGGGCGGGCACGACCGCGACGGGGGACCGCGCCGATCTGTCCTTCTACCCCGACGAGCAGCTCTGGTCGCGCGTCTGCTCCGAGTCCGAAGCCTGCCTCGGCCTGCGCTGCTCCGACAGGGAAGGCTGCTTCGCGCTCCGGGCGCGCCGCGAGGCGGCGGACGCCCACGTGATCGTCGCCAACCACCATCTCCTCTTCGCGGACCTCGCCGCGCGAATGGGAGGGGCCGGCTACGAAGCCACAGCCGTGCTGCCCGCCTTCCGCGCCCTCATCCTCGACGAAGCCCACGCCGTGGAATCGAGCGCCACCGCCTTCTTCTCGTCCGAGATGACGCGCTTCTCTGTCAACAAGCGCCTCTCGCGCCTCTCTCGCCGAAAGGGGAACCGGTCCTTCGGCCTCGTGCCCCGCCTCCTCGCGCTGCGGGATTTCCCTGCGCGCAGTCTCGACGGGCTCCCGGACGCGATAGCGGAAGCGAGGCGGGCGATGGACGAGCTCGACAACCGGGCGGTCCGTCTTTTCGAAGCGTCTTCGACGTCGGGTCGCAAGTCCGAGCGGAGCTACCGACTCACCGAGAGGACGCCCGCCCTGCAGGATCTCCTCCTCTCGCCGATGGCCGGACTCGAGCGAAAGCTCCTCTCCTGCGCGCAGTGCCTGAGCGACGCCCTCGACGCGGCCCTCTCCGAGGGCCCCGAGGAGCTGGCGCAGGATCGGGCCGTCTACGAGGCGAGGCAATACCTCCGCTGGCTCGGCGACACCGCCTCGTTCTGCGCCAAGTTCAAGGACTACGGCGACTCGCCGGAGACCGTCTTCTGGATGGAGAAGGGCAGGACGAGCCAGGGCGAGACCTTCGTCCGTTACACGCAGACGCCGCTCGACATCACCGGGCTCATGGACGAGGCCGTCTTCACGAAATTCCGGGCAGTAGTCTGCACTTCGGCGACGCTCTCGGTCGGGGACAGCTTCGATTTCTGGAAGGGCCGCGTGGGGCTGGCCCGATCCGCGACAACCCTCGAGACGGCCGTCTATCCCTCGCCCTTCCCCTTCAGGACCAATGCCCTGCTCTCGGTCGACTCGGGATCCCCCGGGCCGGAGAGCCCCGCCTACCGCGACTACGTCGACCGGGCGGTGCCCCGCCTCCTGGAGGCCTCGCGGGGCCACGCCCTCGTGCTCTTCACGTCCTACGAGGCGATGAAGAGCGCCTACGAGGCGGCCAAGCCCAAGATGGCGGAGCTCGGGATCGCGCTCATGCGGCAGGGCGAGGACGAACGCTCGAAGCTCCTGGACGCCTTCAAGGCCGATCTCGGCTCCGTGCTGTTCGCGACCGACTCCTTCTGGGAAGGCGTGGACGCGCCCGGAGAGACTCTCCAGCTCGTAGTCATCTGCAAGCTGCCTTTCCGCGTCCCGACCGATCCGGTCCAGCTCGCGCGGAGCGAGGCGATCGAGAGGAAAGGCGGCAACGCGTTCATGGAGATAGCCCTTCCCGAGGCGGTCATACGCCTCAAGCAGGGCTTCGGCCGCCTCATCCGCCATTCCGAGGACAGGGGCGCCGTGGTGATCCTGGACTCGCGCGTGACCTCCAAGCGCTATGGCCAGCTCTTCATCCAGAGCCTGCCCGAGTGCCGCCTGGTAACGGACGGACTCGACGCCATAATCCGGGAAGTGGCGAAATTCCTCTTCGATTGGTGAGCGCCCGGGAGACAGCCCGCGATTTTCCGCCCGATTCCCCGGCGTCTTTGGTATAATCGCCCCATGCCCGACTCCGCCCCCGAAGGCAAGCGAGGCCTGGGGTTCAGGCTGCGCCTTCTCCTCTACTTCGCCATGGTGATCGTCCTCCCTCTCGGGACCCTCGGCGTCGCGGCTCCCATACTCTACTCGAGCGGCGTCGAGCGCATGTCCACGGCCTATACCGGCCAGATGATCGCCCAAGTGACCCGCAACGCGGAGCTGTACATCAAGGACGTCGAGAGGATCATCGATTTCCTCTCCTCGGAGCCCGACGTACGCGCCTTCCTCGACGGAGGGCCGGGAGGGCCCGCCGCGGCCGAGATGGAAGCGGTCAAGGCCTCGCGCCCCGAGATAGCGGGACTCCTGGTCCTGTCGGCCGACGACCGCCTCGCGAGTCCCGACTTCCTCCGGATCAGCAGGGACACCCTGGTCAAGGAAGGATGGTACTCCGACGCGGCGGCCTCGCCGGCGAGGGTAGCGCTCACGCCTCGGCCCGTCGGCCGCAACGTGCGAAGCCGCGCCGCCAGCACCGACGAGGAGACCGTCGCAGTATCCAAGGCCGCCGTCGACCCCTCCACCGGCGAGGTCCTGGGGGTGGTGGAGATAGACCTGGACCTCGCGGTGATCCGGGGCCTCCTCGACGACGCGAAAGTCGGCAAGGAGGGCTTCCTTTTCATAGTCGACTCGGACGGCGAGCCTGTGCTCGGGCCCTGGAACCCCGTGATCTACCGCGTCTCCCCGTCGTGGACCGCCGAGTCGGAGTCGGGCCTAGTCAAGAGGATCAAGGGGGAGGACTACGAGATCCTGGCGCGGCGTTCGGCCTATACGGGATGGAGGACGGTCGGCGTCTTCTCGCGCACCGAGGTGTTCCATGAGGCCGATTTCGTCCGCGCGTCCGCCCTGGTGATCGGCGGCCTGACCGTGGCGATGGCCCTGGTGCTCTCCTTCCTCCTCGCGTCGTCGGTGGCGAAACCCGTGGTCGAGCTCGAGGACCTCATGGCGCGGGCGGAGACCGGAGACTTCTCGGCTCGCTTCGAGGGCGACGAGACGGACGAGGTCGGCCGCCTCGGCCGCAGCTACAACGCGATGATCGGGGAAATCCGCAATCTCATCGACCTCGTCTACAAGGAGCAGCACGACAAGCGGGAGGCCGAGCTCCACGTCCTTCAGGAGCAGATCAAGCCCCACTTCCTCTACAACACGCTCGAGACGATCCGCTACATGGCGAGGAGGAGAGGCGCCGACGACGTCGAGGACATCGTCGTCGCCCTCACCAAGCTCTTCCGCATAGGACTGTCGCGGGGCGTGGAGACGATCGCCCTTAGGGAAGAGCTCGAGCACGCCGGCTCCTACCTCTTCATCCAGAGCACCCGCTACGCCGGAAAGTTCGACTACGCGATCGAGGCCGATGACGGAGTCCTGGACCGCAAGGTGCTGCGGCTCATCCTCCAGCCCCTCGTCGAGAACGCGATCTACCACGGCATCAAGGAGAAGAGGGGCAGAGGCTCCATCCGCGTCGCGGCGAGGGAATCGGGCGCCTCTCTCCTCCTCTCCGTCGAGGACGACGGGATCGGCATGGACGACGGACGGCAAGCCGCGCTCCGCGCCGTCATCGCCGGCGAGCGCCCCTCCCCCACGCCGAGCGAGGGCTTCGGCGTCTACAACGTCAACGAGCGCCTGCGGCTCTCCTTCGGGCCGCAATTCGGAATACGCTTCGAGAGCGCCGAGGGACGGGGCACGAGGTTCGAGATCCTCCATCCCGTCCTTTAAAAGGAGTGACGACCATGCCTTGGAAGGTACTCATCGCCGACGACGAGCCGATCATCCGGGAAAGCCTCAGGGACTCGGTCCTCGCGCTGCTCCCGGACGCCGCGATCGCCGGCGAGGCCGAAGACGGCGAGCAGGCCCTCGCTATGGCGCGGTCCGCGCGACCCGATATCCTCCTCGTCGACATCCGCATGCCTTTCCTCTCCGGCCTCGACTTTGTCGAGCGCCTGGCCGCCCTGGACATCGACTGCGCGGTGATCGTGGTCACGGGCCACGACGAGTTCGAGTACGCCCGCAAGGCCCTGTCGCTCGGCGTGTTCGATTACCTGCTCAAGCCCGTCGAGACTCAGGCGATGGCCTCGGCTCTCGCGCGCGCGACGGCGGAGCTGTCGAGCAGGAGGGAGAGGGCCGAGACCACGCGGCGCGCGCGCGCCGAGCTCGAGCGCAACAAGCCGCTGCTCCGGCAGATCCTGTTGCGGGAGATAGCCGAGGGGCGCGCCGACGCGGCGGAGGCGGCCGACCGGCTCGAGCTCCTCGGCATCCGCGTTCCGGACCCCGTGTGCGTGACCCTGGTGGTGCCCGGACTCGCCTCGCCGGCCGGAGGGGCGCGCGAGCGCATGGAAGCCGCCCTTTCGCTCGCCGGCCTCGTCTACGAGGTTTTGGCCCCCTTCGACCCGGTCGCCTCTTTCGGCGACGGATCGGACGCGGTGGTAGCCTTCTCCCGCGGGGGCGCGGGCCAGGAGTGGGCGGACGTGCCGGCGGAGATCGCCTCCCGCGCCGAGCGTCGGCTCGGCGTCCCCGCGGCCGTCGCGCAACGAGCTGTCGCGGGAGGGCCGGGTCCCCTTATCGCGGCGCTGCCCGACCTCCTCGAGGAGCTCAGGGAGGAGACGGGCGGCAGGGCCGACGGCCGTTCCGATGCCCTCGCCCTCCGCGCCCGCAGCTATATCGAGCGCAACTACATGCGGCCCGAGCTTTCGCTCGAGGAGGCCGCCGCGGAGATCGGCGCCTCGCCGAGCCACCTCTCGCGGGTCATGAAGCGCGGGACGGGCAAGAGCTTCGTGGAGTACCTCGCGGCGTACCGAGTCGCCAGGGCGATGGCCATGATGGCCAGGCCCGGGATGAAGATGCTCGAGGTCGCCGATTCCTCGGGCTTCTCGAGCCAGCACTACTTCAGCAGAGTCTTCAAGCGGGTCTGCGGGATCTCGCCGAGCGAGTACAGGGCGGAGGCCGAGAAGTGAGGATCCGCCGCTCCATCGCCGTCCCGATCATCGCGATCGCGGCCGTCGCGACCGCGATACTCGGCGCCGTCCTCGCCGCGTCTCTCCCGGCGCGTCGCGCCCGCGACGAGCCCGACGGCGTCTCGCGCCTGATAGGCGTCTCGCACGCCAACCTCACGGAGCCTTGGCGCGTCGCCATGAACCGGGACATCCTCGAGGCGGCGTCGGGCAGGCCGGGCCTGCGCGTGGCGGTGACCGACGCCGCGGACTCGTCCGCCAAGCAGATCGAGGACATCTCGAAGCTCCTGCGCCTCGGCGTCGACTTCCTCATCGTCTCGCCCGTCGACGAGAACGCCCTGACCCCCGCGGTGTCCGCCGCGCACGACAAGGTGCCAGTTATCCTCCTCGACCGCGCCGTGGCGGGCTACGGCTACACCCTCTACATCGGCCCCGACAACTACTTCATAGGCCGCTCGGTCGGAGCCTGCGTCGCGGACATCCTCGGGCCCAAGGGCGGGAGGATCGCCGAGCTGCAGGGCCGAGCCGGCTCGCCGCCCTCCCTGGAGAGGAGCGCCGGCCTCCGCGCCGAGCTCGCGGAGAGGCCCGGCATAGCCATCGTGGACAGCTTCGGCGCCGACTGGCTCCGCGACCGCGCCGAGGACAGGTTCGCGGAGCGAATAGGCCGCATGGGGCCCGTGGATATCGTGGTCGCCCAGAACGATACGATGGCCTACGGCGCATGGCGGGCGGCGCAGGCTCGCGGCATGCGCGGCCTCCGCTTCATCGGCGTCGACGGCTTCGGCGGGGAAGACGGCGGCATCGACCTGGTGCGTCGGGGCGTCCTGGCCGCCACCTTCGTCTCGGAGACGGGAGGCAAGGCCGCCGTGGAATACGCCATGGATATACTGGACGGGGTCAAGGGCATACCCAAGAAGATATTCCTCTCGGCATGGAAGGTGACGCGGGCCGACGTCGACAGCCCGCGGCAGCCTTCGCCGCCGGCGCGCCGAAGCGCGGAAGCGGAATCGCCGAAGGCCGCGGCGGGAAGGCGCATCGTCCTGGGCTACGCGCAGACCGGCCAGGAAAGCGACTGGCGGGCGGCCAATACCCGATCCATCAAGTCTTCCGCGGCCCAGGCGGGAGTCGATCTCCGCTTCGTGGACTGCGAGCTCAAGGAGGAGAACCAGATCGCGGCGATACGGTCCTTCATCGCGCAGAAAGTCGACGTCATAGCCTTCTCGCCCATCGTCGAGACTGGCTGGGACGAAGCGCTCGGGGAGGCGAAGGCCGCCGGAATCCCCGTCATCCTTTCCGACAGGACGATCAGCAGCTCGGACGAGACGCTCTACACCACCTTCCTCGGCGCCGATTTCGTCGAGGAGGGGCGCCGCGCGGCCCGCTGGCTCATGGAGAAGCTCGGAACCCGAAGCAGGGTCGACATCGTCGAGCTCCGCGGGACGGAGGGAGCCGCGCCGGCGATAGGGCGGAAGAGCGGCTTCGAGGAGATCATCGGCGCGACGGCGGGATACCGCATTGTCGCGAGCGACAACGGCGATTTCCGCCGCTCCGAGGGTACGGCCGCGATGGAGAGGATCCTCGACTCCTACCATGGCCCTATCGACGCCGTCTTCGCCCACAACGACGACATGGCCCTCGGCGCCATCCAGGCCATGGAGAAGCGGGGCTTGCGCCCGGGGAAGGACATCGCCGTCGTCTCGGTCGACGGCGTCCGCGCGGCCTTCGACGCCATGGTCGCCGGAAAGCTCAGCTGCACGGTGGAATGCAATCCCCTCCTGGGCCCCCTCCTCATGAAGGCGGTGAAGGACTACATGGACGGCAAGGACCTTCCCCGGCAGATCATCACCGCCGAAGGCATCTTCCCGGCCGATACCGCGCGGAGGGCGCTGCCTACCCGCACGTACTAGAGGCCTTCTCGCCCGAAAAGTGCAACTCTCGGTCCGAAACGTGCAAAGACGAATTCGCGAAAGCCTCTGATACTGAGCCCAGGACGGCTCCATGACGGGCCAGTCCCCGGAGGTTAACAGTGAAGAGGAAATTGGCATTCTTCGTGGCTCTCGCGCTCTGCTTCTTCGTCGCGTTAGGCGCTTCCGCCAAGACCTACACGATCGGCTTCGCCCAGACCGGCGGAAACGAAGGCGCATGGCGCGATGCGGAGACGGCGTCGGTCAACGCGGCCGCGGCGGATATGGGGATAACCCTCAAATTCGTCGACGGCCAGGAAAAGCAGGAGAACCAGATCGCGGCCCTCCGCTCCTTCATCGCCCAGAAAGTGGACGGCATCCTGCTCGCTCCGGTCGTCGCGACCGGCTGGGACGACATTCTCCAGGAGTGCAAGGACGCGAAGATCCCGGTCGTGCTGCTGGACCGCGGCATCGAGACCTCGGACGACTCGCTCTACGTCTGCAAGATTACGTCCGACTTCGTGACCGAGGGCAGGCGGGTCGCGACGTGGCTCACCGTGAAGATGGGCGGCAAGGCCAACATCGCCGAGCTCCAAGGCACCCCCGGCGCCGACCCGGCCATCATGAGGCAGAAGGGCTTCGCCGAGGTAATCGCCGATTTCCCCGGCATGAAGATCGTCAAGTCCCAGACCGGCAACTTCAACGCGGCCGACGGAAAGCAGGTGATGGAAGCCTTCCTGAAGGCCGACAAGACCATCAACGCGGTCTACGCCCATAACGACGACATGGCCCAGGGCGCTATCCAGGCCATCCAGGAAGCCGGCAAGAAGCCCGGCAAGGACATCATCGTCGTCTCCATCGACGGCACCAAGCAGGCCTTTACGTCCATGGTCGCGGGCACGCAGAACGCCGTATGCGAGTGCAACCCCCTCCTCGGCAAGATCGGTTTCGAGACCCTGATCGGCGCCATCAACGGCAAGACCTATCCGAAGTGGGTGGTCCAGCTGGACGGCCTCTACGACCAGAACACCGCCAAGTCGGCGCTGCCCACCCGCAAGTATTGATCTAGCCCGGCTATCCTTCCGCGAGGGCAGTTTCAAAACGCGACTTTGGAACTGCCCTCGGCAGGTCGTTGAAATGCTCGAATAATAAACGCGCAGAGCTTAGGTCGTTGGCATTCAAGGGGTCTTATCGTGGCTGAAACCGATCCTATCCTCTCGATGCGGAAAGTGAGCAAGAGCTTCCCCGGCGTCAATGCCCTCGACAAGGTGGATTTCTCCCTTCGAAAAGGCGAGATCAGGGCCCTGATGGGCGAGAACGGCGCGGGAAAATCCACCCTCATCAAGCTGATGACTGGCGTATACGAGCTCGATGAAGGACAGATCTTCCTGGAGGGCCGCGAGATCCATCCCCACTCGCCCCACGAGGCGCAGCAGTCGGGCATCAGCACGGTCTATCAGGAGGTAAACCTGATACCGACCCTGACCGTGGCCGAGAACATATTCGTGGGCCGCCAGCCGACCAATCTCGGCGCCCTGGACTGGAAGAAGATGAACTCCGGAGCCGTGACGGCCCTCGATCGCCTGAACCTCGAGCTGAACGTCAGGCGGCAGCTCTCCGACTATTCCCTGGCGATCCAGCAGATGGTCGCCATCGCCAGGGCGGTGGACATCTCCGCGAAGATCCTGATCCTCGACGAGCCGACCTCGAGCCTCGCCGTGGACGAGGTGGAGCAGCTGTTCGCGGTCATGCGCATCCTCCGCGGCCAGGGGATGGGGATCATCTTCGTCACACATTTCCTGGACCAGGTCTTCACGATCGCCGACGAAATCACGGTCCTCCGGAACGGCCATCTGGTCGGCGACTTCCGGACGGCGTCGCTCACCAGGATGGAGCTGATCGCCAATATGATGGGCAAGACCTTGAAGGAAGTCGAGATCAAGTCCCTGCAGGAATCGGCGGATTCCTCCTCCGATCGGGAGACCCTGGCCGAAATCAAGGGGCTGGGGAAAACGGGCAGCATAGAGCCCTTCGACATGACGCTGAAGAAAGGGGAGGTCCTCGGATTGGCGGGCCTCCTCGGCGCCGGCAGGACCGAGATAGCGGAGCTCCTGTTCGGGATAGCGAAGCCCGACCGCGGCGAGATCCGGATCGACGGGAAACCCAGGGCGATCTCCTCTCCGGGCAAAGCCATCGACGCTGGCTTCGCGTTCTGTCCCGAGGACCGCAAGACGCAGGGCATAATCGGCGAACTTACCGTCAGGGAGAACATCTTCCTGGCCCTGCAGGCCAGCAAGGGCTGGCTCCGCCTGATCCCGCGGAAGACTCAGGAAAGCATCGCGAGCGACTACATAGCAATGCTGGGCATAAGCACGCCCAACGCCGACAAGAAGATCAAGGAGCTGAGCGGGGGAAACCAGCAGAAGGCGATGGTCGCGCGGTGGCTGGCCATCGACCCCCGCTTCCTGATCCTGGACGAGCCCACGAGAGGCATAGACGTCGGCGCCAAGATGGAAATCCAGAAGCTGATCCTGTCCCTGAGCCGGCAAGGCATATCCATTCTGTTCATCTCCTCCGAGCTGAGCGAGGTGGTCCGCTGCGCGTCGCGCGTCGCGATATTGAGGGACCACGTCAAGATCGGGGAATTGACCGGCGAGCGGATCGACGAGAATTCGATCATGCGCTACATAGCGGAGGGAGCGAGGTGAGATGAAAATTCGCGAGAGGCGACGGCTCCTCGATCGGAATGTCCTGGGCAACCAGGTCTGGTCCCTCCTGGCCTTCGCGATCCTCCTGGTATTCAACGCCTTCTTCACTCCCATCATGTTCAATCTGGAGATCAAGGACGGGCACCTGTTCGGAAGCCTGATCGACATCCTGAACCGCGCCGCGCCGGTCATGCTGATGGGGATCGGGATGACCCTCGTCATCGCGACGGGCGGGATCGATATCTCGGTCGGATCGGTATCGGCCGTATCGGGCTCCTTCACCACGGTCCTCCTGGTAGTCTACGGAGTGCCGCTGGGCTTCTCGATAGTCGTCGGCCTAGCCGTCGCCACATTCCTGGGGCTCTGGAACGGGTTCCTGGTGGCCAATATAGGAGTCCAGCCCATCGTCGCGACGCTGATCATGTGGGTGTTAGCGCGCGGCATCGCCACTTTGTTCGCGAACGGGCAGACCATCCTGTTCGAGAACCCCCGCTACGAGTACATCGCCAACGGCTTCCTTTTCGGCCTTCCCTTCCCCATCACCATAGTCGCCGCCGTCTTCATCCTGACGCAGATCCTGACGCGCAGGACCGCCCTCGGCCTCTTCATAGAATCGGCCGGATGCAATCCGGTAGCCAGTCGCTATTCCGGCGTCAACGTCCGGATGATCAAGCAGACGGTCTACGTCTTCACCGCCTTCTGCGCGGGAATAGCCGGCCTCATCAACACGGCCAACATCAAGGTGGCGGACGTCACGCGATCCGGCGACGGGCTCGAGCTGGACGCGATCCTCGCCGTCGTCATCGGGGGCACCTCGCTCGACGGCGGCAAGTTCTCCCTCGCCGGAACGATCATCGGCGCGATCGTGATGCAGACGCTGACGACCACCATCCTGACGAACGGCGTCCCGGTCGAGGTGACGCGGGTCATCAAGGCTCTCGTGGTCGTCTTCATCGTCCTCATCCAATCCGAGACTTTTCGGGTAAAGATACGAGGCCTGTTCCGGAGGAACCCGCATGAAGCTTCGATTTGACAGGAAATACATGCCGATCGCGGCGACGGTCTTGGTCGCCCTGATAATCTACTTCATAGTGGGCGCGGTATACCCCAATTTCCTCAGCCTGCGCGTCTTCGTGAACTTCTTCCGGGACAACGCCTTCCTCGGCGTCATCGCCGTCGGAATGACCCTCGTGATAATCTCCGGAGGGATCGATCTCTCCGTGGGCTCCATGATAGCCTTCGTCGGCATCCTCTGCGCCACCTTGATAGAAAAGAAGTCGATGAATCCCCTGCTCGCCTTCGGGATCGCCATGGCCTGCGGCTCCCTTATCGGATTCTGCATGGGCTGCCTCATCCAGATCTTCAAGGGCCCTCCCTTCATCGTCACGCTCTCGGGCATGTTCTTCTGCCGGGGCCTGGCCAACGTGATCAGCCTCGAATCGATCCCGATCTACAATCCGCTCTTCAAGCGCATCATGAGGTTCGGAATCGTCCTGTCGGGCAATATCAAAGTGCCGACGACGGTCCTCGTCTTCTTCGCGGTGCTCGTCGTCTTCCTGTACGTCGCGCACTTCACCAAGTTCGGGAGGAACGTCTACGCCATCGGCGGCAGCTCCCAGTCCGCCCTCCTCATGGGATTGCGGATCGGCCGCGCGAAAATCCTGGTATATACCTTGAGCGGCCTGCTCTCTTCCCTGGCCGGCGTCGTATACATACTCAACACGCCCGCCGGCAACAGCCTGTCGGGCATCGGTACCGAGCTCGACGCGATCGCCTGCGTGGTCATCGGCGGCACCCTGCTGTCCGGCGGCGTAGGATACCTTGCGGGGACCTTTATCGGAGTCCTGATTCAGGCGATCATAAAGACCTTCCTGACCTTCAGCAGCTTGAGCACCTGGTGGACCAAGATCGCGATCGGCGTGCTTATCATGATCTTCATCCTCCTCCAGAGATTCCTCAGCCAGGTATCGGTCCTCTTCAGGACCAAGGCGGAGGTGATCATCAAGAGACCCGGAGCGGCCGTCGGCGCCGTCCCGAAGGGATAAGGGATTCCCGCCTCGGATTGCTCGCGGGCCGCATTCCGTGTAGACTCTCGCCCATGCGGATCTTCCGTTTGGAGAACCCGGTCCAGCGCTACGCCTGGGGCAGCGCGAACGGCATAAGCGAGGCCCTGGGAATAGCCAATCCCGGAGGCGGGCCCATCGCCGAGCTATGGATGGGCGCCCATCCCAGCGCTCCCTCCACGGCGATCGTGGACGGAGCCAGAGTGGGGCTAGACGACCTGATCCGGCGCGATCCCGCCGCGGCGCTCGGGACCGAAGTCCTGGAGAGGCTCGGCGGGAGCCTGCCCTTCCTCTTCAAGGTCCTCTCCGCGGGCACGCCCTTGTCGATCCAGGCGCATCCGAGCAAGCGCAAGGCCCTGCTCGGCTTCGAGCGGGAGAATCTCGGCGGGATACCCGTCGACGCGGCCGAGCGCAACTACCGCGACCCCAACCACAAGCCCGAAATGGCGGTCGCGCTCACGCGCTTCGAGCTCGTTTGCGGGTTCAGGCCCGTCGCGGAGATCATCGCCAACATGAGGCTCGCCGCGCCCGGGGAATTCGAGCGCAGCCTGGCGCGACTCGAGCGCGACCCGAGCCGCGTCGAGCTGTCGGTGTTCTTCTACGGCCTCGTCTCGGCGGACGAGCGTTCGCGCTCCTCGCTCCTGGAATCGGCCGCGAGGAGGATCGGCGAAGCCCTCGGATCCGGGGAGCTGCCCCCGGACCGCGAGGGGGCCTTCCGATGGGTCCTGCGGATCATGGAAATCTTCCCCGGGGACGTGGGCGCGATAATGCCCCTCATCCTGAACCATATCGTCCTCGAGCCGGGCCAGGCATCGTTCATCGCTCCCGGCGAGCTCCACGCCCACCTCGCCGGCACCTGCCTCGAGATCATGGCCAACTCGGACAACGTGATCCGAGGAGCCCTCACGCCTAAGTTCGTCGACTTGCCCGAGCTCGTATCGGTGCTGAGCTTCAACCCGGAGAAGCTGCCGCCGGTCCTGCCCGAGCCCGTAGCTCCCTGCGAGGAGGCCTATCCGACCTTCGTGCCCGATTTCGAGATATCGCGGATCGAAGTCGAAAGGGGGCGAAGGTATAGAAGGAGCTCGCGCGGTCCCGAGATACTGCTCTGCGCCGCGGGGACGGCCGCGATTGACTGCCCTGGCGAGGGGAGTCTATCGCTGGGCCGGGGCGAGGCTGCCTTCGTCTCCGCCGACGCCTGCGACTATGCGATCACGTCCGAGGGAGCCGCGGAGGGGAAGGCACTGGTCTTCCGAGCCTCGGTTCCCGCGATTCCGTGACGATCTGGGCGGACGGGGACAGCCTCCAGGCCGAGCTGCGAAGGCTGATATGCCGACGAGCCCTCGGCGAGGCCGCCGCGGCCGCATCCGAGGGCAGGCCTGCCCGCTTCCGCGCGGTATTCGTGGCGGCGAGGATGCCGCCCCTGGATCGCGGACCGGGGGTCGAGGCCATTACCGTCTCGGATTCGGGGAGCGGAGGCGCCGCCGACGACCGCATCGCCCAGGCGGCGGAGCCGGGCGACCTCGCCGTCACGAGGGATTTGCCCCTGGCAGAGCGCCTGGCCGGGAAAGGCCTTCGCGTCCTCAACGATCGTGGAGACGTCTTCACCGCGGAGAACGCGCGTGAGCGCCGGTCCCTCCGCGACGGAGCGGCCGAGCTCCGCGCCCTCGGCCTCGCCCCCGAATCGCCGCGCCGCTCGAACTGGGGTCCCCGCGAACTCAAGGCCTTCGCCGACGCCTTCGACAGAGAGCTCGTCAGGGCCCTCCGGCCCTAGGGCCCAACGAACCCTTGAGGCCCCGTAGCGCCTGGCGCCCCTTCGAGGCCTCGCGTCACGGCGATGCCGCCTGCGGCGCGTCAGCCTTCGGAGGCTCCGCGGACGGCTCCGTCGCCGTTTCCGCCTCCACTCCGGGCTCGGGAGTAGGCGGAGGCAGTGGCGGAGGCTGCGCATCCGCGGAAGGAACCGCCTGCGCCTGCGGATCGAAGCGCTCGGACAGGTACTCGTATCGCTCGCGCAAAATCCCGTTCCTCTGCAGGGTTTCCGGCCCGTACTTTATGGGCGAGGAGAGGAGGGCGACGAGGCGCGCGGATTCGTCCCGCGACAGGGCCGATATGCCTCGGCCGTACCACTTCCGCGCGGCGGATTCCATTCCGAATATGCCCTTTCCCCACTCGGCGTATCCGAAATAGAGCTCGAGGATCCGGTCCTTCGGCAGCAGCGCCTCGAGTTCGAGGGCCGTCAGTATCTCAAGGTACTTCCTTAGATAGCTTTTCACGGGAACGAGGAAGAGCGTGCGCGCCACCTGCATCGTGAGGGTGCTGCCGCCGTACAGCGGCTTGCCTACTCGCTTGTCGATCTCCTGCGCGCGCTGAAACGCCTCGAAATCGATTCCGTGATGCTCGTAGAACTTGCCGTCCTCGACGGATATGAGCATGGAGCGGATATAGCGGGGAACCTTCCGGAACGAGACGGGCCTCGGAGGCTGTATCCTCCAGCCATAGCTCCATTTCCTGTAAGCCATCAGCACCGTGACCGGCGGGTCTACATAGCGGTACGCCGCTATGAGGATGGCCGTCGCGAGGAGGTAGCAGAGCTGGAGCGCCGCGACGCACGCGAGAAGAAGCTTCGCGACGTCGGCGACGGTCCTGCGACGGCGCGCCGCGGCGGGGAAGGGCCGGAGCTCGCTCGGCAGCGACAGGGCGCCCGCCGGGGCCTCGCATCCTCCGGAATCGGCCGACAAGGCGGTGGCGAGGGCGGCCGCCTGCTTCGATTCCATGGCGAACCAGCCGAAGCTCCGATCCGACCTTCGAGCGTACGCGCGCGCGCCTGTCCGATACTGTTGGGGGGGCATGATGCGGCGCCATGCTACCATGATGCGATCGGCATCGGCAATCACGTTGACATGCTCCATGCCCAAGGCTACTCTTCCGTCCGTCATGAAGAAAATCCTTTTCCTCGCCTCTTTGCTTTCGATAGTGTTCGCCCTGGCCGCAGCGGCTGAACCGGTGAACGACATGCCCGGACTCAGCCGCTTCAAACTCGCGAACGGTCTCGAGATCTATGCCTATCGCGACGCCGCCCCCCTCGCTCGAATTCAGATAGTCTTCAGGACGGGCGCCATATCGCAGGGGCCCGAGAATGCGGGGCTCTTTCGCCTTTACGAGCACGTGCTGTTCGGCGGCCCGGCCGCGCATCCTGGCTCGGCGAAGGTCAAGGCCGCCTTGGCCTCCATGGGGGCTTCCGGATGGAACGGCGGGACGGACGCCGAACGCGTCGACTATTGGATCGCCCTCCCCTCCTCCGAAATCGCCCGCGCCCTCGTCTTCCTGGCCGATACTCTCGTCTCGCCCGTCCTGGATCCCGGCGACCTCGAAGCCGAGAAGGAAGTCGTCGCCGGGGAGATCAGGGCCCGCTCGGCCGATCCGGACTCGATCTACGAGGCTGCGCTCGACAGGAGGCTTTTCCCAAAATACCCTTGGACGAGGGATCCGACGGGCAGCGAGAAAGCCGTACGCTCCGCGACGGTCGCGTCCCTCGAGTCCCTCGCCGCGACCTGGTTCGTGCCGAACAACGCCGCCGTCTTCGTCGGCGGCGACATCGATCCCGAGGCGCTTCGCGCCGCCGTCCAGACCGCTTTCGGCGGCTGGGCGGCTGGGCCCGATCCCTGGGCAAAGGGCCCGCCGCGGAACCCCAGGCCGGGGGTCTCGAGGCCCACATGGGTAGTCTATCCCGATCCCGCCATGCCGGAGGGGACAGGCATGATCGAGGCGCGGTACCGGGGCCCCGACCTCGCCTTCGACCCCGCCTCGAGCTACGCCGCCGACCTGTGGAGTTCCCTCGTATCGCCGCCCGACGGCCGCTTCAAGGCCGCCCTCGAGGCCAACGTGCCGAAGCTCGGCGGCGAGGACGGCATCGCCGCCTGCTATGTCAGCCAACGCGACGGCGGATGGGTCTCCATCTCCTCCTATTTCATCGTCGATCCGGCCTTGCCGGCCGTCGACAGGGCGCGGGCCTTCAAGGAGAGGGAGCGGGCGTTCGAGATCACTTCCATGAAGGTGGATCCATCGTACTTCTCGGCGGGCGATTACGAGGCGGCGCGCAAGCGTATCCTCGACGAGCGGGCGTTGGCGACGGGCGAGGCGGAGGGCCTGATCGATGCCCTCGCATTCTGGTGGGCGGCGGCCTCGGTAGACTACTTCGCCGGCTATCCGGCCGCCCTCGCCTCGACCGGGCCCAGGGAAGTCTCGGCCTTCCTCGACACCTACATCATGAGAAATCTCGAAGTGGTCGCTCTCAAGATGAATCCCGCCGACTACGAGAGGGAGAAACGCTCCTTCGACGCTTCGGGCTTCGATACGATTGGGCCGTCCAACGCCTTCTGGTGGCAGAAGTGAGAAGCAGGATCATTTAGCGATGGAGGCGATCAGGATCGAGTCCTCCGCCTGCAGGGTGTCTCGCAGCGCGTCGGAGGGGACTATCGTGACGGATTGTCCCCGCTCCACGGCGACGACGCCTGAGAAGGGGATCGGCTTGGCATCGGCATAGACGGAAGCCACGTTCAGCCTGACGGGGCTTTCCGTATCGTTCTTCAGGCTGAATGATATGCCCATCTGGGAGATATCCAGTTTTTGCCGCTCCAGGCCGTAGGCTTCCTCGTTCAATGAGTCGAACAGGGACTTGTCGAGATGCAGGTAGACGAGATACGACGACTCGCCCTGGGCGACGACCACGGAAAACAGGCTTCTCTCCTTTTCGTCCGCCTGCCTGTAGGAAAGCGGGATCCGGACCTCGGCGAGCAGGAGGTTGGAGGAGTCCTTGGAATTCCTGATGTTCTCGGGCGCGATGAAGTAGGCGCCGATCAGGCCGATGGTACGCTGCCTGAAGTCGTCGCCCGAGAAGGGGGCCGATATCGTCGCGACGCAGTATTTCTTTCCGGTCTGACCGGCGAGGCCGGCGATGTCGCCGATGCTCGCCGTCGCGGCGATGTCCATTTCGCAGGAGACGAGGAACAGGACCGGGAGAAAAAGGGCGCAGGACATGAACTTCTTCATCTCAAACTCCTTCGGGATGCCCGTCGTTCGCAGAGGCGCCCGGCCCCGGTCTTACCCGCGGCGTCAGTCGTCTTCCTCGATCGCGGAGATGGAAGGCAGCGCGCGCAGGGCCTTAACGGCCCTCTTCACGTCCTCCCTGGATTCGAACTCCATCGTGAAGGAGCCCGAGAGGCTGCCGTCGCCCCGCTCGCCGAGCCGTCCCTCGCGGAGCCTGCCCTTGAACTTGCGCACGGCGTTCTCGATCTCGGCGAAGAGGTCGGGGCTCTTTCGGGACGTTATGCGGAAGCGCGCCGTCGCGAACGAGGCGGAGCCCTCCCAGCTCACGTCGATCCGGCGCTCGGCGAAGTCGGCTATCGCGTGAAGGGAGCGGCAATCCGAGCGGTGAACGATGATTCCCCTGCCCCTCGATACATAGCCGACGATCTCGTCCCCGGTGACGGGCTGGCAGCATCCCGCGATCCGGATCATCATGTTCTTGGCGTCGCCGACGGCGACGCCGGCGCGGTCGTTGCGGACGGCCTCGCCCGGCTCGACGGCCCGGTACTCGTAGGCTTCTTTCGCGGCGCCGACTCCCTTCTGGGAGACTACGCTCTTGACGATCTCGGTCATCCGGCCGCCGGCGGGGGCCGGAGGCGCCTTCGGGCCGGCCGCGTGGCCCGGAGCCGACGCGGGCTCGCCCGCCTTCGCGTGGGCGTCGCCCTTCTGGCCGCCTCGCGCGGCTATCGCGCCGCGATGCCCCGCGACGATGTTGCGGTCGATCGCCAGCGCCTCTCCGTCCTGGAGGAGCCAGGCGCGGATCTTCGTCTTGGCCTTGCTGGTGCGCGCGATGCGCAGCCAATTCATGTTGGGCCGCGACTGCGGCGAGGTGAGGATCTCCACCACCTGCGTGTTCACGAGCTCCGCGTCGAGAGGGACGATCTGCCCGTCGGCCTTCGCGCCCAGGCAATGGATGCCGACGTCGGTGTGTATCGCGAAGGCGAAATCCAAGGGAGTGGAGCCCGAGGGCAACTCGATGACGTCTCCCCTCGGGGTGAAGACGAAGATCGAGTCCTTCAGCAGCTCCCGCTTGATCTCCTCGAGATAGACCGCTCCCTGCGCCACGAAGTCGCCCCACTCCTTGAGGCGGTTGACTATGGGCAAGTCCTCGGGCCGCGGAGCCTCCGCGGTCGATCCCTTCTTGTACAGCCAATGCGAGGCGACGCCGTACTCGGCGACGCGGTGCATCTCTCTCGTGCGGATCTGCACCTCCAGGAGGCGGCCCTCGTAGCACATCACCGTCGTGTGGAGGCTGCGGTAGCCGTTCGCCTTCGGCATCGCGATGTAGTCCTTGAAGCGCCCTTCCATCGGCTTCCACAGTCGGTGCACCATTCCGAGCACCGCGTAGCAGTCGTTCTCGCTCGGGCAGATGAGCCTGAGGCCCAGGAGGTCGAAGAGCTCCTCGGCCGCCTTTGCCCTCTTCCTCATCTTCTGGTAGATCGAATAGAAGTGCTTGGCGCGGGCGGAGGCCTCGACCTCGAGGCCTTCGGCCCTCGCCGCGCCCAGTATCTCGGCCTCGATGCGCTGGAGAAAGGACTCGCGCTCGCCTTTCTTGACGGCGACGATGTCCTTGATCTGGTCGAAGGCCTCGCGGTTGAGGGCCTTGAGCGACAGGTCCTCGAGCTCGTCCTTCATCCAGCTGATGCCGAGCCTGTCTGCCAGGGGAGCGAAGACGTCCAGACACTCGGCCGCGATATCCTTCTGCCTTTCCTCCGCGAGGTACTTGAGAGTCCTCATGCTGTCGAGCTTGTCCGCCAGCTTGATGATGATGACGCGGATGTCCCTCGCCATCGCGAAGAGCATCTTCCGTATCGTCTCGGAAGCCTGAACGGTCTTGTTCTTCGCCTTCAGCGCCGCCAGGCGCGAAGTGTCCTCCACGAGGAGGGATACCCCTCCGCCGAAGCGATCGCCTATGAGGGCCACGAGGGACTCGCGGCGGGAAGCCGCCGCCTCGGCCCTTGCCCGCTCGACCGACAGAGCCTTGCGCTTCGTCCGCGAGGCGGCGGGGCGCGAGGCGTCGGACGCCGGAAGATCGGCCTCGGCCTCGCCGACGGCGTCCTCTTCCGCGCTCTCGCCCCCCTCGGGATGACCGTCGAGGGCGTCGTGGAGGAGGCCGGCGATGACGGAATCCGCGTCGAGCCCGAGGCCGAGGAGGATGTCGGCGACGCGCAAGTCGTGCGTCCAGGCGCCTTCCCCCGAAGCCCTGAGCTTCCCCGAATGCCTCTCCTCGGTCCATGCCAGGGCCGAGGCGATCCGCCGGGCGTCGTCGGCCGCATAGGCCCCGCCGGCCCGAGCGAGGAAGCTGATCCTCAAGTCTTCCATGGTTTCCTTCCCGAGGTGACGCGCGCCTTCCCTCCGATATCGAGGCGGACCTCGATATCAGTCAGGCGCGAGTCGTGGAACAGCCGCGCGACCTCCTCCGCCTGCTCGCCGTCGGCCTCGACGAGGAGGGCCCCGCCGGAAGCCAGAGCGAGAACCGCCTCTGGCACGAGGCGCCTGATGAGATCGAGTCCGTCGCTCCCTCCGTCGAGCGCCATGCGCGGCTCGGACCAGCCGAGGGCGAGGAGGGCCTCGGCCTCGGCTGAGGGGACGTAGGGCGGATTGGCGACCAGAAGGTCGAAGGTCCCCCGAACGGAGGAGAGAAGGTCGCTTCTCGCTAACGACAGGGCCCCGCCCGGCCGCCCCGGCGCCAGGAGCGCGCCGGCGTTGGCGCGGGCCACATCAAGAGCCGGCGCGGACGCGTCGGAGGCGGAGACTTGCCAGTCGGGCCTTTCGGCCGCGAGGCTGATGGCGACGCAGCCGGAGCCGCAGCAGGCCTCGTGCACGCGCAGCGGCCGCCCGCCGGCGATCGAGTCGCCGACCTCGAGGGCCGCCGCGACGAGAGTCTCCGTATCGGGGCGGGGCACGAGGACTCGCTCGTCGACGGCGAAGACCCGGCCCCAGAATTCCTTGCGGCCCAGGATGTAGGCCACCGGCGATCCGCGGGAACGGGAGGCGATTCCGGCCCGATAGAGCTCCAGCGCTCCCTCCTCCATCGTCTCGGGCCCCGAGGCGAGGAGGCGGGCGGCATCGGCGGAAAGGGCGTCGGCCAGGAGGAGGGAGGCGTCCAGGAAAGGCGTCTCCGTCCCCGCGAGGGCGGCCGCTCCTTCCCGCAGCGCGTCCCTCACCGTCATGTCTGGCGCATCTCCAAGGCCGCCGCCTGGGAAGGCAGGGGCCTAGCCTGAGCCTTCGGCCCGGTCTCGGCCTTCATGAGGGCTTCGCGGGCCGCGCGGACGAGGGCGTCGACAAGCTCGCCTATGTCGCCTTCCATGGCCAGGTCGAGCTTGTAGAGCGTGAGGTCGATGCGATGGTCGGTCACGCGGTTCTGCGGAAAATTGTAGGTGCGTATGCGCTCGGAGCGGTCTCCGGAGCCCACCATGCTCCTGCGCTCGGCGGCGCGCTCGGCCTGGCGCTTGGCGTCCTCCAGCTCGAAGAGGCGGGCGCGCAATATCCGCATGGCCTTGGCCTTGTTCTTCAACTGGCTCTTCTCGTCCTGGCAATGGACAACGAGCCCGGTGGGAATATGCGTGATCCGCACGGCCGAGTCCGTCGTGTTGACGCTCTGCCCGCCCGGGCCCGAAGAGCGCATCATGTCGATGCGGAGGTCCTGATCGCGCAGATCCACCTCGGTGTCCTCCATCTCGGGCAGGACGGCGACGGTGACCGCGCTCGTGTGGATCCGACCGGAGGCCTCGGTCGCGGGGACCCGCTGGACGCGATGCACACCCGATTCCCAGCGCAGGCATTCGTACACTGCGTCGCCCGCGACCGAGAACACGATCTCGCGGAAGCCGCCGAGCTCGGTGCCCGATGTCTCCATGACCTCGATCTTCCAGCCCCGCCTCTCGGCGAAGCGAGAGTACATCCTGAACAGGTCGGCGGCAAAGAGGGCCGCCTCTTCCCCGCCGGTGCCGGCTCGGACCTCGACGATGGCGGGCTTGTCGGCCAGCTCGTCGCGCGGGGCGATGAGGTCCTGGAGCCTGGCTTCGATCGCGGCGCGCCGCTCCTCGAGCTTCTTCGCCTCCTCGCGGGCGAGTTCGCGCATCTCGGGATCGGGCTCGTCCTTCGCCATCGACGTGGCGCCTTCGAGCGACGCGAGTACTTCCTTGTACGCGGCGTAGGCATCGACGACCACGGTCAGGCGCGAGCGCTCGCGCATCGCCTCGCGGTATCGCGCGGGATCCTTGGCCAGACCGGGATCGGCGACTACTTCGTCCAGGACGCGCAGCCTGCCGGCGAGGGCCTCGAGCTTGTCTATCACGCTCCCTGCCTCTCCGAGAAATACGGGCAGGTATAGACGACGATCTCCATCTCGGCGTCGGCTCCCGCCTTCTCGACGCCGGCCGTCAGGAGTCTCCGTATCCTGCAATTGGCTATGGCGGCGCAGAGGGGACAGGCGCCGTTACCGCGGGGGTTTATCTCCAGCTTCATGGAGCAATGGTATACGAAAAAAAAGAGACCGTCCACGAGGGACGGCCCCTTTTCTCGCGAGACCGGGCCGAAGCCCGATCCTTACTCTTTGACGCCGGCGGCCTCGATGGCGGCCGTGTAGCCGTCGAGGCTGTCCTTGAGGGCCTTGAGAGAGGTCTTGGAGGCCACGACGTCGGTGAGAGCCTGGGCGTCGGCGAGGCTCTTGGGCGCCGCGGCGAGTCCGGCCTTGATAGCCTTGAGGTCGACCTTCGCCTTCTTGGCGACGGCCTTGGCGTAGATCTTCTGTACGGCGGGGATCTCGGCGGCGATGTCGGCGCCGAGCTTGGCGACGTCTGCCTTGGCGGCATCCAGACCGGCGGCGGCATCGGTCTTCGCCTTGAGGGCGGCGGCGGAAAGCGCGGCGGCGAGAGCCTTGGTCTTGCCGTAGTCCTTGGCGCTCAGGTTGGCCTGGAGAGCGTCGTTCGCGTCGCTCGCGGCCTTGAAGGAGTCGGCGGCGAGCACGTCGGCCTGGGCGGTCTTGGCATCGGCGAAAGCGGCATTCGCGGCATCGACATCCGCCTGGGGAAGCTTGGCGGCGCAAGAGGCGAACACGAGAGAAAGAGCTAGGACGGGGAGAAGGACCTTGAGGTACCTCATGACGAAAACCCTCCGAAAAATGTCGGTTGGGGAAATCCCACCCGGGATACTCGGATGGCTAGAGAACACGCAAGATGTTCACTGTTAGCCTATCCTCCGTATCTACACGCGAAATAGTACATCTATTAGCAGAGTTGATCAAGATCTTACAGTAAATACTTGGATATTTTGGATTATGTGGTACTTAGCGGTATAATTCCCTGTAATGCAAGCTAATACGTATTATAGGTCATTTTTCAGAGATACCATCGATATTGTTCGTTTTATGCTGTTGAGTTAACAAACAGTGACAGATAGCAAGATACAGTCCATAGCGGCCGCCGACTTGCAGCGTCATCCTCCCCGCGTATATCATGCCACCACCATGCTCGACTACAAATACATCAAAGACAACCTGGCCGCCGTCAAGAAGAACGTCGCGGATCGTTTCATGAAAGCCGATCCCGATCTCGTCGTCAGCCTCTACGACAGGCGCCTCGCCGTCCTGCGCGAGCTCGAGGACGAACGCAAGAAGCGCAACGACAACGCCGCCGCGATGAAGGGGAAACTCGACACCGACGCCAGGCAGAAGCTCATCGACGAGGGCAAGCTACTGAAGGAGCGCATCGCGGCCCTCGAGGCGCAGTCCGCGGAGGCGGAGGCCAGGCTCGAAGAGGAGGGTCGCAAGATCCCGAATATGGCCCACCCCGAGGCCCCGATAGGGAAGGAAGACAAGGACAACCTCGAAGTGAGGCGAGTGGGCGAGCCCACGAAGTTCGCCTTCGAGCCCAAGGACCACGTCCAGCTCGGGCAGGATCTCGACATCATCGACTTCGACGCCGCCACCCGCGTCTCCGGCACGAAGTTCTACTATTTGAAGAATCAGGGTGTCATCCTGGAACTGGCCCTCGTTCGCTATGCCCTCGACGTATTGCTGAAGAAAGGCTTCACCCTCTTCACGACTCCGGATATCGCAAAAACCGAGATCCTCGAGGGCATCGGCTTCAACCCGCGCGGCCCGGAGTCGAACGTCTATACCGTCGAGGGCGAGGGAAGCTGCCTCATCGGCACCGCCGAGATAACCCTCGGCGGCTACTACTCCGGCTCCGTCCTCGAGAAGCGGGACCTGCCGCTGCGGCTCGCCGGCCTTTCCCACTGCTTCCGCCGTGAGGCGGGCGCCGCCGGCCAGTTTTCTAAGGGACTGTACCGCGTGCACCAGTTCACCAAGGTCGAGATGTTCGCCTACTGCCTTCCCGAGGACTCCGATCGCATCCACGAGGAGCTCCGCGCCATCGAGGAGGAGATCTTCGCCGGCCTCGGCATCCCCTTCCGCGTCGTCGATACCTGCACCGGCGATCTCGGGGCTCCCGCCTACCGCAAATGGGACCTCGAGGCCTGGATGCCCGGACGAAACGGCGGCGAATGGGGCGAAGTGACCTCGACCTCCAACTGCACGGACTTCCAGGCCCGTCGCCTGAACGTCAGGTACAAGGACGACGACGGGAAGAGCAAGTACGTCCATATGCTCAACGGGACGGCCATCGCCTGCAGCCGCGGGCTGATCGCGGTGCTCGAGAATTTCCAGCAGGCGGACGGGTCGATACGGATGCCCGCGGCCTTGGTTCCGTATTGCGGGTTCGACGAGATCAGAAAGATGGAGAAGAAGTAGCGGGGGAACACGACCTAACCCTTTCTACCGCCCGCATCATCCCATAGGCACGAATCGTTATCGGCCTGATTCGGGGGGCCTGCCGGCTGCGAGGGGTCTCGCTAGTCCTCCGGGCCTTCGGCTCGGGAGCCGCAAGGAATGGATCGTATGCCCGCTATCGCGGGCGCGGCTTCGCCTTGAGGGCCCGATGGGCTGCGGAATCGCTCAACCCCTGTCCGCCGTCACCCCCGACAATTGGCGAGAACCATCCGGGCAAAAGTGCCTTAGACGCGGGCGGCGGGATTGGCATTACCATCACGCTTTTTCTCTCTGCTCCCCTCGCTGCCCTGTGGTCGGCCAGGCAGGGAGACTAACTAGAAGATCTGCAACATTATGTCTCCCAATAGCGACCCCTGTCTGCTGCTTAATCCGCTTCTTCCTCAGCCTCTTCCGGAAACCATCGCCGCATCGTCTCGACGAGACGACAAAGTCCAGGCTCCACA
>CAZBGA010000025.1:0-46104 GCA_964491385.1 uncultured Treponemataceae bacterium | reverse complement strand
GCTGGCCTACGGCTCGCGCGGCACCCCCGGCGGCCCCATCGCTCCCGACAGCTTCTTGGCCTTCGAACTTGAGCTTGTCGACCTGAAATGACCTTAGGGGAAATAACATGTTGATAAGTCCGAATTATCTTTTGTCCAATAGCACTCATAGTTAGACCGTTATTCTGATTATCTTCTCCAAGTGTACTTGAGGGGGTTCGCAGCGCCATGCTTTCGGAATTCATCGGGGACTCGTCTTCCGACATACAGCCTACAGATGCCAACCGGTGCCTCTTCGCCAACGAACCCGTAACGACCGGGCGCGGCCTCGCGGCCAGGGAAGTTGGTCGGCGTCGCCTCCAACCACTCTCGGGCGATGAATGCGCCTACGATCATGCCTTGCCGCGTCGCTAAAATGACCTCCGCCCGCTTGGCTTTAGACTTGCTGATCTTCCAGGCATAGCGCGTTGCGTCGTACAGGGAGGTTTCGGTGGCGCTTCTGTTGACGCTGATAAGCAAGGCTTTATGCTTGAAGATCGCCGGCTCGGCGGAGTAGCGCTGGATGATCTCCTGGGCATGCATCGCTCCATAGTCGCTGCTGCCTGCACCGCCAACCATATTCGTCAATCCAGGGTAAGCGTCGATGAGCGCAGCTTCAACTTCGCGCGCAATTCGTTCGTCCATCCCGTGACGATGGATAACGTGGGCCACCTCGAAGCCAGCGAGGTGAATCTCCCGGATGCGTCTCAGCTTATCGCTGGGCTCCTCTTGCTTTATCCGCTCTCTTATATGATCGAAGACTCGATTACCTTTACCCTTACCGACATAGAAAGTCTCTCCGTTCCTTGGATCGATGAGCCTGTAGACGTACGTTCCCAGCTTCGCCGCGACGCCGGGCGGGAAGGACTCTAGCTCATTTTCATGCATATGGCACCACCATGGCTTCATTCTATCAGGAAAGGTCTGTATGGTTCAGCGGAGAAGCAAAGGTGGAATACAACCGGGCATATAATACAGGTTTTCTCTATAGGTGATCTCCGAGCGGACCGGTGCGCGTGCCAACTGGTGGCGGGGCTCCTCGCGCACCTTGCAAATGGGGACAATGACGAAGACGGGTTTGACCTTCTTGACGCCCTCACGGTGGGTACGGGCATATTGAAGCAGGTGGTCGACCGCTTCAAAAACACCCGAATGACTTTAGAAGGATGAGAATGAGATATCGCCCCAAACTGAAAAAAAGTGGCCCCTGAAACCCATGAATCCGCTTGTTGACCACGTATCCGTAGACTTCAGGGATTTAGGGATTGGCGGGCGCCCCCCGCAGGTCGACTACGACTTTCAGGCCTAGCACCGATTTTGACCGGGCACGTCGAGATGATCTGTAGGAGGTCAATAGGGAAGATCGAAGGAGCGTGCCTCCGATCGTTCCTTATTTATCCACGACAAAATCAAGAGGGGGCCACCTGGGTGAATGCAACCTTTGATGTTCAAGCGTGGACTTGGTGTCTTCAAACGGAGGGTAGTCCACTACCCTCCTACCGCATATGCCGCAATACCAGATTTCGAGATCGTTCTTAAGATCGCGTTCGCGGATAATTTGGGTTGCTTTCCACCTGTCTTTAAAAGACGCGCAAGCTTTGCAAACGACCCCACTATCGGTTTTAAATGCAACGATCTTTGTAGGTTTGACCTTCATCTAGTGCCTCCTTGTAAATATCACGTACTTAATAAGGATTCTTTCAGCTGAAAGTCTCCTTAATAGATCAAGTAATGGCAAGCCTTCCCAACGAAGCCAAACCTTTGCGTCGGTTTCCTTGAGCAGGCGCTTCGTCGCAAGGAACCTGTTTAGCAACTCGGCCTTCTTCGCTTCGACCTGCTCCGGCGAAGCAATGGTTGGCCGATGTTCCTTCTGCAGGGGGAAAACTGTAACTCCTCCGTCTCCTCGTCCATGATAACCAGGCTGAAATAGTAGCTCGCGGCATTCTGCCTGTAGGTACTACCTTTGGAGAAGTGCCCAGAAAATCTAAGGGTGGCCGTACCGTCAGCGGCGGGCGTGGAAGCAGAAGGCAGGACGAACTTAGCCTTATCGATGGATTCGAGGGCGAGGTGCTGATCGAACAAGCTCACGCAATTGACGCGCAAAAGGAAGGGAGGACGGGTGGTTGCGTGTAAAAAAGGTCCGTTATATGTATTAAGCGGATATACAGATCTGATAATACGGACGTTTGGGGAGCGGGTTAATGACATACGCACTTCTCCATAAACGATCTGTATGGGCACAACGAGAGATTATCCTTCTCCCCGTCGCAGTTGCCGCTCGAGGACTTGCAATCGTCTTGCCAACGAGACCACCGACCGCGAATGCCTTGCTTGGCCCCGGCAGATCGAACAAAATAAGTCATATTCTCATCTATGGTTTGAGCATCTCGCTGCGGCTCCGCTCGATGCGGACCAGCCGTGCATCGTGGAAAAAGAGCTGAATGCCGATGCTTCCGAATGCGGGAGCCTGCTCGAGAAGGTAGGTGATCTCCTTCTCGATCTGAGCCGGATCGATCGTCGGTTTTATCGATATCGCGTTCGGCATGATCACGCCCCCTCGCTACAAGACGATCTATTTTGACCAGGTTCCCGTCGCGCGGACACGCTGCACTTCTTGAGGAATTCTTCCATATCTTCCGGGCGGAACAAGATTCTATCGCCGATACGGAGATGTCCGAGCGTTCCCGCCTTCACCGCACGCCGGATCGTAGGAGGGGAGACATGGCAGGCTCTCGCTATCTCGAGGACGTCCATAAGCCTAGTCACCTGGGGAGGATGCTCGGAGCCTAGAGCATGCTGGTCGGCTCCCTGTTCGCCTTTTCGAGCAGTCGGATCGGGGGCAGGGGACGCGCATCTCGTACTTTGGCCGTGGTCGGTTGGTTGCCTCACGATCAGAGATTATGGAAATCGGGCGAGACGGTCGCCAAAATAATCGAAATTATAGCCGATAAGCCTCGAGGCATAACTCGAAGAGGGTCAAGGGATCCAGTCGAGATACAGGTAACGTGAGGATCCTCGAGGGTATACCGACGGTCCGGAAGGAGTATCGACCTTCCTGGCCCCGCCGATGATGGGGGGATGGTAGAATGAGGAGCACCCGGAACATGATCAGGTAGGACGAGGTCAGCGATGCCATCGCCCAGGCAAGCCGAACATCGTCCAGCATGTGAACAGGTTTAACCAGCGTACGGAGAAGGAGCAGCGGTATCGCCCTTAATCCTCAGCTAAGGTCGGGATCACGAGGATGGAGAACTCCGTCCTCCGGCGGATCGCTAAGATCTCCGAGAGGGTGTTCGGACAGCACCTCGAAAAAGCGAAGCAACCCATGGCCGAGCTGCCCGCCGCAGAACGCCTGCGAGTCGAGGCGGCGCTGCGCTTCGCGAACACGAAGACCCCACCATCGCCCGCGGAGGTTCGGTGTGACCTACGCGAGTCCGCCGTGATCGTACCATGTCGATCATCCGGCGATCGAGAGCTCCGAAGCACGCTGCGCTACGATGCGCCTCGAGGCCATCTGCGCCCTGGGCGAGCAGATAGCGGGGAACGAGCATCCAGGGCGGACCTCTTTGCCCGAAGCTACTTTACGTCCTTATCTATCTTGCCATCTGAGCACGAATCTTTGCCTCCGCAATATCGAATAATCTCTGCGACGTTTCTTCAAGGTCAAGAACTTGCAACCCTTCCCAACGCAGCCAAACCTTTGCGTCGGTCTCCCTGAGCAGGCGCTTGGCCTTGGCGAACATATTCTCCTCCGTTACAGAGGAGTCGACGTAGGTCAGCCTTACCTCCAGCGCCTGCGCCGTATGCTGATACACGATGCGCCTCGCCTCATCCGCTGCCATATGCTCCTCCTCGCAATCCGCACCGGTCAACGCCGGCATCTCAGCCAGAGGATCGAGGTCAGGCGAGGTGATGGCTTCATGCCGGTCGCAAAGCCATGCGAGCTCATAGGCTCGATCCTCATCGAGATCGTACGTTAAGCCTATAAGTTGACCAAGGAAGCGACCGCGTTGGTGGCTGGGTGCCTCGAGCCAAAAACCCGCCAAGGGAAATCGGACCAACTTCTGGAGCCGCTCTAGCAGGAAAGCTTTCTCCTGATTACCCCTGACAAAGTCCTTATAAGTATCTATAACCTTCGCGACTATATCCTGACGGATGACCTCGGCCTCGCGTTGGTTCTCTCCGAAGAACCTGCGGAGATCGACCGACTCCAGGGAAACCTCCTGAAGTTGATGATCAAAGTCCCGCGCCGGATCGTAGCGGTACTCGGGGTACGGATAAACGAGCGGTCGGATGCCCTCCGCTTGGGAGGGAAGCGGATTGCCTCCTCGCAGGTCGCACGCCCGATGCCTGACCCTGCCCGGCACGTTACTATCGTGGGAATTGGCTCTAGCTAAAAACCGATATAAAAACCCATTGAAATTTCGAAAGTCATCATCGGTCGCCCAGATAGAATGCCCGTAATGCCGAATCTGCATACCATCACCTCTCCTTGTGTGAAATCTTGGACATGCAAGAGCGAGCCGACCTCGCTTGTACCGTCGTCAAAATGCGAGAAGGGTACGGGTAGCCGCGGGGCCTCTGGGTCGTCCCTTGAACCATGGATGCCCCCGTCGTGTCGCTATTCCCCTCCACCACCATCAAAGCGGATCTCCTCGCTAGGCGGGTAGCGGGGATCCCATCTCGAGCCGTCGCAGACGACGTTATTACCTCCTCCCTATACCTAGAGATTAGCGTGCGGGAACGGACCGGGACCTTTTTAATGTTGCCGAAGACGAAGGATACGACGGCCCCCGAGACCGCGCGCCGCCGACCTTGCCGTCCCGAATACCAACAACGCAGAGCCGCAGAGGCCGAGGGACCGATCGCACGCCGAACGAAACCGGGATACAAGTCAAAGTACCCCTCGATCGTCCGCTCCCGATGAGCTATCCCTGTCGGACGGCGCAGCAGCTATCTGGTCGATCACATGATGCGCGAGTAATTCTTCGAAGAAGGCCCGGTAGAGCTCGACCATAGCCTTCGATCGACCCGTCATCCTGCCGATGTTCTTGGGCATAGGCCTGCCGCACACGAGGGAAAATAAGGAGATGCGCTCCATGCGCCCCATGGGCTCCAGAAGCTTCTTGAACGCGGCTTCGGTCGCCCTTATGACCTGAGCAACGATCTCGGAGTGCGTCCTTTTGCCCAGGTCACCCGGTAAGAGTCGAAGTACACGCCGCCCGACGGTCAGCTCGAATCGGTAGACGTGGGCGGACGCATCCGCGGCATCGTCATCCCACCTGAGCGCCGCCCCAGAAAGGTACCGGTCGAGCGTCTCGTCAGGCACAGGATCACCGGCATCCTTGCGGTCCTTGATGGTCCTATCGTACAGCTTGCCGCGGATCGCCGCGTCCGAGCCCTTGCACTCATAGATCGTGCTCCTCCTGCAGCTCCTAAACGCCCTGCCGCCCTTCTTCTCGGCCCTGAGGTACCGCCTACGGAAATCGACGAAGCCCGAGAAGAAGCAACGGCTCGACACGTCGACGGCCATCTCGATCTCGGAAAGATGAAATAGCGGAACGTAGCGGTCGATGAGCTCCCGTGCCACGACCTCGAAGGCTCGCGTCCGAGAGCGCTCATCGTCGGGCAGCACCAGGATACCGAGTTCGAAGAGGCGGTATAGAACGTGCTCGAGCCTGACGACGGGAGGGATCGCAGGATCCGCTTGAAGACAGTCGTTGATCTCGACGATCAGGTCGTTCTTATGGTTCAGGTAGGCTCGGTACCGTTGCGGCTGGCCGACCAAGAAATAGAGGGAACGCCCCCTCTGGCAGCGCACGTCGAGGAGCCGGTACGCTCTGCCGTTTAGCTCCATCGTCGCTGGGAACCGGCCTAGCAGCTCAGCCTTCTTCGCGACGATCTGTTCCGGCGAGGAGGAGGCTGATAGGTGGACCCTATGCAAGGGGGAAAAGAGTATCTCCTCCGTCTCCTCGTCCTGCAGGACGAGGCTAAAGAAATAACTTCCGGCATCTCGCCTGAAGGTGGTACCCTTCGGGAAGCGGCTTGAAAATTGCGGCGCACAAACACCATCAGGACGAGCCGCCGAGGACGAAGGGAAGACATACTTCATCCTATCTATAGAAACGATGGCTAAATGCCGATCGACCAGCATCACGCGATCAACGCGTGAAAGGAGAGGAGGACGAGTGGGTGCGTGTAAAAAAGATCCGCTATATTTATTAACCGGATCATCTACTTGGCCTACTGTTAGAATTGCTTTATTAATTATTCCGGGCATTGTCCCTCCTCCCCAAAGCAATATAAATAATGATCGATAAAGCAACACCCATTACCGCCGCGCTTCAGAATACGGAAGAGTAGTACGCCACGATGGTAAGGCTCGCGAGTCCTCTAGTGATGGACCAGTCCGACACAAAACATCTAGCGCCAGCTATGTCGGAGCCAAAAAGCGCGGGTATATTCGCTTGAGGATTTAAGCTCGCGACTCCAGGTTGATGAAAATCCGAAGTGCTTGTATTCCTGCAACTCGAAGGTTCTGGCATCCTTGGGTCGTTGAATTTCAGTCACATACTTCTCATATTCTTCTCTCGACATCACAATGACTCCATTGTGGCCGAATACGTCGTACCTATCGAGGGAAATTTCTTTTTCTACGATGGCCGCATTAGCATAGACAATCGATCTCAAGAAAAAATCTGGTTTTTTATAATCGTCCAACGAGCAAGCTCGAGAATAATCACTATACTGAACTTCACGGGCCTCCCCTGATTTCAAATCGAATCGGGTTTTCTCTATAAGTTCAATTGCCGGGGGAAACTGCTGATAGGCTCTGAGTCGCGCGAACTCTCCGATGTTTTCGATATAATAACTTCTCTGAGAGAATCTCCTCGCCTTGTCGGCTTCAGACTTGGTCATAACCTCGTTGTATTCCCTTGAAACGAAAAAAACCTTGTCGGGATATATCTCGGACTTGAGCATATGGAACGGGTAGTCATATGAATAATGACCACCCCCGATGTCCGCCTTGAGGATCATAGCGCGTATATCATGGGGGGCACCTTCAGGAAAATTTTTTGGCTCGCCCGCATATTGGCCGTACCCTGTCCAGGTTATCTCCCAAGTTTCGTTGGCGATTACATCCTCAAGCGTAGGCACCTTATCCCACAGTTTGATACTTTCCCTCTCTCGCCAAGCCTTGTCTATTTTTTCAGCGAATTCCTCCCGCTCAATCCGGTACGATTCTTCAAGAATCCAATCGGGGTCAATATTCTCTTGAATTGGTTGTGCTTTTTTCCGCTGTCCCATAATCCTCTCCTTCAAACAGACATTTAGAAAGATAATCTACAATAAAAGCGAGGGGCCCGCGCGGAGGCCCCTCAGGCCTTAGACTATTCGACGGCGGCAGCGGTCGCAGAACCAGAGGTTGTCGTATCCCCAGACTTCGTCTCTGAGCACCATGTTATCCAATTCGTATTGCGCGTCACCTGCCCCATACTCGTTCGGAGCGCACTTCAGGCAAATAACCCTGTCCCCGATCCTCATGGCGACTAAATCGTCAATATCGATCACCATAGATAGCCTCCCCTGTTGTAGCTTGGCGCCCGCCCCTGTTTGATGAAGGACGTTCTCCTATGTCCTGTCAGTTTATTTTTTGGCGAAAGTCGGGCCCTTTCCCGCGCCGGACTGGCTTACTTATCTTGAATTCGAAACATATATCGCTCTCCGTCTTCCCCACCAAACAGACGACCAACCAATGGGCCGCCGAGCAAGCGCAGTTGTTCACGCCTCACCTGTAAGCCTCGCTCCGCGATGTCGGCTGGGCTAGGCCGAGGAGATATCGCCTAGGATACGTGGCTCGAGCCTTCGCTCTCGGCGTGGAGTAAAGGGCATCGAGTCCGCTGTTCCTTTACCGAATGCTTCGAAGACGACAGTGTCCCGCCTGGGGACCTCCTGGTGAAGGTCCTAGTAGCGCTTTCGCATCTCGCTGCGGCTCCTTTCGATCCGCACGATGCAACCGTCGTGGAACACCAGAACGAGACCAGCCGTGCCGTACGAGGGGGCCGTCTCTAGGACAGCCCGGAGCTCCTCCGCTACGATCGAGGATGTATCCCCCGCGAGCGGTTCCGCGCCCCCGGGCGTCATTTCTTCCCCCTGAGACTCTTCCCTCCTGAGGTAGGGGCCAAGCCTCCCGCAGGCACTTTGCTTGCCTCAAGAAATTCGGCGACCCCCCATCTGCTGATGAGCAGGCGTGATCCGATCCGGATATGCGATATCCTGCCGGCCTTTATTGCGCGCCTGATCGTGACCGCTGATACCCGGCAGATGTCCGCGGCTTCGTCGACGCTCAAGAGTTTTTGTAGTCTCTCGCTCGTTGGTTCAACCTGCTCGGATGCTACCTGCGGCCCTGCTCCTGAGCTTGATGCCGTCTGCTCGGTCACTTGACCGTTCTCTACCTCCATCCCCCGCATACCCTTGATCCTCCTTCTACGATACCTCTCTAACGTTATGCGTAACACATACCGATGCGTGCACTGCATCTCCTCGCAAAAAAATATCTCACACTGAACTCCGTTCGACAAGCAAATAAGTTTTCTATATTTTCAGCGCTCTCTTCGACTTTTTACTAATCTCCTAGCCCCCAGTATTGCTCACCCACCTTCATCATCTTTCACGCCGCTCCAGGCCCTCCTCAGCCCTTTCTATTTAAAGATTAGTCAGCGCCCGACATCGGCACCTTTTTATTTTTACTTTTTAAACCGGCAAAAAATAATCCAGGTAGAACTCCGGAGGAATAGTCGGTTGAACGTTTTTTCGTGGAACATGTGGCCTATGTCACTCCTGTTGATGAGATTATTAATTGCAATGCTTTTGCGCTTGCAAAATCACAATAAACGATTCAATTCCGGGGTGCTTGTTGGATGAAGGATACATCTTCCATATTTATTGCTACGCGATACTCTCGGACTCTATAAAGGGCTACAAATCGTGCTCCCCGCGGGGCTCGTAGACTCCGGTATTTTGTACTACGCTATGCCATTAATATGTAGCCTCTCCTCCGGGAGTTTTGATGATGATGATGAAGAAGAAGAACGAACTTATCGCCCTGGATGATATCGGCTCCTCGCTAGCCAAGAATTCCTCGTTTGATGAGCTCAACATGCTCAGGGCGAAGGTCGAGGCCATCCGGGTGCTCTCAAAACAGAGCAAACTGAGTCTCAAGAGCCAAAACAAGATCGCCGAGTACCGACTACGGATTGACCGAAAGCGCGGCGAGTGGTTATCGAATAACGTCTTCCGCTCGGGGAACGGCTCAAACCAGCATGTGAGAAAGGAGCTTAGGTCGCATCCCCACACCTTAGCGGAGTATGGTGTCACGAGAACCGAGAGTTCGATCTTGCAGCGCATCGCCAGCATTCCGGCGGCCGATTTCGAGGAGCATATCGATGACATCAAGGCAAACTCCGAAGAGCTCACGACCGCAGGGCTTCTGAGGCTTGAGGCAGCACTGCGCTTCGCGGGTCGCAAGATGCCCTCGCTACCCAAGGGCAAGTTCAACGTGATCTACGCCGATCCGCCGTGGGCCTACCAATCGGACCATACAAGAATAAAGAATGTAAAACTTATCTACCCGACGATGAGTATTGAGGAACTTTGCGCCTTCGGTGAAAAGGTCACCCATCTCGCTGCTGAAGACTGCACCCTGTTCCTGTGGGTACCATCCCCGCAGCTCGACAAGTTCCCCGCCGTGCTGGAGGCATGGGGCTTTCGCTTCTGTACGACCTGGGTATGGAACAAGCTCGCCCACAACTTCGGTTTCTATGGTTCGATCCAGCACGAGATCCTCATCATCGGGGGCAGGGGAAGAGCAACGCCGACCTGCGATCCCAAGGTCCTTCAGTCCATCCGCTCCGTCCAAAGCATCAAAAAGACCGCGCACAGCGCCAAGCCTTCCGAGTACTACGACCTGATCGAAAAGGCTTATCCGGGTCGGAGATACCTCGAACTGTTTTCGCGGGCGAAGGACAAGAGGAGGGGTTGGACCTTTTGGGGTGATGAGTGCCGGTAGGTCGTCGAAGCCAGCAGGAAGTGGCAGCTCACTTTCAACTTTTGAAGTTTTGATGCTTTCAACGATGTTTATGGGGCATGCTCGCCGACGAAAAAAGCATGAGGCCTCTTTGGGCCATTTTATCTCAGAGTAGTGTCTCAGGATGAGACAATGAATGGGCTACCAAGATCACAGTTATTTTATCTTTCTAGCATGAGAAAGAGCCTGAGAAATAACTGCCTATTTTATTTTTTCTTAACAATGATTAACACTGAGCAGGTAGGATTACGTTGAAGCAATTGCAAATTTTTACCTTAGTAAGACGACATTGACAGCCAATAATCGGAGCAAAATAAGGGCAAATGGCGTTGTCCATGTTATGCTAATTAGGCAAGGCTTAGTAATGACCACGGGAGCGGCAGCGCTAAGTATTCACCATCCGTATTGCCGTCACTCTTGATCTATTGTCGGGCGACTTTTCGGTTGGCTTCGCGGTGATTGAGCATGGTGGGCTGCCCAAATTTCTTATTGCCCAGATACCTGCAGGAAAGGAAGTATTTTTGCTTCTTGCGCGTCTCGTAGATCAGCAAGGTCTGCGGCCGTCGCGTGGTCATACCGATCGGTCATTGCGCTGGAAGAGTGACCAGTAAGAAGGCGAAGCGTCTTGTCAGCCACGGCGCCTCGCAGCGTTGCATTCGACCAATGCCTGAGCGAATGGAAAGTGAGATTGCGCTCTTTTCGTGTGTCTTCGTCGATACCAATCTGCTCGAGGGCGCTATAGAAGAGGTTTTCCACGGCGCGAGAGTCCATAGGTACATTGGGTTTTAGTCCATAAAATAAAAACAATCCACGGCCATGAGGGTTGGATGCGTCGAGCGAAAGGAGGGCTTCGCGAACCATCTGGGGCAGCGGCACGACGCGGATACGCCCCGTCTTCGTGCCTTTGAGTCCTTCGACCTTCGACCACGATTGGGCGATCGTCAGAGTTTCGTCTCGGATCGCGTCTGCCCTTAGGGCGAGGACCTCGCCGAGGCGCATCGCGCAAGCGGCACCGAGAAAGATCGCACCCCGAACACGTGGGTCTAGGCTGGGCAGGGCGACGAGGGCCCGAACCTCATTCGCCGAAGGGATGCCCTTCTCGTGTGCATTATTACCGAGCTTACGAACGCCTGCCGCGGGGTCGCTGTCGATGAGACCGAGCCGCGCCGCTTCGTGAAGTGGAACGACTAGCGCCGAGGTTATGCCGTTGATCGCGCTGTGCGAGAGGCCGGTTCCGCTCTTCAAGCGCATAGTGAAATCCTCAATCATATATGGTCGCATGGCCGAGAGTTGGAGTACGGTAAAGGCAGGTCGAATGTACTTTTCGACAAAAAGGGAATTATTGCGGACATATTCCTTGCCAATGCGTTGTCCCCGGGCGAGCTTGCCTTGAACGTAGGCCGAAGTCTCCCATGTCCAGAAAGTTGCGCAGTAATCCACAAGCAGCAACGGCGAGACACTGCGCCGGGAACCTCCCCGCTTGCGGAGCTCCTCGCCAATTAAATAGGCGCCCGTCCTCGTTCCAGAAGGAAATTCCATTGGGTTTAGTCCGAGTTCTAAGGCGACGGCTGCCGCTGAATGGGCTGTCATATACCGCCCGCCAGCTGCATCCCATAGCTTGACATAGTACCGGGACTGCCCCTTCCGGGTCATGGGGCGCTTAAAAACGGAAACCGGCTTCCGAGCCATACTCCCTCCTCGATCTCGTTTGGGTCACAAACGAGTCACAAGTTTGGAATAGACTAGGATTCCGGTTTTCCGGTCGTCCTATAATTCTTTGTCTAGTAAAGCTGCCCGGAGGGGGACTTGAACCCCCAAGCCAGTGACGGCACTAGAACCTGAATCTAGCGTGTCTGCCAATTCCACCATCCGGGCTCCGAGAGCGACATCCTAGCCCGACGCGGCTCACGAGGTCAAGGCCGAGCTTGACTCGAGCCGCGCGAGCGACACTACAATGTGGGCCGAACTCGTCATCCGAATGCGATACCCCGGGGGGAGCGACATGAAAGCCGTCGTATATGATGAATTCGCCAAGCCTCTCACGATAAGGAACGTACCCGACCCGATGCCGGGGGAGAAGGGCCTGGTCATCCGCGTCGAGGCGACCGGACTCTGCCGAAGCGACTGGCACGGCTGGATGGGCCACGATCCGGATATCAAGCTTCCGCACGTACCCGGTCACGAGTTCGCCGGCACGGTCGAGGCCGCAGGCAGGGAGGTCCGGCGCTGGAAGGCGGGCGATCGCGTGACCCTGCCCTTCGTCTGCGGCTGCGGGGTCTGCCCGCAGTGCGTCTCGGGCAATCACCAGGTCTGCGATCATCAGTTCCAGCCCGGGTTTACGCACTGGGGCTCCTTCGCCGAATACGTCGCGGTGGATTACGCCGACGTCAACGTCGTGCGGCTTCCCGAGGAGATCGATTCCGTTACCGCGGCCAGCCTCGGCTGCCGCTTCGCGACTTCCTTCAGGGCCATCGTCGATCAGGGGAAAGTCGCTCCCGGACAATGGGTAGCAGTGCATGGCTGCGGCGGCGTCGGTCTCTCGGCGATAATGATCGCGAGCGCGGCTGGCGCCGACGTCGTGGCGGTGGACGTCGCGGAGGACAAGCTCGATTTTGCCCGCTCCGTCGGGGCGGCGGCCGTCGTGAACGCCGGAGAATCGGAAGACGTAGTCGAGAGGATCATCGGGATCACGGGCGGCGGCGCGCACCTGTCGATCGACGCCCTCGGAAGCCCCGGCACCTGCTTCAACTCGATTTCCTGTCTGCGAAAGAGGGGCAAGCACGTCCAAGTCGGACTCCTGCTAGGAGACGACAGCCGGCCCGCCGTCCCGATGGACAAGGTCATCGCGCGCGAGCTCGAGATCATCGGCAGCCACGGCATCCAGGCCTACCAATACGAGCGCATCTTCGAGATGATACGGGCGGGCAGGCTGCGACCCGGTCGCCTCGTCGGAAGGACCATCGCGCTCGAGGAGTCTCCGGCCGCCCTGGCCGAGATGGACAGCTTCAGCGGAAGGGGCGTAACGGTCATCGACAGGTTCTAGCGCTTCCGCCCGCTCAAGCCTCCTTGCGTACCCGTGCGATGCCGGATTAGTATCGGACGAAGCTCGCGACCATCCGACTCCGGCGCGAAGGAGCTTTCATGAGGCTGACCCGGTATTCGGGCGACCTATCGACGGTCGATTACATCGATCTCCTCATACTGGACCTGAGCGGCTCCATCCGCTCGATCTCGCTTCCGCGGGCCTACATGGCGGAGGCGCGCATGGAGAGCGGCATCGGGGTCGACGCCGCGAGCTTCGGCTTCTCCGATCCGTCGGGAGCGCGTCTGGCCGCCGTCCCCGATCCGTCGACCGCCTTCGTCGAGGAAAAGGAAGGTTACAGGATCCTCCGAGTGCTCTGCGACCTCCGCGACGAGGAAGGTCGGGATTTCGGGCAGTATCCGCGAGCGGTGGCCCGGGCTTCCCTCGCGGAGCTTCGGTCGTCGGGCCTGGCCGACGACGCCATGATGCACGCCGAGCTCGAGTTCTTCGCCTTCGACGAGGCGCGCTACGCGACGGGGATCGGCCGCTCGTATTATTTCGTGGAGAGCTCCGAGGGGATCGGCGAGGGCCGCGACGATCTGCCTCGGTTCGGCATCTCCGAAGGCAGCCTGGCGTCCGGCCCGGAGGACCGACTCGACGTCCTGCGGTCGAAGGCGGTCGCCGCCCTCGAGTCGGCGGGAATATCGGTCAAGTACCACCATCACGAGACCGCCGCGGCTCAGCTCGAGATAGAGCTCGATTTCGCGTCCTTGCGGGGCGCCGCCGATTCGATAGTCCTCGCGAAGTGGATCATCAAGGGCTGCGCCGACGAACTCGGCCTCCACGCCACCTTCATGCCCAAGCCGATCCAAGGCCTGCCCGGCTCGGGGCTCCACGTCCACCAGTACCTGTCCGCGGGCGGCTCCTCCCTCTTTCCGGGCGATGGACGCTGCGGTCTGTCGCCGCTCGGCCTGTCCTATTCCGCGGGCTTGCTCGAGCACTCGCTGTCCGGCTCCCTTCTCGCCTGGTCCTGCCCGAGCACCAACTCCTACCGCCGCCTCGCGGCCGGCCACGGAGCGCCCGCCGGGGCCTTCCTGGCCGCGTCCTCTCGCGCCGCGGCGATCCGCGTTCCGGGCTACCTCAGGCGCGGCCAGGAGCGGATCGAGTTCCGCGCCGGCGACGCGACCTGCAACGCCCACTACTTCCTCTCGGCCATGCTCCTCGCCGGTCTCGACGGCGCGAGGCGCGCGCTCGACCCGGTCGCCATGGGGTTCTCGCCCTCATCGGCGACGGAGGAGGCACGCCGGGAGGCGAAGCGGCTCCCCTCGGACCTGGCTCTCGCGCTAGGCGGACTCAAGGCCGATTCCGCATACCTGGCGCGGGCCTTTCCCCCGGAGCTCGTCGAGTCGTGGATCGCCGCCAAGGAAAAGGACGCCGCCCGCGTGCGGGCCGCGCCCGTACCGCTGGAATATGAACTCTATTTCTAGATCGACGGCAGTCGCCGAGGCGACCGGATTGGACGAGAGCCGGATCCGCGGCATCGCCTCGCGGGCGATGGCCGAGGGGCGCTCGGCCCTGACGGAGCTCGAGGGCATGGAAGTCCTGGAGGCAATGGGCCTAGAGACGCCGCGGCGCCTCCTCGTCCGGAGCGCGTCCGAGGCGGGCGCCGCCGCCGCCGGATTTCCCGGGAGCAAGGTGGTGATCAAGGTGGTGAGCGCGGCCATCCTGCACAAGACCGAGGCCGGTGGCGTGAGGATAGCGCGAAATTCACCGTTCGAGGTCGCGGCCGCCGTCGCCGACATGGAGGCGCGATTCTCGGGCCTGGGCGTCGAAGGCTACTCGATAAACGAGCTCGTACCCTTCGAGCCGAGCCTCGGGCGGGAAATATTGGTGGGCTTTCGGCTGGCGCCCGACTTCGGCCCCATAGTGAGTTTCGGATTCGGCGGCATTTACGCCGAATATATGGCCAACGTATTCCGGCCGGGCTCCGCGACCATCTTCCTTTCGCCGGCCACCGCCGGGAGGGAGCTCGTCGAGCGCGAGCTGTCGCGCAACGCGCTGCAGACCATCCTCTCGGGCGGCCTGAGGGGGACCGAGGCCGCGATCGGTCCGGGCGTCCTGGCCGACCTCGCGATGGCCTTCGTCAGGGCGGCCCCGATCCTCGCGAAAGCGGGAATCCTGGAGTTCGAGGTGAATCCCTTCGCCCTGACGGGTACGGGCGGCTCCGCGCGCTTCGTCGCCCTCGACGCCCTCGCGAAGCTCGGGCCCCTCCCGGCGGGCCTCGCGCTGATCGACTCCCCGGGCGGGGAAAGCCGCATCGCGAACCCCAAGGCCGAGGCGCGCCCTCTGGCCAAGCTCGAGCGCCTCCTCAAGCCCTCGAGCGCCGCGATCGTGGGCGTATCGGGGAAATCCGTCAACAATGGCAGGATCATCCTGCGCAACATGCTGAAGAACGGCTTCGATCCGGCGCGCATCTACGTCGTCAAGACCGACGCCGCCGAAATCGAAGGCTGCCGCTGCGTGATCGACGTCGCCTCTCTGCCAGAGAAGGTGGACCTCTTCATTCTCGTCGTGCCCGCGTCCTCCGCCCCGGCCGTGCTCGCGGAGCTCGTCGAGTCGGACAAGGCCGAGTCGGTCATAGTCATCCCCGGCGGCTTCGAGGAGAAGGCGGGGACCGAGACCATCACGGGACGAATGTCCGCCGCCCTGGAACGCTCGCGCGCGCGAGGCCCGACCGCCGGCGACGCCTCGGGCGGCGGGCCGATCATAGTCGGCGGCAATTGCCTCGGGATCCTCTCGGCCCCTGGACGCTACAACACGCTTTTCATCCCCGAGCACAAGCTGCCCCGCCGGGCAGGCGCGCCGGACCCCGTCGCGCTCGTCTCCCAATCGGGGGCCTTCGCTATCACGAGGCTCTCGAAGCATCCGCGGCTCGCGCCCGAGTACGTCGTCACCTGCGGCAACCAGATGGACGCGACCGTCGGCGATTTCCTCGAGCGCCTGGCGGAGGACGAGTCGATACGCGTCTTCGCGGTCTATATCGAGGGCTTCAAGCCCCTCGACGGAGAGAAGATCCTCCGCGCCTGCGCTCGCATAACGTCTTCCTGCCGTACGGTGATCCTCTACAGGGCCGGCCGCAGCGAGGCCGGCGCGGCCGCCAGCGCCAGCCATACCGCGAGCATCGCGGGCGACTATCCGGTGACTCGCGCGCTCTTCACCCAGGCCGGCGCGATCGTCGCGGAGAGCCTCGACGAATTCGACGATGCGCTGTCCGCCTTCACCCTGCTCCGGGGCAAAGAGCGCGGCGGCAGGCGGCTCGGCGCCCTCTCCAACGCGGGCTTCGAGTGCGTCGCCGCCGCGGACAATCTCGGAGTCCTCGAGCTCGCCTCCTTCGCCCCGAAAACCAAGGCGCGCCTCGCCGCCGCCTTCGAGAAGGCGGGCATCGGCGAGATCGTCGACGTGCATAATCCGGTCGACCTCACGCCGATGGCGGACGACGAGGCCTACGAGGAATGCTTCCGCGCCATACTGGACGACCCCGAGGTCGACTGCGGCCTCGCGGGCATAGTCCCCCTTACGGCGGCCCTTCACAGCCTCGATTCGGGACCCGACTACGCCGGGGACCTCGGCCGGGAGGACGGGTTGGCCGCCAGATACGGCCGCCTCATGGCGCAGACGACCAAGCCCTGGGTCGCCGTCGTGGACTCGGGCCCTCTCTTCGACCCCCTGGCCCGCGCCCTCGAGTCGCGGGGCGTACCCACGTTCAGGAGCGCCGACAGGGCGCTCGCCGCGCTCAACCTCTGGTCGGGGCCCATGGGCACTTGCCTTCCCTGATGTTCTTATTTAAAGTGATGTTCTTATTTATAGTAATTGCGCTATTCCCGTAAGGAGGGTTCCCGATGCGAATCCGATCGATCGCCAAGCCGGCCGTCCTCTGCGCCGTCGTCCTCTCGTGTCTTTCGCCGGCCTACGCGGCCGACCCGATCAAGATCGGGGCGATCTTCGGCGTGACGGGACCCGCCGCCTACCTGGGCGCGCCCGAGGACAGGACGGCGAGGATGGTCGTCGACGGCATCAACAAGGGCGGCGGCATACTCGGGAGACAGGTAGAGCTGATCGTCAAGGATTCCGGGGCGAGCTCGGAAAAGGCGATCTCCTTCGCGAAGCAGTTGATCGAGGAGGAGAACGTCGTCGCCATCATCGGCCCGACGACCTCGGGCGAATCCATGGCGATCAAGGACGTCTGCGAAAAGGCGGGCATACCCCTCATCTCCTGCGCCTCGGCGGAGACCATCGTGGATCCCGTCGCGAAATACGTCTTCAAAGTCCCCCAGAAGGACAACTACATCGTCGAGTGGCTCTACCGGACGATGAACAAGCTCGGGATCGCCAAGATAGGCGTCATCGCCTCGAACACCGGTTTCGGGAACGGCGGGAAGGCCCAGCTCGAGAAGTACGCCTCGAAGTACGGCATCACGATCGCGATATCCGAGGTCTACGACAGCAATGCGACCGATCTCACGGCCCTCCTCGCCAAAGTCAACGCGGCGGGAGTACAGGCGGTCGTGAACTGGTCCATCGAGCCGGCCCAGTCGATAGTGGCGAAGAACATGCGGCAACTGAAGATGACGGCCCAGCTCTTCCAGAGCCACGGCTTCGCGAACATCAAGTACGTGCAGGCCGCCGGAGAGGCCGCCGAGGGGATCATCTTCCCCTGCGGCAGGCTCATCGTGGCCGGCGAGCTTCCCGATTCTAACCCCCAGAAGAAGCTTCTCGCGAAGTACAACGCCGACTACGAGGCCCTCTACAACGAGGAGGCGAGCACCTTCGGCGGGCACGCCTACGACGCGCTCTCGATCCTCAAGGCCGCCATCGAGAGCGCCGGGAGCACCGATCCGGACAAGATCGTCCGGGCCATCGAGAACCTGAGGAATTTCTCGGGAACCGCGGGGATCTTCAACTTCTCCCCGGCGGACCATAACGGTCTGCTCATGGACTCCATCGTGATGGTCACCGTGAAGAAGGGCAAATTCACGCTGTATCGGGGGAACTGACCGGACAGGCACCCCGCCATGCCGCTCGAGCTCATTCTGCAGTATGTCTTCTCCGGCCTGGTCTACGGCAGCATCTACGCGGCGGTCGCCATAGGGTTCAATATCATCTACAACGCCACCGGCATCATAAATTTCGCCCAGGGCGAATTCGCGATGCTCGGGGGCATGACCGCCTCCACCCTGGCGGGCCTCGTCCCGCTGTGGCTCGCGGTCACGGCCGCGGTCGCATTGACCGCCGCGTCGGGGGCCGCGATCGAGAGGATCTTCCTGAGGAGGGTGGCGCGCGCCGGCGTCCTCAAGATGATCGTCGCGACGATCGGCCTGTCCATCCTCATCCGCGAGACGGCGCTCCTCGCCTGGGGGGAATCGGTGCGAACCCTGCCCTTCTTCAGCGGCAACGAAGTCTCCTCGCTATCCTTCCTCGGCGCCCACTTCTCGCCGCAGGTCTTCTGGGTCGCGGGATCGACCGCCCTCATCATGGCGGGCCTGACGGCGTTCTTCAAATTCACCTTGATGGGCAAGGCCATGCGGGGTTGCTCGGCGAACCGCGACGGGGCGAGCATCTGCGGCATCGATCCCGGCAGGATGGTCACCATCGCCTTCGGCATGAGCGCGGGGATCGGGGCCCTGGCCGGCTGCGTCGTCGCCCCGCTAACCCAGACGCACTACGCGATCGGGGCGGAGCTCGCGATCAAAGGCTTTACCGTCGCGGCATTCGGGGGACTGGGCAACAGCGTCGCGGCCGTGATCGCCGGCCTCGCCCTGGGGATGCTCGAGTCCTTCTCGACGGCCTTCGTCCCCGAGGCCTACAAGGACGTCGTCACCCTCTGCGTCCTCCTAGCCCTGCTTTTCGCGAAGCCGACCGGCCTCTTCGGATCGCGCGCCGCCTCGATGAAGGAATACTGATGGCCGGACTCAAGCGCTACCTGCCCGTCCTCGCCTGCGCGCTCTGCGCCTTCCTCGCGCCGCCGCTCTTAGCGGCGACGAAGACGGCGTATCTGCTGACCCAGCTCACCATGTCGGCCTATTACGCCCTGGCTTCGCTGGGACTTTGCGCCCTCATGGGATACGCGGGGCAGATATCCCTCGGCCAGGCCGGCTTCTTCGCGATCGGCGGCTACGCGTCCTCCTTCATCTCGAAGGTCGACCTCTCGCCGTTCGCCTCGGGCGGCTTCGTGAAATTCCTCGGCTTCTCGGGCCTCCTCGTCCGCGGCGCCGACGCCTACGGCAAGGCCGTCCTCTCGATCTCGCCCTGGGTCGCCTGCCTGTGCGCCGTCCTCCTCGCCGCCGGGATCGCCGCCTTCATCGGCACTCCGGTACTGCGGCTGAAAGGCCATTACCTGGCGATGGCGACGCTCGGATTCGGGATCATAATCGAAAGGATAGTCCGCGGGACGCAGGGCCTCGGGGGCGCCGACGGACTCTCCGGCGTTCCGCCCCTCCCCATCCTGCCGGGTCTGGCCGTCACGGGCGAAAGGGCGGCGCGCGCGGCGAATTTCACGATCGCCTGGCTGGTCCTCGCCCTCGGGCTCCTCGCCCTGGTCAATCTCGTCGGCTCGCGCGCCGGCAGGGCGCTTCGCGCCCTCCGCGACGGCGAGGAGGCGGCCGGCGCGACGGGCATCGACACGAGCCGATACAAGCTCAACGTCTTCGTGATCGGAGCGGTGTACGCGGCCGTCGCGGGAGTCCTCCTCACCCACTACAACGGAAGCATCGGGCCCGGAGAGGCGAACTTCGCGAAATCGGTCCGGTACGTCGCCATCGTCGCCGTCGGCGGGATGGCCAACCTGTCGGGAACCCTGGTCGCCGGACTGGTCCTCAATTTCCTCTCCCTGCGCGGCGTCTTCGGCAGGTTCGACGACGCCGTATTCGGAATCATCCTCGTCCTCGTCATGGTCTTCGCGCCCGCGGGGAAGGAGCGGGGCTTGCAGGTCTTCCGGCGGAGAAAAGGCGCCGGCGGATGAGCATCCTGGAGGTCTCCGGCCTTTCCCGCTCGTTCGGGGGACTGCGCGCCGTAGACGGCGTGGGCTTCGACGCGGAGCCGAACCGCGTCACGGCCGTGATCGGCCCGAACGGGGCGGGCAAGACGACGCTCTTCAACCTCATCGCGGGGAGCCTGGCGCCGGACTCGGGGCGCGTGGTCTTCGACGGCTCCGACATCACCGGGCTGAAGCCCTACCGGGTCGCGCGCAAGGGGATCGCCAGGACATTCCAGGCGATCAGGCTCTCGGAGCGGATGACGGCGCTCGAGAACGTGATGCTCGGGCGCCACGTGAGGAGCCGGGCGGGCTTCCCCTCGGGCATGCTCGCCGCTCCATGGACGAGGGGCGAGGAGCGCTCGATTCGGGAAGAGGCGATGAAGGCGATCGAGCTGCTCGGAATCGCGGATTACCGCGACAGGGAGACCGGCGGCCTCCCCTTCGGCATCCAGCGCTCGGTCGAGCTCGCGCGGGCGATCGCCTCGGAGCCCAGGCTCCTCCTCCTCGACGAGCCGGCCTCGGGCCTCAATATCCGCGAGACGCGGGCCCTCGCCGGGCTGATCGCGCTGATTCGCGCCAGGGGGATCACGATCCTCGTCGTGGAGCACGACATGTCGCTCGTGATGGACGTATCCGACGAGATCGTAGTCCTGAATTTCGGCAGGAAGATCGCCCAGGGGAATCCCCGCGACATCCAGGCGAACAGGGAAGTGATCGACATCTACCTGGGCGAGGAAGATGCTTAAGGCGCGCAGCCTCGAGGCGGGCTACGGCGGCCTCAAAGTCCTCAAGGGCGTATCGCTCCACGTCTTCCCGGGCGAGGTCGTCGCGATCATCGGCGCGAACGGGGCGGGGAAGTCGACGCTCCTGTGCGCCCTCGCCGGACTCGTGAAGCCCGTCTCGGGGAGCGTGACGCTAAAGGGCGAGGACATCACGGGCGCGAGGCCGGAGAGGATCCTCGCGAGAGGCTGCTCCCTCGTACCCGAGGGAAGGAAGCTGTTCGCCCCCATGACGGTCCGCGAGAACTTGGAGCTCGGCGGCTACGCGATCCGTCGCCGATACGGCGGGCGAATGGGCAGGAAGGCCTCGGAGGCGGACCTGGAGTCGGTCTTCGAGCTCTTCCCCCTCCTCGCCCGGAGGGAGCGGCAGCTCGCCGGCACCCTGTCCGGCGGCGAGCAGCAGATGCTCGCGATCGGCAGGTCCCTCATGTCCCGGCCCGACCTGATGATGCTCGACGAGCCCTCGATGGGCCTCGCGCCCCTCGTCGTCAAGGCGATCTTCTCGGCTATAATCTCCTTGAGCTCGCGAGGGAAGACCATCCTCGTCGTCGAGCAGAACGCCAAGGCGATCCTCAAGATCGCGAGCCGCGGCTACGTCATGGAGACGGGAAGCCTGGTCCTCGAGGGGACCGGGCCCGAGCTCCTCGCGAACCGCGACGTACAGCGCGCCTACCTCGGAAAGGAATACTCGTCCATAGCCGACGAACGGGAGGAGCCATGACTCGAGCCGACGCATACGAGAGCATCGACCGCGGGGACCTCGAGCAGGTCCAGGTAGAGCGCCTCCAGGCGACCCTCAACCGCGCCTGCCAGAACGTGGCCTTCTACCGCGAGAGCTTCGCCCGCCTCGGAGTGGACATCGAGAAGATAAAGTCGACCGGCGACCTGGCGGAGCTCCCCTTCACGACGAAGGAGGACCTGCGGGCGAGCTATCCCTACGGGATGTTCGCCGTGCCGCTCAAGGACATCGTGCGGATCCATTCGACCTCGGGCACCACGGGAAAGCCGGTCGTCGTCGGCTACACGGCCGGCGACATCGCCGTCTGGGCTTCCCTGGTCGCCAGGGTCCTGCGGGCCGCCGACCTCACCGAGCACGACCTCGTCCAGATCGCCTTCAACTATAACCTGTCGTCGGCCGGCCTCGGCTTCCATTACGGTGCCGAGAAGATCGGCTCCTCGGTGATCCCCTCGTCGGGCGAGAGCCTGGGCCGGCAGGTGACGGTCATGCGCGACTACAAGACCACGGCCCTCGTCGGCACGCCGAGCTACGCCATCCGCATCGCGACGTATCTGCGGGATCGGGGCATCCATCCCGAGGAGCTTCGGCTCCGTGCCGGCCTCTTCGGGGCCGAGCCCTGGAGCGAGGCGATGCGGGAAGAGATCGAGCGGGGGCTCCATCTGAAGGCATTCGACAATTACGGCCTGACCGAGCTCATCGGCCCCGGCGTCGCCTTCGAGTGCTCCGAGCGGAACGGCCTCCACGTCAACGAGGACCACTTCATACTGGAGGTCGTCGATAGGAAGACCTTGAGGCCCCTGCCCCCCGGCGAGGAGGGCGAGCTCGTGTTCACGACCATATCGAAGCAGGGCTTTCCCGTCATCCGATTCCGGACGGGGGATGTCTCCGCGGTGCTGGAGGGAAGCTGCCCCTGCGGCAGGACCCTCGCGAGGATGCGCCGCGTCTCCGGGCGGGTCGACGACATGATCATAGTCGACGGTGTGAACATCTTCCCGTCCCAGATCGAGGACGCCCTGCTCAAGGTCGAGGGTATCGAGCCCCACTACCGGATCATCGTCGACCGGGAGGAAGGCGCCGACAGCGTCGAGGTCCAGGCCGAGGTATCGGAGGACTTCCCCTTCCTCGACGAGGCGGCAAAGGTGGAGGGCCTTCGCCGGCGCCTGGCCTCGCGCCTGGAAGAGGCTCTCGGCTTTCGCGCTCGCGTCAGCTTCGTCGAGGCCGACAGCATCGAGCGCTCGGAAGGCGGCAAGCTCCGGCGCGTGGTCGACCGGCGGCCCAAGTAGCGCGGCCCCGCGTTTGCCTCTTCACGGGATGGATTCTTTCGATTATCCTTGCGCGACACCTTAGGGCGATTTCGATAAAGAGGTCATACTATGGAATCCGACGATGTCGTGCTGCTGGGCGACGAGGCGATAGCCCTGGGCGCGGTCCATGCGGGCCTGGGCGCGGCCTACGGTTATCCGGGCACCCCCTCGACCGAGATACTCGAGTACCTGATCCGGCTCTTCGAAGCCGGGAAGGGCCCCCGCGCCGCGTGGTGCGCCAACGAGAAGACCGCCTACGAGGAGGCCCTCGGCGCCTCCTTCGCCGGCAGGCGGGTCCTCGTCACCATGAAGCACGTCGGCCTCAACGTGGCTGCCGATCCCTTCGTCAACTCGGCCCTCGTCGCGATAAAAGGGGGCCTCGTCCTGGCAGTGGCCGACGACCCCGGCATGCACAGCTCTCAGGACGAGCAGGATTCGCGCTTCTACGCGGAATTCGCCATGATTCCCTGCCTGGAGCCCACGGACCAGGCCGAGGCCTACGAAATGGCCCGCGAGGCCTTCGACCTCTCGGAACGCTATCAGGTCCCCGTAATGATCAGGATCACGACGCGCCTCGCCCATTCGAGGGCGGGGGTGCGGATGCGCCTCCCTCGCGCGGGGAATCCCCTGGAGAAATCGACGGACAAGGCGGCGTGGACCCTCCTTCCCGCGAACGCCCGCAAGCGCTACGAGCGGCTCTGCGGCATCCAGGCCGAGCTCGAATCCTGGTCGACGACCTCGCGCTGGAACGCGGCCGATCTTCCCGCCGCTTCCCGGAAGGCCGACTTCGCCGTCGTCACCGGGGGCCTGGGCCGCAACTATTACGAAGAGAATCTCGCGGACTTGTCGGCGAGAATGGGCGCCGAAAACTTGCCTCCGCGGCTCCACGTCGGAGCCTATCCCCTTCCCGCCGCCAGGATCCGCGAGCTCGCCGCGTCCAACAAGCGCATCCTCGTCATCGAGGAGGGAGCGCCCCTCATCGAAAAGGCGCTCCGCGGCATTCTCCCCTCGGGCGTCGAGATCTCCGGCAAGCTCGACGGAAGGCTCCCCCGCACGGGCGAGCTCAATCCCGACAACGTGCGCGCCGCCCTGGACCTGCCGCCGCGGCCGAGCGCGCGGCTCGACCCGCCCCCGCTGCCAAATCGGCCGCCCCAGCTCTGCCAGGGCTGTCCTCACGCCGACAGCTACGCGGCCGTCGCCAAGGCCGCCGAGGGCCTCCCCTCATCGGCGATTTTCGCGGATATCGGCTGCTACGCCCTCGGCGCCCTTCCGCCTTTCGGCGTCCCCGAGGCCCTCGTCTGCATGGGAGCCTCGATCGGAATGGCCGTCGGCGCGGCGGAGGCAGGCTACGAGAACGTGGTCGGATTCATCGGCGACTCCACCTTCCTCCATTCAGGCGTCACGCCGCTGATCGACGCCGTGTCGCGCAACGCGCCGGTCACCATAGTCATCCTGGACAACTCGATCGTCGCGATGACGGGAGGCCAGCCGACGATCCTCCCCTCGTCCAGGCTCGAGGAGATCGTCAAGGGCATCGGCGTGGATCCGGCCCACGTCGCGACGATCGACGCATCGAGAGCCGCCACCGAGAAGAACGTCGCGATTTTCCGAAGGGAGATCGCGCATCGCGGGGTCTCGGTCGTCATCGCTCGGCGCGAATGTCTCGAGGCGATCAAGGCGAAGAAGAAGAAAGGCGCGGCCGCCAGGGTCGCGGCCGAGGAGGCCTGCGCGCCGGAGGAGGGAGAATGACCTGCGACATAGTCCTCGCCGGCGTCGGCGGGCAGGGCGTCCTCTCCATAACCGCCATCATCGCGGGAGCGGCCATGGCCGACGGGCTCAAGGTCCGCCAGTCCGAAGTGCACGGCATGGCCCAACGGGGCGGCGCCGTCTCGGCCCACCTGCGCATCTCCGACTCGCCGATTCGGGGCGACCTCATCCCATCGGGGGGAGCGGACATGATCCTCTCGATGGAGCCCGTCGAGAGTCTCCGCTACCTGTCCTTCCTCAAGCCCGAGGGCGTGATCGTCACCGCGGCGGAGAGCTACGTGAACATCCCGGACTATCCCGACCTGGGGCCGATCGTCGAGGCCATAGGACGCCTCTCGCGCAGCCGCGTAGTCGCGGCCGCCGAGCTCGCGAGGAAGGCCGGGTCGTCGAAGGCCGTCAACATGGTCATCGTCGGCGCGGCGAGCCCCTTCATCCCCGTCGGCCGCGCCAGCATCGAGGAAAGCATCGCCCGCCTGTTCGGCGCCAAGGATGCCGGCCTCGTCGAGACGAACCTCAAGGCCTTCGCGGCGGGCAGGGCCGCGGGCGCCGGGGGCCGATGAGATGGCTATGCGATATTGGGACGAGGCGGCGGAGACGATGAGCAGGGCCGAGATCGAGCGACGCCAGCTCGAGGGCCTGCGGGCGGCCGTAGTGTCGGCCCTGAAGACGCCATTCTATCGGCCGCGGCTCGAAGGCGCGGGCATCGCGGGACCGGCCGACATAAGAAGCCTCGATGATCTCCGGCGCATACCCTTCACGACGAAGGACGATCTGCGAAAGGCCTTCCCCTACGGGATGCTCGCCGTGGACAAGAGCGACGTCGTGAGGATGCACGCCTCGTCCGGCACCACGGGGATACCGACGGTCATATACCTGACCGCGAAGGACATCGCGCGCTGGACCGACTACCTGGCCCGCTCCCTGACGGCGACCGGCGCGGATTCGAGCGACGTCTTCCAGAATATGATGACCTATGGCCTCTTCACCGGCGGCCTCGGGATGCATTACGGCGCGGAAAGGGTCGGCATGATGGTCATACCCGCGGGCCCGGGGAACAGCTCGCGACAGCTCAGGCTCATGAGGGACTTCGGGACGACGACGGTCCACGCGACGCCGAGCTACCTCCTCCACCTCCACTCGAAGCTGGCCGAGGAAGGCCTCGACCTCGGGGACCTCAAGCTCAAGCGCGCCTTCTGCGGGGCCGAGCCCTACACCGAGGACACGAAGAGGAAGATCGAGTCCCTCTTCGGCATCGAGGTATACAATTCCTACGGCCTGTCCGAGATGAACGGGCCCGGCGTGGCCTTCGAATGCGAGCGCCGCGACGGCATGCACCTTTGGGAGGACGGCTACATCCTCGAGATCGTCGACCGCGTCGGTCTCGAGCCTGTCCCCGACGGCAAGGCGGGAGAGATCGTGCTCACCATCCTCTGCAGGGAGGCGATGCCCATCCTGCGCTACAGGACCCGCGACCTCTCGTCGATCTACGAGGGTCCCTGCCCCTGCGGCAGGACGCACAGGAGAATAGCCCGGATAACGGGAAGGACCGACGACATGCTGATAATCAACGGCATCAACGTCTTCCCGTCCCAGATCGAGGAAGTCGTCATGGCGATGCCCGACGTGGGCACCAACTACCTCATCCTCGTCGAGAAGCAGGGCACGCTGGACCGCCTGACCGTGAAGGTCGAAGTCGGTTCCGGCGTGTTCGCCGACGATTCGAGACCGCTCAACGCGCTTCGCGACAGGATACGCGCGCGACTCCAGGCGTCGATCTCCATCAACCCCCGCGTAGAGCTCCACGAGCCGGGCATCCTCCCGGTCTCCGAAGGCAAGGCGAAGCGAGTCGTCGACGAGAGAGCGCGGATATAAGGAAGGAGGGCCTAGCGCCATGATCTGGAATCCCCAATTCGAGTGCCAAGCCGGCGAGGAGAGGAAGCTCCTTCAGCTCGCCCGCCTGAAGAACCTCGTGGAGACGCTCCATTCGCGGGTCGCCTTCTACCGGGAAAAGCTCGAGGCCGCAGGTGTCGGGCCCCGCGACCTGGGGTCCCTGCAGGACATCTCGGCTTTCCCCTTTACCGTGAAGGACGATCTCAGGGTGACCTACCCCTACGGCCTCCTCGCGTGCCCGGATTCGGAGATAGAGGAGATCCACATGTCCTCCGGCACGACCGGCGTCCCCGTCGTCGACGCCTATACCCGGTACGACGTCGAGTGCTGGGAGGAGGCCATGGCGAGGACCCTGAGCGGGGCGGGCGCGACGAGGCACGATACGGTGCAGAACTGCTACGGCTACGGGCTCTTCACCGGAGGACTCGGCGTCCATTACGGGGCCAAGCGCATCGGCGCCAACATCGTACCCATGTCGTCGGGGAATACCCAGAAGCAGCTGATGGTGATGCGCGACTTCGGCAGCACGATCCTGGCCTGTACCCCCTCGTATGCCCTCTTCATGGCCGAGGAAGCCAAGGAGACGGGCTTCGACATGAAGACGATGTCCATCCGGGCCGGCTGTTTCGGGGCGGAGCCCTGGAGCGAGAACATGCGGAAGCAGATCGAGGCCGAGCTCGGCATCGACGCCTTCGACATCTACGGGCTAACCGAGATCACGGGGCCGGGCGTCGCCTTCGAGTGCGAGTGCAAGGACGGGATGCACGTCAACGAGGACCTCTTCTATCCGGAGATAGTCGATCCCGCGACGGGGCGGCCGCTTCCCGACGGGGAGAAGGGCGAGCTCGTGTTCACCACTCTCGTGAAGGAGGGGACCCCGCTCCTGCGCTATCGCACGCGGGACGTCACCTTCCTCGAGAGGGGGACCTGCGGCTGCGGCAGGACCACGGCCAAGATACACCGCCTCTTCGGGCGCACCGACGACATGCTCATCATAAGGGGGGTCAACGTATTCCCCTCGCAGATCGAGCACGCCCTCATCGAGATCGAGGGAACCGACCCGAACTACGTGATCGTCGTCGATCGGGGCGCGACCCACCTCGACGAGATCGAGCTCATGGTCGAGGTCAAGCGCGAGCTGTTCTCGGACGAGACGAAAACCCTCGAGACGCTGCGGAACAAGATAGAGTCGGTGATGAAGTCGAAGCTCGGCATCACGCTCCGGGTGAAGCTCGTCGAGCCCAAGACGATCGAGCGCAGCGTCGGAAAGGCGAAGCGCGTCATCGATCGGCGCGCGATATAACGTCCTGTTGAGCGGGTCGCCTTCGGCGACCCGCGTATAGCGAGTCCCAAGGAGGGCGCCATGAGGATTCAGCAGATTTCGGTTTTCCTCGAGAACAAGACGGGGCGGCTCGCCGACGTAACCAGGCTGATCGCGAGCGCGGGCGTCAACATCCGGGCCATATCGATCGCGGATACCGCCGATTTCGGCATCCTCCGCCTCATCGTAGACAGGCCGCTCGACGCGGCCGACGCCATCTCGAAGGGCGGATTCACCACCAGGATGACCGACGTCCTCGCCATCGAGATCCCCGACAAGCCGGGCAGCCTCGCGTCGATCATGGAGATGTTCAAGGAGACCGGCGTCAACATCGAGTACCTGTACGCGTCGCTTGAGAAGGACGCATCCACGGCGGTCGTCATATTCAAGGTCGAGGACATCGACCACTGCCTCAAGATAGTAGCCGACCACAAGCTCTCGACCGTCGACAGCTTCTGAATCTCCTAGGCCTTCTTCTGACGGAGCTTGACCGCTCACGGGACGCGCGCCTATAGTGAACCGGAATTTCCGATGCCTCTCGCCATCGACCGCGTCGAGCTCAAGGCCCTGCTCAAGAAGGCCGAGCTGTTCTCCAACCTCCTCGACGACGACCTTTCGTACGTAGCCGACCGGGTGGACATCATCGGACTCCGCCCGGGGTCCCTCCTGTTCGGGCAGGGCGAGAAGGCGCGACGCTTCTACATAGTCAGGTCCGGCGAAATCGGCATCTACCGGAGCGAGGAGGGCGGCGCCGAGCGCGAGATGGCGCGCTACGTCGCCGGGGACGTGATCGGCGACTTCGATTTCGCCATAGGCTCCTCGATGGACGCCACGGCGCGCGCCGACACCGAGACGCAGGTCGTCGCCTTCCCCAGCGGCGGCATGGGCATGCAGGATCTCGCGAAGGAGAAGCCGGACGCGGCCTCCCGCATATTGCTGCGCTCCCTGTCCATGATCTCCTCCCGTCTCCGCTCCACCCAGCGGCTCATATCGGACAACTCTCCCTGGGTACGCGAGCTTCGGCGCCAGATCTACACCGATCCGGGCACCGGCCTCTGGTCGCGCGCCTTCCTCGACGAGGAGCTGCACCGCAACATCGAGAGGCCCACCGCGGTCGTCATGGTGAAGCCCGACCGCTTCAAGGAACTCAACGACGCGCACGGCCACTCGGCCGGCGACGAAGCGATGGCCCTGCTCTCGGGGATCCTCGTCGGCGAGACCGAACGGCTCGGCCGCGGCTGGGCCATCCGCCTGCGCTCGAACGAGACTGCCATGGTCGTGCCCCGCTGCGCCGCCGTCGAGGCGACGGCGGCGGCCCGCCGCCTCTCGTCGTCGATCGGGGAGATGGACGTGCCGGCGGCGCGGGGCACCGGCTTCGCATTTACCGCGAGCATGTCCCTCGCGATCTGGCCCGAGGACGGCGAGGACTGGAAGCGCCTGGTCGAGGACGCGTACGGCATCCTCACCAAGGCTTGGCGCGACGGCGGCGATCGCCTGTATCGCCTCAAGATCGTCGCGGGGAGGGCTTAGGGTGGGCGGCACGGACGGCGCGCGCGTCGGGGAGCGGATCCCCGATTTCATTGCCGGGCTCTCCCTGTTCAGGGACATGAGCGGTCTCGAGGTCAACGCGGTCTCGGCCTTCCTCGAGCCGCGGCGCTACACCGAGGGAAGCGTCGTGTTCCGCGAGGGCGAGTCGGGCAAGGAGCTCTTCATAGTCCGGTCCGGCCGCGTCGGGTCCTACGTCACGCAATCGGACGGAACCCGCCGCGACGTGTACGAGTTCGCCCCCGGCGTACTGTTCGGCGAGATGGCGATCATCGAGGACGAGCCCCGGTCGGCCACCTGCTACGCGAAGGAGGACGCGGAGCTCCTCGTCCTCGACGGGATAGACTTCTACCGCCTCGTATGGGAGCACCCCGTGATCGGCGTAAAGCTGCTGTCGTCGATGGCGCGCGTGATGACGGCCTGGCTCGACGAGGCCTCCGGCTTCCTGGGCGGCCTCGTGCGGTGGGGCGAGGCGGCCCGCCGCCGCGCGGTGACGGACGAGCTCACGGGCCTCTTCAACAGGCGCTTCCTCGAGGAGACGATGAGCACGCGATTCGCCCGGGGAGCCGGATCGTCGCGGCGATGCGCGATGCTCATGCTCGACATCGACCACTTCAGGGACATCAACGCGGCCCACGGCCAAGCGGGCGGCGACGCCGCGATCGCGGCGGCCGCGGCCGCCTTCGCGCCCCTGATCCGCGAAGGCGAGGTAGGCTCGCGCCTCTCGGGCGACGAGTTCGCGGTATTCCTGCCGAACGGCGCCATAGAGCGGGCGCTCGAGCTCGGCGAGGCCATGCGCGCGGCGGCCGAGGCACTCCGTCTCGAGTACCGTTCCGCGCCTCAAGCGCGGGCGCCCGAGGCTCAGCCTGCCCGCGCGAAGATCACGGTAAGCGTCGGCGCCGCGGCGAGCCCGGAGCAGGCCTCCACGCCCGACGAACTCGTGGCGGCCGCGGACAAGGCCCTGTACAAGGCCAAGGAAGGCGGCCGCAACCGCGTCGAGCGGCTCTGAGGCTCCGTCCTCCGCGGTCGCCGAGCGTCGCTTCTTTACTTTTGCCTCGACTTCAGCCCGAGAAGGGAGTGTCGGTGGACGGCAGCCGCTCGAGATCGTAGGGAGTGGCCTGGTAGACGTAATAGTTGAGCCAATTCGCGTACAAGAGGTGCGCGTGCGAGCGCCAGGTCATCAGCGGAGGCAGGCGCGGGTCGCCGCCGGGAAAGTAGTTCGCGGGCACTTTGATGGGCAGGCCCTTCGCGACGTCGCGATCGTATTCGGCCTTGAGGGTCAGGCGATCGTACTCGGGATGGCCTGTGACGTATACCTCTCGGCCGTCCAGCGACGCGGATATATAGACGCCCGCCTCCTCCGACGTCGAGAGGAGCTTCAGCGCGCGCTCGGTCTCGATATCCTCTCGGCGCACCTCGGTGTAGCGGGAGTGAGGCGCCAGGAAGACCTCGTCGAAACCGCGCAGCAGAGGGTCTTTCAGGTCGAGCGCCCGGTGGTGGAAGAGTCCGAACATCTTCTCCCGGAGAGGATACTTCTTGATGCCGTAATGGTAGTAGAGCCCCGCCTGGGCGCCCCAGCATATATGCAGGGTGGACCAGACATTCTTCCTCGACCACTCCATTAGGGCCGAGAACTCGGGCCAATAGTCGACCTCCTCGAAGGGAATAGTCTCGACCGGGGCTCCCGTGATCACGAGGCCGTCGAAGCGCTCGTCCAGGACGCGCCCGAGGGGCTCGTAGAAGGCCTCGAGGTGCTCGATCGGCGTATTCTTCGATTCGTGACTGTCCATGCGCACGAAGCTGATATTCACCTGCAGCGAAGTATTCCCGAGAAGCCTGAGCAGCTGCGTCTCGGTGACCATCTTCGTCGGCATGAGATTGACCACCGCTATCCGCAGGGGCCTGATATCCTGATGGGCGGCCCTGTCGTCCGGCATGACGAAAATATTCTCTTCCGCGAGCTCCGACCTCGCGGGCAGGTCGTTAGGCACCCTCACCGGCATCGGCTCTCCCCTCCATCGACCTTGGACCGCATCCTCGTAAAGACTTCGCAGGTATAGCAGCCGCCGTCGGCCTCGCCCGCCTTGGCCGTGACGCAGAGCCGCCCGGTGAAGAACCAGCAGAACCGGCCCTCCTTGGCGACGTAGGCGACGCATTTGGAGCGAAGGTCATCGGGACAGTTCCGGGACGTCCAGCAGGGTTCCTCGGCCTCGATCTCGTCTTCGTTCAATTTGAAGAGCAAGAAGTACAGGAGGCGCTCGACGTGGCTCGGCACATTGCGCCATCCCTGCTCGTAGCTCTCGACGGCCTTCTGGGACAGGCCGAGGAGCTCGGCGAGCTCCTTTTGGCTCTTTCCCAAGGAGGCTCGCAGGCGGGCGAATTCCCCGCCGCTCATCCGGCCGCCATTGCCGCTGCGATCCTCCCTCGAAGACTCGTCGACCGAAGCTCTTGGCGCCGCCTCTTTTTTTGCCGCAGGCATCTTGACAAGCCTCCCCCGAATGCCACAAAGTGGTACTGCTACATTGTGGTACAGAATACGGAAAAAAGCAAGGGGGGACCCAAGATGAGTACCGACGATCTTCGCGGGAATCGCTCATGCGGCTGCGCCAGCCCCGCCGAAGAGCGGGGCATCAGATAGCCTGACATCGCCGAAGGCGTCGCGCACGCGAACGCCGAACCTTACGCTTATGGAGAATACAATGGCCGAGCAAAACAAGCAGGGCTTCGACACCGCCACGATCCATGCGGGCCAGAGCCCCGATCCGACCTCCCTGTCGCGCGGACTCCCGATAACCAGGACGAGCTCCTTCGTCTTCAAGAGCACCGAGCACGCCGCCAACCTCTTCGCTCTCAAGGAATTCGGCAACATCTACACCAGACTTACGAACCCCACGAACGCGGTGCTCGAGGACCGCGTGACCGCCCTGGAGGGCGGGGCCGCCTCCGTTACGGCCGCTTCCGGAACGGCCGCGATCTTCAATACGATCGTCACCATCGCCAAAGTCGGCGACGAGATCCTATCGGCATCCAACCTCTATGGCGGCACGTATACCCTCTTCGACGCGATACTGCCCGACCTCGGCATCAGCACCAAGTTCGTCGACGTGAAGGATCCTCAGAACTTCGAGAAGGCCATCACTCCCAAGACCCGCCTCATATTCCTCGAGACGATCGGCAACCCCGTCCTCGACGTGGCGGACATTCCCGCCATCTCCAAGATCGCGAAGAAGCACAAGCTTCCCCTCGTCGTCGACGCCACGTTCACCACTCCCTACCTCCTCAATTCGATCGAGCTCGGCGCGGACATCGTCGTGAACTCCCTGACGAAGTGGATCGGAGGCCACGGCACGGCCATCGGCGGCATCGTCACCGACGCGGGGACCTTCGATTGGTCCGACCCCAAGTTCTCGCTCTTCACGCAGCCCGACAAGAATTACCACGGCCTCCGCTGGGGAATCGACCTTCCCCCGGAGCTCCGCAGGATCGCGTTCGCCCTCCGCAACCGCACGGTGCCCCTGCGCAACATCGGCGCCTGCCTGTCGCCCGACAACGCATGGATATTCCTCCAGGGCCTCGAGACTCTCAACCTCAGGATGGAGCGCCACTCGGCGAACGCCCTGGCGGTCGCCGAGCATCTCGCCAAGCACCCGAAATCCACCTGGATCCGCTATCCCGGCCTCAAGAGCGATCCCGCCTACCCCATCGCCAAGAACCTGCTCAAGAAGGGCTTCGGCGGCATGGTCGTCTTCGGCGTGAAGGGAGGCCGGCCGGCGGGAGAGAAGCTCATCGAGAGCCTCCGGCTGTTCTCCCACCTCGCGAACGTCGGCGACGCGAAGTCCCTCGCCCTCCATCCGGCGAGCACTTCGCACTCCCAGCTCTCCGAGGAGCAGCAGAAGGAGGCGGGCCTCACCCCCGACCTCGTCCGCCTGTCCGTCGGCCTCGAGAGCCTGGAGGACATCATCGGGGACCTGGACCAGGCGCTCGCGAAGGTCTGAATGCCCGGCTAAACGGCAAAGGAGGAGCCTGCCGCCGGGGCGGGCTCCCCTTTACCCGTCTCCGCGGGTCGCCGGCGGCGGGACCTCGGCTCACGCCGCGAAGACGACCGAGACCTTAGTCCCTCCCGCCCTTTCGGTCCGGAGGCTCGCGCGGATCCGCGAGGCGAGAGCCTCGACCGGGGCAAGGCCGAAGCCGGGCGGCATGCTCGCGCCGCGATGGGATACGCTCAGGCGGGCCTCGGCCCCCGAGCGCTCGAGCTCTACGCGGAGTTCTCCCCTTCCGTCGGGATAAGCGTACTTTATGGAGTTGGCCATCAATTCCGCGAGGATAAGGCCGAGGTATAGGGCGCGGTCGGAGTCGACGTCGAGCTCGACGATCTCGAGCGACAGGCGCAAGGCCGATCCTTCCGGCGCGAAAGCTTTCAATATCGCCGCCGAGAGCTCCCTGAGGTAGCCGCCGAGATCGACCCCGCGCGGGCCTCTCGAGGCGTCGAGCGCCTCGTAGATCGCCGATATCGCGCGGATCCTCGAGACGGCGCCCCTCATAGCCTTCTTCGCGTCCTCGCCGACGAGCTCGTCCACCTGAAGCCCCAGCATCGAGGCGGCCATGTCGAAGCCGCTCCTCATCCGATGCCGGAGCTTCTCCGCGAGCCCCTCCTCGGCCTTCTTCCTTCCGGAAATGTCGAGATCGATGGCCGCCTCGACGGAGGAGGCCAGGATGACCCCGTCCGACCCTCTGGCGACGAAGCCGCGGCAGTGGAACAGCGCCGCCCTCTCGACCGCCGCGCTGTCGTACTGCGAATAGAGGAAGATCAGAGGTACGTCGCGCGCGCCGAGGATGCGTTCGGCGTCGAAGCCCACGTCCATCAGGACGAGGTCGATCCTTCCCGCGCCTTTCAGGAGAAGTTCGGCGTCCTCGACGCTCGCGGCCTCGAGGACGCGGAATCCCGCGCTCTCGAGCTCCCGCGATTCGCCGCTGGCGGCGACGGGGTCGCCGTCCACGACAAGGACGGTCGATTCTTCCTCGCCCGTCGCCTCGAAGCCGCGCTCTCCCTTCATGCCCCTACTGTAATCCCATCGGCTTCGGGGTCAAGCGCCAAAGCGTCGGGCGAAACCGCGGTCAGGAACCCGTCGAGTCAAGCCGCCGGTTCGGGCGACTCGAACAGCCAGGTCGACAGATAGCGCTCGCCGGTGTCGGGCAGGACGACGACGATCGTCTTACCGGCGCTGTCCGGGCGCTTGGCGATCTGGATGGCGGCCCATAGCGCGGCGCCGGAGGAGATCCCGACCAGGATGCCCTCCTCCTTCGCCAGCTTGCGCGCGGTCGCTCCGGCGTCCTCGTGCTTCACCGTAATCACCTCGTCGACGGTCGCACGATTGAAGACCTTGGGCACGAAGCCGGGGCCGATCCCCTGGATCTTGTGCGGGCCGGCTCGACCCTCCGAGATGACGGGAGAATCGGAAGGCTCGATGGCGAAGGACTTGACGCTCGGCTTCCTGGCCTTGAGGGCCTCCGAAACGCCCGTGATCGTGCCGCCGGTCCCCACGCCGCCCACGACGATGTCGACTTTCCCATCGGTGTCTCGCCAGATCTCCTCGGCGGTAGTCTTGCGATGGATCTCCGGGTTTGCCGGATTGTCGAACTGCATAGGGATGAAGGAATTCGGCGTAGCGGCCGCGAGCTCCTCGGCCTTGGCGATGGCGCCTTTCATTCCCTTGGGCCCCTCGGTAAGGACGAGCTCGGCGCCGTAGGCGGCCAGAAGCTTGCGGCGCTCGACGCTGAAGGTCTCGGGCATCGTGAGGATGATGCGGTAGCCCTTGGCCGCCGCGACGGCAGCCAGGGCGATCCCGGTATTGCCGCTCGTCGGCTCTATTATCACGGATCCTTTTTTGAGCAGGCCCCGGCGCTCTGCATCCTCGATCATGGCGAGGCCTATGCGATCCTTTACGCTCGAGAACGGATTGAGAGACTCGAGCTTGGCGAGCAGGATGACGTCGGATCCGGGCCCGCCGGCCCGCTCGAGCGCGTGGATCTTTACGAGAGGGGTGTTTCCTATGAGATCGGTAATCTTCTCGGCATAAGCCATGGCATTCTCCTTATGAAGAGACGAAATTGAGACGCTCAGCGAAGACGATAAGGCGTCCCGAACAAGCTGCCCACGATCGAGATCGGCGCTAGATGGAGTAATCCCCGTCTCGCGGAGCGGCCGCGTCGCCTACGCTCACGCCGCTTAGATAATCCCTGACGGCCTTCTCCAGGCCGGTCCAGATCGGGAGGGTCGGGCAATCGGCCGACCGCGCGCAGAGCTCCGGCCTATCGGTACACTCGAGGAGGGACGAGCGCCCCTCCAGTACCTCCACGACTTCCATCACGGCAATCTCGTCCGGGGATCGGGCAAGCTCATAGCCGCCCTTCGCTCCACGTGCCGACCTGATGACACCGGCGTTGCGGAGCGGAACGACGAGTTTCGCGAGATAGGTCTCCGGAATCCCTTGTCGCGCGGCGATGGATCCGAGATCGATCGGCCCTTCAGCCCCGCGCTGCGCGAGATCTATGAGGAAACGAAGTCCATATCGCGAGCGAGTCGAAATGAAGCTCACAATTCCCCCCTAACAAGACCATAATAGCATTGATTAAAGTCCCGTCAAAAGTCAAGGGGATTTGCTACCGTAGAGGCTGTCCAGAACCGCCTTGGTCGCCACTCCCGAACCCATAGTGAAGAAGTGGAGGCAGGGAGCGCCCGCATCCAAAAGCTGCCCAGCCAGCCGGACCGTCCACTCGATGCCCGCCGCCCTCTCCTCGGCGGGGCTGCGCGCATCCGAGAAGGCCTGGAGCAGGCCCCTTGGCAGGTCGACGAAGAATGTCCTGGGTATCGAGGCGAGGGACTTCGCCCTGAGCACCGGCTTGATCCCCGGCACCACGGGAACCTTGATTCCGAGCTCGGACAGGCAGGCGACGAGATCCGAGTAATAGCGCGCCTCGAAGACCATCTGCGTGACGACGAAGCTCGCTCCGGCGTCGACTTTTTCCTTCAGCCGGAGAATGTCGGCCTCGAGGTTGGGGGCCTCGAAATGCTTCTGCGGATAGCCGGCCACGCCTATCGAAAAGGATGTCGGCCTTCCCTCGGAGGGAGGCGTGTAGCGCCCCGCATTGAGCGAGGCTACATGGGCGACGAGATCGACCGCGTGAGCGTAGTCCTCGGCACCGTCCTTGCATCCGTTCGCGCCTTGTCGCGCGCGGAGGCCGGGAGGAGAGTAGCGCTCGTCGCCGCGAACTACGAAGATGTCCCTGAAGCCGGCGTAGTGGAGATCTATGAGGAGATCCTCCATGGCTAGCCTGTCCGCCCCCGAGGCCACCAGGTGGGGAACCGCTTGAACGCGGAATTCCTCCCGGATCGCGACGGCCGTGCCGAGGGTGCCCGGCTTGGTCCTGAGAGCGACGCGCGAAGGGCCTTCCCCGGAATCGGCCCAGGCCCTGCCGGCGGGGTGATCGGTGACGCTCACGAAGGCGGGCCGATGGGGCATGATTAGCCCCACGGCGCTCTTGATCTCTTCGATGTCGCCGCCGCGGGCGGGGGGGACGACCTCTATCGATATGCGGCCGCCTTCGGCCAGGGCCTCCAGGACTCTATCCATGCCCGGGATATTACGCTACTCCGCCCGCTTCCGCGAGGGCCGATCGCCGCTCGGGCTCCTGCCCCCGGACGGCGAGGCGCTCGCCGAAAAGGGCCTCATGCGCCACCCTGAGCGCCTCGTCTCCGCGCGAGGCCTCGACCAGGACGCGGAAGGAAGCCATGTCCGGAGCCGGGAAGAAAGCCCTCGCCTGAAAGCCGCTCGCCTCGAAAGCCCTGAGGACCGAGGCCGCCGATCTCGAGGCGCAGCCGAAGCCCGCAACGGTTATCTCGGCGCAGGCTATGGGGCCGCGCTTGATGGCCAAGGCGCGCGGTCCCGGCAGGCCGCGGGGACAGCCGAGGCCCACGCGGGTCCGGACCCGCGAGCCGGAGCATCCCAGTATGCGCAGGGGCACGCCCGCGGCTCGCAGCAGCGTGACACAGGGCTGGTGGAGGATCCTCGCGCCGCCCTGCGCCAAGGCTTCGGCTTCCTCGTAGCTGAGCTCCGCTACGGGCCGGGCGCCGCGAACGAGGGCTGGATCGGCGGTATACAGCCCGGCGACGTCCTTGATGAGGTCGCAGCTCCTTGCGCCGAGACATGCCGCGACGACGGCCGCGCTGTAGTCCGAACCGCCGCGCCCGAAAAGGCGATGCACCCCGTCCTCGCCGACGCCGTAGAAGCCCGGTACGACCGCGGCGTCGCGGGTCCCGAGGGCGGCCCGGACGCGGGGGGCCGAGGCGCCCATATCGGCGAGGGCATCTTCCGCATCGGCGCGGCGCGCAACCAGGCCGAGCCTGCCGGGCTCGATCACCGGGGCCGGCCTTCCGATAGACAGCAGGGCGAGGGATAGGCATACCGCGGACAGCCTCTCGCCGGTGGCTAGAACCCTCGCGCGCCTTTCATTGCCGTCCATCCCCGCATCGAGTCCGCCCGGGGAGCCGCGACCGCTCGCCAGGAGCCGTTCGAGCCCGGCGAGCAGGCGGCCGATTTGCGTGAGCGCCGCCGTTTCCGCGGCGATCGGCGCGGCGAAGGCCCTCGCGAATCCTTCGTACTCCTCCCGCAGATCGCATACGAGTTCCGCCCGTCGCGCACCGGAGGAGAGCGCGACCGCCAGCCTATCCGTTACGCCTTTAAGGGCCGAGACGACGACGACGAGGGGGCCTTTATATCCATCCAGGACGTCGAGTATCGCCTGCGCGTCGCCTGCGCCGCGAAGCACTGATCCTCCCAGCTTGATGACGGTATGCTTCATGATGATCGTTTCCTTCCTCATTGATAGAGCGTCCGGCGGTTCCGCATGCCGACGCGAAACCGCGGAGTCGAAGCCGAAGGCCTCGACCGAAGGTCGTGACTGCGAACCCGGGCGCCATTCGCTTCCTGTCTCCGAAGCGAACCTCGGGGCATTAACCCGAGTTCCTAGGACGCCCGGGGCGTCACATCATCATTGAGGAGTGGTAGTAGGCGGTAAGGTGGGAAGAAGGGGAGGAGGCGCTAGCGGAAAAATCCTCGTACATGGGCGCCTCCTTTGTAAAACGAGGTTACTTCCAAAATCGTGCAGGGTCAAGGCCTCCTCGCCGATCGGGTCGGATCGTTGACCAGGGCTCTCGAGGCGTCATAGAGTGGGGCATGCACAAATACCTCATCGAAGGCGGGTTCCCCGTCAAGGGGAGGATAAAGGCCAGCGGCAACAAGAACGCCGCCCTTCCCTGCATCGCGGCGACCGTCTTGGCGGGCGCCCCGGTCGTGCTCCGCAACGTGCCTGCGATAGAGGATGTCCAAGTCATGCTCGACGTGCTGCGGCATCTGGGCGCCTCTGTAGAGGGCCTCGGCCCCAATGCATGGCGGATCGATCCCGCCTCCCTCGACCGCCACGATGTCCCTCCCGAGGATGCCCGCAAGGTCAGGGCCTCCATCCTGTTCGCCGGCCCCCTCCTGGCCCGCTTCGGGAAAGTCGACCTGCCGCCGCCGGGGGGCGACGTCATAGGGCGACGCCGCATAGATACGCACGTCCTCGCCCTGGAGGAGCTCGGGGCTCGCGTCGACATCGACGGGGCCATACGCTTCTCCGCCAACAAGCTCGTCGGCGCGGACATCTTCCTCGACGAGGCATCGGTCACCGGCACCGAGAACGTCGTGATGGCCGCCGTCATGGCCGATGGCCGCACGACCGTCCGCAACGCGGCGAGCGAGCCCCATGTCCAGGACCTCTGCCGCCTCCTCGTCGCGATGGGCGCCAGGATCGCGGGAATAGGCTCCAACGTGCTCAAGATCGAGGGCGTGCAGGGACTGGGAGGGGCCGATTTCTCGATCGGCCCCGATTACATGGAGATCGGCTCCTTCATAGGCCTTACGGCCGTCACCCGCGGCGAGCTCGAGATCGAGGGCGTCGAGCCCGAGGACCTTCGCCCCCTGAGAGTCGCCTTCGGCCGCCTAGGCATCTCTTGGAACCTGAAGGACGGCGTCCTGTTCGTCCCGTCGGGCCAGTCGATGCGCGTCATCGCCGATATAGGCGGCCAGATACCCAAGATCGACGACTCGCCCTGGCCGGGCTTCCCGCCCGACCTCACCTCGATTATGACCGTAGTCTCCACCCAGACCGAAGGCACCGTCCTCATCCACGAGAAGATGTTCGAGTCGAGGATGTTCTGGGTCGACAAGCTCATAGGCATGGGGGCGAAGATCGTGCTCTGCGACCCCCACAGGGCCGTCGTCTCGGGTCCGTCGCGGCTGCGGGGCGATTCCCTCACCTCCCCCGACGTCCGCGCAGGAATGGCCATGGTCATCGCGGCGCTATGCGCCGAGGGCACCAGCGCGATATACAACGTCTACCAGATCGAACGCGGCTACGAGAGCATATGCGAGCGGCTTCAGGGGATCGGGGCAAGAATCCGGAGGACCGAGGACTGCTAGCGCGTCGGCCGAGCCGTCAACTCGGCGTAGGCCGCCCGCAGTTCCCGGAACCTCTCCCCGTCGTCGCCGGGGAGGGCGTCGGGATGCAGGAGCCGAGAGAGACGGCGGTACGCGCGCTTGGCTTCCGCCGGGGGAGCGCCGGGAGAGAGGCCCAGCACCGTCCAGGGGTCGCGCGCGCCGGGGAAGGCCCTGAGCCTCGCCGAGAGAATCTCCCGCGCTCCCAGGCCGCAGTCGCCTAGGGCCGCCCGCAGGGCGAGCTCGGGTCCCGGCTCGAGCCTGGTCCGGCCGATCGCGGCCAGGGCGAAGGCCCAGGCCGCGAGGAGCCGGCGCGCGATATCCGCGTCCGAAGTCGCCAGTCTCTTCGCGAGGGAAGGCAAGTCGGGAAGGGCGCAACGCGCAGCTACATCCACGACGCGCTCCGCCTCGCGGCGCGCTCGGGCCGCCGGCGGAAGAGCCGCCCATGATAGACGCTCGAAGAGAGCCCGCCTGGCGTCGCGGTCCGCCAGTCCCGGCCATTCGCCCCGGAGCGCGAGGCACGCAGCGGCCGAGAAGCCCTCGAGGGGCTCCGGCGGAGCATCTCCCTCGGGGCGCGAGAGGAAGGCGGAGACTCGCGCGCGCGAGCGGGCCTCGAGCCTGGCCGCGTCGAGCATCGCGCCCATGATCAGCCCCGCCGCGAGGCCGAACCATCCGGCGAGGAGGCCCGAGCAGGCGCCCGCTACGGCGCAGGCATGGAGCCTGAGGGCGGCGACGACGCCCTTCCTAATCGATGCCGGCGCCATCGACGTCGCGAGCCCCGGCCATGAGCAGGACGGCGAGGAAGAGGACCATGGTCCGAATCCCGGCGGCCAGGAGAAGCGACGAAAGGCCGGGCGCTATCCTCGCGGACCAGGCGGAAATGAGAATGTCGATCCTCGACGAGATCAGGAAGACGGGAACCAGGGCGGCGGCCATGAAGGGCGCAAGCGCGTAGAGCCCCCTCGGAAAGCCGGCCCCGCGCCTGCGGAAGCGCCCGCCCGCCAGCGCGCCGAGCGCGGCGGCCGTGAATACGGCGAAAGGAAGGGCGCTCCTCGAGAGGAGATCGCCTACGATGGGGGCGGCGTCTATCCCGTAGGCCTTCGCCTCGCCGACCGCCTCCCAAGCCTCGAGGAGAGAGAGGGTCGAAGGGTCGACTCGCGCGGCCAGGGCGCGGTAGGCGTTCTCGGGAACGAGGGGCAGCTCCACGAGGCTCGCCGGCCCCGAGTAAGGCCCCGCGCTCCAGCTCGGCTTGTACACGTTGGCGGGCCTGTCCCTCTCGACGCAGACCAGGAGGATCTTCCCGTCGGTCAGCTTCGCGTAAGGACTCCGGACGAGGGCCCGCGGAATCCCCCCTGCCGCCTCCAGGTACTCGAATTCCCGGAAGTACAGGGCGCCGCCCGACCAGGCCGCATCCTTGGCGGCGATCAGGGCGAGGCTCGCCTCCCTGCCCGAGCCCTTGGCCGAGCCATGGACGGCGGGGACGCGAAAGAGGATGTCCGGCACGGGATAGGACGAGAGGGCGCCGTCGACCTCGTCCTTGAAGAACGCGGTCTTTTCGGTCTCGGTCAGGCTCTCGGCCAAATAGCGCCTAACGTCCGGATCGTCGGCGTGCTTGGCGTCCGCGAGCTCTTTGAACACGCGGTAGGCGCCGACGGGATCGCCCGAGCGCAGGAGGCCGTAGCCCTCGAGCTTGCGCGAGTAAAAGGCGGCTCTTTCCTTGTCGGTGGGATCCGCGCCGCGCGAGTGGAGCTCCTCCCACGAAGTCGCGGCCAGCCTCCTCGCGTCGGTGTAGGACGGATCGAGGCGCGCGGCGGTCGAGGCGTACCAGTTCGCGCTGAAATAGTCTCCCTTCTCGGCATAGGCGAGCGCCTTCAGGTAGTAATCCTTGGCGGCGACGGGATCCATGGGCTGGACGGCCTCTCGCGCCGGCGGGGGGACGGCGTTCCGAATGGCGTTGATCTCCGCTGCGGACAGCCGGGACTCCAGCTCCGCAACCCTGGGATCACGCCGGGAGATCGCCTGGCATACGCCGAGCTCTTCCCGCGAGCGCGCGAGATCGCCGGCTTCCAGGCTGGCCTTGGCCGCGTCGAGCGAGGACGAGAAGGTCGCGCTCGCCCAGCGGATGCCCGACCTGAGCGCCTCTACCTGGGGACCCGCCATGAGGGCGGCGGCCGCGAGGAAGGCCGAGAGGACGACGGTGGGCACTATCGCTCCCTGCACGAGCTCCTCTGCCTTGCCCTTCGAGGAGCCCAGGGCAATCGCGAGCCCGAGGAACTGCAGGCCCGCGAGGGCGCCCAGGAATCCGTGCAAAGCCTCGGCCGCCTCCCATTTAAGGGCGAAAGCCGGTACGATCCGGTTGGCCGAGTAGGAAGCCATGGCGTAGCCGAGGAAACAGGCGAAGGCGACGATATCCAGGAGGATGGCGACGCCGAAGATCCGGCGACCGCTATTCACCGGCGCGCCTCCTCCGCCGAGATGTCGCCGTGAGCTCCGCCGATCCGAGCGCGAGTCCTATGATGCCCTCGACGCAGGCCAACAGCACGGGATCCGGAAGGGAGAGGCCGGTGCGCCTCGCGAAGGCGTCGATCGTCCCCAGGATGGCGCCTCCGGACAGCGCCGCATCGAGGGCCACGAGTCCCGCTAGGCCGGCTGCCGCAAGGAGGGCGTTGGCGAGGGGCCATCCCGTGATCCTGCATAGGAAGCGGAATCCGATCGCCAAGAGGAGGAAGCCGGCGGCGGCGGAGAAGACCTCGAGAAGAGGCTCGCCGTCCATCGAGTCCAACCGGTCCCATATCCAGTAACCGGAGAAGAGAGAAGCCTCGGGAACGAGGGCGAGCGGAAGGGCGTCGGGGAGGGTCGCCCGATATGCCCTGCCTTGAACATCGACGTCGCCGGTCGAGAAATCGATCGGGGCGCGCGCGGCATATGCGAGGCGCGGATAATCCGAACTGAAATCGACGGCTACCGCATCCAGCGCTTCGCCGCCGGCGAACGAGCCGATCCACAGGGCTACGCGGCCCTGTTGCTCGGCCGTTCCCGCGGGGATCAGGCGAAGGACCTTCGCGCCACCGTTCGAGGAGGTCGCGACCGCCTCGCGCAGAAGGGGCAGCCTGCGAATACCCAGGCCGAAGGACATGAGGATGACGCCGAGGAGCAGAAGGCCCAGCCATCCGGCGGCGCGGCTCCTCACTCTCAGCTCAAAGGAGAAAAAAGCCAAAAAAAGGGTAAAAACCGCGGCCAAAGGTACCAGATCGAGGGCCGCCTTCGCAGCGCCCCTGTAAATAACTCCTGTATCGCTCACAGGCGCGCTAATGGCTATCGAAGCCCCGGCTGCAAAGGATATCAAAATGAGAATTATCACGAATTCGAGACAGGCGCGGCCGATTACTCCGAGCCAAACTTTCATCGAAACACTGTAGCATGGAGGTCATTTGCCTGCAAGCTTGCTTGGTTTTCGGGCTTCCTGCACAAGTTATCCACAAGAATATTCTCGAACCCATTTTCAGAAGCATTTATGGGAAACGAAATTAAGATATCCGACAATTTCAACAAAATTGTCGTCAAGTGGCTGTTGGACAACTAATTATATATTACACAACATTTTATACCCATACAACCAAAGAAAACCTTAGTAATGAAATCAAGGTTCCCAAAGGTCGTATACTTTTTAATACGGTATCCCTCACGAACTGCAATAGTCCTCATGTAGCACACAATTTATCCACAAATCTCAACATCTAATCGATATCCGAAGCCTTTGATCGCCCGGAGCCTGGAACCCAGCCCGGCTTCGACATACTCCATTTTTCGCCTGAGGGAGATTACGCAGCGGCTCAGAGCCTGTCTATTCTTCTGAGCGGAGCCCGAAAGGGCGCTTGCGGCCGAATCGCGCGGTACGGGAAGAGGGGCATTTCTGAGAAGAAGCCGTAGAAGCCTTCCCTCGCTTTCGCCGAGCTCGATTGAGGAACTACTCCCGGCGAGGCGCGGCCCTTTCAGTTCGAAGAGCTTTCCTTCTACGAGGAATTTCCCTTTGGCCAATCGACCGACGCGCGCGCGGAGCTCGAGCGGCCCCCATGGTTCGCGAAGATAATCGGCGCATCCGCGATCGAAGGCCGATTCCATGAGATCCGCCGACCCATAGGCGATGAAGGCGGTTCGCTCGCTCGATCGGGCGAGGGATTCGCGGGGGAGGGAGAGAAAATCCTCGGCGGGAAGTATGACGAAGTCGGGACTCGGGTCATCCAGCCCGGGAGGACCGTTCAAATAGACATTGGCCCCAGCGGCATCCTTCGCCTTATCGGAGCAAAGGCGGTCGGCATAGGAAGAATAGGGCTCATGGTCGGCCAGAATGCGTATCGTCACGCCCCGCTCGCCGCTCGATGCCTTACGGAGCCGTACCCTGGCCCGCCGCCGGAGCCCCGCCCGCGGAGCCGGCCCCCGCGTCCTGGGTGAGCATCTTGCGCTTCAAGTCTTCGAGCATCGCATCGGCGCCGGCCCCCCCCGAGGACTCGAGCTGCGCGAACTGCTTCTCCAGGCTGGCGCCGCTGGTCGCGTCCTCGAGCTCCTTGGCCGCCTCGGTCCTGGCTTCGAGCTCGTCGACCTTCTTGGACATCCGCTCGAAGGTATCGAAGGCGCTCTTGTTGCCCGAGATGCTCGACATCGTCTTGTTTATCTTATCCTGCGCCTCGGCGCGCTTGGCCCTGGCAATAAGGATGTTCTTCTTGCGGGAGGCCTCGTCGATCTTGTTCTGCAGCTCGCGGAGCGAGACCTTGAGCTTCTCGACGGAGTCCTTCTGCGCCTGCCATTGGGTATCGAGCTGCGTGGCGTAGCCCTCGTACTCCTGCTTCCGGACGAGAGCCTCCTTGGCGAGGTCGTCGCGATTCGCGCGGACGGCGAGCATGGCCTTCTTCTCCCAATCCTCCGCCTGGCGCTTGTTCTCCGCGGCCTCGCGCTCGAGCTTCTTCTCGTCGGCGATCGCCATCGCGACCGCCTTCTTGGACTCTATCATCTGCTCGTTCATGTCGAGCAGGAGCTGGTTGAGCATCTTCTCGGGATTCTCGGCCTTGCTGATGAGATCGTTGATATTTGAAGAGACCACGGTCCTGAAGCGGTCGAATATACCCATGTCTCGATCCTCCTAGTCGTCCATGTAGCGGGAGAGCGAAGGATAATGCTCCGAGAGGGCGAAGCCGATCGCGTCCAGCGAGGCCTCGAACTCTTCCTTGTCCATGGTATCGTACTCGAGCGTGTCCATCAGGACAATGTCGTCTCCGTCGATCGCGTAGGCGCCGTGCAGGAGACCGGAATAATTGAGCTTCAACAGCTCGAAGAAGAAGGCCTCCCGATTCTTCGACGGAACGCGCATGGCGTTGGCCCTGATGATCACGACCGGCTCGGCGTATGACACTACGATCCCCGGCAGGCCCTTGCCCGGGTCCTCCACGAGCCAGGTCCCCTCCTGCGGCTCCTCGTACGAGACGCCCAGCGAGATCAGGTATGCCTCTACCTTGTTGAGACCTGGCATAGCGTTCCTCCTCGCGTCCGGGAATCCGAAGGCGACGGCCTCTAGCCCAGGAAGACCTGTCCCGAATTGTCGATGGCGAGGATGGTCTTGCATTCCGAACAGCGGAATCGCCCCGGCCTCGCGGCCTTGAGCTTCTTGTTGCAGATCGGGCAGGAGAAGATCTTGGGGAATACCGAGGCCGTAGCGGTCTGGTCGCCCGCCTGGAAGAAGGCGGTGGCCTCCTCTAGATTGTCCTTGATATTGAAGAATTGGGAGAAGCCCAGCAGCTGGAAGACCTCGTACACCTTGGGCTGGATCTCGAGGAGGACGATATCGCCGCCTCTCGGCTTGACGGCTTTCAGGAAGGCGGTAAAGGAGCCGATGCCCGTCGACGACACGTAATTGAGGCCGCCGCAATTGAAAATCAGGCGAATGAAGCCGGCGTCGATCGCCTTCCCCACGCGCTTTTGGAAAAAATTGGAGTTATAGGTGTCTATATAGCCGGTCAAGAAGAGGGCGAGGCAGTTTTCCACGGGGTCGACTTTCTGGAGGCGGATCTTGAGG
>CAZBGA010000024.1:0-47794 GCA_964491385.1 uncultured Treponemataceae bacterium | reverse complement strand
GCGATTATATCATGGCTATTCGGAATATAGGCTGTATAATTGCCGGGTGAGTAAAATGAGCCTTCCCCGAAAGATGTTCTGCGTATCCCAGGTTGAACGTAGCCTTTCGCCGCTCAAGGCCGTACACGTCATAGCCCTTTTCGAGAAGGAACTCGGCGAGATACGAACCATCCTGTCCGCAAATACCCGCGATGAGAGCCTTCATCGTTCTTCTCCATAATGTTAATAATTTCTATCTATCTATTCTTTACATAAACTTGTAGATGCATTCGATATGCGCGCATATAAGATTTCAGGTTTCCGCAAGAAGTTTCTGGTACCGAGAGGCTATTTGGTCCATCGTCCCCGCTTCCACGAGTGAACCGTGCTCGAGGAGGATCCCCTTTGTGCACAGCTGTTGAAGCGCGGTGATCATGTGCGACACGAAGAGCACCGTTCTGCCCTGGTTTTCGCTGGCGTCTTTCATGGCACCCAGGCATTTTTGTTGGAATTTTGCGTCGCCCACCGCGAGCACCTCGTCCGCTATGAGGATGTCCGAATCCAGATGGGCCGCCACGGCAAAGGCCAGACGCACGAACATGCCGCTTGAGAAACGCTTGACCGGAGTGTCTATGAACTCGTTATCGAGCTCGGAGAAGACGACGATTTCGTCGAATTTGCGGTCTATCTCGCTTTTTTTCATCCCGAGGATTGCGCCGTTTAAGTATACGTTCTCGCGCCCGGTGAGCTCGGGATGGAAGCCTGTCCCTACTTCCAGGAGGCTCGCCACTTTTCCTTTTATTTTAATGCTGCCGCTAGTAGGGGCGGTTATCTGCGAAAGAATCTTGAGGAGCGTGGACTTGCCCGCCCCGTTGCGGCCCACTATCCCAAGTCTTTCGCCCCTCCGAACCTCGAAGCTCACGTCTTTGAGCGCCAAGAAACGTTCCCTGCGGCCAACTCTCGATTGCCCACCTATCTCGGACCAAGGGTCGTCTTTCTTCTTCAATCTGGCAATCCAACTCTGTATATCCCTGTAGAGGCTCCCGTTCCCGATCACCCCGAGGCGGTATTCCTTGCTTAAGCCCTCGACGCGTACTACTGTGTCCATGCCTTGCTGCCTCTAGATGACGTCTATGAAAGTCTTCTCGTTGTGGTTGAAGGTAATCACGCCCAGCCAGAAGATGAGCAGCGTGGATACGAAACTTCCGCCCCAAATCCAGAAATTGTGCATGCCATTGCCCAGAAAAGCGTAGCGGAACATCTCCACGATCGAAGTGACCGGGTTGACGAGGAACACGACTTTCCATTTGGACGGGATCTTGGAGAGGGGATAGACTATCGGCGTCGCGTACATGAGGAGCCCCAGGCCGAAGCTCACGAGCTGGCGCAGGTCCTTGTACTTGGTGGTGAGCGCCGAGATAAGGATGCCTATGCCCATGCCCAGGAGCGCGACCTGGATTATGAGGACGGGTGTAAACAGTATCCACCAGGTGGGGTGAACCGCAGTCCCCGTGATGAGGTAGAAGACATAGAATATTATAAGGAAGAGGAACTGTATTATGAAGGTGAAAAAGCTGTTGACCGTATAGGCGATCGGCATCGTGAAGCGGGGGAAATAGACCTTGCCGAAGAGACCCGCGTTGCTGTTGAAGGTGTCCTGGCACTTGGTCAGCGTGATGGAAAAGAAAGTCCAGAGCATCGTGCCCGTAAAGTAAAAGAGGGGCTGGGGAATGCCGTCGGTTCCCATCTGCGCGATGCTCCCGAACACGAACATGTACATGATGGTGGACATCAGCGGCTGGAAGACGAACCAGAGGGGCCCGAGGATAGTCTGCTTGTACATAGACACGAAATCGCGCCTGATGAGGAGGTTCAATAAATCCCTATATTGGACGAGCTCCTTTATATCCAGCCAAAGAACTTTGTCTTTGGGAGTGATGACGAGGTCCCAGTCCTCGCATTTCTTGTCGCGTGCTGCCATTCGCTACCTCTCGCCTTTTCCGTTCACGAAGTCTTCGTACGCGGCCGCGATGCCCTCGTCCAGCCCCGTTTTGGGCGACCAGCCCAGACTTTGAAGCTTCGAGCTATCTAGGAGCTTTCGCGGTGTGCCGTTCGGCTTCGTCGTATCCCATTGGATTTGGCCCTCAAAGCCGACGACGCGCGCCACTTTGGCGGCGAGCTCCCGTATGGAGAGTTCCGAGCCCGAACCGAGATTAATGAATTCGCCGAGCTTCGGATAGTCGTAGCGTTCCATCAAGAAGATGAGCGCGTCGGCGCAATCGTCGGCATGGAGGAACTCCCGGTAGGGGCTGCCGTCCCCCCAGAGCGTCACGTCGCGCTTGGCTACCTTCGCCTCGTGGAATTTACGTATCATCCCGGGCAGCACGTGCGAACCTTCCAGCTCGTAATTGTCCCCCGGCCCGTACATGTTCGTCGGCATCACGCTTATGAAGTTCGTGCCGTATTGATCATTATAGTGCTTGCACAGCCTGATCGCGGCGATCTTGGCCAGGGCGTAGGCCTCGTTCGTCGGCTCCAGAGGCCCGGTCATGAAGTATTCTTCCTTGAGCGGCTGCGGAGCAAGCTTGGGATAGATGCAGGATGAGCCTAGATTGAGCAGTTTCTTTACACCATGCTTGTAAGCGGCATGAATGACGTTCACCGCTATGGCGAGGTTGATATAGATGAAATCGGCGGGGTATGCCGCGTTGGCTCCTATGCCGCCCACCTTGGCCGCGCCGAGAAAGACGTAATTCGGGCTCTCGGCCTCGAAGAAGGCCTCGACATCGCCTTGCCTGGTCAGGTCGAGCTCGGCGTGTTTCCGAACGAGGATGTTGCGATAGCCGCCAGCCTCGAGCCGCCTGAGTATCGCCGAGCCCACGAGGCCGTGATGCCCCGCGACATAGATCTTGTCGTTCTTTTCCACTGGTATGAGTTCCCTACTCCCGAGCTTGCTGGACCCGATAGCCGTTCTTTATGAGGTGCGAGTCGCGCTCGGCCTCGGCGAGGTCGCCCGCCATCATATCCCTCACGATCTCCTCGAGGCTATGCTTCGGCACCCATCCGAGCTTCTCGCGAGCCTTGCTCGGATCTCCTAGGAGGAGATCGACCTCCGTCGGCCGGAAGTACCGCGGATCCACCTCCACCAGGACCTTCCCGCTTTTGGCGTCAGCGCCCTTTTCTCCCGCTCCCGAGCCGGACCACCGTATCTCGATCCCCGCCTCGCCGAAGGCCATGACGACGAAATCCCGTATGGTCGTGGTCCTCCCCGTGGCGAGCACGTAGTCGTCGGGCTCGGGCTGCTGGAGGATACGCCACATGCCCTCGACGTAGTCTTTCGCGTGGCCCCAGTCCCGCTTCGAGTCCAGGTTGCCCAGGTAGAGCTTCTCGTCCAGCCCGTACTTTATCCTCGCGGCCGCCCTGGTGATCTTGCGGGTCACGAAGGTCTCCCCTCGGCGCGGCGACTCGTGGTTGAAGAGGATCCCGTTACAGGCGTAGATCCCGTATGCCTCCCGGTAGTTCACGGTGATCCAGTAGGCGTAGAGCTTGGCCACTGCATAGGGGCTTCGCGGATAGAAGGGCGTCGTCTCCTTCTGAGGCGTCTCCCGGACCATGCCGTAGAGCTCCGATGTGGAGGCTTGGTAGATTTTCGTCTTCTTCTCCAAGCCGAGGAGGCGGATCGCCTCGAGGAGCCTTAGTGTCCCGAGGCCGTCCGCATTGGCCGTGTACTCCGGCGTATCGAACGAGACTTTTACGTGGCTCTGCGCCGCCAGATTGTAGATCTCGTCGGGCTCGATATTCTTTACGAGGTGGATCAGGTTCGAGCTGTCCGTAAGGTCGCCGTAGTGCAGCCTGAACTGTGCGCCGTCGTGCTCCGTGTCCTTGTAGAGGTGGTCTATCCGCTGCGTATTGAATGAGGAAGCGCGACGTTTGATGCCGTGCACCGTATAACCCTTTTCGAGGAGTAGCTCCGCGAGGTAGGAACCGTCCTGCCCGGTGATGCCGGTAATGAGCGCTGTTTTCATGATTCTCCCTTCATGCTTCCATACCCATATTATATGGATGATTTCCAACTCTCCCCTGGCTTCCCTGCTCTCCCGCGGCCCCTTTTCTGAGGCATTTAAGCTGAGCAATTTCCTAAGCTGAAATTCTTCAGTGGTCGCGGAGGAATTTACCACTGAAGAAGTCGGCCGGGATCAGTGAAGAACTCTCCCTGGATCACTGAAGAATTCTTCCGGGATCACTGAAGGATTCCTCCGCGACCAATGGAGAATTCCTCCATTGTCAACTGGTCGAATTATTTACCAGTAAAACTAGTAAGGTTTTATCGCCTCCGGCCGGGCGGAGGCGGCGACGGCTGAAAACATTTATGGCATAGATTGAAAAAATCTATAGCGACGATTGAGAAATTCTTTATTCGCCGAATGCGTCTTCCCGGCTCTCCGCTCCCGCCACGAGCTCCTTTATGCGGAGAAGCTTGTCGATGAACTCGGCATGGCACCTGCGGAAGCCCGCGAGCGCTGGCTCGACCTTTCGCTGCACGAACTCCACTCCAGGTCCGCGACATCGGAGCGCAGCTCGGCTAAGAGCCGGCGGAACTCGCGGCCAGGGAGCAGCGAGCCGAACAGGAAGACGCGGCGAAGTCTCGAGTCGGCCTCGGCGATTGCCTCGAGGAAAGCCGAATCCGAGCCCGGTCGCACGCCTTTTCACCTTTTTTTCGTCGCGGCGCTCGTGACCTTGCGCGTCACGACAGCAGTCCTGGAATCCTGCACGCCTTGTATAAAGGGAGGAAGAACAGCCGGCGCCCGTCCTCGGTCCGGGAAACTTCCGGGCCGTCGTACAGGACGACCGCCGCACGGGTCTCCGGATAGTAGTCGAAAAAATGCCGGATCCCCGGAGGCGTCTTGCCCGAAGGCCATGACGACTTGACTTCGATGGGGAGGTATTCCCTGTCCTTCTCGAGGACGAAATCCACCTCGTTGCCGCTCGTCGTGCGCCAGTAGTACAGGGAATATCTGATGTCGATGCTCTTTTTCAGCTCCCAGTACGCGAATTGTTCATTGACCGCTCCCTGGTCGGCTCGGAGTCTGGCGGGTCGGAAGTCCTGGATTATGGCGTTGAGGACCCCCTGGTCGTAGAAATAGAACTTGGGGGTCTTGACCAGCTCCTTCCCCTTGTTGCGCGACAGCGGCCTGACGAGGGAAATGACGTAGGTGCCTGCCAGGACCTCGATATGCCGGTCGATCTGCCGGGACGATACACCGCTTATCGTCGCCAGCGTGTTCTTGTTGAGCTGCCCGCCGTTGTTCAGCGCGAGGTACGAGATCATCTTGTTGAAGGCCAGGATCGACTCATCCTTCAGGAAGGACTTGATGTCCTTGGCGATATAGGTCTGATAGATGCCGGCGAGGTACTCCCGCTTCTCGATTTCCGACTCGAGATGCGTCAATCCCGGCATGGCTCCGAAGAGGAGGAAGTCGTCGAGCCGCCTCCTGTACTCTTCCTCCTCGTCGACCGGCGCCGCGGTTCCCGTGGCCGGGACGGGAGGAAGGGCGGGTCGGAATTGCGTGAGCCATTCGGAGAAAGAGAGCGGATAGATTACCCGCTCGAGCTTTCGGCCGGCGAGAGACTCCTTCAGGTGCGCCTGAATCTCGAGCGAAGAGGAGCCCGAAGCGTAAATCTTGATCTCGGGGGCGAGATCGTACACCGCCTTGAAGACTGCAACGATGTCCTTGCAGTATTGAAACTCGTCTATGAAAACGAGCTTTTCCCTGTTTTGCCGCATGAACGAGGTATAGCCCTCGTCGAAAAGGGCGAGATGCCGCGGATTCTCGAGATCGTAGTATTCGGACGCAAGCGCGAGCTCATCGCGCAGCATCCGCATCAGAGTCGATTTGCCGACCTGGCGGCTTCCGGTCAGGATGCTGACCGCATGGTTCTTCGCCTGCTTGAGCAGTTCGACGCTTTCGCTCCGCACTATCATGGAACGAGAATACAGGCTTCCGGAGGAATTATCCAGATATTTTTCACGCTTTCGTGGATACTATCCGGATATTATCCACGAGGCATATCGGACGACGCCAGGACTATCCCCTCGTCCAGTATCCGAGCGCGCACATGCTCCGGCACGAGCTGGAGATCCACCAGATCGATGTCAAACTCGGAACTCTCCGCCGCGTCCAGAGCCCTGTAGAGATCCCCGCCGTCGAGCGCGAGATCGATGTCGAAGCCCTCCGAGCGCGGCATCCCCTTCGCGAGCGAGCCGAACAGGATCACCCTGCGTACCGCGGCGTCCGAGTCGCTTATGATGCGGGCGACTCGGGCGGCCTCGACGCGCGCGGCCTCGGCTCTGATCGAGATCCGCGCCGCCTCGGCTTCGTTCGCCTTGCGGTAGTGCTCGGCGTAGGGCTCGGGATCGAAGGTCATGGCAGCGCATCCGCGATGGCCCGCAATTTTCCCGCGAACACGGCATGCTCGCCCCGGAAGCCGGCGAAAAACTCCCCGGCCAAGGCCTGTATCTCCGCCGTCTTGCGCGGATCCAAGTCCTCCCCGTAGAGATTGCGAAAGCGATGCCGAAACTTGAGGAGCTCCAGGGCGAGAAACCGGGATCTTTCGGAACCGAGGAGCGCAGGACGGACCCCCGGGATTTCAAGCGTCATCTTCTCGACGAGCGATTTGTGCCACCTCTCCGCGTCCAGGTTGTTTTCGAAGAACTTCGAAACGCGGAGGAAATAGTTCTCGAGGAATCCGTAGAGATTGTGGAGAGTGAATCCGAGGGCGCCCCAATCAATCGGGCTGACGGCCCCTGCCTCGATCCTCTCCCAAGCTTGCTTGTTCCGCTCGAGGACGCGCTCCATTCCCGCCATGTCTCCCTCGAGCTCCTCGTAGAGGGCGAGAAACGATTCTCTCGTTCGCATTTCCCTGTCCCCTCGCTCCCGTCTCAACGAGTCTCGCTCGACTCGATGCGTCTTCCATGCTCCCGTATGTGGGACTTGAGCTCCTCGTTTTCGCATGCCTCGTACCACACGACGTCGACGTGATGCGGAATCGGGAGTTCTTCATTGAGCAGGGTGGAGAGCTTCCGCACGCTCGACTCGTCGAGCTCCGGACCGAAGAGCGCGAGGTCGATGTCGGAGCCGTTCTTGAAATTGCCCATGGACCGCGACCCGAATATCCGCGCCTCCGCGATCCGCGGAAAGCGGGCGAGCGCGCCGGTCAGCAGCTCGATCGTGCGCCGGGAAAGCCCGAAGGTCGGGATATCGCTCATGCTTCCCGGCGAAGGCGCTCCACGAGGAGGCTGATCGCCGAATGGAAGGGCCCGCGGACGAGGCCGTACGCGGTCTGGAAGCTCTTCTCGTCGTAGGTATGCGACAGGAGGTTGCGGCGCTCGAGCATTTCCATCCAGGTCTCCCCGTCTTCGATGAGGCCGTGCGCGAAGGATTCCTTGATCGTATCGCGGGGATAGGCCGCCGATATCCCCCTCGCCTCGAGGTAATCCTTCATGGTCTTCCATGAAAGCTCGAAGGTATATTCGAAGCGCTGGATGAGCCCCTCTTTCTCGAGGCGATTGAGGGTCTCGGCGCTCGCGCCCTCGTCGTAGAGCGCGAAGGCCCGGCTCAGGTTCGAGAAGCGCTGCCGCCACCGCGTCTCTTTCGGCTCGTCCATCGCTCCTCCTCTCGTTCAGCCAATCGACACCTGGGGAGCGCGCGAAATGGCGAAATCGCGAATGCGCGTGTATATTCCGCGAAATTGAGGCCATTTTTGAAAAAGCAGATTGAGCGTGACGGCCGATTCCTCGAAATTATCGGGGTACTCGTGGGAAAGGTTGTTCCTGAGTTCCCGAAATTCCTGCCACGGACCCGCATTCTCCACGACCCGGTATTTTTCGAGACTCATGAGGACATCGATGAAAGGTCGGGACTCGGCATTGCCTGACACGAGCGCATCGACCGCGGGGAAGAGACGAGAGCCCATCGCATCCTGCAGCTTGGCGAACCGAAACAGGAATTGATCGAGTTGTTCCACGCGGACCTCGTCGAGGTTCTCGAGGAGAGAGGGGGTCAAAGGAAAGAATGCTCCCAGCAGTTTATAGCCGCGATCGAGCCGCGAAAGATGGGCATCGCATTCCGCCACCGCCGATTCCAGTTTGGCGCGCTGGAATTCCTGCTTCACAGCGCAATCCCCGTCTCGCGGGCGATTCGGACGATTCTCCGTCCGTCGCGGCGATCTTCCTCCGAACCCGGGGATCGCGCGAGCACGAAATCGATCTTCCGCTCTCCGAGCCGCAAATGCATATCGCTCAAGGCCTCGAGTTTATGAAGGACCCCTGCTTCGATCGGCTCATCGCTCTCTACGAGAATATCGATATCTCCGCCGCGCTTTCCGTCGTCCACCCGCGAGCCGAAGAGGATGACGCGTCCCACCGAGCGAAAGCGCCCATATATGGCTTCTTTGATCACGGAAATCTCTGTCTCGGTGAGCCGCACGACATTCTCCTTCGACGCCATATCTAACTCAGGACTATCCCTTCGTCCAGTATCCGATCACGCACATGCTCCGGCACGAGCCGGAGATCCGCCAGATCGATGTCGAAGCCCTCCGAGCGCGGCATCCCCTTCGCGAGCGAGCCGAACAGGATCACCCTGCGTACCGCGGCGTCCGAGTCGCTTATGATGCGGGCGACTCGGGCGGCCTCGACGCGCGCCGCCTCGGCTTCGTTCGCTTCGCGAAAGTGCGCCGCGTAGGGTTCAGGATCGAAGGTCATGTCAGCGCATCCGTGATGGCTCGCAGTTTTTCCGCTAGAGATTGCGAAGAGTGAATCCGAGGGCGCCCCAATCTATCGGGCTGACGGCCCCTGCCTCGATCCTCTCGTTCGCATTTCCCTGTCCCTTCGCTCCCCGTCTCCGGATCAGCCCTTCAGCCTGCCCCGCATACAGCCCATGAAGGAGGGCTCGACTCGATGACTCCTTCGGTCATCCTGTCGAAGAGGAGGAAGTCCTCATTGAAAAGTTTTCTTATCGAGACCGCTTTGTCTGATGATAGAGGCCATCGTTCCGGGTTTTAACTCGGCATGGTCCGGTACAGGCACGGTAATTGTACTGGTTTCACTACGCTTCTGCATGACGATGTGGCTTCCTCTTCGCCGTACCTCACGGAATCCATTCCGTTCCAGGATCTCGCAGATATCCTTGCCTGAAAGGACCTTTCGCTTAGCCAACCGACACCTCGAAGCTCGTCACGTATGACTCTGAATGCGTACGATGCAGAATTTCAGACTCGTCGGCGGTTTCGAGAAAAAGCTCGACTGCTTCAGTCAGGTTCCCTTTGGCCTCTTCTACGGTCGCCCCCTGACTCGCTATATCCAACTCAGGACAGAGCGCGACATAAATGTCGTCTTCCCGTTCAATTATCGCGGTATATACGTTTGTCATGTTCCACCTCCCGTTCCTAGAAATTACCCAGGTGCTCAGCTGCCTTATCGGTTCAATTTCCGGATCAGCCCTTCGTCTTGCCCCACATGTATCCCATGAAGGCTTCCACCCTGCCCATGAACGATGGCTCGAGCCTGTCCCGGACCGCCCCGAAGGCGTCGAAGGCCTGCATCGCCCCGATGCCGTAGAAGTACAGCCTGCCCTCCGACCTCCGGGCCAGTATGCTCCAGGTCATGCGGCCGGGCCGCACCGCCGAGAAGCCGGAGTAGCGCAGCTCGCTCTTGTTCTCGCTGTCGAAGGAGAGGGTGTCGCCCGAAAGCGAATATTCGTAGCGTGCCTCGAAGTCCTCGAAGGGCTGCATGTGCTGGCTCGACTCGATGACTTCCCCGCCGGGCCCGCTCCTCCGCGATTCCACGACCATCTTGTCGAAGAGGGGGAAGTCCTTGTCGTAGCGCGGGGAGTGGTACACCATCGAAAGGTAGTCCTGGACCCTGCCCAGGGCCGCCGCGAGACGCTCGAGCTCTCCGCCTCCCGCCGGGATCTCCGCCAGGAACTCGATGATGTAGTTGGGCTTCAAGTCGGCTATCCGGGCGCGCAGGCGATCGGCCTCGCCCCCCTCGGCGCCCAGGCTCATCCTCTTCCAGTCCGCTATCTTGCCGGTTATGATCTCCCCGCGGTCGAGCGCCGCCAGCTCCCCGGCGCTCCTGTTCGCGAAATAGCCCGCGGCCCCCGCGGGTCCCCCGCCCTCCGCGTGGACCGAGCCGGAAAGACAAATCAAAGCCGATGCCGAAACGATAATGCAGATCGAGCGGAATCGTCGAATCATTATATTCCTTATGCCGTAACCAGCGTGACCTCGCGTTCTTCGGCCCGCCAAGCGGCGTAGCGAAGAGCCTGCATAATATCTTCGCGCTCGAGGTACGGGTAGTTATCGAGGATTTCATCGACGCTATGCCCGGCGCCGACTTGTCCGACAACCATCCCGACCGTGACGCGCATCCCGCGAATGCATGGCCGGCCGCCCATCACGTCAGGTTGCTGAGTGATGCGATCCAGTTGTCCCATACTATGCTCCTGTATGAATAATATGGACCAAAATCCATCAGGCCGTAAGGCGGTATTTGCGCGCATTGTTTACCAAATGTACAATATTACTTAAAATATTGTACATCTCGACGTATCTTTGTTTCGGAGGATGCCAGGGTCAAGCAAATGTCCATATCGGAAGCAAGGAAGAAAATCACTTCATTGGAGAATGACCTCTCCGATGAGAGCATCGCCGAGACGCTCGATATAATTTCAGATGAGCAGTTGTTTTCCGAACTCAAAGCCGGCATGCAACAACTGAAAAACATTGAGCTTATCGATTTTGATGAATTCAAAAAGCCGGGGGAAAAGATGGCATTAATGAAGAATTACATAAAGACAGGACTGCTTGGCGAATAAAGCAGGCATATTGTCCCAACAATGAGTTCAAGCTGTCAACGCCGACAAGCCGCGTCGCAGTCTAAATCCGTGTCTCTAATCTGTGTTAATCTGCGCTCCTATCCGTGTAAATCTGTGTTCACCCTATTATCCGTGTTAATCCGTGTTAATCCGTATTCCCCTGTGTCCACCCGTATATCCTTCTCTTGATCTCGATCGTCGGCCCGAAATTTATCAGGAGCCCCAGCCGTATCCCCGTAGCCTTCAGGTAATTCACGAGCTGCACTTCGTGTATCTTGATGAGCCTCTCGACCGCCTTCACCTCGACGACTACGCAGCCCTCCACAACCAAGTCCGCGACGTAATCCCCGACGATGGTGTCCCTATAGATCACCTTCATCGGAACCTGCTGCTGCGTCGCGAGACCCTCGTCGGTCAGGTCCTTGAGCAGCGAGTTCTCGTAGACCTTCTCGAAGAACCCGGATCCCAAAGTATTGTAAACGCGGTAAGCGCATCCGATTATCTTCTCCGTCAACTCGACCTTGTAGAATTCTATCTTGTCAGTCCCCGTTATTATCTTGTCCATCCCCGCCCTCTAGTTTTTATCTGTGTCCCCGATCTGTGTTAATCGTGGCTATTATCTGTGTGAATCTGTGTTTTTAATCTGTGCTAATCTGTGCTATCTATCTGTGTGAATCTGTGTACCCTGTGTGAATCTGTGTTATCTGTGTGAATCTGTGTTATCTGTGTACTCAGAACAGCAGCGTCAACCCCAGGTAAAACTCGTAGGGGCTGTAGCCGTCCGGAGTCGTCGCCGTCAGCGAATGCGTCGCGAGCACGTTCTTCAGGTCCCAGCCGACGCTCGCCCTCACTGTGAAGCTGCGGAAACCCTGGGGGAAGAAGAGGAACTCGAGCCCGCCCGAGTACCAGAGCCAGTCGCTCGAGAAGGCCGAGCCGTAGTCGGGCCGCGCCAGGGCCATGTCGATGAAGGGCTCGGCCTGCGCCTCGAAGTCCAGAGCGTGGGTCCCGATGATGACGTGGGTCGGGAAATCGAAGAGCTTCACCGGCAGGTTGCCGTTGAGGATGAGGGCCTGGACGCCCGTCATCCTGGCGTCGACGATCCCGCGCATGTACTGGCCGAGCATGGTGAGGTCGTCCTCGGGGAAATGCCCGGTGAAGCGCCCTATGCCGAGGAGCCGCGCTCCCACGCCGATCTTTCCGTTCCACTGCGCGAAGAGCTCGGCGTTCAGGATGGCGTCGCTCATGAGATCGTCGTACTGCGCGTTGAAGGCTTCCCTGCTGGTGACCGTGACGACGAGGCCCTCGCGCATATTGCCGGCCCAGTCGATTCGGCCGAAGCTCAGCGCGTTCGTGACGGTGGTGAGGGCCCCGCCCCGCCCGTAGTACTGGGGCGAGTTCTGCAGGGCCTGGGCGATCGTCGTGTCGAAGTCGCTCGGTGCGGTCCCGTTGCCGTACTGTCTGAGCGTCGCTCCCGGCTTCCACGCGTAGTCCAGCTCGAGAGTCGGCTCGTAGGCCAGGGGCCCGAGGTCGACGCCGAGCCAGGTACCGAGGCTTGCGGTGATCGGGATCTGCGCCGTCGCCGACGCGGTCTCGCCGAGGTACCAGGTGTCAGGGTCGACCGCCGGGGCCGCGGCGTCGTAGGAGTAGCTCTGGCCCGCGGTGACGGAGACGGGGAAGCCCAGTTCGGGCAGGTTGTAGGTGATGGACGCCGCGGTGATGGAGCTCCCCGACCCGTAGGTCCAGTACTGCCCCGCCTCGGAGAAGCCCAGGTCCCAGACCGCGCCCAGGGCTTGGAAGGGGGCCGTGAAGTCGAGCTGCCCCCCGTAGGAGTTCGCTCCGTCGGGGCTCCGTATGTAGTTGAGGTTGAGCTCCAGCGGCTGAGCCGAGCCCATGAAGTCGTAGTCCCGGCCGCGCAGGCTCAACAGGAGTCCGTTGTTCGAGTCGTAGGTGCCGTAGGGCAGGCCGATGACGTTGTAGCTGTCCTTCGTCGCGAAACTGAGGGCCACGTCGTAGCCTCCGCCCGCCGCGCTCTCGAGCTCGTAGCTCGGGGTCGCCGAGGCGAGGACACGCTGGCTCAGCAGGAGCTTCGTCTTGTCGGCCACGAAGGCGTCGAGGCTCGCGCGGTCCGGAAAGCTCGATCCGACCATCTTTCCGTAGGGATCGACGATCGCCATGATGACGAAGTCCTTGGTGCGTCCTTCGATCTTGAAGTCCACGCTCCTGATCACGTAGGGCCCGGCCGGGCTCCCCGCGTCCTGGGCCGCCGCCGCGCCGGCGGCGCAGACCATGGCCAGGGTCAGGGCGAGCGCCCTTCCCCTCGATCGGTTAGTAGTTCGTCGCAAGTTCGACCTTCAGGAAGAGCGAGTAGCGCTGGCCCCAGGTGCTTATCGGCGAGGCGAGGTTCGGGTTGGTCAGGTTGAGGGGATTGTAGGTCGGCGAGTTGAAGTCGGCCGGCGCCTGCTCCGCGTAGGTCGAGCCGTCCGCGCCGTAGTTGACCGGGACGCCGAAGGTCACGGTGATGTGGTTGAAGGGCGTGAAGGTCACCGCGGGCATGATCTGTCCCGAGCCGTCGGCGAAGGCGTGGTTCCACTGGAGGCCCAGAGTGCAGCCGCTGAGCTTGAGCGAGCCCAGTATGGCGATCCTGTTGCCGGCCAGGTTGGGCGGGCTGGGTGGCGTCCCGTACCATCCGTCGGCCGCGTTCGAGCTCGATCCGTTGTAGTAGTGCTCGGCGTAGAGCGAGAACTTCTGGCCGGGAGCCTGCCAGAAGACGCTCTCGAAGGTCGAGAGCACAGGGGGGCTGCCGGCCTGCCAGTTCCCGAAGACCTCGCCGAAGAAGTCGATCCCGAAATGCGAGGTCTTCACCATCGAGGCCAGCCGCGCCGGGACGGTGTTCTGGATCGCGGCCGCCTCCGAGAACTCGAAAGAGCCGAACACGAGATCCAGCCGCGGGGCGAACTCGGGCTTGAGGCCGTTGAGGTTGGCCCCCGCCCCGGGATCCTGGACCAGGGTGACGAGGCTGAGGCCGTCGGCGCCGAAGGGCAGGTAGGCCTTGAGGGAGAGGGCGGTCGGGCTGTTGTCCATGAGGTCGCCCACCGTGAAGATGCGCGTGTTGCCCCAGCCGATGACCTGCCTGCCTCCCCGGAAGAATACCTTGTCCAGCACCGAGTAGTCGAACCAGAGCTCGTAGATGGTCGGCGTGAAGCCCGGGAAGGCCATCTCGAGGGCCCCGTGGAAGCGTATGGTCGGATCGGGCCGCGCGTCGAAGTAGAGGTAATTGGTGACCGTGCCGCCGCCGATCGGCGCGAGCCCGTTGAGCGGGTCGGACCAGTCGGGGGCGTTGGCGTAGCCGAGGGCTCCGCCGGCCATGGAATAGATGTTGCCCGTGAAGGTCAAGGGCTCGTTGGTCTGGAGGGAGGCCAGGGCGCTGGCGGTCGCGGGCGCTGCCGCCGCGGCCACCGCGGCCGCCGCGGCAGCTGCATTGCCCGAGAACAGCTGGTCGAGCGAAGCGGCGCCGACCGGCGCCGCGGCCGGAGTCGCGGCCGAAGTCGCGGCGGGCGTCTGAGCCGCTCCGGTCGCCGCTGGGGCGGCAGGAGCCGGTGCGGCCGGGGTCGTCGCGGCGGAAGCGCCCGAGTCGCCCGAGAATAAATTGTCGAGCGAGTTGGGGTCGCTTTGCGCCGCGGCCGGAGTCGCGGCGGCGGGAGCCGTCGTCGCTGTAGCGTCCGCGCTCGGCGTCGCGGCCTGGGCCGACAGCCCGCGTGCCGCGGCGAGCGCGAGGCAGATGGCGAGCGCGGAGGCGAGCGGCTCGAGACCGCTCGAGCCCGCGAGGATGCGACGACTCATTTCGCGAACTTTTCGAGATAGGCCTTGGAGAAGAGGGCGTCGGGCAGGTGCTCGAGGGAGGGCTTGGCTATGGTGATGACGGTGCGGTCGTTGATGAAGGTCCCGTTGACCGTCCGGCCCTGGAGATTGTCCAGGATCACCATGGTGATCGGCACGAAGTGGGCTCCCACCTCCTGGTAGGCGGGGATGGCGGTGGTCCTGAGGATCTGCCCCGAGAGGCTGTAGTCCTCCTTCTTGCGCACCAGGTTGTCGTCGCTGATCCACAGCTTGGTGATCGCGAAGGTGACCGAGTCGTTGACCGCCCGGAGGTCGAGCACCCAGCAGTCGAACTTGCCCAGCTTCTCCCGGCTGGTGCCGGTGATCCTGTAGTCGGTCGCGAAGGAGGAGCGCGTGAAGTCCGAGTTGCGGGCGTTGGAGTTCTGGAAGCGCTCCTTGGTGCTCGTGAAGCTGAAGGCCCGGCTGATCGGGTCGTAGAGCCAGAAATTGTCGTCGATCTTCAGGTAGCCCTTGCCCCGGTCGGACTGGGGCTCGAGGATGAGGATGAGGAACTTCTGGTCCTTGTCCCTCCTGAAGATCGCCGCGAGTGTCTCGTCCTTCTCGGTCCCCGAGCTGATGTGGTCGATCGTGTACTCGCCCGAGAAGTCCGAGTCGGTGAAGCTCACCAGAGCGTCGACCTTGCGGAGCATCGCGGTGAAGTCGGGATCGGCGAAGGCCTGGAGGGCCGCGAGCGCGCAAAGCGCCGCGAGTGGGATGCGTTTCATGTTAAGACTCCGTTGAGCATGCTTGGACGGGTTCGATGGATGCGGCGCGGGCGGAAGGGCCGGCGGCGGCGGCCAGCACGGCGGCGAGCATGACGGCGGCGACGGCGAGCATCTCGCCCGGGGCCATCGCCCACGCGATGTGCCCGTTGGACAGGAAGACGTCGAAGCCCGGCAGCCAGGACAGGTTCGCGATGGACAGGAGCCCGAGCGCCCCGATCCCCAGCGCGACGCCCAGGACCGACGCCGCGACGGCGAGGGAGCCCGCCTCGAGGAGGAAGAGGCGCACCACCTCGGGCCTCTGCATCCCCATCGCGCGCATCGTGCCGATCTCCTTGGTGCGCTCGAAGACGATCACCCTGTAGGTGTTGACCACCCCCAGCACGACCGTGCCCATGAGGAGGCCGGCCAGAGCGAGGAGGAGGAAGGTCAGGACCTCCACGACCTGGTTGATCTGCGCTATGTGGGAATTGAGCCCGACGAGCGAGTACTTGACCCCCCTCCAGTCGGACGCGTCCCTGATCCCGTTCAGGTCGGACTTGGCCGCGACGAGGGGGAACATGGGCAGCTTCTTCTCGAGGGCCGCCTGGATCTTCCGCAGCGGGAAGGCCGACTTCCCGGTGCCCTGGAAGTAGCCGCCCACGTAGGTCGCGGAGCCGGGCTCGGCGCGCACCGCGTCGCGGAGGGAATCGATGTCCATGTAGGAGGTGTAGTAGCCGAAGAGGCTCGAGTCCTTGTAGATCCCGCGCAGGGCCAGGTTGGCGCTGTTGCGCTGGCCCGTCGTGGTGTCCACCAGGAGGAGGAGGTCGTCGCCCACCCGCGCGCCCAGCATCTTGGCCACCGGGGCGGAGATGAGTATCCCGTTGCTCCCCTTCATCCCCTTAGGCCCGCCCGCGACATAGTCGAAGGTGCCGAAGTTCCTCTCCTCGCGGTCCCAGGACACGCCAGTCACCATCCGCAGGTGGACGGAGTTGCCGCCGAAGCTGAGGAAGACGTTGGAGCGGTAGTCGATGCGCGGGGACACGCGCACGGGCTTCCCGGGCAGGGCCTCGAGGGCGTCGATGAGCTCGGGGGGATTCTCGATTATCAGGTCGCGGCCCTTGACGTTCCCCAGGATGGAGAAGTCCCCGCCGTAGTAGATCTTGGCCTTATCCTCGAGGCTTTGGCGCATTCCGCCGAGCGCTCCGTACACGATGGTGATGATCGCGCAGCCGAAGACGATGGCCAGGCCGAGGAGGCGGTACCTCGCCTTCTGCCTGAAGAGGTTGCGGAGCGCGATGCGGAAGGCGCCGTCCATCGCCTACTCCGCCGCGATGGCCCGCACGGGCTGGATCCTGAGCGCGAGCCGCACCGGGTATATCCAGCCCAGGGCTCCGATGAGGGCGGCGATCGCGACGTGGTAGAGCGCGCCCGCGGCCGTGAAGGCCGGCTCGAGGGTATGCGAGCCGAAGAGAGTGGCCATGAACTGGTTGCCGATCCTTATGCCGGTGATCCCGAGGACGAAGCTGGCCGCGCCTCCCAGGGCGATCCCGGCGAGGCCCCACGTGAGCATAAGCGTCATGGTCTCGGCGAAGAAGAGCTTGCGCACGAAGCCCCTCGACGCGCCCAGGGCGCGCATGGTCCCTATCTCCCCGGTGCGCTCGATCACGGAGATCACCAGGGCGTTGATGATGATGAGCATGCCGCCGAATATGGCGATGAAGAAGCCGAAGTTGAAGATGACGCGGATCCAGTAGACGTAGAGGGCCGAGAAGCCCGCCGTGTGGCGCCAGTCGAGGACGCGGAGCCTGGCCCCCTCCGCGCCGTACTCCTCGCGCAGTCCCTTGGCGAACTTGGAAGTGTCGGCGCCCGGGCGGAGCGAGACGAGCACGAAGTTCACGGCCGAGGACTCGAGGCGGAGCGGATCGTCCTTAGCGATCTTCTCCTTGAGCTGCTTCTCGACCTGCGAGAGCACTATCCCCGCCTGAGGCGCCGCCACCTTGTCCTTGGCGTCGGAGAAGAGCTCGTCGAGCGAGGCGGCGTTCACCGGCCCCTCGTCGGCGCCCGAGGCCTGTCCCTGCTCGACGCCGAGCGACATCCCGAGGAGGGAGCGCAGGGTCGGGGCGTCCGACAGGACGAGGGAGTCGAGGGTCTCGTTGGCTACCTGGTAGCGTATGAGCCCCGCGAGCGGCGCCCGCCGTATCTGGAAGCCCTCCGAGCTGACCTCGGTGAGCTGGATCGGATCCCCGATCTCGGGGGCCTTGCCGGTGGCCTTGGCGATCTCGGCCGCGCAGGCCTCCGTGATCATTATGCCGGGGCTCCGGCCGTCGATCGGGAGTCCCTTGACGATCGAGATCGCGCCGAAGGCCTTGAAGTAGTCCGGCCCGCCGATGCCGAAGACGTTGACGGGCTGGCGGTAGGAGCCGACCTCGAGGACCGCCTGGCCGCAGACCAGGGGCACGGCCGCCTCCACCTCCGCGCGGGCGGCGAGCCGCTTGGCGATCTCGCCGCCGTCGGGGACGGCCGGGATCGACGAGAAGCCCCCGACGACCGGGCTGTCGTCCCCGAAGAGGCTGAACTCCGAGCCCGTGGCCGCGCTTACGGACAGGTCTCCGGTGAAGCTCTGCACGAAGGCGCGCCGCACACCCCGGTCGGTGCCGTCGAGGATGGCGTTGCCGACGGTCATGAGACAGAGGATGCCGGCGATGATGATGCCTATTGCCCTGGTCCTGCGGGCGTTGCGGCCGAGGTTCCGAAGGGCGAGCCTGATGATCAGCATTAGTCACGGCCATGCTAGCATGAAATCGCCGCCCCTGTCTGCGCCCCGCGGCCTCCTTATTTATACGGCCTTCTCCCGGCAAAGGCTACTCGAGGACGGCGTGCCGCGCCTGGGCGCCGGCCAGCACGAGGGCCAGGCTCTCCTCCGGCGCTCCCTCCGCGGGGGCGCTCTCGCCCCGGACCGTCTCCTTCTCCGCGATGAGGAGGAGGCCGCCGCTCTTGCGCGCCAGCTGCCGCGCCTTGTCGAGGTCGGAGCTCCTGACGAAGACGATGCCGTGGCGCTCGCAGACGTAGGCGAGGAGGAACTCGACCTCGCTGGCCCCGAAGAGGACGATCGTCCCCGCGCCGCCGCGCTTGACGCCCAGGGCCAGGGCCTCGAGCCGGTCGCGGTAGAGCTCGGCGCTCCTGGACGCGCGGTTGAAGTACCCGGCGGTGCGCTGGGCGAGCTCGCCGACTCCCGAGGGCGTCAGGGCGTAGCGGACGCTCCTCGACGAGAGCCGGGTGAACTTCACCCAGCCCCGCTCGGCGAGGCGCCTGAGGAGGATGTTCGCCATGCCCAGGGACATGCCGGTCCTGCCGGCGAGCTCTCGCTGCGTGAGCCGGGCTCCCCCCGTCTCCGCCTCGCTGATGGCGCTGAGGAAGGCGAGCTCGTTGTCGTTGAAGTCGGGAAGGGTTTGCGCGGCCATGGCTCTCGGGTAATGCGCCGCCGTCCGGAGCCTGGGGGCCCCGATTCGGTCTGGCGGTATGTGGCGCAGCGTTCCGGGAGGCGGCCGAAACGCGCTCTCCCATTCCGCCGCGCTCTAAGGCGTATCGGCTGTCCGGAACCGTTCAATTAATGAACAAACTCTAACACGGCCCCATGTCGATTTCAAGCGGCGACGCGGAATTCATCTGACTCTCCCGAATGCCGCGACGAGCCGGTCGTTCTCCTCGGTCCTGCGCACGGCCAGCCGTATGAACTGCCCTTCCGCGGGAAAGCCCTCCTTGCCGCCGAGATCCTTTATGAAGATGCGCTCTTCCTCGAGAAGTCTCGCGGAAAGCCCGCGGGAAGTCGAGCCGTCCGTCAGGCGGCAGAGGAGGTAGTTGGCCTGGGAAGGGTAGACGGCGAGGCGCCCGGTGGCCTCGAGGGCGGCGGCGAAGCGCGATCGCTCGGCGGCGAGAGCGTCGCAGGCGGCGAGGTAGTCGGGCTTGTACTTGTCGGCTATCTGGAGGAAGAACTCGCCCAGCGAATTGACGTTCCAGACCGGCAGCAGCCTGCGGATCGCGGCGATCAGCGCCGCGTCGCCCGAGGCCAGGACCCCGAGCCGTATCCCCGGGACTCCGTAGCTCTTGGAAATGCTCTTGATGACGACCAGGCCGGGCCTCGCGGCGAGGTAGGCGTCGTCGAGGAGGGTGAAGCGCCGCCGGGGCTCGGCGAAGTCTGCGAAGGACTCGTCCACGATGACCCGCTTGCCCGCCGCTATCGTCCTGTCGACGAGGCCCTTGGTCCGGGCCTCGTCCAGGAAGTGCCCGCTCGGGTTGTCGGGGTTGACGAGGACGAGGATGTCGGCGTCGCGCGCGGCGGCCTCGAGATCCTCGGGCCGGTACGAGAAGTCCCCGCCGGCCGTCGGCAGGAGGGTCGTCCTGTCGCGCCCGAAGCGGGCGGGGTACTCGTTGAAGGAGGGGCTCGCCATGGCGACCCTGCCGGGCATGAGCCTCGCCGCCGCGTCGATGAGCTCGGCGGCGCCGTTGCCCACGGCCGCGCGGTCGGGCTCGATCCCGAACACCTTGCCGGCGAGGCTCCCCTGGATCGAGGCCCCGGAGGGGTACTGGGTCAGGAGCGCCCTGAAGCTCGTCGTCATCTCCTTGACGAGTCTCCTGGGCGGGAAGTAGGGGTTCACGAGGTAGCAGTAGTCGAGGAGGCCCGGGAAGCGCCAGTAGCCGCCGTAGCGCGCCTGCATCCGCTCGAGCTTCTCCTCGTGCTCCGAGAAGATCGTCTCGGCGACGGAGAGGTCGTTGGGGTCGTCTATCTCGTACCATCTCCTCCCGCTCACCGGGAGGGCCTTGAAGCGCACGTCCTCCAGCAGGGCCAGGACCTTGAGGACCTGCTCGTAGTAGCGATTGTGCCCGAAGGCGGTCAGGTAGGCCTCGAGGAAGGGCAGGTAGTAGGACTTCGAGAAATTCCGCGAGAATTTGTAGATGTTGACGGTCTTGTAGTACTCCTCCACCCGCTTCCACTTGAAGGCGCTCTTGTCGATGACGCTGACGATGTTGCGCTCGTCGTCCACCATCGTGACGGTCCCGTCCATCCAGGCCTCGAACTTCGAGACGACGGCGAGGTTGGGCTCGGGGTCGGCGAGGAGCTTCTCGAGTATCTGGCTCTGGAAGATCAGGTCGCTCTCGAGGAGGAGGGTGTCGTCCGCCCCGAGATGCTCGCGCGCGAGCCAGAGCGAGTAGATGTTGTTCGTGGTCTCGTAGATCTCGTTGAGGACGTAGACGATTTCGAGCTCGGGGTACCTTCCCTGCAGGAAGTGGCGCAGGCGGTCGGCCCTGTAGCCGACGACGAGGACGACGCGCTTGATGCCGACGCGGATGAGGGCCTCGAGGGCCCGCTCGATGAGGGACTTGCCGTTCACGCGCACCATGCACTTGGTGCCGTCCTCGGTGTACTTGCCGAGCCGCTTTCCCATCCCTGCGGCAAGTATCATCGCTTGCATGAGGATCGCCTTCTTTCGCGGTGCCGCTCGAAATTCCAGCGAAGATAGCACGTATGGCGGAATCGGGCAATACGAGTCACTCTATGCGGTAGCGCTCGCCCAGGGCGGCCAGGGCCTCCCTTCCCTCGACTCCGAGCTTGCGGCAGGCGGAGGAGAGCGCGTTGCGCACCGTCGACTCCGCCAGGCCGTTCTCCGCGGCGAACTCCTTCACCGTCTTTCCCCGGATCCGCGCCTTGACCACCTGCCTCTCCCGGCGGCCCAGCCCGTAATCGGAAAGCCTGAGGAGGGGCTTCCCCGGAGCGAGGGCGGACAGGAGACGCCCCCCGGCCAGGCCGAAGACGAGGATCGCGAAGATGGCCGCGCTTATGAAGGCGGGGACGAGATTGATGGGAGGCTTCCTCGAGCAGAGGATGGGCAGCACCAGGATGGCGCAGCCGAGCGCCGCGACGATCGGCGCCTTGGCCATCGGCCTGCGGATGAAGCAGCCCCGCCGGAAGAGGATGATCGCCCCCACCGCGGCGAAGCCGAGCCCGTAGATGCTGTCGAGACTCGAGACGGTCTCCACCGCCGACAGGCCGAAGAAGAGCGCCGCCTGGAGGGCGCCGAGGAAGGAGACCAGCGCGGTCGCGAGGAAGAGGAGGGCGAAGAGGACGTGGACGGGGCTCGAGGACAGCTCGTCGGGCTCCGCGAGATCGGCGACCGCCAGGCCCGCCTGGATGAGGATGCCGACGAGGCCGAAGCCCTTCCGGAGACCCGCATCCCGCGAGTTCATTTTCTTTTCTTGAGGAGGTCGGCGAAGGGATTGTAGGTCATCCCGTCGTCCTCCTTCTCCCGCCGCGGCGGCTGCGCGGGGCGCCCGGAAGGCGCAGTCGGGCGCCCGCCCGCCATTGCGGGCGCCGCCTCGCGGCGCGGCCTCTGCGGCTGGCGATCGTCCTTGGTCGCGCTCTTGGGCGCGCTCTTGAGCGAGAGGCCGATGCGCTTGCGCGCCGCGTCTATGGAGATGATGCGGAACTCGCGGACGTCCCCGACCTTGAGCACCTCCATCGGGTCCTTGACGAAGCGGTCCGACATCTCGGAGACGTGGATGAGGGCGCTCTCCTTGATGCCTATCTCGACGAAGGCGCCGAAGTCGACGACGTTCTTGACCTTGCCGGTCACCGTCATCCCCGCGGCGAGGTCCTCGAACCTGATGACGCCCTTCTGCAGGAGGGGCTTGGGGAAGCCTTCGCGCGGATCGCGGTTGGGCTTCTTGATCTCGGCGACGATGTCGCTCAGGGTCGCGTCGCCGACGCCGTGCCGGGCCTTGAGGGCCGCCCGCGCCTCGGCCGTCGGCTCGCTTCCCGAGCGGACGAGCTCGAGGATCTCCTCGGCGAGGCCGTAGTTCTCGGGATGCACCCAGGTGTTGTCGAGGACGTTGCCGCTCTCGGGTATCTTGAGGAAGCCCGCGCACTGCTCGAAGGTCTTCTCGCCCATGCCGGGGATGAGCCTGAGCTGGTCGCGCCCGGTGATCTTGCCGTTCGACTCCCGGTACTTCACGATCTTCCTGGCCGTGCCCGCGTTGATGCCGGACACGTACTTGAGCAGGAAGGCGCTGGCCGTGTTGAGGTTGACGCCGACCCGGTTCACCACCGAGCCGACGACTTCGTCCAGGCTGTCCGAGAGGCGCTTCTGGTTCACGTCGTGCTGGTAGAGGCCCACGCCGATGGACTTGGGATCGATCTTCACGAGCTCGGCGAGGGGATCCTGGAGCCGGCGCCCTATGGATATCGCCCCGCGCACCGTGAGGTCGAGATCGGGAAACTCGTCGCGCGCCGCGTCGCTCGCCGAGTACACCGAGGCCCCGTCCTCGTCGACGACCGTGAACTCGCAGTCGAGCCCGCCTTCGGCGATGGCCGCGGCGACCACTTCCTGGGTCTCGCGGCTCGCCGTGCCGTTGCCGACGGCGATGAGCCTCAGCGAGTGCTTCCTCACCGAGTCGGCGATGGCCTTCTTGGCGGCCTCCGCGTCGCGCTCTTGGTAGATGAGGAAGTAGTCGAGGAATTTCCCCGTCTCGTCCAGGGCGGCGCACTTGGTGCCGGTCCGGATGCCCGGATCGACGCCGAGGACGCGCGTGCCTTTTATGGGCGGCTGCATGAGGAGGTTGCGGAGGTTCTCGGAGAAGACTTCTATGCCGTGCCCGTCCGCGAGCTCGCTCGCCTCGGCGCGGATCTCCCGCAGGACGGCCGGCCCCAGGAGGCGCCGGAGGCCGTCGTCGATCGCCTCGCGGTGGTAGCGGTTGAAGGTCCGGATGCGGGCTCGGAGGAGGGCGACGGCGCCTTCCTCGTCGACGGAGAGCCCGACCTCCAGCTCGCCCTCGCGCTCGCCGCGGTTTATCGCGAGCACGCGGTGGGGCTTGAGCGCGGAGAGCGGCTCCGAGTAGTCCCAATACATCTGGTAGGTCGACAGGGCCTTCTTGGCCTCGTCGCCCGCGCCCTTGACCTTGAGCTCTCCGCCCGAGACGTAGAAGCGCTTGACCGCCGCCCGGTTGTCCGGGTCCTGCGAGAGCCGCTCGGCGAGGATGTCCATCGCGCCCTGCACGGCGTCCCGCGCGGTGGGCACGGCGAGCTCGGGCGTCTCGGCCTCGGCCTTCCTGACGAAGCTCGGCGCGGCTTCGTCCACGGCCGCCTCGTCGGAGCCCGACATGATCTCGGCCAGGGGCCCGAGGCCGCGCTCGAGGGCGAGCATGCCCCTGGTCTTCTTCTTCTTCTTGAAGGGAGTCCAGATGTCCTCGATCTCGGAGAGCGTCGCGGCCTTCCTGAGGCTGGCGTAGAGCTCCTCGTCGAGCTTGCCCAGGGCGAAGATGCCGCGTATGACCTCGAGCCTGCGCTCCTCGAGGGCCTTGCCCGCCTCGAATTTGTGGGCCGAGTCGCGCACCTGGACTTCGTCGAGGCTCCCCGTGCGCTCCTTCCGGTAGCGGCTTATGAAGGGAATCGTGCAGCCCTCGCCCACGAGCGAGACGACCGCGGAAACCTGGCCCGTCTTGACGCCGAGCTCGGCGGCGATTTTGTCCATGATGGCGATCTCGTCGATCTTGAGATCGGCGATGGCGCTTTCGGTCAATTCCATGGCGGTTACGGTACGGGCTCGCGCGCAAAAAATCAATAGACGAAAAGTAGTCTTTGACATTATGGATATAATAGCTATAATAATTCGACCATCACCCAGGAAGGCTTATGGCAAAGAGCATCAGGAAAATCCGCATCTTCTCCGCGCTCGAAGTCGCTAATCTCTGCGGCGTGGTGAATCAAACCGCCATCAACTGGATCCGCAACGGCTACCTCAAGGCCTTCACCACGCCGGGAGGGCAGTACAGGATCTACGCCGAGGACCTCATCGGCTTCCTCGACTCGCGAGGCATGCGGGTGCCGGCCGGGCTCGAGGACAGGTTCAAGGACGACGTCGACTGGGGCGCCGTCCTCGTCGTCGACGACGACGCCGAGCTCAACGATCTCCTCAAGCGCTGGTTCTCGCGCAAGCTCTCCGACTTCGCCGTGCACCAGGCCTTCGACGGCTTCGAGGCGGGGCGCCTCCTGGCGGAGAAGCGCCCCGGATTCGTCGTCCTCGACATAGACCTGCCCGGCGTCAACGGCCACGCCCTCTGCCGCAAGATCAAGGAGGACCCCGGCTTCGGCAAGCCCTTCATCATCGCGATGACGGGGCTCGACCGGCCCGAGGAGGCCCAGGCGATGCTCGCGGAGGGCGCGGACGCCTTCTTCGCCAAGCCCCTCGACTTCGACGCGGTCGCATCGACCGTCGCCGAGTTCGCCGCGAAGGCGAAGGCGAAGGATGCCTAGCAAGGGACTCGTGCTCGTCGTCGAGGACGAGGACTCGATCCGGCTGAGTCTTCGGGACTACCTACAGAAGAAAGGCTACGGCGTCCTCGTGGCCTCCGACGGCGTGGGCGCCATCAAGCAGCTCCTGGACTACGAGGTCGACCTCATCGTCTCCGACTATCGGATGGACATCCTCGGCGGGGACTATTGGATAAAGTTCCTCCGGAAGTACTGCGCCGGCAAGCGCATCATCATAACCTCCGGCTTCCTCAGGCCCGACTTCGAGATTCCCTTCGAGGTCGTCTACAAGCCCTTCGACTACCAGGAGCTGGAGCTGCGGATCGCCGCCGCGATGGAGGCGCCCCCTGGCGGGCGGGCATGAGGGGAGGCGCTCGGCCTTCCATGCCGCGATTTCCGGAAGCGTCCAGGGAGTGGGCTTCCGCTACTATACGCGCCGCGAGGCGAAGAGCCTGGGCCTCCTGGGCTGGGTGCGCAACCTTCCCGACGGGAGCGTCGAGCTGGTGGCCGAGGGCGAGCCGGGGGCCCTGGCTACGTTCAGGGAGTGGCTCGAGGAAGGCCCGCCGGGCGCCTCGGTACGCCGCGTCGATGTCGAAACGCGCCCCCCGACGGGGCATTTCTCGGATTTCTCCATAGAATAGGGCCCGCGAGCGGCCCGAATCGACTCGGTTTTTGCCTTTTTGGCCGTCGTGCGCTAGGATGTATGCCGATACTAAAAAAGGCGAAGTACAAACATCCGGGGGCATTCTTATGGCATCGCAGCGGGTCTCGGACTTCCTGGCCTCCCTACCGAAGACCGAGATACACATCCATGCTGAGGCGACCGTAAGCTTCGACAGCTACTTCAGGCTCAACCAGAAATACAAGGCCGATCCCTCGCTCAGGAGCCCGGCCGATTTCAGGAAGCTCCTCGACATGGACAGCCTCGGGGTCATGATCAAGAATTTTTTCTATTTACAGTCGCTCTTCCGCGCCTCGGAGGATTTCCTCTTCGTGGTCGCCGACGTGGACGCCTACGCCCGCCGGAACCGCATCCGCTACATGGAGCTCTTCGTCGCCCCTTCGATGGTGCTCAAGCAGGGCGGGGTCGATTTCGAGGGCATCATGGATCCCCTGATCGAAGGCTTCTCGAGGCTCGCCGCCGACGGCGGCCCCGACGTCAGGCTCCTCGTCGACGTGTCGCGGAGCTTCGGCCCCGACAACGCCGCGCGCAACCTCGGCTATCTCCTGGGCTACGTCTCCAAGAGGCCCAACGACCGCATCATCGGCATCGGGCTCGGCGGCCAGGAGATCGGCAATCCCTGCATCGCCTACAAGGCCGTCTTCGCCGCCGCGCGCGAGGCCGGCCTCCACACCGTGGCGCACGCGGGCGAGGAGGTCGGCCCCGAATCGATCCGCGACGCCGTCCTGGAGCTCGGCGCCGAGCGCATCGGCCACGGGACCTCGGCGATCCAGGATCCCTCCCTGATGGCCCTCCTCGCGGAGCGAGCCGTCCCCCTCGAGATCTGCCCGACGAGCAACGTCGTCACCGGCAAGTACGTCCGCCGCTACGAGGATCACCCGATCAGGGAGTTCCTGAAGCGCGGAGTCCTCGCGACCCTCAACACCGACGACCCCGTCCTGTTCGACGTGGAGCTCGACGAGGAATACCTCCGCGCCTCGGAGAAGATCGGCCTCGGGAAGGACGGCGCCGTCGCCTTGCTTCGCAACGGCGTCCGCGCTACCTTTATGGACGAAGCGGGCAAGGCAGCCGCCCTGGCGGAGCTGGACGCGTCGCTCGGCTGATTCCTTCCTCGAGGCTGGAACTCATGCGTGATTGGCTCGCGCGGACGGCCCGCAAGGCCGCGACCGACGCGAATTGGGTCTTCGTGATCGTGATGGCCCTCTCCCTGGGGTCGAGCTTCTTCTCGGTGCGCTACCTGAGCGGGCTCGAGAGCGACATAGGCGAGCTCTACGAGAACGACATAAAGGGACAGACCTACGCGCAGAACGCCTACGTCTCCCTCCTCGGCATAGAATCCGCGGTCAAGGACCTGATCATCTCCGAGAGGGAGGAGGCGCGGGCGGCCGCGACCGCGGCGCTCCGGAGCCAGAGCGCCTCGCTCCGCTCCCTCGTGCTCAAGGCGACGCCCACGATCGACTCGGCCAAGTACAGGACCCTGATCGCGAAGTCGAAGACTGACGCCGCCGACTTCATCGGGATCCTCCAGAAGGCGCTCGACGCCTCGGGAGGGAAGGCGCCGACCGCGGTCGAGGGCAAGGCCCTCCTCGCCGACCTGAGCCTGAGCCTCGGCGCGCTCCGCAACGACCTCCTCACCCTCAACGACATCAAGCGGAGCGCCAACCGCAGCGGGATACGCGGGGTCCGCATCCAGCTCAGGATCTCGCTGGCGATCACGCTCGCCATCCTCGCGGTCTCCATCCTCGTCCGGGTATTCATCTTCCGCGCGTCGCGCCGCTCGGCGCGGGATGCCCGCGCCGACGAAGGCCGCAAGGGGAAGACTCCGGCCGCTTCGCATGGGAGGAACGATGATTCCTAGGTCCCTTTCCGTCATCGCGGCGCTGCTCGCCCTCGCGATGCCCCTCTTCGGCTACCAGGAGACGCTTCGCGCCGACAAGCCTCTCGGCTCGGAGCGGGAGCTCTCCGACTTTCTCCGGACCGCCTTCGACTCGGCCAGCTCCGAGCTCTACTTCTCCGTCGACGACAGCCGGCCCTGGTTCACCGCCGAGGCGATGGACGAGGAGATCTCGAAGGCCGCATGGTCCTCCACGTCCGCGGGCCTGTTCTACAGCCGCAGCTCGTATTCGACGACGACGAGCTCCGGCTCGGCCTTCGCCTCCGTGTCGATGACGATCGAGTACACTTTCCCGCGGTCGAGCATCGCCTCGGTCGTCGAGGAGACGGACCGGAAAGTCGCCTCCATGGTCGCGACCCTCGTCAGGCCGGGGATGAGCGACTACGACAAGGAGCTCGCCCTCCACGACGGACTCGTTCAGGCCGCGACCTACGACAGCGTGGCCCTGTCCACGGGGAGGGACGGCCCGGGCACCCATACTCCCTACGGCGTCCTCTTCGAGGGGAAGGGGGTCTGCGACTCTTTCTCGAAGGCCTTCCTCATGCTCGCCTCGAAGGCGGGGCTCGAGTGCCTGATCGTGCAGGGGACCGCCGAGGAGGGAAGCCACTCGTGGAATCTCGTCAAGGTCGACGGCGCCTGGTACCACCTCGACGTGACCTACGACGATCCCGTCGGCGCCGCGAAGGTCCTCAGCCACGATTACTTCAACCTGCCGGACGACTTGATCGCGGCCAATCATACCTGGAACCGCGGGTCCGTCCCCGCCTGCGCCGATACCGAGGCCAATTGGTACGAAGTCGGGAAGCTGGTCGTCGAGGATTTCGACGCGCTCCGGTCGAACCTCCAGGTCTCGTTCCGCCGCGGGGAGGCGACCGTGTCCAGGAGGGTGCGGAACTTCGTCCCCGCGAGCTTCGCCGCCGATCTCAAGAAGGCCATAGCCGCGGCCGAATCGAAGGCACCCTTCCGCGGCATCAGCTACACCTACAACCAGGACCTGGGCGCCCTGACTCTCGACGTCAGCTACCGGTGATTCCCGCCGAAATCGAATACGACGAGGTCGCGGGGACCGTACAGGCCGGGGTCGGTGATCGGGCCCGAGCCGTGGGGGTAGCGCGAGTTCCATAGCCGGATATCCGCCGCGATGGCGTCGTAGAGCTGTCCCAGGGTGAGCTTGCCGTCGCGGTCGGGGCTGTACCGAGCGCCGATGGTCGTCGAGAGAGCCTCGCTGAAGCTGCCCGTCTTGGAGTACCACCGCTCCAGGGTCGGTCCCCTCGTGCCCGTTATCGCGAATATGCGCGTGCTTTTGCGGTCGGCGAGGACTTCGGCGAAGTTCCCGGCGTAGCAGGAGTCCAGGATGAGGAGGACGGTGCCTTTGGTCCCGGCGTCGAGCGCCTGATACAGCTCGTCGAAGGACAGGGGATCGCTGAGGACGAGACCTTCGGGAGAGCCGTGGGAGGCGACGTACGCGATGGTGAGGCCGTCCGGCGAGTCGTATCTTGCGATCGCGCGGACCAGGTCTCCGTGCGTGGCGAGCCCGACGCCGGCTGAGGACAGCCGGGCGTCTTTTATTCCGGCGGATCGGACGGCATCGTCGAAATCGCGGACGCCCGACGAAAGATGCGCGAAGGACTCGTCGGACTCGGGCGGAAGGTACTTGTTGAGGACCGATACTATGCTGGTGGTCGGCGGAGCCGAAGAGGCGGGGGTTCTCGGAAAAGTGCCGCAGCCCGAGAAGCTCAGGAGCAGTGCGCAGGCGAGAGACGCGAAGGCAAAGGTCCTCTTGATAACGTTCCCCTTCGTCTTCTATTTTTACCCTAATATCTCCAACATGTCAAGTTCAAAAGGTCGACCGGACGCCCCGGCAGAGGCGCCCAGTCCGCTTATTCAATGCTCTTTTGCATCAGGATCAGAGGTTCGACTCCACGATTCTGGACACCTTTACGACGCCGTCGGCCATCGTCCCCATCACGACGATCGCGAGCCCCGAGTCGCGCTTGCTGGTCTGTATGAGCCGGGAGGCGAGCTGGTTGCCGTGGTCGTCGAAGGGGAAGAACTTGTAGGTATCGCCCTGCAGGACGCTGATTCCGTATCCGCTGCCGCCGTTGGCGATCTCGGCCTCGCGGCTAAGATGCTGAGGCGCCATCGTAAGGTCGACGTCGCCGCTCTTCATCGCGATGCCGGAGGTCTTGTCGACCAGATAGCCGCTCCACGTGGGCTGCATCATCGCCCCGGACACGCCCGTCGTATCGCTTGATGCCATACTGCCGGACATTGTGCTGTCGTACTGGCTGCTGGCTCTGGGCGCGTAGCCCGGACCACCCATCGCGAAGGCTGCCGATGAACCTATAAGTACCAAGGCCGCTGCCGCGGCTAGGATATACGAGTTACGAAAACGCATAAACACCTCCATCGTGCTGCGATGGGCATGAAGCTAATTAATATGAGCGTTACAGTCAACTTAATATTTTCTTACGATGATTCGCCGGCGGCGCTTCGCCGATGGCGCGCGCCGGGATCCTCGCCGCCTTGACGATTAGCGTAGATGCGATAGAATTGAGGCCGGAATGGGCGGACTTCCCTGAATGGCAAAATGACGAGCAACGCGGGTAAAGCCGACTGACCTATCAAGCGCCCCGACAGAGTCCCATTCCGAGAATAGGCAAGGGCGCGAGGAGACAGGAATGAACGGTAAGACTCGCGCGCGCATCGCGGCCGCATGTATCGCCGCCTTGACGCTTCTGGCGCCGGCGAGCGTCGCTTCCCAGATGATGAACGGGAAGCAGGTCAGGGAATATTTCGGCCGCGTCAACATGCTCAACGAGCGCGACGGCAAGATCATCATCAATATCGAGGACGGGTCCACGGGCAACTGGAACGTCGGCAGGTACACCGTCGTCCTGCGCGGCTCGGAGAGGGAGCCCTTGTCACTCCTCCTCAGCTCGAAGAGGGTGAGGGCCTTCGTGTCGGAGGACGGCACCGTCCAGCGCGTCGAGATCCTCGAGATGGCCGGCCAGGCCGCGCCTCCCCCCATGGCGGGCGGCCCGGGCCCCGCTCCCGTCGGAGCCGCTCCGATGATGATGAACGGGAAGCAGGTCAGGGAATATTTCGGCCGCGTCAACATGCTCAACGAGCGCGACGGCAAGATCATCATCAATATCGAGGACGGGTCCACGGGCAACTGGAACGTCGGCAGGTACACCGTCGTCCTGCGCGGCTCGGAGAGGGAACCCTTGTCCCTCCTCCTCAGCTCGAAGAGGGTGAGGGCCTTCGTCTCCCAGGACGGCACCGTCCAGCGCGTCGAGATCCTGCAGATGTGAGGTCGCCGCCCGGGGGCCCGGTCATCCGCCCGCGTCTCTCAGCCTCCGATACGCCGGGCTCCCCTTGGGGATCGAGTCGTTGGCGGAGGCGTAATCGAGGGCGGTCTTCCCCTCGCCGCTCCTGACCTTCGCGTCCGCCCCCGCGTCGAGGAGGATCTCGATCTTCTCGAGCGGGTCGTATTCGGAGACGGCCGCGTACATGAGGGGCGTGAAGCCGACGTTGTAATAGTCGCGCCCGACTACGCCGACCGAAGCCCCCGCGGCCAGGAGGGCCTCGAGCACGCGGGCGTTCGGATTGTATTGGGCCGCGAAGACGAGCGCGGTGCGGCCCATCGCGTCGGGGAGGTCCGCCTTCGCGCCCTCCTTGACGAGCTCCCGGACCGCCTCGGGGTTCGGGTTGTACTGGGCGGCGTACATGAGGGGAGTGAATCCCATGTTGTCCAGGACGCTCACTTTCGCGTTGACGTCGGCGCCCATGGCTATCAGCTTCGCCATCACAGCCGGATCGGCGTTGTACTGGGCCGCGTAGGTCAGGGCCGGCCGGGCCAGCATCGCGTAGCCTAGGTCGGCCCGCACCTCCGCCCCGGCCGCCGCCAAGGCTTCGATCACGGCGGGTTCGGGATTGTACTGGGCGGCGTACATCAGCGGCGACAGGCCTCCCGTATCGTCGGCCCGCGCGCCGGCCGCGATGAGGGCCTCGATCACCTCGACCTTCCGCGAATAGCACAGCGCGAGGAGGAAGGCGCTGGTCCCGCCCGGGGGAAAGCGGCGATCGGGGTCGTTGGCGGCGGAAAGCCCGACGTCCTTCCAACTGCCGTCTCCGCTCGCGGCGAGCAGGCTCTTTACCTGGGCGGCCGTGACGGTCCTCCAATCGACTTCCGCCCAGGTCGTCGGCTGCGAAAAGGCGATGTCTCCCGACGCCAGGAGGAAAAGGCAGCACAGCAGCTCTCTCATACCCATATATGATGCATTTTCGAGGGCCGAAGATGCGGGCGCCCGGTCGCGGGCCGAGCTATAATCAATTGCATGAGCGATCCTACGACCGGGACCGATGCCGACTTCGGCAGGCGGCTCGCCGCGCTGTCGGAGCATCTTTTCGCCGTCGCCTACCGGCTCACGAACGACGGCGAGCGCGCTCGCGACCTCGCGCAGGACTGTGTCCTCGCCGCCTGGGAGAAGCGGGAGCAGCTCCGCGAGCCCTCCCTCCTCCTCCCCTGGGCCCGGAGGATCTGCGTCAACCTCTTCCTCCAGGAAGAGCGCCGCTCCGCCGGGATCCCGCCCCTGTCGATCGAGAGCCTCGCCGAGCTGGAGGAGGAAGGCCGAAGGGTCGAGATCCCGGACCCGGGGCCGCTACCACCCGAGCTGGCCGAGGTCGACGAGAGCGTGCGCGAGATCCGCGACACCTGCTTCGCGGCGATGGTGGAGCGCTTGACCCTGGATCAGCGCGTCGTCTTCGCCCTGGTCGAGACTTTCGGCCTCTCGGCCGGGGAGGCGGGCGCCGCCCTCGGGATCTCCCTCTCGGCCGCCAAGGCTCTGCTCAGCCGGGCGAGGCGGCATGTGATCGGCTATTTCGACTCCAACTGCAGCCTCATGGTCCAAGGCAGGCCCTGCGAATGCCTGATCTGGAAGGATCTCCTGAACGATCGGACCCTCCTCCGGGAGGAAGCCCGGCGCCGCGGCCTCGAAGCCGATTTCGAGCGCGAAAGCCCGCCTCCGAGCGAGGGCGCGCGGAACCGGGAGCGGATCCTCGCGATGTTCCGCCACCTTCCCCCGCGGCGCCCGGATCCCGCCTGGTTCGAGCAGGTCCTGAGAAGCCTCGGCGGATAGGCGGCGGCTTTATCGCATGTTAAAAAAAGGAGCCCGCGATGGAAGGTAAAAGGACCATGTCTCTCAGGGCCACGCTCGTCGCGGCCTTCGGCGCGATGATCCTGCTGAGCGCGGCGATCGGGGCGATCGGCGTATACGGCATGCGGAACATCGTCGAGGCCGATCGGCGGCTTTACACGAACTACACGCTTCCCCTGATGAACCTCGAGAAGATCTCGGAAGGATTCCAGAGGACTCGGGTCGACCTCTATAGGGCCGAGACGGGCGGCATCGCCGGCTTCCTGGGATCGGTGGACGACAACGCGAGGGAATACGATTCGTCGATCCTCACGGCCGAGGGGCGCAGGCTCTTCGTCGCCTTCTCGACGCCCTACGGGGAGTTCAGGAAGGAAGTCTCTTCGCTGCTCGCCCTCGCGGGCGCGGGCAAGGCCGAAGCGGCGTATCGCGACGGCCTGGCGGGCATGATGAAGGTCGCCGACGCCGTCCAGGACGGAATCGACGGCCTGGTCGCGAGAAAAGTGGAGCAGGCCAAGTCGATCGCCGCGGCCAACGGAGCCCTCTCCGCCTCCTCGACCCTCTACGCCCTGGCCGTGCTGGGCTTCGGCATCGTCTGCGCGGTCGGCATCGGCTTCGCGGTCGTCGCCTCGGTGATGCGGTCGGTCGGCGGCGAGCCGGCGGTCGTCGCGGGGATCGCGGTCCGCGTGGCCGAGGGCGAGCTCGAGATCGGCCGCTCGGGCGAGGGGAGGAGGACGGGCATCCTCAAGGCGCTGACCGACATGGCCGAGAGGATAGGCGAGATCGTCGCCGCCGTCCAGGAATCGGCCCGCCAGGTCGCGGAGGGCAGCGCGCAGGTCAACAGCTCGGCCCAGGCCATGAGCCAGGGAGCGTCCGTGCAGGCCGCGAGCGGCGAGGAAGTCTCGGCCTCCGTCGAGCAGATGTCGGCCGCGATCAAGCAGAACGCCGACAGCGCGCTCGCCACCGAGGCGATCGCCGTCAAGTCGACCGGCGACGCCGAGGCGGGAGCGGTCTCGGTGGCCGAGACGGTCGTCGCGATGAAGGAGATCGGCTCGAAGATCGGCGTCATCGACGAGATCGCGCGCCGGACGAACCTCCTCGCCCTGAACGCCGCCATAGAGGCGGCGCGCGCCGGCGAGATCGGGAAAGGCTTCGCGGTCGTCGCGAACGAGGTCCGCGCTCTCGCCGAGCGCAGCCGGGAATCGGCCTCCGAGATATCGGGTCTCTCCGGGCGCTCGATCTCGGTAGCGGAGAGGGCCGGGACCAAGATCGGCGAGACTATACCCGGCATACGCCGCACGGCCGGGCTCGTCCAGGAGATCAGCGCCTCCTGCAGGGAACAGAGCGCGGGCATCGACCAGATCGCCACGGCCCTCCTCCAGCTCGATACCGTCATCCAAAGCAACGCGGCGTCGAGCGAGGAGCTCGCGAGCACGGCCCGGCGGCTGGCGGCCCAGGCCGATCGGCTGTCCGAAACCGTCTCCTTCTTCAAGACGAAGAAGGACAAGGGAGGCTTGGGCGCGGCCGATTAACCGAATTCTTATCGAAAACGAACGCCGGGGAAACCAATCGGCCCCCTCCGGTGCTACACTTTTCACGTATCTCGATAATCTACGCCAGCGGAGAGGATATGACAGCGAAGAGCAGGCTCCTGACGAGCGAGGATTGGTGGGCCGTCTACATCGGTTTGGCGATCGTGGCGGCCGCGGCCATCGGCGGGGCGGTCGGCTCGACCTTCGATTTCATCAAGGGCGCCGTGCCGCCGGCCTGGCCCTCGAGGCCCCTCCTCGCGGGCCTGTACGCCTCCTGGCCGGCCTACGCGGCCGTCTTCGTCCTCCTCCTCGCCGCGACGACCCTGGCCGTCAGGACGATGGGAGGGAAGCCGGGGCGCTACGCGGTCTCCTTCGTCATCCTCTTCGTCGCCGCGGCCCTTGTCCTCGCGCTGGGGAGCCAGCAGACGCTCAAGCTTTACGGCCTCGAGTCCACCTTCTGGGCCCTCCTCATCGGCCTTATCGTAGGCAATCTCTTCGATCTGCCCCAGTGGTTCCGCGAGGCCTCGGGCCGGACGGAGTTCTTCATCAAGACCGGCGTCGTGCTGCTGGGGGCCAGCTTCCCCTTCTCGACCATCGTCCAGGGCGGCGGCTGGGGCTTCCTCGAGGCCCTGGCCATAGTGGCCGCCGGCTTCGCGGTCGCCTTCCCCATCGGCCGCGCCATGGGCTTCGACAAGCGCTTCATCGCGGTCCTCGGCGCGGGGGGCTCCGTGTGCGGAGTCTCGGCGGCGATAGCGATAGGCTCCAGCGTCGACGAGGACAAGAAGAAGGTCGGCTACGTGGTGAGCCTGGTCGTGATCTTCGCCCTCGCGCTGATATTCCTCATCCCCTTCCTCGCGCGGCTCCTCGGATTCGGCGAGATCGTCACCGGGGCCTGGATAGGGGGCTCGGAGCTCGCCGACGCGGCGGGGCTGGCCGCGGCCTCGATGGTGGGAGAGAAGGCGGTGCGCGCCTTCTCCCTCGTGAAACTCAACCGCGACGTGTTCATCGGCTTCCTGTCCTTCATATTCGCCACTCTCGCGATCGCCCGCTGGGATGTCGCCTCCGGCTCTGCCTCCGGCGCCGGAGGCGCGGCGAAGGTCCGGGCGAGGCCGAGCCCCAGGATGATCTGGGAGCGATTCCCCAAGTTCGTGCTGGCCTTCCTCCTCGCCTCGATCCTCGTGACCGAGCTCACCGGCTCGATGGGCAAGCCGGCGGTCGATGCCCACGTCATCGGGGTCCTCAACACCCTGCGGACCTGGTTCTTCACCCTCACCTTCCTCTGCATCGGCCTCAACGCGCGATTCGGCGAGATGCGCGCCATCGGGGCCAAGCCCATCGTCGCCTTCGCCGTCATCGTCCTCGTGAACCTGGTCGTCGGCTGCATATTGGCTAATCTCTTCTTCGGAGGTATCTTAGCCCATCCGCTCGGTTGAAAGAGAGGACGCATCATCGAATCGCCCGTCACAGAATACAGCGTCGGCTCGCGGACTACCTTCAAGCATCGCCTGCTCTGCCTGGGAACCGGGTCGGAGCTCGAGGACGACGGCCTCCTCCTCCGCAATCCCGACTGCAGTCGGGATTCCCTCCTGCGCAGCCTCTATCCCCGCAAGGAATTCAAGCCCGACGGTTCCCTCCGCGGCATTTACCGCTACTCCGACTGGCTGCCGATAGCGGGGCCGCTCGAGGGCTCCGCCGTCCCCGTCACCTACAGGAGCGAGCGCCTCGGGCCTCGCCTCGGGCTCTCGCGCCTCTATGTCACCTTCAGCGGGCGCTGGGACGAGATCGGCGCCCGGACGGAGACGGGGACCTTCAAGGACTGCGAGGCCGCCGCGGTCCTGGCGCGCTTCCCCGCGAAGGAGGGCAGGACCCTCGTGGTGGCCTCGGCGGGAAACACCGCCAAGGCCTTCGTCAAGACCGCGTCCGACAACGGCCTGCCCCTCGTCGCGGTCGTCCCTGAGTCCTGCCTCGGCGAGCTGTGGACGATCGGCGGGAAGGGACGCGGCGTCTTCATCGTCGCCGCCTCGGGCGGCGCCGACTACCTCGAGACGATCCGCCTCGCGGAGCTCATCTGCGGGATCCCCGGCTTCCACAGCGAGGGCGGCGCCAAGAACGTCGCGCGCCGCGACGGCCTCGGAGTCAGCGTCCTCTCGGCCGCCGAGGAAGCCGGCGAGATCCCCGACTATTATTTCCAGGCCGTCGGCAGCGGGACCGGCGCCATCGCCGCCCGCGAGGCGAACATCCGCCTCAACGAGAGCGGGTCCTTCGCTCCGAAGACGATGCGCCTGGTGGTCTCGCAGAACGCCCCCTTCACGCCCATCCTCGACGCCTGGAGCTCGGGCGGCCGGGCCCTGGTCGCGACCGGCGAGGCGGAAGCCCGCGCGAGGATCGACGAGATCGACGCGAAGACCCTCTCCAACCGGAACCCGCCCTACGGCCTCGTCGGGGGGCTCTTCGACTGCCTCGAGGCCTCGCGCGGAGAGGTGGTCGCCGCGACCAACGCCGAGGCGCGGGCGGCCCAGTCCCTGTTCCGCGAGGTCGAGGGCTGCGACATCTCGGCCGAGGCGGGAGTCGCCGTCGCCTCCCTGGCGAAGAAGGCGGCCTCCGGCGAGATCGCCGGGGACGCGCTGGTCATGCTGAACATCACGGGCGGCGGCTACGAGCGCCTGCGGAACGATCCTTCCGCGGCGATGCTGCGGCCCGATCTCGTGGTCGAGAAGGACGAGTTCGATCCCGACCGTTTCCTCGACGCGATGGCGCGCCTGTCATAGGAGGATTTCGTGGGCTTCGACGACCTATTCGCCAAGTGCGGCACGGACGGGGGCTACTTCGGCCAGTTCAGGCACTCGGGCGACGACTATTACACCCAGCCGGTCATGGAGTCCCTCCCGGGCAGGAGAATGCGCTTCGCCGGCAGGGACTGCGTCATGTGGTCGATCAACAACTACCTCGGCCTCGCGGAGAGCGAGGAGGTCAAGGCCGCCGCCCGCGAGGCGCTGGAAGCCTGGGGAACGAGCGCGCCGATGGGCGCCCGCATGATGAGCGGCAACACCGCCGAGCACCTGGCCCTCGAGGAGGCCCTCGCCGACTTCGCCGGCAAGGAATCGGCGATCCTGTTCAACTACGGCTACCTGGGAGTCATCGGCACGGTCGGCGCCCTCGTCGGACCCGACGACGTCATCGTGGTGGACAAGCTCGACCACGCTTCCATAATCGACGCCGCCGTGGGCGCGGCCCAGGCGAGGCGCAACCTGCGGGTCTTCCGGCACAACGACATGGAGAGCCTCGAGAAGCTGCTCGCGGACATCAACAAGACCAGGAAGAAGGGCGTCCTCGTGATCACCGAGGGCGTCTACGGCATGACCGGCGACCTCGCCAAGCTCGACGCGATCTGCGAGCTCAAGGACAGGTACGAGGCCCGGCTCATGATAGACGACGCCCACGGCTTCGGCGTCATGGGCCCCACGGGCCGAGGCAGCTCCGAGCACTTCGGCGTCGCGGACCGGGTGGACATCTACTTCGGCACCTTCGCCAAGGCCTTCGCGTCGATCGGCGGCGTCTCCGCGGCGCCGAAGGACGTCGTGCAGTGGATCAAGTACAACGCGCGCTCCCAAGTATTCGCAAAGGCCCTGCCGATGGTCTACGTCAAGAGCCTCCAGAAGACTCTCGAGCTCGTCCGCGACGGCGCGGCGCGGCGTAAGCGGCTCTTCGAGGTCGCCCGCCGCCTGTCCTCCGGACTTCGCGAGCTGGGCTTCCGCGTCGGCGAGGTCGAGTCGCCCATCGTGCCCGTATTCCTCCCGGGCGGCGGGGACCCGCGCGTGGCGATGGACTGGATACGCTTCCTCCGCGACCAGGCCGTCTTCGTCACGGGCATCATGTATCCCGTCATCCCCAAGAACTACGTCGAGTTCCGCATGGTGCCCACGGCGAGCCACGAGGACGAGGACATAGAGCTGACCCTGGAGGCCTTCAAGGCTCTTCGAGACGAGAAGAAGCTCGATCTGGCGATAGACTGGAGCGGGATCGACAGGCTCTACGGATCGAAGTAGGATGCCTATCGGCATGAAAATCTTCGGGGGCGTTCAGCAGATCGGCGTCGGCGTGGCCGATGCCGGGAAAGCCTGGGATTGGTACCGCCGGAAGCTCGGCTTCGATATCCCCCTGGTCGACGATTCGGGCATAGCGGCCGATATGCTTCCCTATACGGGAAACGAGCCGCACCGCAGGCGCGCGATCCTCGCCGTCAACCTCCAGGGCGGAGGCGGCCTGGAGGTATGGCAGTACGTCGACCGAAAGCCGTTGCCCTGCCCCTTCGAGCCCCGCCTCGGCGACCTCGGCATATTCGCCGCCAAGCTCAGAGCGGCGGATATCGGCGCGGCCGTCGGAAGCCTCGGCGGGGAGGCGACGGCTATCTACCGGGATCCGCGCGGCGCCGGGCACGCCTTCGTCCGCGATCCCTTCGGCAATACCTTCCAGATAGTCTCCGGCCCCCCTCCCTACGCCAGGACCAAGTCCCCGGTGGGAGGGACTCTCGGCGCGATCATCGGAGTCTCGGATCTTGATTCCGCATCGCGGTTCTATCGGGAAATCCTCGGATACGATACCCTAATCTATGACGAGGAGGGCTCGTTCGACGACCTGAAGGGACAGCCGGGCGGCGAAGGCCGATTCCGGAGGGCCTTGGTCGCCCGCTCGGCCCCTTCCGCCGGGCCCTTCTCCGAGCTTCTCGGCCCGAGCGAGATCGAGCTTGTCCAGTCCCTGGACCGCGAAGGCCGCAAGCTTTTCGCCGGGCGATTCTGGGGCGACTTGGGCTTCATCCAGATCTGCTTCGACGTCCGGGGCATGGCCGAGTTCAAGCGCGACTGCGCCGCCGCGGGCCATCCCTTCACGACCGACAGCTCCCCGGGCGCCGACTCGGGCGGAAAGGCGACCTTCGACATGGGCGAGGCCTCGGGGCGCTTCGCGTACATCGAGGACCCGGACGGCACCCTGATCGAGCTCGTCGAGACCCATCGCGTCCCCGTGCTCGCGAAGCTCGGATGGTACCTGAACCTCAGAGGCCGGGACCCCGCCAAGGCCCTGCCGAACTGGATGCTGAAGTCCCTGGCCCTCGGCCGGGCGCGGGGCTAGGAAGGGAGACCATGGCCATCGTCACCATCGCCAGGGAACTCGCGGCGCTCGGCGAGGAGACCGCGCGGGAGCTCGGCCGGATGACCGGCTACAGGATCGTCGACCGCGACTACATCGAGAAGCGCCTGGCCGAGAAGGGCTTCAAGCCCGAGAAGCAGCAGAGGTTCGACGAGAGGAGGCCGGGCCTCTGGTCCTCGCTCTCCGAGAACGGGGCGGATTACATCCGGTACCTGAAGCTCGCGCTGTACGAGGAAGCCTCGGAGGGCGATTGCATCGTCATGGGGAGGGGCGGCTCCGTCGTCTTCAGGAAAGTCCCCAATCACCTGGCCGTCCGCATCGGCGCGCCCCTCGGCGTGCGCGTCGACCGGGCGATGAGGGAGTTCTCCTGCGACGAGCGGCAGGCCCGGCAGATCGTGGAGCAGTGCGACCACAACCGCCTGGGCTTCAGCAAGATCTTCTTCGACAGCAACTGGGCCGACCCCCGGGGATACGACCTGACCATCAACACGGCGAGGCTGGACGCCGTCCGGGCCGCGGAGCTGGTGAAGGACTGCCTGGCCCTGGCGATAGACGCGGACGACGAGGCCGCCGGGAAGGAGATGATCCCGAACCTCCTCCTCGGGCAGAAGGTGCTCATCGAGATCGTCTGCGCGAAGAAGGTGCATCTCTCCAGCCTGACAGCGACCGCCGACCATGGTCTGGTGACTCTCGGCGGCGTATCGAGCACGAAGGCGGCGATCGACCTCGCGGTCGCCGCGGCCCGGGGAGTGCCCGGCGTCCGCGAAGTCGAGAACGCGATCCACATGGTGCAGGAGTACGGGGCATGAAGGAAGGCTACAAATGGGTCGCCCTGTCCAACACGACCCTGGGCACGCTGATGGCTTCCATCAACAACAACATAGTCCTGATCTCCCTCCCCTCCATCTTCAACGGGCTCGGCATCGATCCGCTGGCGCCGAACGAGACCTTCTACCTCCTCTGGATACTCATGGGCTACTCGGTGGTAGTAGCCACGCTCCTGGTATCCTTCGGCCGGCTGTCGGACATGTTCGGCAGGGTGCGCCTCTACAACCTGGGCTTCGCAGTCTTCACGGCCGCCTCGATCCTCCTCTTCCTCACCCCGGGCAAGGGCGACGCCGGAGCCATGGAAGTGGTTGTCTTCCGCATGATCCAGGCGATCGGCGGCGGCTTCCTCCTCGCGAACAGCGCGGCCATCCTGACTGACGCCTTTCCCCCGCTCGAGAGAGGCATGGCCCTGGGGCTGAACCAGATAGCCTTCATCAGCGGATCGCTGATAGGGCTCATACTGGGAGGCTTCCTGGCCGTGCTGAACTGGCGCCTCGTCTTCCTCGTCAGCGTGCCTGTCGGCGTCGCGGGCACCGTCTGGGCCTATCTCAAGCTGGAAGAGACCGGCACGATAGCCCGGAACCAGAAGCTCGACCTGCTCGGCGTCGCGACCTTCGGCGCGGGCCTCATCGTCCTCCTCGTGGCCCTGAACTACGGCATCATGCCCTACGGGCGCTCCGCCATGGGATGGGAGAGCCCGCTGGTCGTGGCCGGCATCGTCGCCGGCCTCCTCCTCCTCGCGGCCTTCGTCTTCATCGAGCGGCGGGTCCGGTATCCCATGTTCCGCCTGAGCTTCTTCCGCATACGGATGTTCACCGCGGGCAACCTGAGCGGCTTCCTCTACGCGGTGGCCCAGGGCGGGCTCCAGTTCATGCTCATCATCTGGCTCCAGGGCATCTGGCTCCCCCTGCACGGCTACGACTACGAGGAGACCCCGCTGTGGGCCGGGATCTACATGGCGCCGATGCTCGTCGGCTTCTTCATCATGGGGCCGCTCTCCGGCTGGCTCTCCGACCGCCACGGCTCGCGGGGGCTGGCCACGCTCGGCCTCGTCGTGGTCATGGCGGGCCTCCTCCTCCTCGTCCTCCTGCCGGCCGATTTCTCCTACGCGCCCTTCATGCTCATCCTGGTCCTGGTGGGTCTGGGAATGGGGCTGTTCAGCTCCCCCAACATGACTGCCATCATGAACTCGGTCCCGCCCGAGTATCGCGGCGCGGCCTCGGGCATGAGGGCGACGATCCAGAACGCCGGGACCCTCGTGAGCATGTCCCTCTTCTTCAGCATGGTCATCGTCGGGCTGGCCAATAACCTGCCGGCGGCCCTGCGCTCGGGATTGGCCGCCGCTGGCATCCCCGCCGACGCGGCTTCGCGGGCGGCCTCCCTCCCGCCGACGGGCGCCCTCTTCGCCGCCTTCCTGGGCTACAACCCGATGCGCCAGCTCCTCCCGCCGGCCGTCCTGGCCGGCCTCCCGGAGGCCACGAGGAACCTCGTCCTCGGCAAGAAGTTCTTCCCTTCGCTGATGGCGCCGGCCTTCATGGCCAGCCTGAGACTGACCTTCTACGGCGCCGCGGCCCTGTCCTTCGTCGCGGCGGTCGCCTCCTTCCTGCGCGGGGGGAGGTACATCCACGAGATGGAAGCCTGATCGCCCCTCCTGCGTCCTCGAGGAGGCGCGGGGGGCGGTCAGGCCCGCGCGGCCCGTCTCCGTCGCCGCTCGATGTCGGGCAGGAGCCCGGTGATGAGGCCGATCAAGGGGAGGAAGGCGCATAGCCGGTACACGTGCTGGATGCCGCCGCGGTCGGCCATGCCTCCCAGCACGGCGGAGCCGATGCCGCCCATCCCGAAGGCGAAGCCGAAGAAGAGCCCCGAGATCAGCCCCACCCTGCCGGGCAGGAGCTCTTGCGCGTAGACGAGGATCGCGGAGAAGGCCGAGGCCAGCACCAGCCCTATAACGATCGACAGGATGGTGGTCCAAAGGAGGTTCGCGTAGGGAAGGGCCAGGGTGAAGGGAGCCACGCCCAGGATCGAGCCCCAGATCACGTACTTGCGGCCGTAGCGGTCGCCTATGGGGCCGCCGATCAGGGTGCCGGCGGCGACCGAGAGCTGGAAGAGGAAGAGGTGGAGCTGCGCCGACTTTACGGGCAGCGCGAAGCGGTCGATCAGGAAGAAGGTGAAATAGCTGTTCATTCCCGCGAGGTAGAAGTACTTCGAGAAGATGAGGACGAGGAGGATGAGCACGGATACGGCCGTCCTGCCGCGGGCGACGGGCGGGCGGAAGTCCTCCGCCATCGGGCCTGCCGACTTCTTCCTCGCGGCGATCGTCTGGGCGTACCATCCCCCCACGCGCGCCAGCACTACTATCCCGATCAAGGCCAGGGACGTGAACCAGATTATGCTCGATTGCCCGCGGACGGAGATGATCACGGCCGCGAACAGGGGCCCGAGGGCGGAGCCGCCGTTGCCCCCGACCTGGAAGACGGACTGGGCCAGGCCGCGCCGCCTGCCGGCGGCCATGTTGGCGACGCGCGATGCCTCGGGATGGAAGACGGACGAGCCCAGCCCGACGAGGCACACCGAGAGGAGGAGCCCGCCGTAGCTGCGCGCCAGAGACAGGGTGGCGAGCCCGATCAGGGTGAAGACCATGCCGCAGGCGAGGGAATAAGGTTGAGGTTTGCGGTCGGTTATGGAGCCTACGACCGGCTGGAAGAGAGAGGCGGTTACCTGGTTGGCGAGGGTGATGAGGCCGATCTGGGCGAAGTCCAGGTGGAAACTCGCCTTGACGAGGGGATAGATCGCCGGGATGAGGGATTGCATCGAATCGTTCAGGAGATGCGATACGCTGATCGCTATCAATACGGGAAAGACCGTCGTCCCTGCGGCTCGAAGAGCCGTGTTGCCGGCCCCGGTTTCGCTTCGTCCTGCTTCCAAAAGTCCTTCTCCATTCCGTCGAGACGCGTCGTCCGGACGATCCGCATGGGGCGAGCCGCCCGGGCAGCCTTGGTCCGCACATTTTTACAGCGCCCGAACATCGCGTCAAGGCAGGGGAGCCCTCGATCCGGCATGATACCTCCTGGGTATGACATCTTCCGCGCATTGTATTGGCCGTTATGGGACGGGGGAGCTATCGTTTCCTTTTAGGGACCGTCTATAAGGAAGCGCTCGAGTGCGTGCAGCACCGCTCTCGCTGTTTCTCTCGCTATTCGCGCTGTTCATCGTAACGGCTTGCGCGACGAAGCCGAAGGCGCCGCCCCAGGCCGAATCCTCCCGCCCGGCTCCCACCGTGAACGAGGGCGCCGACAAGGGAAACATCGAAGAGGCCGTCGCCGCCGCGCCCGACGCCCAGGCGAGCACGATCACGACCAGGCGACTCGGATTCTCCCCCACGAGCGCGATCGTCAAGAATACCCTGGACATCCTCCTCGGCGTCGGCTCCAGGTCGAGCGCGCAGTCCTGGCGCGTCGATATCGAGGACGCCGGGAAGGGAGGCGGCGCGACGATCCGGACTTTCTCGGGCGGGGGCTCCGATATACCCGACTACGTCCGCTGGGACGGCAAGGACGACGCGGGCGCCCTCGCCGCCCAGGGCTCCTACCGTGCGAAGCTGACGGTCGACTACGGGAAAGCGTACAGGACCGCCGTCGTCGAAAGCGGGAGCTTCTCACTCGTAACCTCGCCTCCCACCGGCTCCATCGCGATCGACCCGCCTTCGGCGAGCCTTTCGGCGCTAGGTCCCGCGAGCCCCGTCGACATCGCCGTCCGGGCGAGCTCGCCCTCGGCCCGAATCGCGAGCTGGGTGCTCGAGGTATACGATGAGTCGAAAGGCCTGGTCATCGTGCTGAATGGCGACTGGCCGAACGACCGAGTCGCCTGGGACGGCAAGACCCTCGAGGGCCGGACTCTCGTACCCGGATCGCGGTACTCGATCGTCGCGAAGGTTCGGGACGAGTACGGCAACGTGGGGAATCTCGCAGTGCTCGATGAAGGCTCGTGGAAGAAGTTTTTCGAGGACTGATCCTGTGCCAGATGGCGGTTTATTTACCTATTTCTGATGGAAGTCCTATTGAATACCGGAATGGCCTCCGCAATACTGGAATTTATCATCTCCAGGAGGTCTCTAATGAGGAAGATGGCACTGCTGACGGTCGCGGCTATTTCGATCCTGTCATTCACGCGGCTCTCGGCGCAGACTCCGCTCAAGGCCGCGGTCGCGCTCACCCTGCCGCCCTACGTGATCCAGGAAAGCAACAACGGAATCGAGGTCGACATCGTTCGGAAGGTCCTCGAGAAGGAAGGCTACAGCCTCCAGCTCGACTACGTGCCCTTCGCCCGCCTCGCGGAGAATCTGGCGGGGAAAAAGGACGATTGCGTCCTCACGATCAGCGAGGCGTCGGGAGTCAAGGATGTCTATTACAGCGACAGCCATATAACCTACCAGAACGTCGTTGTGACGCTCAAATCGAAGAACCTCAAGATCGCGAGCGTCGCCGACCTCGCGGGGCTCAGGGTCGTCGCCTTCGGCGACGCGCCGACCTATCTCGGCGGCGATTTCGCCGCGATGGCCAAGGCCAACGCCAAGTACAGCGAGATCGCCGATCAGAGCAACCAGGTGAAGTTCCTCTTCATCGGCAGGGCGGACGCGATCGTCATGGACGTCAACATCTTCAAGTACTTCAGGCGGAGCATAAAGGACGCCGACGTGAGCGCCGACGTCGTCATATCCCAGATATTCCCTCCGACCGCCTACAAAGTGGCCTTCTTCGACAAGAGCATCCGCGACAAGTTCAACGCGGGGCTCAAGCAGCTCAGGGCCTCGGGCGAGTACTCGGCCATTTTCGACAAGTACCTGAAGTAGCGTCCGGCAGAGGGGCCGGTCACGGCTAAGGCGAGGCGATGAAGGAGAAAGCGTAATGCGGCTGCGCGGACAATTGCTCGTTCCGACGATACTGGTCTTCTTCGTAGGCTTCTCGGGCTTCATCGCCTTCGTCTCCCTGGATCAGTCGAACAAGAAGAGCGCCGAGCTCAAGACCTATTCCGACAACCTGACGGCCCTGGCCGCGACGACGAACAGCTCCTATCTCTGGAGCCTCGACTCCCAGGGGCTCGGCCAGAGCCTCGCCTCCTTCGGCAAGATCCGAGAGGTCGTATCGATCGAGGTGCAGGATTCCAACGGCAAGTCGATGGCCAAGCTCGAGGCCGACAAGAAGCCTCCGAACCTGATCGTCAAGAAGGCCGATATCCTCCATGAAGGCGATAAGATCGGCGTCGCGATCCTGACCTTCACGGATTCCTACGCCAGGAGAGAGGTCGCGGCGATCATCCTGGAGCTGGCCCTCGCCGGGGCCCTCGTCTTCGCGATCCTCACCGTCGTCCTCCTCATCGTGACCGGATCCATCGTCTCGGTGATAAAGCGACTGCTCGAGCTCATCGCGGCGGTCTCGAAGGGAGACCTGACCTACGCGACCGAGCCCGGGCTGCTGCAGCGCAGCGACGAGATCGGCGACATGTCCCGCTCGCTCGAGACGATGCGCGAGAGCCTCCGGGGGACCCTGGAGTCCATACGGTCGACCGCCGAGAACGTGAGCTCGAAGTCGGACAATATCAGCCAGACGGCCCAGGTACTCTCGGACGGATCGAGCGAGCAGGCGGCGAGCGCCGAGGAAGTATCGGCCTCCATGGAGGAGATGGCGGCGGCGAACAAGCAGAACACCGACAACTCCATCGTGACCGAGCGGATGTCCCGAAAGGCCGCCGAGGACGTGGAGGCGGGCGGGCAGGCGGTGACCGCGACGGTCAAGGCGATGAAGAACATCGCCTCCAGCATCTCGATCATCGAGGAGATAGCGAGGCAGACCAATCTCCTCGCCCTCAATGCCGCGATCGAGGCGGCCCGCGCGGGCGACGTGGGCAAGGGCTTCGCCGTCGTGGCCAGCGAAGTGCGCAAGCTCGCGGAGCGCTCGCAGAAGGCCTCCGGCGAGATCTCGGTCATGTCCTCGGAATCGATGGCGGTGGCCGAGAAGGCGGGCTCCCTACTCGAGAGGATAGTCCCCGACATCAAGAAGATGGCCGAGCTGATGCTCGAGATATCCAGCGCGAGCCGCGAGCAGAGCCTCGGCGTGGAGCAGGTCACCTCGGCGATAGGCCAGCTCGATACGGTCATCCAGCAGAATGCCTCCACTTCCGAGACCCTGGCCGCCTCCTCGGAGGAACTCTCGGGTCAGGCGACGGCGCTGCAGGACGCCATGGCTTTCTTCAAGCTGTCCGCGGCCTCCGCGCCGCCTCGACCAGGGCATAAGCCGTCGCCGACGGCGATCGCGCTGCGCCGTACGACCGCCGAGGAGCCGTTCGAGGAGTTCTGAGACGCGGGCGATTCTTCGATAGCGCGCGATAGGCCCTCCCCCTCACTTATCCCTTTCGCGGAATTACGGTAGAATTCGCGCCGGGCGATGCGAGAGGAAAGGCATGGAAGAAAATGCGATGGACAGAAGGTGGACGGCCACCTTCGAGCGTCTTCCCGGGGACAAGAGGGCCAGGGTCCTGGATGCGGCGAAGCGCGCGTTCGCCGCATCCGGCTTCGCGGGGGCCAACGTCAACGACATCGCCGGCGAGGCCGGCATCAGCGTCGGCTCGATGTACAAGTACTTCAGGACGAAGGAAGACCTTTTCCTCACCCTCATCGAGGAATACCACAAGGTCATCGCCGACTCGATCGACGCCGTGCTCGCCCGCGAGTCGAGCTTCATCGGCCGCGTCGAGGCCCTACTCCGCGCCTGCGTCGATACCTCGCTCGCCGATCCCGAGGCCGTGCGTCTCTATATAGCCTGCACGACCGAGGAGCTCGCGCGCCTCGCTTCGCCGCTCTCCGACAGCATCGAGGCCGTCTCGGCCTCGCGCTACCGGGCGGTCATCGCCGAGGCCCAGGGAAAGGGCGAAGTCGAGCCGGGACTCGACCCGGGCTGGGCCGCCTTCTTCCTCGACGATATCCTCCTCATGACCCAGTTCTCCGTCGGCTCGGTCTATTACCGGGCGCGGCTCAGGCTCTTCCTCGGCGCCGAGAGCGAGGCCTGGACCCCCGGCGAGCTCGTCGAGCGGTCGCTCGCCTTCATCCTGCGCGCCCTCCAGCCCCGGACGCCGAGGGATTCGCGATAGCGGTCCCGCGCCTCTCCCTCTCCGAAGCCTCCTCGCGCAGGGCGGCCGGCTCCTTGAGGGTCGCGGCGAGCAATACGCTCGCGACGAGGAGGAGCGCGAAGAGAAGCAGGGGCAGGGTGTAGGATCCCGTGGCCCTCTGCAGGGGCTCCATGGCGTACACCAGGACGACCGATATCTGCCCCGCGAGCGAGATGAGCCCGTTCGACGTGCCTTCGGGCGTCGGCAGCGCGATCTCGGACGCGTATTGGGTGCCGGTCGGGTTCACCGATACGAGGAAGAAGCCCAGGACGAAGCTCGAGGCCGCGAGGAGGGGGAAGCTCGGCGCGATCGCGAGGCCGACGAGACCGGGAATTGCGACGATGATGCCGAGAAGGATGAAGGGCCGCCGCTTGCGCCTGCGGTCGGAGAGGGCGGGCAGCGCCACGGCGCCGATGACTCCGGCGACGAGCATGATCGCGACCACGATGCCCGCCTGCTCCGAACCGAAACCCCTCGGCTTCACGATGCCCTCGATCCAGGTCGTGATGCCGTTGAAGATGCCGAGCCCGATGAAGGCGATGACGAGGTAGCGCCGGAAGGGCTTCATGGAGAGGGCGTGCTTGAGCCCCTCGAGCATGAAGGCCCTCTTCTCGGCGGCCAGCGCGTCGGGCGGGCTCGCCGGGCGCTCGCGGGCG
>CAZBGA010000023.1:0-48264 GCA_964491385.1 uncultured Treponemataceae bacterium | reverse complement strand
TCGTCCTTCACTCCTTCATGAGCCTGAGGAAGAGATCCTCGAGGCCGGGCTCGATTCGGCGCAGGGACTTAAGCTCCGCGCCGCGCTCCACGAGCGCCCTCTCGACCTCGCCGATCCCGACGCCGGGAGCGAGCGTGAAATGCACTCCCTCCCCGAAGAGATTGCATTCCCCGCAGAGCGCCGCGGCGAGGAGCGCGTCGTAGGCGCGATGGGGCGATTCCGTCTCGGCGAGGTACAGCGCGTCGCCGTAGCTCGCGCAGAGGGCCGCGGGGACGTCGCTCGCCAGGATCTCGCCCTTGTAGACGAGGGCCACCCTGTCGCAGAGGAGGGCCTCGTCCATGTACGCGGTGCTCACCAGGATCGTGGTCCCCTCGCTCCTGAGCGAGCCGAGGATGGACCAGAACTCGTTGCGCGAGACTGGGTCCACGCCGAAAGTGGGCTCGTCGAGGACGATTACCTCGGGCGCGTGGACCAGCATGCAGGACAGCGCGAGCTTCTGCTTCATGCCTCCCGAGAGCGCGGCCGCGCGCCGCGCCTTGAAGGGAGCGAGGCCCGAAAAGCCGTAGAGCCTCTCGACCCGCCGCGCGAGCTCGCGTCGCGACACCGCGAAGAGGTCGCCGAAGAACCTGAGGTTCTCCTCGACCGTGAGGTCCTGGTAGAGGCTGAAGCGCTGGGGCATGTACCCGACGCGGGATCGGACGTAGCCGGGCTCCTCGTCGACGCGCCTTCCCATGAAGCGCAGCTCCCCCGCGTCTATGGAGAGAAGGGAGACCACGCTCCGCATGATGGTGGTCTTGCCGCCGCCGTCCGGCCCGATGAGCCCGAAGATGCTGCCTTTCGCGACGGCGAAGCTCACGCCGCGGACCGCCTCCACGGCGCCGTAGGACTTCCGCAGCGAGCTGACCACGATGGGATCCATCAGAGACTCACGTCGACGGGCATCCCGATCTTCAGGACCCCTCCTGCGTTGGGGACCCTGATCTTCACGCCGTAGACGAGGGTAGTGCGCGTCTCCTGGGTGAGAATGGTCTTGGGCGTGAACTCTGCCTCGCTCGCCACCCAGCTTACCGTGCCGACGATCGCGTCCTTCACCCCGTCGGCCTTGACGGTCGCCTTGTTGCCGAGCGTGACCGCGCCGAGCTTGTCCAAGGGCACGTAGACCTCGACGGTCAGCTCGGAGAGGTCGGCCGCCTCGAACAGGGGCGTGCCGACCGCGGCCAGCTCGCCTTCGTAATGGAACTTGTCGAGCACCGTGCCGTCGAGCGGCGACACGATCACGGCGTCGCGTATGGCTATGTCCGTGAGGCGCAAGCCCGCGCGCAGTCCTTCCTCCTGGGCCGCGATCACGGCGATGTTGGCCCGGAGCGACGCCAGGTTCTTCTCGCCCACCTGCACCTCGGTCGCTAGTTCGTCGCGCCGCTGCTGCGTGGCCCCGCCCTCGGCGAGCAGCTTCTCGGTCTTGTCGAGCGTGTCGCGAGTGAGGGCGAGCTGGGCCTCGGCCTGCTGGATCTGCGCCTCGGCGGCGCCGCGCCGCGCCTCGAGCTCGTCGACCTGGGCTTCCTGCTGCTGCCGCTGGGCCACGAGGCGATCCGTGTCGATTCGACCGAGGGTCTCGCCCTTGCGCAGCTCGTCGCCTTCCTTGACGGACAGCGATTCGATGACGCCCGAGGCCTGGGCCGAGACGGTGACTGTGTCCACGTCCATCCTTCCGGTATAGGCGAATTGTCCGGCCTTTCCCGCGCAACCGGCCGCGGCGGAGGCAGCGGCCGCCAAAGCGAAGAATTTGAAGCAAGTCTTCATTGCGCTACGCTCCATTTCTCGAGGCTTTCGCCGCTCAGGGCCTCGATCTGGCTCGCTTTGAGCAGCAGCGAGAGCAGTTGGGTCCTGTACTGCAGCTCGGCCTGGGTAAGACCGAGATTCGCATCGTTGAAATCTGTCGTCGAAGCCATGCCCTGCCCGTATTGCGAATCGACGATTCTCATCTTGGTCTTCGCGAGGTCCAGCGAGGCTTTGGCGACGTCGAGCGCCTCGCGAGCGGCGCTCCAATCCCGCAGCGCGCTGTCGTAGCCCAGCTCGATCCGCTCGCGCGCGGTCTTCTCGTCGCTCGCGAGCCTGGCGATGCTGTGATCTACCGCCTGGGCCGCGAGCGCGTCGCCTCCCCAGTCGTAGGACCAGGTGACCGTGGCGCCCGCGACGCCGTAGAGCATCCATTCGTTCTGGACCGGATTGACGCCGGGAAGGCCGTAGTGCAGGGCGCCGCTGAGGGCCAGGGTCGGATAGAGCTTGGAGCGGGCGAGCGTCCTGCTTGTCTCGAGAATCCCCCTTTGGATGAAGAGCGCCTTGATCTGGGAAGTCCCCGCTTCGTCGAGGGAGGGAGGACTGAGGCCGGGCTCCTCCTCCGGCGGAGAAGGCACCGCGATATCCTTGCCGGTCAGGTACTTGAGCTGCTCCAGCGCGTCGGCCAGGGCGGCCTTCGCGGCGATGAGCTTCTGGTCGTAGTCGAGCCGCGCGATGGTGAGCGAGAGCACGTCCACCTTCATCGCCATGCCTTGGCGCTCGAGGGCCTGGGTCTGGTCGATTTGGAGCTGCGCCCGCCGGCTCGCCGAGCCGAGAGTCTCGATCTGGAGCTCGGCCGCCTGCGCCTGCCTGAACGCCGTGATGGCCCCGAGCGCGACGTCGGTACGGGCGGAATCGAGCGAGTTGTCCGCGAGCACGGCTTGGAGGCGCTTCTGCTCGATAGTCGCTTCCTGGGCGAAGCCCGTGAAGGGCAGCCATCTGAAGCCCGCGTTCATGTCTATCGTGTTCTGCTGCGAAAGGCTCAGGGTTTGGGGGCGGCCGCCCGGGCCGAGGGGCAGAGTCAGGTCGGCGGTGCCGCTGTCGTACTGATAGCTGCCCCCGAGGCTGAGGCTCGGGAGGACGGCGTACTTCGCCGACCCGGCATCGAGCCGGGAGGCCTGCGCCTCTTGAGCCGCCGACGCGATGGAAGCGTCGTGGGCGAGGGCCAGGCCGATCGTCTCCTTGAGCGATTCGGCGCCGATGCATCGCGCGCCCAGGAGCAGCGCGAGGATCAGCAGCCGGTCCATCGCTCGATCACTTCGCATCGCTCTCCTCCCGCTTCTTGAGGCCGTAGTAGAGCACCTTGAATATTTCCTCTTTACGTTGGGCAACGAAGCTCTCCCGGTCGAGAACCAGCCCCGGCTGAATTTTCGAAACCACGGCTCCGATGATGGGCTCGGCGACGAAGTAGTAGATGCAGGCTCCCAGCACCGTGACGACCGTCTGGAGCGGGTCGACCGGTTCGAGGTTCCCTTCTTCGATTTCCTTCGTGATGAGACGCACCATCTTGTTGGGGAGATCCATCCGTTCCAGCGTGCCGGAGATCACCTCTTTCACTATCTTCCCGCCCTGCGAAAGCTCCTGCATTATGAAGAGCGGCACCCTCGGGCGGGCCGCGATGGAGTCGACGAAGGAATCGATAAAGGCGCGGAGCGCGATGGGGAAGGGGGCGTCCTCCGAGATCGCGGAGTCTATCTGAACGAGGAAGGACGTAAAGACCTGCTGCAGTATCCTCGCGAAGATGTTTTCCTTGGTCCTGAAGTAGTAGTGGAGGAGGGTCTTGTTTATCCCCGCCCTATCGGCTATCTCTTGCGTCCTGGCCCCGCTTAAGCCTTTTTCGATGAATACATCCGATGCGGCATTGAGGATAAGTTCTTCCTTGGTAAGGTCATGCGATTCATTTTCCATCACCGTCTCCCTTCCCTCCGGTCGAATAAAAAAAGAACCAACTTGTCAAACCGTTTGATATAACCATTTAGTTAAACCTGTTGGCTAAACTTATTGCCAACAATCTGGATTGTCAAGGGGAAATTGAAAGTCCAAACTGAGAGCTGGGAATGGAATAACTCAACTTTCCTGATAGTCTGGGGAGGCCTCTTTCAAAATGCGGACGCATTTTGAAAGAGCTACCAGAAATTGCAGCTTCTGTTTGCGAAATTGCTTATTCTCGATATCTTACCTATAACCGTTCAGGACATTCTCAGGCTGGAAATATTCCATTTTCAACCCAGAATTTTTTGTTTTCAGCTGAAAACATTCCATTTCCGGTCTCAAAATGTCTCATGCCGAGCCCTGATCCAGGGATAGACAAGCAAGCTCAGCAGACATGGCCAATGCTCGACGGACTATGGCCCTTGCTTTGCGCGAGGATCCGGCAGCAGGCCTCCCAGATGAGGATAAGACGACGGATATGATGATACAATGAATTTTCCGTTATTAATCTGTTGCTATCTGTTGGCGGCCATGAAGTTTGACGATTCGAACGGCGGCGGGACTGCCCCTAAAAGATCTCCCACCCTGCCGTGCCGGGATTTCGGTCTCTTTCTCGAGCTCATGGATTGCGTCGAGGACCTCGTCGTCGTTCTCGATCGCAGGATCCGCGTGATCGCGGCGAATCGCTGCGCGACGGCCTTCTTGGGCTATTCGGCGAAAGAGCTCTTCTCGAAGCCCCTGTCTCTGCTCGTCGAGGCGAGCGAGCGCCGGCGGATGTCGGAGTTCGTGCTGGAGGCGAAGGAGAGGCTGGGGGGAGAAGCCGTCTTCCTCACGAGAGCCTACGAGAAGGTCCGCCTGCGCTTCAGCCTGAGTCCCGTGGCCGAAGCGGGTAGAGAGCCGCAAGGCTATCTCTTGGTGGGTCGACCGGCGAAAGCGAAATCTTCCCGAGCCAGGAGCGCGTCCAGAGGGCTGTCGGGTCTGGCGCTCAAGGGCTTTTCGGACCCTCTCTTCATCGTGGACTTTCCTTCGCGGACCGTGCGCGACTGCAACGAAGCCGCCCTGACGGTCTTGGGCTTCTCGCGCCAGGAGCTGGTCGGGCGGCGGCTCTTCGATCGCGCCGGGAGCGACGAGGAGCGCGAGAGGAACGAGGCTCTGATGGCGCGCGCCGACGCGATGTACGCCACGGCCGGCATGTTCCGGGAACGCGTTCTTTTTCCGAGGAAAGACGGCCCCGCCCTGCCTTGCGACTGCCTCGCGCTGCCTTTTTACGAGTCCGACGGCTCGCTGGCCACCATCGTCGCGATGCTCATCGACCGTTCCTCGGAGGAGGAGAGAGAGGCGGAGATCGCGAGCCTCGCCGATCGCGCCAACGGCGTCGCGCGCGAGCTCTCCACCATCGTCGCGGGCTACGCGAACCGCGGTAAGGCGACGCCGCTATCCTCGCTCGGCTTCACCGACAGGCAGATCGAAATCGCCCGGCTCGTGGCCTTGGGCGCATCGTCCAAGGATATCGGCTTTCGCCTCGGCATAACGGAATCGACGGTGAAGAATCATCTCGCCGTCATGTTTCGCAAGGTCGGAGCCGCGTCGCGGATGAGCTTCATTCGCATCCTTTCCGAGCGGCACATAAAGATCGCATAACGGGCTCCCTAGTACTTTGGCACTAGGGAGGCCGGTCCAAAGATGGACTGGCGCGATCGAGGCGAAGCACTAGAGTTCAAGCCGCGTCGACTGCGGTGTCCGCCGCTTCGCGCCCGATTCCATTAGAATGGAGGCCCGTTCATGCGATTCAAGATTGGCGGCAAGCTCGCCGTCGCTTTCTCGATCGTCGTGGTCCTGAGCGTCGCGATAGGCGCCGTAGGCATCGTCGTGATAAGGAATGTCGTCGCGGCCGATACCTATCTGTACGAGAGCGCGACGAAACCCTTTGTCGATCTGATCGCGATCGCCGAGAACTTCCAGAAGGTCAGGATAAACGTCAGGACCATCGCCATGTCCGCGGACCAGAAGGACTCGGCATCGGCCGAGGCCGCGATCGCCGACCTCCGCTCCGCGATGGACGGTTCGACGAGCTCTTTCGGCGCGACCCTCGCCACGGAAAAGGAGAGGGCCCTGTTCGCCGAGTACAAGTCGCAACTGGCCAATTACCGGTCCGTCGCCGACGAGCTCGTGCGCCTCGATAAAGCGGGCAGGCGCGGCGAGGCGCTCAGCCTGATGGACGGCAAGGGCGCCGAAGCGGCCGCCGGGCTCCAGGCCGCGGTGGACGGGATCGTCGCGACGAATGTCGATCTCGCGAAGCGGAGCGCGGAGGGCAACGCGACGACCGGCGCGAGGGTCACCCTGATCATGGCTCTCTTGAGCGCCGCATGCGCCATCGCTTCGACCGTGATCGCCGTCATCCTGTCCAGGTCCATATCGAGGCCCCTCGTCCGCGTCGTCGTGTTCACCAAGGCCATCGCCAAGGGCGACCTCACGCTCGTCGTGCACGAGGACATGCTTCGCCGGACCGACGAGATGGGCGAGCTGGCCCACGCCTTCAAGGACATGCAGGAAAGCCTCAAGTCGATCGCCGGCGGGATTCTGTCCGCGTCGGGCCAGGTTTCCTCGGGGAGCATGCAGATCAGCACGACGGCCCAGGCTATGAGCCAGGGCGCGACCGAGCAGGCGGCCGGCACGGAGGAGATATCGAGCTCCATCGAGGAGATGACCGCCACCGTAAGGCAGAACTCGGACAACGCCATGGCCACTGAGGGCATCGCGATCAAGACGTCGAAGGACGCGGAGGAAGGCGGGCGGGCCGTCGAGCAGTCGGTCGCGGCCATGAACCTGATCGCCGAAAAGATCGGCATCATCGAGGAGATCGCGCGGCAGACCAACCTCCTCGCCCTGAACGCCGCGATCGAGGCGGCCCGCGCGGGCGAGGCCGGCAAGGGCTTCGCGGTCGTGGCGAGCGAAGTGCGCAAGCTGGCCGAGCGATCGCAGAACGCCTCGGGAGAGATCACTAAGCTCTCGAAGGATACGGTGGCGACCGTGAGCCGCGCCGGCGAGATCATACGGCGGATCGTACCCGATATCAAGAAGACCGCGGACCTCGTCCAGGAGATCGCCTCCGCGTCGAAGGAGCAAGGCTCGGGAATCGATCAGATAAGCAAGGCGATGATCCAGCTCGATTCCGTGGTTCAGCAGAACGCGAGCGCGAGCGAGGAGCTCGCCAGCATGTCGGAAGAGCTTTCGGGCCAGTCGGAGCAGCTCGCCTCCGCCATAGCCTTCTTCAAGGTAGAGTCGGCGGCGAAGGCGAGAGGGGAGTCGGCGAGGGCGCCGTCGGCGAGGGCGCCGGCATGCGACCCCGCCGTCGTCTCGGCGAGGGCGGACTCCGAGCGGAAGCGGATCGCCCTTCTCCCGAGACCGAGGGCCATAACGACGGTGCCCGAGTCCGGGTTCGACGATCCGTCCTTCGAGGAGTTCTGATGCAGTACCTGACCTTCCGCTTGAACGGCGTGGAGTACGCCGTGGACGTGAGGATCGTGGAGACCGTCGTGGAGCGCGGCGCGACGATGGCCGTTCCCACTCCTGTGGGGTACATGAAGGGAGTCATGGACCTCAGAGGACGGGTGATCCCCGTCATCGACCTGCGAAAGAAATTCCGTCTGCCGGAATGCGAAAGCGCCGGACGGGAGAGCGTCATCGTATTCGCCGTCGAGGACGGCGACAGGAGGACGCTGACGGTGGGGGCCCTCGTCGACGACGTGTCCGAGGTCCTCTCTATCGAAGAGGATAGAGTCGAAGCCGTCCGCGCCGGGGGAGTCGCGCTTTGGGAACGCTATGTGCGGGGGATAGTCCGTCTCGAGGAGCGAATGGTAGTCCTCATCGAGGTCGATGGACTCTTCTCCCTGGCCGAGATCGAGGCGCTACGGGCGGCCTAGGGGAAGCGAGGCGCTTCGGAAGCTGCGTCGTGCCCCTGGACGCCGAATGCGCCGCCGTCGGGGCGCGAGACGTGAAAATGGATAAGGGGAACGAAGAGCTCCTGCGCAGCCTGCTCGCGGAAAGGGAAGAGCTCCTCAGGGAGGTCCAGCACCGAGTAAAGAACAATTTGCAGATCATATTGAGCATCGTCTCGCTCCAGGAATCCTCGTTCGGGAGCGAGGCGGATAAGGAACTCGGGAGGGATACGCAGGCCCGGATCCGATCGATGGCCTATCTCTACGATCTGCTCTCCGGCTCGAGGAACTTCCTGTCGATCGATTCCGGGGAATACTTGCAGGCCATCGCCGGCTCGCTGTCCGCGAGCTATCGGGGCGCCCTTTCGATCCGCGTCGATGCCCAATCCGACATTCTGTCGGTCGACGAGGCCATGCCCTTCGGTATCATCGCGACCGAGCTCCTGACCAACGCCGTCAAGCACGCGTATTCGGCCGAGAGGAGGAGGGAAATCTACGTGCGGTACCGCCGCACCGGCGGGGAGAGGAGGCTCGAGGTCCGCGACGAGGGCATCGGACTGCCGTCGGGATTCGACCCCGCGAAGTCCGATTCCCTCGGCCTCGCCCTCGCTCGCTCCCTCGCCCAGCAGATCGGCGGGCGCCTCTCGCTGGCCGCGGCGGAGCCGGAGACTCCCTTCCCCGGCCTTCGCGCGGTCCTCACCTTCACTATCCCGCCTCAAAAATCCCCTAATTGATGGAATATCCCGTCGAATTTGTTGCTCGAGTTCCTGAAGGCGGACAGGACTTTCGGATCGAAGTGCTTCGGCTCTGTCCGGCCGTCGCCCTCGAGCAGTATCGAGCACGCGGTCGAGTGATCGAAGGGGGGCTTATATACCCTCTTGTTCCGCAGAGCGTCGTATTGATCCGCCAGGGTCACGATGCGGCCTTCCATCGGGATCTGTTCCCCTTTGAGTCCCTGCGGGTATCCGGAACCGTCCCAGCGCTCATGGTGCGACAGGGCGATGTTCCTCGCGAGCGCCAGTCGAGGGTGGTCTCCGAGGATCCTGGCCCCGTGCATGGGATGCTCCTTCATGATCGCCGCCTCTGCCGGCGTGAGCGGGGCGGGCTTCTTCAGGATCGCGGGCGAGGTATGGATCTTCCCGACGTCGTGCATCGGGGCCTGCACTCGGATGGCCTCGACGAAGGGCTTCGGCGAACCGAGGGATTCCGCTATGACTGCGGCGTATTCGCCCACCCTGAGGATATGGTTGCCCGTGTCCTCGTCGTTGACTTCGGCGGCCCTCGACAGGGCGTTGATGGTGTAGATGAAGGCCGCCTCCGTTTCCCGCACCTGCCGGGAGAGGGAGTTGAGGAACATTATCAGGAGGACGAGATTGTCGACTACCGCCGCGTTGTGCGACGTGGCGTCGTCCGGATAGCCGACCGCTATGACCGTGAAGTCCTCGTCGTGGTAGTAGACGAGGTTGCTGACTTCGACTCCCGTCTGCGTCAGGGTCTTCTTGAAGGGCCGCCAGGAAGGCTCTTCCAATTCGAGGGTGTTGAGGAAACCGATCGGCGGCTTCCCCCGCGGGAAGAACCCGTGCAGGAGCGAGCTCGAGAATTTCGTGCCGATGACATCGGCGCCCTGTCTTCGATACACGAGATTGTTCGCGGTCTCGCGATCCTTGAAGGAGATCACGATCTCCTTCGGTGGCTTGATGGACGCGCTTTCGGGAACCAGGAGCCGCGACGTCAGCTTCGCGACGTGGGCCGAGAAATCGAAGTCCAAGGGATCGTAGCCGTGGATCAGCTGCTTGCTGAACGAGGTCAATTCCCGCATGTTCGCGTAGGCGTTTTCGACTTGCAGGTCGAGTCCCCGCACCTTGAGCAGCATCTCGATCCGCGCTATGACCTCGAGGTGGTTGAAGGGCTTCGATATGAAATCCTCGGCCCCCGCGGCTATCCCCCTGATGCGGTCCTCCTTGGCATTGAGGGAGGTGATGAGTATCACCGGGATCTTCCTGTAGAGCTCGTCCGATTTCAGGGACGTGCATATCTCGAAACCGTCGACCGTCGGGAGCATGACGTCGAGCAGGATCAGGTCGATCCGGGTTTTAGCCACCGTCTCGAGGGCGTCTTTCCCGTTCGCGACGCCCACGACCTCGTATCCGAGGGGAGTCAGGATGGCGTCGATGAGGGCGAGGTTCGCCGCCTCGTCGTCGACGGAGAGGATCCGAGCTTTCGCCATGATCTCGCCTCCTTGGCGCGATTTCAGGTCATTCCTTCAGCCTAGACTTAACCAGCTCGCGAAATTGCCGCGTGTCGATGGGTTTGGATAGGTACTCGTCGGCTCCAGCCTCGATGGCCTTCTCCCTGTCTCCGACCATCGCGAAGGACGTGATCGCTATGATGGGAACGGCGGACATCAGAGGGTTCCCGCGAAGGGTCCTCATCGCCTCGTAACCATTCATCCCAGGCATCTGGATGTCCATGACGATGAGATCGGGCGGATGGGAGATCGCGAGCTCGACGCAGCGCAGACCGTCTTCGCACTCGATGACCACATGGCCGGAGAAGACGAGGAGGTCGCGCATCAGAACCCTATTTATAGGGTTGTCCTCGCAGATCAGCACTGTTTTTGCCATAAGATCTCCAAACGGGGTCGAAGGGATGATCCGTCAGGCGGCGCCCTCGCCGGCGGAGGAACTCGCCTTGACGGAGGGGGGGACGAGCGGTATCGCGATCGAGAACACGCTGCCCACGCCCTCCTGGCTTCTCACCGCTATGGACCCTCCCAGCATCTCCATCAGCCTCTTCGACAGGACCAGTCCCAGCCCCGTCCCCTCGTACCGCTTCTGGAGAGGCGATTCGAGTTGGGAGAATTCCTTGAACAGGCGGCCCAGGTCCTCCTCTTTGATCCCGATCCCGGTATCGGTCACCGAGATCCCGATGAAGCCCCCTTCCGTCCTCCGCGCATCGATGCTCACCCGCCCTCCGTCGGGAGTGAATTTGACGGCGTTCGAAAGGAGATTGAACACGACCTGCTTGATCTTGTGCCCGTCGGAGACCAGATCGACGTCGGCCTCGGGAGCTATCGAGCATTCGAGGGCTATGGCGCGCTTCAGCGCCCTCTCCCTCAGCATCGTCATGGAGAGCTCGAGCACGGCACGGACGGACACGGCCGAGAGATTGACCTCGGTCCTGCCCGATTCGACCTTGGAAAGGTCCAGGATGTCGTTGATGAGGTCGAGGAGATGGCGGCCGCTCGTGTTGATGTAGCCCAGGTATTCGCGCTGCTTCTCGTTCATCTCCCCGTACAGCGCGTCCTGCAGCACCTCCGTGAAGCCGATTATCGAGTTTAACGGGGTTCGGAGCTCGTGGGACATGTTGGACAGGAAGTCCGATTTGGTTTTATTCGCGATCTCGGCCGCGACGCGGGCGAGATGCTCGGTCTCCGCCCGCTTGCGCTTGGGGAGATCGATGAAGAAGAGGGTGTTGATCCCGGCCAGGATCACGATCGACGAGAGCGCGATGCTCTTCCAGAGCTGTCGTATCAATAAGGCCATCGCGAATTCGTCGGTCACCGCGACGTCTATTCTTCCGATGACGGAGCCGCCGTAGGAGATCCGCTTGGATCCCGCGAATTCGGGAGTCGGACCGGGCTCGGCGACGATGGGCGAGCTCAGCGTCCTGATCTTTCCCGAGCCGTCGCGCTCGGCGCCGCCGATAAACGCGCCGCGCTCGTCGAAGGCGGACACCGACCGGAGGTCGGGATAGCCCATCGCGCTCGCGAGTATGTTCTTGCTGGCTTCGAGGTCGAAATTCCACAGAGGAAGCGTGAGGGAGCCCGAGATGGAGTCCAATAGGTAGTCTTTCTCGAGACCCAGCCTCTCGCGCATGTTGGACACCTGCGTCACGTACAGGAAAAGCGCCAGGAAGATGGTGGTGACGAGATAGACGAGGATGGAGGAGGAGAGGAGCTGGAACCTGAACGAGGAGGTCCATCGCTCCCCGTGTGGGGGTCTATTCCGCGGCATCGGCCGCTCCTCTCCTTCCGGTAGCGAAAAGAGCTTTCTTCAATCCCGCATTCAGAAGGTCGCGGAGTCTCTTTCCGCGTTCATCCTTCCTGAATAGGACGAACAATGGTTGCGTGTCCATAATCGGTTTCGCCGCCGCCCTTATCTTGGCCCCGTCGGCGGCGGGCAGTTGGGCGATCGCGTGCCTGGCCTGGTTCTCGTCGCAGAAGCAGATGTCGATCCTGCCCGCGGCGAGCTTCCTGAAATTGGCGAGATCGTCTTTTGCCGGATCGATCGTGGCGAATTCCGGATCGGCCTTGATCCTCGCGTTCAATTGCTCGTGATATGCGCCGAAGGCCGTTCCCCTGACGATGCCGATCCTCAGCCCTTTCATGTCCTCTACGCTTTCCCAATCGAAGGGCTTGTCGGTGTTGAAATAGATGTACCTGGTGGCGGAGCCGACGGGATCGCTGAACAGGAAGGTCGCTTCCCTCGCCGCCGTCTTCCCGAAGGGATAGCCCCCGTCGATCGCGGCCGGAGTTGCGTTGATGGAAGCCAGAACGCGCGCCCACGGCATTTCCACCCGAGTCATCGACACGCCCACGCTGGCGTACGCATCCTTGACGAGCTTCGTCATGCTGCCCTGGTCCGGCAGGCCGGCATCCGAGAGGATTGCCCAGAATCCCGAACCGAGGGTGACGTCCTCGGCGGCAAGCGAGGATACCTGCAAGGCGATTAGCCAGAAGAGGATCACCGACCGTATTCTCATCGCATGCCATCCATCGCGGAGACGGGAGCAAGCATAGGGACGGCTTAAAGATCAATCCCGTCGGGCGCTTTGTCAAGTGCGCTCATCGATCGGGACGGGCGATCCTTCCTCCCGCCCCTCTCGAGACGGGAGAAGGCGCTGAGAAGTGCCGTTACCTGGCTGCCCGGCGCACGTCCGCGAGCGCCTCGTCCAGGTGCTTCATGGTGCGATCCCGCAGCCCGCGGAACTGCCCCTCGTTCTCGGCGTCCCTGATATCTTCTCGGGCCCTGCCGATCAATTGCTCCGCATGGCGAAGCCGGCCGGGACGATCGTTTTCCTCGTTATCGAAAGCCGGGTGGTAGTTGTTGTCCCTCCCGTCGTCGATTGCCGCCCTTCTGATCTCGTTGATCGCGTCGTCGATTTTCCCTACGGCTGCCCTTTCTTCCATCGATTGGAGCCAATTCCCGGGACGATGGTCGAGCATCCAGCGTGCGCCGCGCAGATCGTCGAGGGCACGGAAATATCTGTCGTGCTGCCGCTGGGCGAAAGCGACCGACGCCAGAAGCACGAGCGAGACCACGAGAAGCGTACGAGAAAACCCCTTCATAGATACCTCCCGCTAAAATCTTTCCGGACAAAAGCCCGGTCCAAGGCGACAAACTTCTTTTCACTCGAATGGGCGACCTGCCTACCCGAAATTGCGTCCTACATGGTTATCAGCGTATGCGTATATCGCCACGAAATTCCCGGACAGAGCTATGATATATCGTGAGGTAGGCTATTAATTGCGCCAAGGCGATTTTAAGCATTTTGTAATTAATCAGGACTTATCGGCAGCGGCGATTCAGGGTTGATTAATCGGGTAATGCCTTGCTTTGGATGAAAAAAGGGACCGCCCCAATGAACGGCCCCGTGATACGGCTGGATCCGCGTTCAGGATGGTCAGGCCGGGGAGGCCAGGGCCGCCAGCTTGAGCTGGAGCTTAGCCTCCTTGGCTTTCAGCTTCTTCTCTGTCTTCACCCGGGTCATCGCGTCGTCCAGGTTCTTGAGCGCCGTCGCTTTGGCGGCTGTCGCCTCGACTAACTTCGCCTTGAGAGCCGCCAAATCTGCGGTGACCTTCTCGGCATTGGCGAGGACGGCGTTCGCGGGCTTGACATTGAGGCCCGCCTGCGCGTTCTTCTCCAGCCATTTCTTCGATGCTTCGAGCTTGCTCGAAATCGATTTGCTCATGCGTATACCCTCCACTTTTCGTGAAAATAAGCTATCTTCCGCGAACAATGTCGCGGGAACCTTCAGGGCGATCTCGACTCGACCTCTATCTCTCTGATTTCCTGCCATGGTCGTTTCCTTTCCTGGCCTTCGGCTCCGCTTCCTTCCCCTCATCGCGGACCTCGGCGGCGAAAGCCCTGGAGAAGAACTCATCGAGCGCCTCGTTGAGGACATCGGTCTGCGTCAGGGCGGGCCGGCTGCGATCGGGGTGCTCGTTGTAGAATATGATGTACTTGGTCAGCCTTTTCCTGTTGCCGGGAGCGATCTCCACGTTCACTTTCTTTGAGGAGCCTCTATCCTCCTTTACCTCCTTCTTAGGCATCGTCGGAGCCTCCCTCGTCGGCGACGGCGGGCCTGCGCGCCAGCCACTCCTCCATCGCGCGATTGACGACGTCGCCGATCTTGATCCGCGGCGTCACTCGATAGGGATCTTCGTTGTAGCGCTCCAGATATTCATCCAGGCGCCGACTGTTCGCCGGCGAGAGCTCGAAATGCTGTTTCTGGCTCTTTCCCGACTTGCTCATATCCACTTCCTGCATCTATCATATGCCTATCGTGTAAAATAGGCAACATGGAATGCATCGAAAAGATGCATAAAAAATACCGATCGATTGACAGGTCAATACGGAGGAACTAGCTTGGTAAACGCGGAGGCTATCGGCATGAAGCTTTTGTTCCTGCGTCACGGCATAGCCGAGGAGAGCGCCGGATGGCGGGGGAAGGACTACGATCGGCCCCTTACCGACGAGGGCAGGCAGCTCCTTGCCCGCGAGGCTGCCTGCATCGCGGCGCTGGACCTCGGGCTCGAGGCCATCGTCTCAAGCCCCCTTCCCCGCGCCTTCGAAACGGCCGAGATCGTAGCCCGCCGGCTCGGCATGCTCGCCGGCCTGCGGAGGGAGGAGAAGCTGGGTCCGGGCTTCGACCTTCGCCGGCTCGGCGAGATCCTCGACGACCATAGTTCGGCGAAGGCAGTGATGCTCGTCGGCCACGAACCGAGCTTCAGCCGGACCATCGCCGACCTTATAGGCGGGGGGCGCCTGCACTGCAAGAAGGGGAGCCTCGCCTGCGTCAGGCTGGAGGAGTCAGCTCCGCCGCGCGGCGATTTGGAATGGCTCATCCCGCCCGGATTCCTGGCCCGCTGACGTGGAAATCGAAGCAAGATTCGCACTGCCTGACGAGCCGACGCTGGAGCGTCTCGCCGGGCTCGATACCCTGGGAGAGTTCTCCCTCTCCGCCCCGCGGCGGAGCCTCGTCCGCGACGTCTACCTCGACACGGCCGATCGCGCCATCCTCGCCGCCGGCTATTGCTGCCGGCGCCGCGACTCGGGGACCGGGATCGTCATCGCCTTTGAGAAATCCGCCCATGCCGACGGCGACGCCCGGAGGCGCGGGGTTCTGGAGCTCGAGATGCCGGCGTATAGGCCTCCGGCGGAATGGGAAGCCGGTCCGGAGCGGGAGCTGATCATCGGAATCGTCGGAGACCGCGACCTCTTTCCCCTGCTCGAGCTGGAGCGGGAGAGGCGGGCGCGCGTCGCGAGCCGCGGGACGGGAAGGATCGGCGAGCTATCCCTCGACTCGGTGCGCATCGAGTCGGGCGGGCGCGCCCGGCGCTTCTTCGAGCTGGAGTTCGAGCCCGAACTCGAGGCTATCGGGCGGGATCTCGAGGACTTCGTACGATCGCTTTCCGAGGGATGGGAGCTCCGGGCCCAGCCGCGTTCCGATTTCGAGCTCGCCCTCGAGTTCCTGGGCCTCGCGACGGGAGACGGAGGACTGCTCGGCGAGCGCGGGCGCTCCGCCTGCGCGAGGCTGGCGCTCAGGCGGGACGCCTATGGACGCAGGGCCCGCGCGCTGCTCGCCTTTGACGCCGGCGCCGACGCCGACGAAGCGGGCTCGCGGTCCGGGCTTTCGCCCGGCCGCGCTAGGCATTGGCTCGGCGAGTTCGGCCGCGAAGGCATGGGCATATTCCCGCGGCGCCTCTCGGCGGGCGAAGACGCGGAGGAGGGCCAGCCGCCCCGTCAGGGAGCGGGACCCGGCGTCGCGATGGGCGACACGATGGGCGACGCCGCGCGGAAGATACTGCTCGCTCAATTCGAGAAGATGCTCGATCGCGAGAAGGGGGCGCTCGCCGGAGAGGATGCCGAGGAACTCCACGGCATGCGGGTCGCTGCGCGGCGGATGCTGGCCGTAATGGACGTCTTCTCGGACTACCTCGACAAGGAGGAGTTCAAACCCTACGCCAAGACGCTGAAACGCAGCTGCAAGGCCCTCGGCGCGGTGCGCGACCTCAACGTGTTCAGATCCAAGACGGAGAGCTATCTCGAGTCCCTCTCGCTTCCCCGGAGGAGCGGCATGGAGCCCTTGCTCGCGGCATGGCGGGACGAGAGCGAGGCGCGGCTGGCAGAGATGAACGAGTATTTCGAAGGCAGGGACTACTCGCGCTTCAAGGCGAGATTCCGCGAATTCCTCGAGTCGCAGGGCGAGGGCGCGAGACCGGCGGCGTCGGCGAAGCCCGAACCCTCCTTCCTCCGGGTCCGCCACGCCCTTCCCTCCCTTCTCTTCTCGAGCTACGCGAGTCTGCGCGCTTTCGACGAATGCTTCTCCGGGAGCGAGGCGTCCCTTCTGCGCTACCATCAGCTGCGCGTCGCCGCGAAGCGCCTGCGATATACCCTCGAGTTCTTCCTCGAGCCTCTGGGGCCGGCGGCGAATTCGCTGGTGGAGCGGACGAGGAGGCTGCAGGACCACTTGGGGAATTTGCAGGACGCGGCGATCGCGAGCGACATCCTGCGTTCCTACCTGCGCTGGGGAGGCTGGAGGAAGGCCGCGCGAGAGGAGGCTCCGCTCGGCGACATCGTCGTGGCGCCGGAGATCGCGGAGTATTTCGCCTTCCGGCAGGGCGAGATACGGAAGCTGCTCGATAGCTTCCCGAAGGCATTGGCCGACGTGTCCGGCCCCGATTTCTTCAATAGGATGGCCATCCTCGTAGCGACGCTCGCCTGGGCGTAATGGAATATCCGCACGGGCCCCGTGAAGTCCCGGAAGCGCGGCGCGGCCGTCGGCAAATTATTGTTGAAATACCAATATTCTGTGAGTAATCTATTTCGAGGAGGAAGATATGGCCCAACGCGTTTCGAGGAATAAGGTAATGGTCGCGGTCATGATCGGGCTCGTCTTATCCGTTGGTGTCGCCGTCTTCGGTCAGCAAGCCGGTGAGAAAGTCAGCGAAAAGCTCCACCCGAATCTCGCGGCAGCGCAGCAGATGATAGACGGCGCGATAAACAAGCTGACGGAAGCGCAGAAGGCGAATGACTACGATATGGACGGCCACGCTGCCCACGCGAAAGAGCTTCTCACGCAGGCTTATGACGAGATCAAGCAGGCGGCCTTGGCTATAAACGCCAAAAAGAAGTAAGGCGCCTTCTGCGTTCCGGCAGGCGAAGTCCATACCGCCGACAATGCCGCGATCGGCCGGTCGTCTCGGTTGATAGAGATTCTTTTATACTGTATTTTCAATTGCAATGAAACCAGGCTCGATCGCTCTCTTCTCGCTGGCCCTGGGGGGCCTCTGTATCGGCACGACCGAATTCGCCGCGATGGGTCTCCTGCCCTTCATCGCATCGGGTCTCGGCGTGACCATTCCCGCCGCCGGCCATATCATCACCGCCTATGCCTTGGGCGTCGTGGTCGGCGCTCCCCTCCTCACCGTGCTGGCGGCCCGGTGGGATCGCAAGGTACTGTTGATGATCCTGATGGCCTTCTACACCGTCAGCAATGTCGTTTCGGCTTTCGCCCCGAGCCTGGGCGCTCTGGTCCTCGGCAGGTTCCTGGCGGGACTGCCCCACGGAGCCTTCTTCGGCGTCGGCGCGGTGATGGGCGCCCACGTGGCGGGTCCGGGAAGGCGGGGCAGGGCCGTGTCGGTGATGATGGCGGGCTTGACGATAGCGAATGTAGTCGGAGTGCCCGCGATTACCTGGGCCGGCCTGGCCCTCGGATGGAGGCTTTCGTACATCGGGGTCGGGCTTCTCGGTCTGGCGTCGGTGGTCGCAGTCGGGAAGTGGATTCCCAGACTCCCGGTGCACAGCGAAGCCTCGGTGTCCAGAGAATTCGCGGCCCTCGCCAACGGGCCCCTTTGGCTGGTCTTCGCTTCGGGAGCCGTGGGCTTCGGGGGAATGTTCGCCGTCTATTCCTACGTCTCTCCGCTGCTTACCGAGACCGCGGGTCTGTCCATTAAGGCGGTGCCCCTCGTCCTGGCCCTCTTCGGAGTCGGAATGACGATCGGCGCCTTGGTCGGCGGCCGCGTCTCGGACCGGTCGGTGGTCGGGGCCGTCCTCCTCGGCTTCGCGCTCACGGCCCTCATCCTCCTCTGGCTCGGCTTGACTGCGTCTCGGGCCTGGTCGGCCGTAATCGGCATCTTCGCCCTCGGAGTAGTGACCCAGATTCTCGCCATCGCTTTCCAGAGCCGGCTCATGGACCTTTCGCCTTCGGCCCCTTCGCTGGGAGCCGCGCTCTGCCATTCGGGCCTGAACATCGGCAACGGCGCCGGCGCCTGGCTCGGCGGCCTCGTCCTGGCCTCCGGTGCCGGCAATCTGGCTCCTTCATGGGTCGGCATAGGCCTCACGCTGGCCGGCGGGCTCCTCTTCCTGACGACCCTCGGACGCGCGCGCCGCGTCTCGACGTAGAGGATCTTTCCGCGACGCGGGGACCTAAAAGGAGACGGCCAAACCTAATCTCCCGCTCCCGAGATCGAATATCCGGACGATCCGCGAGGGGAGGACGCGCGCGCCGCCGTCGTGCAGCCGAATGTTTAGGAGGCACTCGTCGCCGGGCTCCGCGCGCGTGTCGCCCGGGCTTTCGGCCTCCAAGAGGGCGCCGCCTTCGGAAAGGTTCCGCACGATGGCCGCCAAGGTGGTCTCTCCGATCGACAAGGTCGCGGGAAAGAGCACTTCTTCGCGATTCGAGTCCCGCCTCTCGGTCATACCGGCCACGCCCTCCCTATAGTCGTCTTCATACTCGCCGCCCCCTGTTAGGGGATCGTGGGGTGTTGGTGAAATTGCCGTGAAAGCTGGCGGACGTCCTGGGCGAAACGATCCGCACAGGCAACAGCAGCTGGTTTCTATCCATAATTAGCAAGAATAGATAAAACTTGACAGCTTTATAATAACATCGTTATGATAACAAATATCAGGAGTTGTATATGTCCAAACCACCTAATCCGGAGCTCGCTCGCAGAATCCTCGATATCGCGCTCGAGGAGCTCAGCGCCAAAGCGCCGGAGGAGATCAACATGCGCGATATCGCCGAGCGGGCCTGCGTAAGCCCTACGGCGATCTATTACTATTTTGCCTCGAAGGATGCGCTCTTCGAGCGAATCAAGTTCGACGCAATGGACGAACTCGATAGCCGCTTGAGAGCATCGACGCGGTCCGAGGCCGGGCCGAACGAGCGTCTGGCCGCGTTCATGCGCGCATATGCAGCCTGGTGTCTCGAGCGGCCTCACCTCGCCAAACTCCTCCTGGAGGATCTTCCGCCCAAGGAGCCGCTGAACGACGAGACGATGGGAAGGTACTACGCCAGCTTCTTTCGGGCGCGCGACATCGTCGAGGAGGCGATCGCCGCCGGCTCTCTCGGCGGCCGGGACCCTCTCCTCGACGTCTCGATCGCCCAGGCGGCGATCTGGGGCATCGTGTCGCAGTTCAGATCCAAGCGCGTCCACCCTCGTTTCTGGGATTCGATCGATCCGCTCATCGAGCGCTTTATCCAGATCTATCTCGGCGACGAAGGAGAGAAGCAATGAGACATTCCGGTCGGCGTATCGCGACCGCTTTCGCGCTTACCGCGATTCTGCTCATCATGTCATCGTGCGCGGGGCAGCAGGCCCCTGCCCAAGACGCCAGCGTCCGAGGCAGGCATTTCACGCTCCGTCTTGTTCCGGGGCCGGCGTATAAATTCACCTCGTGGCGCTTCCTTTTCCCCGTGACGATCTATCCTCAGGTCGCGTGCTGGATCGAGACACCGCCAGGGAACTACGTCGACGCGATCTATGCGACCGCGAAGAGCGCCCGAGAGACCTGGAGGGCGGCGCCGCCTGAAGGCAGGCCCGAGGCCCTTCCGGTGTGGTTCCATCTCCGGAAAGCGTGGGGCGCCGCGGCGGACGGGACATCGGGGGCGACCCCCTCCGGAATCACCGCGCAGGATTCGTCCGTCGCCGCCGCGCTGTCGAGCGGAACCTACGTCGTCAAGCTCGAGGTCAATCGAAGCTACGATTACAACGAGAGCTATACCCGAGCGAATTCGGGCGTAAATGGCCAGCCTTCGCTGATATACGAGTGCGCGATCGTCGTCGGAGAAGAGCCGTCAAAAGGGGTATTCAGGCCTGTCGGCACTGGCTCGATAGACGGCTCGGACGGAGAGATCAGGCCGGGGCTGGAGGGCATCACGACCGCCCTCCAGCTCCTCGAGCGCGCCGAAATAAGCTATGACGAAGGAGCCTCGAAATGAGGAAGCCGATCCTATGGCTCGCGCTCTCCATCGCCGTGTCGTCGCACATAGTCGCCGAGCCGGTCGTACAGGGACTCTATCTGGACCAGAACCTCGGGGCGACCTACAACCCCCTCGGTGTCCAGCTCGGCACCAAGCTCCTCTATCGAATGCCGCTCATCCGCGAGAAGGGTATCCTCTGGGAGCCTACGAAAATCGATTTCGGCATCGCGAATGCCCTCTCGCCCGCCTACGATTTCCTCGGCGCCTTCCTCGATGTCGAGCCGATCGCGATCTTCGACGTGGCTTTCACGGCTCAGTTCGCCGGGTATTACAGCGGGCTCGGATACGGCTTTCACGATCTTGCGGGATACGGCGCGGCCTTCGATCAGCAAACGCTCGCCTCGCTCGGCTCCAAGAATACGACCGGCTATATCCTCTCCGCGGCGCCGACGCTCAAGTTCGCCCTCGGGTCTTTCGCCTTCTCGAATACGCTGCACGTCAACTATTTCAATGTCGACGGCGGCAGCGGATACTTCTACGAGACCTACGCCAATTGCGTCCTCGCGAAGAGCGACATCGAGATCTATAACGACGCCTATGCGCTGCTGTCGATCGGCGCCGGTCTCTTGGCCGGACTGAACGATTCGATCCTCATCGTGCCCGCTTCGGGATACCGATCTCAGGCCCTCCAAGCCGTCGGAATTCTGAGTAGGGCCGTATCCGGCCGGCTCTCCATCTACGCCGTCCTGACTGCCGGCCTATACCTCGAGGATCGGTACTATCAATACCAGCCGCGCGTCGCCGGTCTGGCGGGATTCACGAGTAGGTTGTAGAGGCGATCCGGATCGGACTCGACTCCCGCGGCCAAGGGCGAGCGCTTCTTGGCCGTCGCCGGCGACGGCCGCGCGACGGTTACGCAGTATTGGTCCCCGCCCTCGTCGAAGGGCCGGCCGTCCCAGCCCGCGAAGCGCGCCTGGTCCGGCAAACCCGCCTCCCGGAGAAGCGAGGCGACGCGCCTCGGACCGAGGGGCACGAGAAAGGTCTCGGCGCGCTGCGACTCCCCGCGGCGGGATAGCTCGACGACGAATCTCAAGGTCCCTGGACGCTCGGGAGGCGGGTCCCGGTAGCTCCTCTTCATGACGGCGTCTCCGACCGCGAGCTCGGGGAACTCGAAACCCGGACCGACCCCGGCTAGCGAGAAATTGAGGGTCTGCAGGACGAGGGCCCCTCGCGGGGAGAGGAGCTCGCGGGCCTGGCCGAGGAAGGAAGCCGCTTCCGGATCGTCGACGCTCTCGGCCCCCCTGTCCGCGCCGACCAGGTGGGGCAGGGTGTTGCCGAGGCATAGAACGAGGTCGAAGCCCCGGCCCCTGAAGCTCTTCCCGATTTCGAGAATATCCATCTCGAAGAACGAGGCTCGCTCGGCGACTCCCTCGCGGAGCGCGCCTTCTCTCGCCTTCGCGATCATCGCGGCTTCGGAGTCGATTCCGACTGCATTCCATCCGCGGGTAGCCAAGGAGACGGCGTGGGCCCCCGTCGCGCAGCCGGCGTCGAGGACGCGAGGTCCGGCTGTCCCGGGCTCGACGCCGACGAGAGATTCAAGGAAGGGGATTGCCCTTGGATCGACGGGGAAGAGACCGTCGTAAAGAGGCGCGAGCGATTCGTACAATGTCACGGGAATAGTTTAACGATATCTCAAGCCTCTTTTCCATTGCGTCCGGCGCGGGGAGCGGCTAGAATGCTTCGACGGGGAGAGTTCGGGATGCGCGCAATGGATCCGATTCGCATCGCCATTCTCGCGGTCTTCGGCGCGGCGCTCCTGCCGTCCTGCGCGCCGCGCACTGCCGCAGTCGCGGGACGGGCGGGCCCGGAAGCGACGAGCTCGGCCACCCCGGCCGTCGGGACGGACATCGACTCGTGGTCGAAGGCCTATCCGACGGAAGCGGCCATGATGGCCAAAAGCGAGAAGATGCTTCCGTCGCCTTCGGGCTACGACGGCTCGGTCCCCGTCGAGAAGGCGATCGCCCAACCCGAGATGGGCATCAACTACAAAGGCTCGGCCTATGCCGCCAGCTTCAAGGAGAAGAGGGGGCACTTCTATTCCTGGGCCGACATATCGACGACCAAGCGCCTGAACGACAAGACGCCGGCCTCCTGCATAACCTGCAAGACGCCCGACATCGCAAAAGTCTTCGGGGACAGGGGCTGGGCCTATGCTGCGGAGCCCGCGATGGCCTATATAAAGGAGAAGCATCCTGCGATCGACTGCTTCTCCTGCCATGATCCCGCGACGAGGCGGCTCCGTGTCATCGTGCCCTCCTTCGGCGAGGCGATGAAGGTAAGGGGCATCGACATCTCCAAGGCGACTCCGAAGGACATGGAAAGCTATGTCTGCGCGCAGTGCCACTCGACGTATTTCATCGATCCGAGGACCGATCGCGTCGTCCCGCCCTGGGGCAAAGGCCTGAATCCGGAGGCGATGTACGCGTATTACGCTTCCAGGCCCTCGGGCTTCGACAAGGACTTCGTCCAGCCGGACTCCGGGGTAGCCGTCCTCAAGGCGAGGCACCCCGACTATGAGCTCTTCTCCGGCGGGGTACACGCGTCGGCGGGAGTCTCCTGCGTGGATTGCCACATGCCCTACGTGACGGCCGACGGCGCCAGAGTGCGCCAGCACTGGGTCACGAGTCCCCTGCGGGACGTGGGGAGCTCCTGCCTCCAATGCCACAGGGACAAGACGGAGGCCTGGGCGAAGGGACGCGTAAAGTACATCCAGGACTCGGTATTCTCCCTCCAGCGCATCGCGGGCCGGGCGGTGGCCGAAGCGCATGGAGCGATCGCGGCGGTTTCTCGGGAGCAGGCCGTCCCCGCGTCCGCACTCGATCCGGCAAGAGAGCTCCTGAGGCAGGCGCAATGGTACTGGGACTACGTGGCCTCCGCCAACTCGACCGGCTTTCACGACCCGGTCCAGGCCGAGAGGAGTCTCGCCCTCTCGATCGACCTGGCGCGGCGGGCCGAGGCCTCGGCGCGGGCTCCATCCTCTGAAATTGGCTCAAGGCCTTGATGGGTTTTTTCCATTATAAAGGCAGGGTTTCGCTCATTGAAACATGACAAGCTTTTTATGGATTATTTCGATCAGTTGACAATGGAGGATTTCTTCAGTGATCCCGGGAGAATTCTTCACTGATCCCGGCCGACTTCTTCAGTGGTAAATTCCTTCGCGACCACTGAAGAATTTCTACCGATAAAATTGCTCAGCTTATTATCCCGGCGCGCCGGCACTATTGGCGATGAATATACTATCCAGTATCCTCAGTGCATGGCGAATGCCAATTCTGGGGCGCAGCTCATACTCGACCGCCTCATGGAAATTGAGGGTGTCATCCATCGGACACTTGAAGGGAAAGCCCGGCAAATGGGGCTTTCGGCCGCCCAGATGGCCATAGCCCAGGACCTCGCGAACCACCCCGACTCGAACCTTCAGGAAGTCTGCTCGCGGCTCGGCTGGCCGAAGAGCACGGTCTCGCGCCTCGTGGGCGAATTGACCGCTATCGAGATAGCGATCCGAAGCGTCCCTTCGGAGGACAGGAGAACGGTGGTCTTATCATTGAGCCCTTCAGCGAGGGAAGCTTGCCTCTCGAACGTTCTCGCGGACTTCTTCCCCGCTTCGGGCGGGAAGCTGTCAGGGAAAAAAGCCGAGGAGATAGTAGCTACCCTTGACCGAATCCTCTACATGATGAGGAAATAGCGAAGTCCTTGCCTTCAGCGATGCTCCTTGCTATTTTGTTCCAATTGGAACTAATTCATCAGGAGCAAAGGGATGAAGATTACCGTTTTCGGTGCGTCGGGCGCTATCGGCGGACTGGTGACGAAAAAGGCATTGGAGCGCGGACACAGCGTGACCGCCTATGTCCGTAGGCCGAATGCCTTCCCGTTAAAGACCGACGGGCTATCAGTGGTCGTAGGCAACCTTGAAAATCGAGCGCTCATAGAGCGGGCCGTCGAAGGGGCCGATACCGTTATCAGCGCCCTGGGTCCGTCGCTGAATCCGCCAAGGAAATCCACGGCGACGCCGATAGCGGACGGGCATCGATTGATCGTCGCGGCCATGGAGAAGACGGGGGTTAAGCGCCTGGTAACCCTGGCGACCCCTTCGCTCAAGGCGAAGGATGACCCTAGGCGATTGATCACCTGGATGCCGGGAGTGCTGGCCAAGGTCTTTTTCCCTCCGGCCTACCGGGACATCGTGAGCCTAGGCCCTATTCTCGATGGCTCCAAGCTGGACTGGACGGTAGTCAGGATCGTTAATCCCAACGCAAGGCATAGGAGCGACTCCTACGGCGTTTGGATCGGCGAGGGAATGGCCAAGATGTCGGTCTCTCGAGAGAACGTGGCCGCATGCCAGCTCGAGTTCGCGGAGAAGAACCTTTATGTGAGGAAGATGCCCGTCGTCTTCGACGCTTAATCCCGATTCGTCGGCGCTCCCCCGGTGGGATCAGTATATTTATTGAAAGGGGAGGATGCCATGCAAAAGATCACGCCGTTCCTGTGGTTCGACCATCAGGCCGAGGAGGCCATGAGCTTCTACGTTTCGGTGTTCAAGAACTCCAAAGCCGGGAAGGTGTCGCGCTACGCCAGGGGCTCCCCCTATCCGGAGGGGAGCGTCATGTCGACGACCTTCAATCTTGAAGGCCTGGATTTCATCGCTCTGAACGGCGGCCCGGTCTTCAGCTTCACGCAGGCCACTTCGTTCTACGTTTCCTGCAAAACCCTTGCTGATGTGGATACCTTTTGGCGGAAGCTGTCCGAGGGCGGCAAGGTCCATATGGATTTGCAGAAATATCCCTTCAGCGAGAAATTCGGCTGGGTCGAGGACAGGTTCGGCATCGGCTGGCAATTGAATCTCACCGGCGAGGAGACCAGGATCGCTCCCTTCCTCTTGTTCGTGGGCGACCAGGGCGGCAAGGCCGAAGAGGCCATCGAGTTCTATACTTCCCTCTTGAAGAATTCCGGTATCGGCCGGATCGAGCGATACGGCGCAGGCCGGGGAGAGAAAGAAGGGACGGTGATGCACGCCAAGTTCTCCCTGGAAAATCAGGAATTCATGGCCATGGACAGCAGCGGGCCTCATGCCTTCACCTTCACTCCGGCCATCTCCTTTTTCGTAGACTGCCAAACGCAGGAGGAAGTCGACGGTCTGTGGAGCAGGTTCTGCGAGAAGGGCAAGCCTGGACAATGCGGCTGGCTCACGGACCAATTCGGCGTTTCGTGGCAAATCGTTCCCCGGGTTCTGAACGAGCTGCTGGGCGACGCCGACCCCGCCAAGGCCGGCCGAGTGATGCAGGCCATGCTGGGGATGACCAAGATCGACATCGAGGACCTGAAGAGAGCGTACGCCGGATGAGCGGCGAATTCCTCTTGACATATACTCAAATCTGAGTAATCTATACTCAGTACTGAGTATATGGAGAGTGGATGGAAATACCTTTGTATATCCTTGGTCTCATACGCAGGTTCGGTCCCCAGCACGGATACCAGATAAAAAAGGTGATTTCCGAGAAGGTCGCGGATTTCGCGAAGATCAAGCTGCCGACCATATACTACCACCTGCAGAGAATGGAGGCGGATGGCCTATTGACGGCGGAGGAAGAGAAGGACGCGAGCCGGCCCGAGCGCCGCGTGTACCGCATCACTTCGGCGGGGGAGGCGGTCTTCGCCGAGGGGATCGCCGGGCTCCTCTCCATCGGATACGATCCTGCCTTCGACGGCGATGCGCTCTTCTATTTCGCCGACGCTTTGGAGACCTCCGATATCATGGATTCTCTCGAGGCGCACGCCCGAGCCATGAAGGCCGCCGGACGCGCTATCAAGAGCCATGAGGCGGCCTCGCTGGCCTCGATGTCCGCGGAAGAAGGCGCATGGGCCTCGATCATATTTTCGCATCACAGGCGGCATTACGAGGCTGAGGCTTCCTGGGCGCTCGAGGCCCTCGAGTCCCTTCGAGCCCGAAAGGCGGATTGAAGATGTCTACCGTAAACGAGATCGCGCTCGGGGACAGAAGCTTTGAAGTGCATTACGACCGGATCGGCGAAGACCTTTGGCGCGCGTCCGCGGAGCTGATCGACGAAATACACCATATAAAAACCTCGCTCGACATCGGCGTTCCGGATCTGAAAGTCAGGGATGCCCGGATCGAGCTTATCGGTACGCCCCTTCGGAGCTGCGCAGGCATATGCGGACGTGAGAAGAGGCTTATCGGTACAAAGACCGAGGATTTGGGTTTCAAGGTATTTCGGCTGTTCCTCGGGCGAGGCGGCTGCGCGAACGTCTACCTGCTGTTCGGCCTCTCCGGTCCGGGCTTCCTGAACGTCTATTACCTCAACAAGGTAAAGGAAGGGACGATGACCCAGGAAGCGTACGATACCATGATGAAGAACGACTGCATCGCCCATGGGAAGCGGTTTCGAGGCGCTCCATGAGCGCCGCTCGATCAATCCGATTCCGTAAATCTCAACTGGCAGGATAGCCCGTGGTCGGTGTTGAAAATTACCTGGGTTCTCAGCTTGCCGCGCGCCAAACTTTCTATCAGTCGTAGCCCGAGATGTCCGTCGCGCTTGGCGTCGAAGCCGGAAGGCAGTCCGATGCCGTTATCGGATACGGTCAAGTCGATCTCGTTGTTGCCTTCCTTGCGCAATCGAATTTTTATCTCCCCGGCCAGTCCCGAGGGGAAGGCATACTTCAGCGTGTTGGAAATAAGCTCATTGACGATCAGGCCGCAGGATACCGCCGTATCGAGCAATACATATACGTCCTCCATGCTCAGGGAGAGAGATGGGAGTTTGTTCGAAAGGCTGTAATTGGCCAGAATTTGCCTCGTCAAATCCTCGAAATACTCCTTTAGATTGATATGCGACAAGTCTTGAGCCTCGTAGAGTTTCTCATGTACCAATGACATCGAGATAATCCGATCCTCGGTCTCTCCGAAGGCCTTCTTGAGTCGCTCGTCCCCTATTTCCCTTGCTTGAAGCTTCAGCATGGAAATGATCACATTCATGTTATTCTTCGTGCGATGATAGAGTTCCCGCAACAGGGTATCCTTCTCCGATAATGATTTTTTTATCTGATCTTCCGTTTTCTTCCGCTCGGTGATATCCTTGGCAAATATCGACAGTCCGAATAATTCTCCATTACGCTCCAGCAGGTTGATATTCAGGTGGAAAATGCTCGAACCGGCGAACGCGCTATGCTCGACGGAATACGCGCCATCCGTTTTCGCCCGCTCATATACCTTGCGCCAATAGCTTGTTTCAGATTCCAATGGATAGATGTCCTCCGGGCGCATTCCGACCGCGATACCGATGCCGTGCTTCCGCAGGAAATAGTCCCGCAATCCTTGGTTGAAGGCCAGGAGACCGAATGATGCCGAGTCGACGGACCATATCATGTCTGAGGTGCTGTCGATGATCGCCGTCAGCATGGTTTGCGATTCCGTAAGTTCCCGATCGCTTTTCCGAAGCGCCTGCTTGGTGAGTATGGCGTCCATGATCTCATTGGAGCGACGGAGGCCAACTATGAGTATGGCGGTCAGCCATGCGTACTCCATCAGGAAAATAAAGGAATAGACGCGGATTCCTACGAGAAAATCGTTCACTTCGGCTGCGATGACTACGCCGAGAACCCCAAATAGGCAAAAGGATTCCCCATGATTTCCCAGACGCCTGAACTTGGCGACGATACGGACAAGATAGACTAGGAGAACGAATCCGACGAAGTCCGCGACGACGAGTATGATGCCCCTATATACCTCCTTGTAGACGAAGCTCAAGCCGAATGGAAGGCCGACGCGCAGCACGAAGGGGCGACTAGCGATCCAGGTAAGGTCGCCGAGGTCGAGAACCTGGCTGGAGCTGACGAGGATAGTCCATATCAAATAGCCAATGACGTATCTTTTATCGATGAGCCTGGTTTCTTCGGCGAAAAACCAGAAAAAGGCGAAGGCTGTGAAGGAAATGGAAATCACCTGCGCTTTCAGCCAGGGAATGCTTTGAACGGGGGAATCGACATCGTACTCGCCCGAGCAGAAAAGGCAAAAAAAGGTTCCGCCCAGGCAGATTAAGGTGAAGGCGATATCGCTATTTTTATTGCTTCTTCGGGACCACGTGAGGAATTCGTTGATCGCAATGGTAAAGCATATGGATGCCATGACTATCGTCGGTATCGAATAAGCCTTCAAGCGGGTATTCTCCCTTCTCGCGGAACTTAGGCTGCCCGCCGGTCATGGCAGGCCGGCCCGATCCTATCGCTTCATAAATAGGCGAATCTGTCGAATTCGAGAATGACCCTCGTGCCGTTCCCTCGCTCGATCGCTATATTGCCTTTCAACTGCTTCGTCAGGCTGTCGACGAGCATCAACCCGAATCCGGGCGATTTTTCGAAATCTATATGATCGGGCATGCCTACGCCATTATCCTGAATAATCAGGGATACGGTAGGACCCTTCGACGAGACGGAGACCTTGATTATGCCATCGTTTTTTCCGATAAACGCGTATTTCATGATATTGGTGAGCAGCTCGTTCATTATGATCGCGAGGCATTGGAGCTTCTTCGAGTCCAGCTCGAAATCCCGTATGTCAGTATCGATCCTCACCTTTGTCTTGCTGGGGAAATTCTCCACGATTTGACGTATCAGATCAGGAAGATATTCCTCGACCAATATGGAGGTAAAACCGGAGGACTGATACAGTTTATCGTATAATAGCATCATGCCTTGGAGACGGCCCCCCGCATCGTTGAGTACGCTGATGGCCTGAGGCTCCTCGATCATCGAAGCCTGAAGAGAGAGGATGCTTCTGATCGTGCTGATGTTGTTTTTGATGCGATGATGAACTTCTTTGAGAATTATCTCCTTTTCTTTGAGGAGTTTATTTATCTTCTCTTCATTTAGTTTGCGTTCGGTGATATCGACGGTGACTCCGCTTATCGTGGAAGTCGACGCATCGAAATTAGCCGATACCAGGAACCATTTTTCCTTGCCGTTCCGCAGAAGGACCTTTCTCTCGATGTTCCTGACGTATTTCTTCGTCATGAGCGAGGCCTTGTAGGCCTCCAGGCTCGCGACATCCTCCCATCGTTGCGTTATGTCGCCGTAGTACTTCAAGAACTCTTCCTTTGTCCGGCACTCGAACGCCTTCATTTCGACTTCATTGAAGAACAGGTACTCGCTGTCCTTGTTCTGTTGGAATATACCGATCGGAGCATTATCTACGATGAATCGGTATCTCTCCTCGCTTTTCTTCAGGGCTTCTTCCAATTGCATGCGATACGTGATGTCATGGTAAGTCAGCAGAATTCCGCCGACCATCGGATCGGTAATGAGATTCTTCGCGGTTACCTCGACGTTCTTATATGAACCATCTCTGCACCGCTGCCTATAAGTTCGCGTTAGTTCCGAATTTTCGGTCTTAAGTACGGTCTGCAGAGCCTCCATGATGGATTCCTGATCGTCAGGATGGACCCTGGACAAGCTTGAAGTGCCGATGATTTCATCCTGACGCCACCCGTACCATTTCTCGATGTTTGGGCTGACATATTCAAGAATGCCATTCTTATCAAAGATCCCTATAACGTCCGAGATGTTGGTCAGCATCTCCTTTTGCTTAATATCGCTTTCTTTGATCGCCCTTTTCGATCCGAAAAGGCTGAGAGCCGTTTTGATCGCAGCTTCGAGGACCGCCATACCTGCGCTCTTCACGACGTACCCGTATGACGCGACCGATTCAGTCTTCTCGACCGTCCGAGGATCGGTGTAGCCGGAAATGAAAACTATCGGAATTTCCCTGATTCCCAGGATCCGCCGAGCGGCCTCGGTCCCGTCGATTCCCCGTCCCAAGTTTATATCCATCAATATGAGATCGATGGAAGAATGATGCCTGACTGTCTCTAATGCATGCTCCCCGCTGGGCGATACGATGACCTCGTAGCCGCAACCTTCGAGGGTCTTCTTCTCGTTTAAGGCGATCGGCGCTTGGTCTTCTACGAGGAGGATGATCTTTCCATCTTCACCCATCGCCCCCCCCCAATCAAATCAGCCTCGTCTATCCGTGGAGTATAACTCGGGCGTCTTTTCAAGTGTAGTGTCGCAAATCTCGACGGCGAGGCCGGATCTTCACTGCGGGGCGGCGGTCTATAGCCGGCATCTGCCATAAAGACTTCACATGAAAGACTCCCCGGCTTGGACTGCGAGTCCATATCAGGTCGCTTGGTGATCAATGTATCCCGTAGATGCGGATTAGAGCCTTTCCATCGAGCCAATTGCCGACAGTCTTGTATAAGAATTCGACCGAGCGTATATGGCGTTTCCCACCTTCGAGATTGATGAGACGAGATCTCGAACCTTCGTTGAAAACGAGTCGGGTATCGATTTTTTCCCTCTCGCCGTTCCCGTATGTAACGACCATATTGAAGATCTCGACGTCGTTTCGTTCGACTTTGAAGAAGAGGGCCCTGAACCAGCCGTCATAATCGCCGATATCGACGCGCCCCTGTTGCCCTTTAAATGGTACCGATTGGTCCGCGAGGAATACGCTGCCGTGCGGCAGGGAAACGCACGCGCTGAGGGCGAGAACGACAACGGTAAGGACTGCGGCTCTTTTCATCGCAAAGCCTCCATTGAAGAAAATATGACATAGAAGCTTTGATAAACGGGTTGACTGCAAAAATCTTAATGAAATATTCAGGAATCCGATCCCGCCGGGGAGGCAACATCTTTGAGACACCGAGATCAGATTGTCGCGAAATCGCTCTCAAGCGCGCTGATGAGCGTACTTACCGGTGCGATACTGACCGATGTTTTCAAACGACGAAGTGGGCACCGCTGTTGTCGTTTTTCCCCGACCGAAGCCTGGTACCTCCATGTAAAACGAACGCTGGCGCCCTGCCTTCTCTTCTCGATTGTGCTCTTCTTCCCCTTATCGCCCATAGCGTAGCGAAGCTTCAGTGGGTGATCCCATTGATTCATAATCAGGCCCCTGAGCACTCTAAGAACTATAAACGCACACCCGCATAACGACACTCGGAAACCTTACCCGCGCTTGACATTATCAGTATGATTATTAAACTTCCGTGGGAGGGTTGGTATGCGGCCAGATATTGAGTTTACCATTAATATAAAAAAGGCGCGAATCAAGGAGAACGATGCCGAGATTGAGCGCCTCAATGAGGTGATCAAGAATCTTGAAATGCGAAAAGAAAAAGAAGGGAATCTCACGGCAAAAAGAATTGTTGAACGAGATATTGCTACGAAAATCGAGATGCGGGACAGCCTTGTAGAACAAAATAGAATTGATGCTCAAATAGTTCTTAGCTTGATGAAATAAGCCTTTCTCTGCTTCCCCTTTGCCCTAGCTTGGCCACCGCGGTCTTGAGAACGGACAGAATACGGCTTCTGTGCCCACTGTGGCTCAAATCGCCGCCCATTGTACGAGCAGCGCGACGACGGCGACCGACGCCCAGCAAAACAAGCCCAGGATCAAGGGCTTGGCTCCCCTGCGAACGAGTTTCAGAGGATTCGACCTTAGCCCGATCGCGGCCATCGCGACGCAGATGCCGAACTTCCCGATCTCCGGCAGCGTCGATTCGGCGCTGGCCGGAAGCGCGGTAACGGTTCTGACGAGGGAGGCGGCGAGGAAGGCGAGCACGAACCAGGGCACTATCTTCCTCATATCGAGCCGGCTCTTGCTGGCGACGCCCCTTCTCCACCTGGTGAGGGCGAGAATAAGCGTGATGGGAATGATCATCAGGGTACGCGTGAGCTTGACGATCGTGGCGTAGCGTCCGGCCTCGTCCCCGTAGGAGAAGGCTGCGGCCACCACTGACGAGGTATCGTTAACCGCAGTTCCGGCCCAGAGCCCGAAACCCCGTTGGGACATGCCCATGACGTGTCCTAGAAATGGGAACAGGAACACGGCGATGATGTTAAAGAGGAATATCGTCGAGATGGAGTAGGCCACCTCGTCTTCGTTCGCATCGATGACAGGGGCGGTCGCCGCGATCGCCGAGCCGCCGCAGATGGCCGTTCCGACCCCGACGAGGACGTTGATCTTCGGATCGAGCTTCAGGGTCTTTCCGAGGAAGTAGGCGGTAATCAGTGCCGCGGCGATCGTGAATACCATGACGCTGAGCGATTCCGCGCCGACCTTCGCGACCACGCCAAGGTCGAGCCCAAAGCCAAGAAAGACGATCGAGTATTGGAGGACCTTCTTGCCCGCGAAAGCGAGACCCTCCTCGAAGATGCTCGGGCGACGGATGAATGACAAGGCCATCCCGCCTACGATCGCGAAGATGGGGGCGCCGACTATCGGGACTATGCGCCCGAGGAGCCAGGCCGGTACGGTGACCACCAGCGCCGCGCCGATGCCTGAGACGATTTCGAGAGAACGCTTCATGCTTAACCTCGATCTGGGATGCTATCGAGGAGAAAAACAAAAGTAAAATACTATATATTGATGATATCCATAGTATTATACCTATGAGGTTCCGATGACCTTCAGACACCTAGATATATTCGTCGCCGTATACGACTCGGGAAGCATGACCAAGGCGGCCGAACGATTCGCGATCAGCCAGCCTTCGGTCAGCCAGGCTATCAAAGAGCTCGAGGAGGGTTATGGCACATCCCTCTTCGAGCGACTCGGGAAGCGGCTCGTCCCTACGGAGGCAGGAGAGCTTTGTCTGGGATACGCGAAGCGGATTCTGGGATCGAGGGATGAACTCTCGGACGCTATGCGCGGGAAGGCGCTCTACGGCCCGATCAGGCTCGGGGCGACGGTCACGATCGGCACCTACCTACTCCCGAGTATCATCGCGCTCTCGACGAGGTCCATCTTCCCCGTCGTCGAAAACACCGCGCGCATAGAGCACCTCCTCCTCGAAGGCGCCCTCGATCTCGCGCTCATCGAGGGAGAAACAAGCTCGCCCTTTCTCGTACGCAGGCGCTTCTATAAAGACCGATTAGTGATCGTCTGCTCTCCCGATAACCCGGCGTGGAAACGCAAGGCGACGCCACGAGACTTCTCGGGACGAGGATTCTACATCAGGGAAGAGGGCTCAGGCTCGCGAGAGCTCTTCACCTCCGCCATGAAGAAGAAAGGGATCGCCTACCGGATAGCCGGAGAGCTCAATAACACCGAGGCTCTCAAGAATCTTGCCCACGCAGATGCGGAGAACTTCGCGGTAATATCCGCCCTTGCGGTGGATGAATGCGTTCGCGTACTCGAGGTTCCCGGCCTCGACTTGGAGAGAGGCTTCGATATCGTCCATCATCGGGACAAGGAAATGAGCGAGGCTCTCATTGAATTGAGAAGCCGAATAGAAGAAATGTCGACGGCGGACGCGCATCCCGCGACAACGCGATAGAGGGGTTCCTAAGTGGCGCATAGATTCGATCCCAGCGCGGGACCAAGGGGCAAGGTCCTGGCGATCGATACATCCGATTCGGGCTCGATATCGGCTGCGCGGACCTCGCCATCCTCGTTACCGCGCTCCATGAAGTCGATGAGCCGATCAGGTTGCTCGCGGAGGCATCGAAGGTGCTGAAGACCGGGGGGAGGATCGGAATCGTCGAGTGGGGAGCTCTGGATATAGGACGTGGTCCCGCTCTCTCGGAGCGCATATCTCCCGAGGGGACGCTCGTCTATCTCGCCAAGGCCGGGTTCACCGAGACTTCGGCTCGGGATATCGACGAACGATTCCATATAGGGAACCTCTATTAACCCTTTCAGGGTTGGTTCCCTGAGGGCAAAATCTATGGAATCGGACGATTCGCGGAGCGTCCTGGCTTCAAACCCACTCAGCCGGTTTAAAACGCAACAGGCGCCATGCGGCACCTGTTGCTGCCGATCGGGCTCCACCGGATTTGGCCTCCAGTCGCGTACATCCTGTACGCTCCTTCCGGCCCGCCTCGCCCCGCTCGGCGCTCGCTTCGGTTCAAATCCACTGAAGCCTCTTAATGAGAAAACCATCTGGCGAGGCCAGATGGTTTTCTCTAATCGGGCTGAGTGGATTTGAACCACCGATCTCTTGGTCCCGAAAGAAGATAACTCTTTATCAGGTAATAGGATAGCTTTGCATATGGTCGCTGTTACTTCGATCCGGCAATGACTTAGGCCGACGGCCATGTCATCCCTTGGCATATGATGGTATCCGATTGCATGAGGAATGGGAAGAATCTAGTAACATATTAAGTAACAGAATGCTCTTGCCTGAGCAAATCTACTTGATCTCGATACCGAGCTTAATGCTAAGCTCCTTGAAGAACTCCGTTAGCCGATCAATGCTAAGGTCGTAGACGCATCCAACCTTAGCGAACTCACTTTCGCCGAACTCTTTCTTCATGGCCCGGACCACGGGGGACTTAATCTGGATCACAGCGGGATCTTCAATACAACCCATCTCCGTTAGGACCTGCTTAACCGCCCTGCCTATCGGAACGTTGGATGGGTTATCGTAGAGATTGAATGAGCGAATGTAATAGACTATCCAATCAGAGCTTATCTTCATGTGCCCCCCCAAATGTTGCTCTTCTATGTAGTCGGCAACTCTTGGAGCGTACTCAAGCCTGGCAATCTATTAGCACATGTAGCTTGATTCTGCCAGAAAAGGCTTCAATAGCCGTGGTTGACGGGTTGGGCCGCAAGGGGTAGCCTGTCCCGAGCAGTATGTGGAGTGGCCGTTACTGAGTCTAGGGGCGATTATAGGGGCTGCGGTACCTGGTTGGGATAGGGATATACAGGCGTGTGTCAGGACGCTTCGTGGCGGGTGGATTGAGCTGCGCGGGTGGTCCGGTGCCAGCAGATCATGGTGTGGCGCGGGCTAGCGGCCATAACCTTATCACTCTACGCGGCATCGGTAGGAGCTTGCGCCGTATGGATAAAATCGTACTCGTTCATCTCTCGGATATCCACTTCACTGGCTCCTCTGGGGTGTCTATCCACGACCTCGATGCGGATATTCGGAACGAGCTTTGGATTGACGCAGTCTCGGCGGCCAAGGACATCGGAAAGGTCACTGGTCTTCTCGTCACTGGCGACGTTGCATACTCTGGAAGCAAAGCGGAGTACGACCACGCGACCGAATGGCTCAGAGACTTCTGCCGCGCAATAGGGTGTCCCGAGGAGAACGTCTGGGTCGTACCTGGGAACCACGACGTTGATCGGAATCTCGCAACACGGAAAGTCACTCGAACCCTTCATCAGACCATTAGGAAGGAGGGCTCTGACATCGACAGGGAACTCCGAGAGGTCTTCTCCGATTCTCAGTCTGCTGCCGCTCTCCTCGAACCGTTGACCGAGTACAACACCTTCGCAGGTCGCTTTGGTTGCTCGATCTCTGCCGAGAAGTACTACTGGGAGCGTGACCTCAAACTTGCTTGCGGCACTGTAATACGACTCCGAGGCCTAACGAGCGCGCTCGTGTCGAATGCTGATGACAAGCGAGGCGATATGGTGCTCGGCACCGCCCAGGCAAACGTCGCTCGCGAGTCCGGCGTCTTCCATGTGATCCTCTGTCATCACCCGCCGGATTGGCTTCGAGACCACGATGCTGTCGAGGATCAATTAAAATCGAGAGTAGACATTCAGCTATTTGGTCACAAGCACTCCCAGCGACTCGATGAGATCAATGGCAAGGTTCGGCTCGTTGCTGGTGCCATGCATCCCGAGCGCGGTGAGCGCGAATGGATTCCTATCTACAACTTCTTGGAGCTCTCGCGACGCGATAACGATCGGCTCGGTCTTCGTATCTACCCGCGTTGTTGGAGCCAGCAGGACACAAAGTTCGTCACATGGCGAGATCCAGCTAATGGGAAGGACCACCGTGAGTTCTTCTGGTCTGGCTACCCCGCAGCCGCGCAGCCCGAAAACCAGAGTGGCGATGCCCACGAGCCGAGAGGCACCAAAGTCGCCGCGTTGGCAGTCAGTCCTGTAATGACGACTGAGAAGGACAACAATGCTATGCCCCCTCCGAACCACGATCGTCGGCTTACGTACCGGTTCCTAACCTTGCCGTTTCGTCACCAAATAGCGATCGCACAGAGCCTCAACGTCCTGACGGATGAGGACAGCGCACTGAGCGACGAGGCACTATTCCGCGAGTTGTTCAAACGCGCCGCGGCGAACGGGCTTCTCGCAAAGCTCTGGGAGGAGACAGAGAAACGTCATGCCGATCCTGCGACCTATAACCCCTTTGAGAGCTCGAGATAGCCGGGAGGACAGTGCACATGCATAAAAACTTTGGTGAATGGTATCGGCTTGTAGCCATTGAGCCAGATGGGGCGCAACTCCAGAAGCGTTGGGCAGGAGTGGAGGCTTGGGAGGCGGAACTTCGTAAGGACGACAAGAATGTTCTCGAAACGGTCCGCATCTTCCAAGGGCTTCCGACTAAGGTGTCGAAGCAACCATTCTTGGCCGTCTTCCAGGATCAGGACTCAGCGTTCCCCCAGCGCAACGACCTCGAGCTGCAGGTGCTTGCTGGCGCCTCGCTCGTCGCTTGCGTTCAGTCCGTCAGTGTAGATGGCGAGGGGCTTCATGCGGCCATCCTCGCTAGTGCAGCGCTAGAGGCATCAAGCCTTCGCGTCACTGAGCCTAGGATCGAGGAGATATTGGGTGAGGTTCTTGCGGGGCTTCAGGCGATAGCAGTCGAACAGCGGAAGCGAAAACCCTTCGTGCTGAACGCCATCCGTGGCAACGCCGATAGTGCGGCCGAGGCGATAAAGCAGGTGGCTGCTTCGGTCGACTGGGACCGGCTCAAGGCTGCGGTAGCCCCCGTCTTTCAGGCATTGCTTGACTCAGTTCGCGCGGCGGACCGCGAGCTAGCTAGTGCCGCACACAACATTCGGTGTGCCGACGAGGAGACGGACATCCTGTGGTGGGTGGAGGGCGGTTACAGTCGCGACACCAACAAGCCATGGGCTGCGTTCAAAGAGGGCGCCGCGATCATCGCAGGAACCGAACTGGCTGACCTAACCGATGTCACCTTGGGGCCTCGCAACGCGGCGGCGCTTCTGGATCGTGTACTGTCGGAATCGAAGGGCGGGGACTCGCCTTTGGCCGCGTATGTCAACGCTCTCCCGGAAGAATGGGCTCGAGAGCGGGCGGCCAAGGCCAATGAGAGCGCCCTCGATCTGACTCCGCTCACGCTTGCTGTGATGCACCGTGCAAAAAGCGACACTGCGAGCTGGCCGCCGTACTTCGACGCATCAAGTGGTATGAAATCTTCCACCCAAGTGACGACTGCTCAAATGGCACATCAGGCATACGTCGAGGCGATCCTGTTGCGTACGCTGGCCGACGCAGGCATGGAGGAATAACATGGCCGACGCGGTCGCCGCAGATACGAAAGTGGAAGCAACCGAGCCCGTTGAGGAAGCGGAACCTGAGTTCATCGATCTCTTCTCTGGTGATGCTCTGGGGTCGACCGACGCTGAGGTGATTACACGGCGCTCACGCACGCACCTTGTGGTTTTCGTGGGAGCCGAGGGTAGCGGCAAGACGACGGTGCTTTCATCGATCTACGAGAGATTGAACCAGGGCGCCTTCGCGGGATTCAAGTTCGCTGGCTCGAGGTCTCTACTCGGCTTTGAGGAGATATGTCACCTGAACCGGCTAGCATCGGGAGGATCCCAACCAGACACGCAGCGCACGAGACTGACGGACGAGGCGAAATTCTACCACCTCGCATTACGAAGTGCAGAGCCGTTGGCATTACGCCGCGATATTTTCTTGTCGGCGATGTCGGGCGAGCTGTTCCGCATGGCGAAGGATTCTCAGGAAGACGCGGAACGGCTCACGTTTCTTCGCCGAGCAGACACTATCGTTGTCCTCGTTGATGGCGATCGTCTCGCGAAACCCGCGCTGCGAACGAGTGCGCAAGCTGATGCGGCCGACATCCTCGAGAGCTTACTCGACGCTAATATGGTGAGCCCGAATTGTCGAGTAGAGATCGTCTTCTCCAAACTCGATCGCATCACGAATGCCGGACAGACTGCCCTGGATTTCCTTTCCAAGACGCAGGAAAAGTATGAAGGGAGGTTCCGAACCCGCGTTCAGCACCTCACGTTCAGGCAGATCGCTGCGCGTCCCGCTCCTTCATCTGTGCCGGAGAACATGGAGCGCGGGCTCGCGGATGCATTCGTTTCGTGGACAACCGTCGTGCCACTGCCGTCGGCAGACGAATATGTCGGCCAGCCAGCTCCCGCCCGCGACGACCGCGAGTTCAGCAAATTCGGCTGGAGGCACTTCGAGCGTACCAGGAGGGATTCGTGAGCAATCCGGCGAATCTTCTCTTCATCGGTCTGCCTGGTTCAGGAAAGACGACCTTCTTGGCAGCGTTATGGCACGTGCTAAATGATCGGAGTAGCGCGACGGCACTGAAGCTGACGAAGCTGAGCGGCGATCGCACCTACCTCAATCAGATCGCTAAGGAGTGGCGAGAGTGTTCACAAGTGCCGCGCACGAACCTCCAAACCGAGCAGATTGTTATCCTACATCTTGACGGCAACGGATTCGGATCGTTTGACCTCTCGATCCCTGACCTGGCGGGCGAAGCGTTCAAGCAACAACTGACGGAACGGCGGATGACCCGCCACCACGACGCATTCGTACAAGAAGCGACGGGCCTTATGTTGTTCCTTCACCCAGATGTCCAGAAGGGAAGGCAGCTCACATTGGCACGACGTCTTGAATCTGAACTGCCCGGCGCGTGCGAAGAGGACGAGATTGCAGCAAGTGCTGGCGTGAACAATGCCTGGTTGCCTGAGTTTCTCCCTACGCAAGTCAAGCTTGTCGAACTCCTGCAGTTCATCCTCGAACGTACACAGCGGAAGCTGCAAATCGCTGTCGTGGTGTCCGCTTGGGATCTCGTTGACCACCTCGGATCGCCCCACGAATTCGTGGCTCGTGAGCTTCCGTTATTTCAGCAGTTTCTTGAGGCCAACGAAGACATCTTTATATATTCAGTCTTCGGCGTGAGTGCTCAAGGAGGAGATATAACCGTCGATGCACAGAAGCAGACGCTCCTCGGTCTCGATGACGCACTGAAGCGCATCAAGGTTCGGCAAGACCAGCAAACCGATAACGACATCACGAAGCCGATTGCATGGCTCTTGGGTGGTAGGTAGCTCATGGGACCTTTGAGTGTCCATCAAGCGATCCACGGTTATCGTGATGGCCACCGTCTGCTGAGCATCTCGACTCAGCTGAGCGCGGACGATGCGCGGGTGATGCTCGTCCTAAGTGATATGTCTGGCCCGTCGATGCAGCCCGGCTTCGACGAGTACCTGACTGGCTATCCCTTGCCTGGTTCGGATTTCTTCGTCTTCGCGAAGACTTGGTACGCACCGGAGATGCAGCGCCCCGGCTGCGTGTGGACGCATTCACTGCTTATCCCTCGGGTACATATCTCCCATATGACGATGGCCTGCCTGCTCGATAAGTTTCAAAGACCCCAGCTCGAGGGCGTCGAGAAGGCTGCTTCGATGCCCATTGTATTCGACGGTGATTCTATCGGCCCCAGCGGGATCGGTTTCAGCGACAGAGCCGTAGCGGCCGCGCTGGTCGGTTCGGTTCTGAGTCAACCCCGTCCAGTAATCGTTGTTGTCGACACACCGGCTCAAATTGAGGCCGTGGTACTGAGGCTCTGGGAGGAGTTATGGCCTGCTGAGAGGGCACGGTTCTCCTTCTGCACTGGCGCCCTAATGCCGCGTTCGAACGCTAATGCGTTACTTGACTTGCAAGCAGTTCCGCGTGCAATCCCGCCGGCGCAGTTCCGCAAGAGCGCGGGTGCTGCCTTTGTTCTGGATATTAGAACTCCGAGCAAGCCGGAGGCGTGGGTCGATCTAGTGATTGACAGCGGAATACGCGGCGACGCGACGTTTCGAACTTGGCTCGAAACTGCTGCTGGGTCGGATGCTGGGCGTTCTGCTGTTCCGAGCCTCTTGCCCATTTACGGTGAGTGGTACGCGCCTAACTCATCGGCGCGGTCTGTTATTACGAGTGTCGCAAATACAAAGGGCCTCGATCTGAGCGTGCGAGGTCGACTCATCGGGATGGCCTTTGAACGTGCCGACATGGAGGCTGGGACGACTCGGCAAGATCTGCTTCAGAATCTGTGCGGGGATCACGACATCGACCTTGCTCCGGTAGCACTCATGCTCGAAGACCAAGCTCAGAAGCTCTTTGAGAAGTCTCGTGCGGAAGGTGTCGCACTGGTTCTTTCGCTCCTCGGCAGCGAGCTTACGGAGGTCGGGGAGCGCGTACTGCGAGCTGCGGTGCTCCTGCTCGTCTCAAGCGACCTCGAGACGTTCGGGGATGCGCAGGCACACTTTCTACCGACTATCGTTGGCGCGAACTCGCTACTCGCGTCCTCGCCTGTACTCTGGAATCGTGTTGGGGCTCGAAGCGGAGAGGTCTTAACACACCTAGGTGCTTTGAATCTGAGCGACGAGGATCGCGGCGCCGTAGTCGATGCGATCCTCGCATCCGGGCTCGATATCTCGGTGGACGGACTTGTTCAATTCGGTGGAAAGATCGCCATCTTTCGAGGACTCTCAATGATAGTCACCGGACAGATTCAGCTTTCATGGTCGTGGCGATCAGCCCTGTCGGCTCAGCCAGACACCGTGCTCGAATGGATTGAAAACCTGACGACTCCCTCGCTCGGCCATCTTGAACTTGGGAGTAGATTCTTGAATCCCAGGGCTATGCAAGCACGGCTCGCGAAAGTCTGGAAGATTGGCACCACTGGCGCAGTCTCCCTCGTACCTCGCGTGGCGGCCTTCGGGTTGACGCTTGCCTTTTGGGAGGGCATCGCAGACTCGCCTCTTCTCGCAGCGTGCTTCCAACCTACCTACGACGCTGCAGGCAACTCGCGGCTTGAATACGACGAGTGGGACTGGCTTCGCGAGCATGCGCCATCGGTGTCTTGGTACCATGACTGGGATCGGTGCGAGAGAATTGCGGCGGCGGTTGCGCATTTATTCGAGAAGCAGGACGCGTCTTTGGAGACGATCTTCCGGGTCGTTCACAGCCGAGTGGCGATTAGGAAGATCGGCGCAATCCTCTATGACGATCGCGACACCCGCCCCTATTTGAAGTCACTACGTAAGAAGGCCGAGTCATCGTCCATAGGAACTCGCGAGCAGCGAAACTCACTACTGGAGGACTGGTGAACGTCCCGGTCCCTCGAGGGATCTGACAGGGCAGATGCTCATGGCGGCAGTCAGGATGGAGAGATAGGACTCCGATCACCGTCTCGTCGATGGCGAGATGCTCTGCGAGGTTGAAACCGATAGATCGCCTAACAAGTACAAGTAAGTACACCCCCCCTATTGTATCCGTCAAAATCTCCCATCTTGACTGGTAGATTAACCTCCGTAAACAGGAGGGCATGATGGCAAAGAAAGCGTTGAGCAAAGAGGCATGGCTGGAGCACATAAAACGACAGAAGCGAAGCGGAGATACACAGCAGGAGTATTGACGGCGGATATGTCGGGCATCGGTCTTGTCGCGCGAGGTCAGGGAGTCGCCAGGAGGATCACCCATAGGAGGGCGTAACCGAAGAACCGAGGGCGCGAAGCTGGGCTCGAGAAGAGCCTTGAGATAGCCGAGCGCATCTCGGGGTGAGAGGCCATCCTGGTTCTCATAGATACGCGAGAGGATCGAGTTGACTATGAAACGACTCTGCCACTGGCCGGTAGTGAAGGAATCCGCCTTTGAAGAAACATGCTCGCGGATAAAGCCGATGAGGGATAAGACCTCCGCCTCAGAGAGGACCGAGAGATATAAGCCCATTAGGCGTAGAGGCGAATTGCGGCCTCTGCGGGGAAGATGCCAAAGTCAACGGAAATGCCGGGTAGCAGCCCGTCGGACTGAGTTCGGGACATGGTTAAGCCCTCCGCGCCATTAATAGGCGGCCAATATGTCGTTTAGGGACGTTCAAGCAGGTGCTCGGAGGTGCGCTGCAGGTACAGTTAATATAACTTCAAGTCCGAGAACCACACGGCTATCGCGTATCAAAAGGGCCCGCCCCGAGTGGAGCAGGCCCCAATATTACTTCAAGAAGCTATACCGGCTCTTCATGTAGAGGAGCCAGGGTTCGAGGTCAGGGAAGCGATCGGCGGGGACAGCACGGAAGAAGTCCTCGGTGTTGATGAGGACGAAGTCATCTGGGTCCACAAGAAGCGACTTCCAGACCTCGTAGGCATCGTGCCCGAGCTCCCTGAAGCGTGGCGAGGTGACTGCCCTCAGGGGCTTATTCTCGGAGACGACGATATGCACGAGGCGGACCTGGTCAATGCCCGGATCGCCGACCTCTCGAAACTGGGCCGCGAGGAGCTGCTGGCGCATTAATTGCTCGAAGGGTTGCCAGAGAAAATCCTCGATGCGAGGCGCAGTATCTAGATTGATTGGAGTAAGCGGGCCGTAGAATAGCTCGCGGTACGTCTCAGCGCGATCACTTCCATCACTGCGGAATCGCTGATAAACGGACGCGTAGGACTCAGAATACTTCCACTCGATCATGAGGAGGACGTTGTAGCCACCTGAGCTCTCGTAGAGGACGATTGCATCGATCGAGGTGTTGCCTGCGCCGCGATGCCGCTCTGTGCCGAGCTTAGGCTGCTCGCCGAGGAGGTTGTCGGGATCGACCCACTCCCAGGTGACAAAGCGGTCCTCCTCGACGGGGAGCATATGAACGATATCGGGGAAGAATGGGCGAAGGAGCTCCGCGAGGGCCTCGGGCTGATGAAGGAACGGGGCGAGCGAGTTCACGCAGAAGACCTGGCTCGAGCAGAGGTGGTTCGATGGGAGGCCCGGCAGCGCGGAGGTGTGCCAGAGGATGTGCTCTCGCTCAAATAGAGCCAGGGCCTCATCGCGGATGCCCTGATAGAGATTGAAGGCCGCGTGCTCCAAGGGCAGGCAGAACGGGAAGAGCCGCGAATAGTAGAGGCCGGGAACCTTGGCCTCTCGGGGCAGAGTCTTGGTCTTGAGCTTCCAGGCGAGCTGGCGCTTCTTCTCGACGGTGAGGAAATTCATTGTGTGGGTAACCTCTTATAGATGAGTTAGGCGGACGCGCCCGCTACTGCGCTTGTGTTCTTTACGACCTTCTGGGCGTAGGAGAGCATCTTGAGGACGCCCTCCCGGTCGCGGGAGTGCTTGGCCTTCTCGAAGACCCAGTCCCGATGCTTCTCGCCGAAGGCCTCGAAGTTGTTATCGAGGTAGGTCTCGAGACGGCGAAGCAGGGCGTTCTGGGGTTCGTCAGGATACTGGTCCTGATACCCGATGAAGCGAATGGGCACGGGCTCAGATGGCGGCGCTACAGAGCGCTCAACCATAACGGGCTTCGGCTCGATTGGGAGGCCAGGACGCTGTGCGGCGACGGCAGGCTTCGAAGGCGTGGGCATCGGAATAGTCGAGGCGCGAGCTTCGGGGATCGGCGATACTGTCGTGGCCGGGACAAGGACCTCGGCGTCAGGAAGCTCGGAAGCGTCATAGGGGAGGCCGCCTAACTCGTCCGGAAACGCGAGACGGAAGCCCTGGCTGATCGCGACCTTCTTGAGCTGGAAGCGTGGCATCTTCGACCAGAAACTCGTCGGGCTCCCATCCTTCTTCTTCTGGATGACCTCGATAAAGAAGACCTCGTGGATAAGGGGTTCAGTCCAATCCTTACGGTGAATCTCGACGATCGCGCGCATGTCGTCGCCAGATCCCTCGATGCGCGAGGACCAACCATCGAGCTTGCCTGAACGATCAGCGCGCTTGAGATAGGTCTCGTAACCTACGATCACTGAGAAGCGGCGGTAGGAGCCTTCGCCGTAGACGGTGGCGTAGACTTCGCGCTTGAACGGATTGAGGCCGAAGGCCTGGCATACTGAAACGAACTGCGTCTTCTCGGCCTCGGTGAGCTCCGCGGACAGGCCCGTGGCATCGAGGTAGTCGAGGATGGTCTTCGCCGGGATGTCGGGGATGGGTTGAACGGGCTGGATGGTAGGCTGTGACGACGATGGGGGGCGGCCAGGGAATGTGGAGACGTTAGTCATAGGACCTCCTAGGGACAGGGATATCCATAGGAGTAGGCACGGACGTTAGGCGAGCGCAGATTACTTATCGATACAGGTCATTTGATCTGAAAGTCGGCCTAGTATTAGGGCTTAGCCACATTAGCCAAGATGGCTTCATGACGTCGCTGCCATTCAGCGTTCCATTCTATGAAAGTCCTTTCGTGCTTCAGCAGGATGCTTCTGGCCTCCACTTCATAGCCAAACTGTGTAGCCAGGTCGATCATGTATTGATCTGCTGCCCGTTCCGCGTCTATGGGCCTCCTGAGATATGAATCTGATTCCTTGTCGTGGTATTGTCGCCAGTCGATAACATGACCAATCTCATGCGCAACAATGATGGGCCAGATAGTATCGTCTGGTGATTCCCAGTATTCCTCTGCTACCCATATCACGGATGAATCATTGGGATTCCAGCAGCCCTCAGCCCCCTTCTCCGACCCTTCGAAGCGGCGTGGCCTAATCTCGGCTACACCATACTTTGTCGCAATACTGACTGCCTCTTCCTTGAAGCCTCGAAGGTCCTTCAGCATCAAAGAGCCTCCCAACATGTTAAGGCTGAATGCTCGAGAACAAACTTGCAGGAAAGCCTAGCTAATAGGTATGGGCTGATGGAGGGCCTCTTCAGCGTGCGCAAGGAGGTGATCAAGCCCTGAACGGGAAAGCTCGTCGCGGAACTCCTGGCGGCCACGCTTAAGGGTCGAAATATCAACGCGTATAATATAGAGCGAAGTCAGCCCATCCATGTACTTCCAGTAACCATACTCTAGGACTTGCCCGTAGGAACTTGGATAGATGAGCGCCACATCGGATACATGATAAGCCTTAGCGTAGGCGAATAGCTGATATAGGTCAGATTGCGCCATATCAGCCTCTCCGGCGTTGCCCATGAGCACCTTCCACTTGGTGTCAAGGATTGCTGCAGGTAGACCGTTCTTGGTCACGAAAATGTCAGGGATGGTCTTATAGCGGGACATGTCTTCACGGGACAGAAGCCACGAAAACGGACCCTGGCATTGAACTGAATATCCTGCGGGGCTGAGGAGATTCCCCACTTCGATTGCCACATAGCGCTCGAAGAGCTTTGCCATATCGAAGAGTATGCAGATTGAGTCGTTCTTACCGGAGTAAATGTTGGGGCATTCACCCTCAATGAACCAGCGTGCTTGAGTAAGGGTAGTCTTCCATCCTATATATCGGCGATCCTGTTCGAGGCCCGCCCATCGTAGCTTGGATGCTGGTACATCAGAAACATCGATGAAGAGGTCGAGCAAGGATTGCACGGAAATGCGCGTCCCAGGCGATCCTGCGTGACGCCCGGCAATTGTCAGCGCAGCTTTAAGAATCTGGTTCAGGGCGTTGTCTTCCTGGAACTCTTCGAAATCGCAGAAGAGCATCTCTGGATGGCAGATATTGTGTCGTATCTGATGGCTGACGCGAATCTTGCCCCGAAGAGCTCGAAGGTTGTCCGAATGCGCTGTATAGGCATGGGGCAACCCGCGTCGGGCGGAGTCGCGAATTGTCCTACAGAATAGCTCAATAAGGATATCGAGGATGCTGACATCCTGCATGGACGCTTGTGTATCGTCACCGGTTGACAGCTGCAAGCTAGAGACGATCCGTAGCATCCTTACGAGTAATGAGCGATCGATCGAGGGATCTTCCTCCTCGGTGATCTTTGGAAGAATATCGAAATAGTCTGTACCGAGCTTAATGGTTCCACAGAATCCGGCGAAGCGCACCCTGTCCCTGCCCCACTCGAGCGCTCCCCTTGCCCAGGAGCGCTCCATCGAGCCCAGGACGCTCACTTGTGTATCAGAAAGATTGACTGGGAAGCCTGACTCGGGCACTGTGCCCAGCCAGTCATATTCCCGGACGACTACTCTCTTCATAGGCTATAGATCTTGCGATAAGCCCATGGGGAAAGCCTGCCTTCGAAGAGCGCAGGGTTAACCTGATATTCCCAAGGATCTTCTTGGTCCGATGATCCAAAGCCGAAAACATTGGAATGCGCAAGCTTCTTGGAGATAATAAACAGATAGTCCTTCTCTTCAACTCCGTCCAACGCCGCCCTGACTTGATCGGGATAATGCTTCCGCTGCTCGGGGTGATCGCCCAAGATGAGGCGTATCTTCTCCCAGTCAGCGTAGAAATATTCCTGTAATAGGGGAATGATCTTCTTTGAAAAGGCCGCATGAAGATCCTGCAGGGTACGTACCTTGGTCAGGTATGCGTGACCTATCATGAGATCGCGACCCAGGTAATAGTTGATACGCTTATTGATAGACCGAAGGAGATCCGGTAGCTGCAAGGGTTCACCGTCATCAGTCTCGATCCACCCTCGACCATCACTGCCCTTGATGATATCCGGGTCAGGAACGACCTCCTCAAAGTCGAAGCGGCGCCGTAGGGCCATATCAAGCAGGGCTATGCTCCTGTCGGCTGTATTCATGGTGCCGATGATGTGAACGTTGGCAGGAACACCGAAGAGGGCGCCAGAGTATGGAAGCGTGACCTCGATGCCAGAGTCTCCCGGAAGGCGCTTGCCCTCATTATCGTAGTGGACGCGCTTGTCGCTCTCGACGAGGGTAATCAGCTCGCCAAATATCCTGGAAATATTGCCGCGATTGATCTCATCAATGAAGACTGCATAATGATTCACTGGGTCCAACTGAGCCCTACGACATATACGAAGAAACGTGCCAGGGACAACCTCGTATCGAATAGCGCCATCCTCTGCAATGGGTCGGAGACCTTCCACGAACTCTTCATAGCCATAGGACTGGTGGAATGTGACAAACTCATACCGCTTGACCTCGGAAACGCTAGCCGCGCCCGTGGATAGTGCATCTATACGCTCCGCAAGGTCCTCATCTTTGGTCTTCCAATCGGGCACAAGAACCCAGGTTGAGTCGGGGTTCTTGTCAAAGATGAAAGGCTCGCTATGCCGGGCGTACCCGACGGTCGTCGACGTGGGCGATGTATGGGTCATGAGATTGCTCCATAACGTCGCCCTGACATTATTGTTGTTGCTGATGGCAAGCTTCTTCTGAACGATCTGATTGGAGGAAATTGTGTCTACAGAGACCGGGACTCTGCCGCCTGTTGTGATGGCGGCAGCGATAACTTCCCACCAGCTTGCACTTGCGACAAAGTCATTGCGCTTGCTCTCTCGGGGGTCAGGAAGTGCAGTGCTCGACGTGAAGCGGGGAAGCCATTCCGTTCGCAGCTTATAGGTCTTACCTGTCCCAGGCGGACCATAGAGAATGAGGTTCAACGGGATTCCCGTGTAAGCTTCTTCCACCACTTCCTCGTCTTCATCATCATTATCGATGATTACGTCGGTCGGGACCGAAATCGGGCCTCGGCGCATAACCGCTTGCCTCTTCTCTAGGTACTTCGTGAAATGATCCTCGGTAACGACGAGCTTATCGAAGTCGACTTGAGCGCTCATGATCGCGTGAAGCTTCTCCCAGTACTTGTCGAGGAAAGTATAGAGAGTCTGCTTTAAGCCCTCCTGCATCGGGAGGGTAACGGAATACTTGTACGTCCCTTCCTGCCACTGTATATCGAAGAGCTCAAGCACCTTCCGGAAATAATCTGCACGCTTCCGGTTGTAGTCATCACCGAACGCTACCTCTACATATGAGCGTGAGATCTCACCGTTCTTGAAGCTGAGAGCAAAACCGATAGTCTTCGTCTTGTTGTTGGAATCCCCGAGCGCCGTCAACCCGACAAACAAATAACTATCGGTACCTTGAAACCACAAGCCTGAACGGAAGCGGCCCTTCTTATCATCTTTTGTACGCGGAGCGAAGGTAAATCCCGGATGGTGGCCACGATATTCTATGAGGAGATTGAAGACCTCGTCATTCCATTCCTGAATTGTCTTGCTCATAGATCCCCCTTCCTTGAACCGCCCCGGGTTCTCCGGAGCCTTTTCTATTTTAGTCCGGCTCCTACG